>JBGCEZ010000029.1:0-17131 GCA_045106735.1 Phycisphaerales bacterium | reverse complement strand
GGGACCGGCCACCGCATGGCCGCGAGCTGATGCTTCGGGACTGGAGATCTGGGATCTGGGACCTGGACCTGGGACCTGGGACTCGGGGATGGGGATCGGGACTCGAGGCTCGGAGCCGGGAGCCGCCGGCCGTTCCGCCGGTGGGCCGGGAGCGACTGGGCGGGGAATCCTCGCGTACGGGTCTTCGCGGTCCGTGGGCGGAGTCGGATCGGCGGAGTCGCCGAAGCTCCTCGGGCCGGGGAAGTGGCGGGAGCGTGGGGCACGTGCGGATCGGTCGAGACGAGGTGTTCGACGCTCAAGACTCGCCGTGGCACTCCGGGCCCCCGGGGTCGACCAGCCAAATCACGAGTCGATGCGTCGTTGGGGATGCGCGGCCGCGCGCGATTCGGGACTCGTCCCTCAGGTCACCCAGTCGACGCTGGCCAGGTCGCGCCACGAGACGATCTCACCGTCCGATCGACGCTGCGACTCGTCACCGGCGTAGACCACGATGCGGTGAACGGGCCGGCCGTCGGCTGGGAGCAGTTCGGCGACGGACTCGAGCTGGCCGAGCGCACCATTGGGAATCGTGCGGCTCGCCTTGACTTCGACGAGGAGGCGTCGATCGCCGGTCTCGACGAGCACGTCCGCTTCGCGGCCGTCGCGATCGCGGAGCGTGAACATGCCGGCGGTCTCGCCTCGGTTCGATCGGTGCTTGAAGATCTCGGACACGACCCAGGTCTCGAAGAGCGATCCCCGCAGCGGGTGCGCATCGAGGTGCTCCCGCCGGCGGATGCCGAGCAGCCAGGCGGCGAGCCCGACGTCGTGGAAGTGCAGCTTGGGCATCTTCACGAGCCGCTTCCGCTCGTTCGTATGGAACGCGGGAAGGCGATGGACGAGGAACGTCGTCTCGAGAATGCTGAGCCAGGTACGCGCCGTGGGCTGGGTGATGCCGGCGTCGCCGGCAAGGCCGCTCAGATTGAGGAGGTTTGCCGTGCGGCCCGCGCACAATTGCACGAACCGCTGGAACTTCGTGAGGTTGCCGACGTTCGAAATCGTTCGCACGTCCCGTTCGATGTAGGTCGCCACGTACGACTGGAGCCACGTACCCGGCTCGATCCCCTGGTCGCAGATCCGTGGATACCCGCCGGCCAGCAGTGATCCCTCGAAGTCCGTCGGATGGTCCGTGAAACGCTCGACCTCCGGCCGGGCGAGGGGGAGCAGGTGCAGGATGCGGGTGCGGCCCGCGAGCGACTGTCCGATCGTCTCGCTCAGCGGAAGGTGCTGCGACCCAGTGAGGATCCATCGACCGGGAGCCGGATCGTCGTCGATGATGGGTTGGAGCCACGACGGCAGATCGGGGGCCCGCTGGACTTCGTCAAGGATGGCCCCGCCAGCGTGCGCGGCGAGAAACCCCCGCGGATCGTCGATGGCGAACGCCCGAACGTCGGGAGACTCGAGATTGACGTACGGGCGGTCAGGAAAGACGCCGCGGCACAGCGTTGACTTGCCGCTCTGCCGGGGACCGGTCAGGGTCACGGCGGGGAACGCCTCGGCGGCCTTCCGAAGCTGGGGGGCGAGATCGCGATCGACCATGGAGGAGCAGGAGTAGGAGCCCCGGAAGATCTCGGCAGATTGAAAATTGGATTTTCAATCTGCCGATGAAAGTGGCTCTCACGGCCCGTGAGGGCTGGTCGGGGTCTGGGCGATCGGCGCCGCGCTCCGCTCGGCGGATGTCGCCGTCGACGTCCACCCGGAGGCCTGCCGGGAGAGCCACCCGGCCGCCGCCCGGCCGGCCGCGTCCCTCGATTCCTCCGCGCCGGAGCGTGATCCGGACCGTACCTTCAACGCATGGCCCCGCTGAGTGAGAAGTATCTGGCGTCCCTCGCCGCCCGGAACGCGGCGCGGGATGCCCGCGGTGACAACGCGTCGGACGCGACGAAGCTCGTCCGCCGGATCACGACCGACCAGCCGTGCTGGAACTGTGGGTACAACCGCCGTGGCCTCATCGAGGGCCGGGCGTGTCCCGAATGCGGGGCCGGCGCCGATTCGGCGGGCGGGGCCGATGGCGGGCGCGATGCGGCCGGGGGTGCCGGAACCCCCGCGACCGGCCGCGCCCGGTTCGCCGCCCCGCCCGATCCGCTCCTCACCCTGCCCGCCGCCGACCGCGTCCGGCGCGGCCAAGCGGCACGGATCGCCGGCATCGGCTGCCTCGTCGCCGTATTCGCCGCGTGGTTCGTCCTCGTCCAGAGGATCTTCGGCGTCGGAACGTCCGCCGCCATGCTGGCCGACCCGCTGGTCAACGTCTCGCTCCTGCGGTGCGCCGCCACCGCGACGTGGGCCGTCGCCGCGTGGATGACCCTCACGCCGGGCATTTGGCGATCGGCCGGTTGGGCGCCGCTCGGCCTCCGGCCCGTCGTCCTCGGCGTGATGATCGCCTGGCCGGTCTGTTCCCTGGGCCCGCTGGTGGCGGCGGAGATGACCACCGGGCCCGTCCGTCTCGTCGAGGGCCTGAGCTTCCTCGGCCGCATGGCCGGGGCCGTGGCCACCGCCGTGGCCCTCGTCGTCCTGTCGAGCGTCTGCCTGCTGGCCGAGTGCAACGACGCGTCGGAGCGATTCAAGACCGCCGCGTTCGTCACCGTGCCCGTCGGCGGCTTCTGGCTGCTGGGCTCGGTCGAGATGCCGGCGACCATCGTCTTCGGCATGATCGTCCTGGTGCTGATCCCGTGGTCGATCCTGATGTGGAAGGCGATGCTCGCGCTCTTCGAGCTCTCCGAGCACCTGCGGTGGTCGGTCGCGGTGGCGGAGCAGGCCGCCGGGCGCGCCGACCGTGTGGCCGAGAAGCGCGCCGCCCTCGAACGCCAGGCCTCGGCCACGGTGCGCGACCTGCCGACCGGGAAGCCGGTCCGGCGGATGCGGGCGGACGACGCGGTCTGCCGGGCGTGCGGCTACGCCCTTCGCGGGACGCGGGCCGGCGCGCGATGTCCCGAGTGCGGCGACGAAGGCCTCGGGTGAGGTCGACGGGCCGGCGATGTGGTCACTCCGGAGCCCGGCCGCCCGCGCGGCTCAGCACGGCCCCCACTGGCTGATCACACCCAGCAGATCGGTGAAGCCCACGGTCCCGTCGCAGTCCACGTCACCGTTGCCGAAGCCGGACCACTGGCTCAGTACCTCAAGCACGTCGGTCAGGCCCGTCATCCCGTCGCCGTCCAGATCGGTCAGGCACGTCGGGCCGACGGGGGTCGGGCCGCCGCCGCAGTCCACGATGAGCGACGCGCCGAATTGATCGCCCACGCTCAGCGGATCCTCGCACTGGGTGCGGAATTCCACGCTCTGCACCAGCACGGTGCCGGACGCGTCGAAGATGTGGATGTGCGTCCGCGAGTCCAGCTCGAAGTCGCCGTTGTTCGCCGCGTCGATCAAGTACAAACTGCCGGCGTCCACCACGCCGCTGAACCACGTGTCCGCGTCGGGATCAAAGGGATCCTCGTCGTCGGTGGCCAGGATGAACGCCGTCGTCGGCGGCGGGGCGAAGTCGAAACACTCGACGTCGTCCGGATCCTGGCCGTGGCTCGTCCCGGCGCACGTCTCGGCCACATATCGCATGAGCAAGGCGCGGGGCTCGAAGCCGTCGCAGCACGGCGCCTCGCAGGTGTCCGGGATGCCGTTGGCGTTGCCGTCGGTCAGCGTGCCGGCCGCGAGGTCGCAGGCGTCCGGCACGCCGTTGGCGTCGCAGTCGAAGGCGACGCCGGACGCGATGTCTTCCAGGTCACAGATGCCGTTGCCGTTGCAGTCGACGCCGCAGTCGGTCACGCCATCGCAGTTGTCGTCGATGCCGTTCTCGCAGATCTCCGGCATGCCGGGATTGACGTCGGGGTTCATGTCATCGCAGTCGGTGTCGTCGGCGACGAATCCGGCCGGCGGGACGGGGTCCGTCGTCTCGATGCTCACCGCCGGATCGCCGAATCCGTCGCCGTCGGCATCCTGAAAGTACGTGAACGTCGGCGGCAGATCGGTCTCGTACGTGATCACGAGCTGTGGCCGGCGGTCCACGAAGCTGTTCTCGCGGCTGTCGAATCGCTTGGCCGTCGATCCACTGGCTTCGTTGCCAAGAAGCAGCCAGCCGAAGTTCCCGGCCGGCGCGTCGAGCCAGGCTTGGACGTCCGCGGCCAGCGCGGCCGACGTGAAGCCGTAGGTGCCGTTGCCGGCCACCGACTGCGTGGCACTGGCCGCGGTGTCGAACGCGCCGCCGGCCGTCGCCCAGAGCTCGCCCGGGCTGAAGGTGTGGATCCAGGTGGCATCGCCGGGCGAGGCCGGGGCTCCGCCGCCTTCCTGGCCGGGAGCATTCGAGGTGCCCTCGCCCCAGTCCGCCGCCGCGCGGTGCACGCCCACGTTCTGCGGTCCGGCCTGGGTGCGGGACATGTACAGGCGGAGCTCGGCCGACGTGACGGTCGCCCCGGCCGGGACCGCCGCGGCCACGTCGAATCGCAGCAGGCCGCGGCGCCGGGTGCCATCGCCGGTCCGGCCGACGAACAGATGCTGGCCCGCTCCATTGCTCAGCGAGCCGGACGGATCCTCGTAGAGCGTGTTGTCGGCGACGGGCTCGAGGGCGACCGTCTGGCCGGCGGCCGCCGGGCCCCACGTTGCGATGATGCCCACGGCCAGGGAACTCGCCAACCCGCTGATTGATCGATTCATGGTCCTTCTTCACTCCCGTTCGTGCCCGGCGGTGCGGGCGCAGCGACTCCGTTCGGGCCACTCCGGTGGCTCTCTGGCCAACAGAGTCGCGCCGTGGCGGGCGTGATACCGAAAAGGTGGTCGGATCCGCCGGGATTCTCCCCGCCCGGTCGTCCATGGCGATTCGGGCCGCGCGTTCAGGCGACCCATGGTTCCCTGGCGATCTCGTGCCACGGGACGAACCGCCCGTTCGTGCGTTCCTGGCGCTCGTCGCCGGCGTGAGTCACCACACGGTGGACCTGACGACCGTCATCCGGCAGTCGCCGTACAGCCGTGCCGCGTTGCCCGAGCGCGCCGGCCGGGATGGTCCGGCTGGCCTTGACCTCCACGCTGATGCAGCGGTCGCCGGCGTCGATGACGAGGTCCGCGCACCGGTCAGCATCCGCCGGCGCCCGCCGCCATCAGTCAGGCTGGCCGCCCTCGGCCTTTCACACCATCCGCGCCCCGGCCTCCCGCGCCGCGGCCACGATCCGCTCGGCGGTGCGTACCGCGGCCGATCCGGCGTCGGCGTCGACCTTCGGGGCCCGGCCGGTCCGGACCGAGTCGATGAAGTCGTCGATCTGGAGCTTCAGCGGCTCGCCGTCGCCGATCGTCAGGTCGTCCACGTTCACCAGCTCGAGGTAGTCGATGTCCGACAGGTCGGCGCCGGCCGCGAGCTTGCCGCGCACGTCGGCCAGTTGTTCGGCGTTGGCCGTCTTGCGGACGACGGTGCCGGTGCGCTTGACGAAGTCGGCCGATACGTACGCGTCCTCGCTGATGATGCGGATCTTGCGTTCGGTCTTGAGGGCGAGCCGGCTGGCCGTGATGTTGGCCACGCAGCGGATGCCGGTCTCGTCCGGCGGGAACACCAGCCGGGCGTTGCAGACGTCTTCGGCTTCGCCCATGACCGCCACGGCGCTGGCGTGCACCTCTTCCGGCTCGCTGCCGACGAGCATGAGCAACAGGTCGAGGTCGTGGATCATCATGTCCAGCACCACGCCGACGTCCACGCTGCGGAAGGTCATCGGACTGATGCGGTCCATCTCGATGAAACGCGGGGTGATGTCTTCGATCGAACGCATGGCGACCATCACCGGGTCGTAGCGGACGATGTGGCCGACCTGCAGGACCGCGCCGGACGCGCGGGCGGCGGTGGCGATGGCTTCGGCTTCGGCCGCGTCGGGGGCCAGCGGCTTCTCGACCAAGCAGGCGACGCCGGCGGCGAGCAGTTGTTCGGCCGCGGCCCGGTGGTGGATCGTGGGCGTGGCGATGGTGACCGCGTCCACGCCGGCGGCGAGCAGCTCATCGATCGAGCCGAACGCGCTGCCGCCCCATTCTTCGACGATGCCGCCGGCTCGCTTGGGATCGTGGTCGACCACGCCAACCAGCGTGGTGCCCTCGCCCTGGGCGTACACCCGGGCGTGGTGGCGACCCATGCGACCGACGCCGACGACCGCGCATCGCAGCGGTCCCTCTCGCCGGTTCGCGTTCTTGGTCAGTGCGCCCGTTCCCACCGCTGCCTCGCTGCTGCTCATCGTCTGCCGGCTCCCGCCTGAATCGAAAAGTCGCCCTCCCCGGGCCGAGAAGGGCGCGGGGAGGGCGATGGTATCGCGTGAAAGCGGGGCGAGGCTGGGCGGCCGCCGCGGGTGGTTGTCGATCGCAGGCCGATCTCTGACCGATCTCTGACCGATCGCGGGCCGGTCACGGCAGCGCCGCCGGCTGGCGGCCGGCGATGCACCCTTGGCGGCGGGTCAGGCCACCACGCTCAGGCCGAGGCCCTTGGGATAGCGGGCGTTGAGGCGGTCCATCACCATCGAGGCATCCGCGTCGCTGAGCTTCAGGCCGTCCACGATCTCGTGGAGGTTGGTGGGCGGGGCGTCGCCAAAGCCGAGGGTGTTCAGCCGCTGCTTGACGCTGGCCGCGATCACGTCGGCCGCCGCTTCCTTGGTGCCGACGGTCGCCGCCTGCACCGAGTAGTCGCTGAGGCCGGCGACGGTGCTGATGTCGACGGTGGTGGCGTCGGTCAGGGCCAGGCGGGCCCAGGGGCTGGTCGGTCCGCCGAGCATTTCCATGCGGAGGGCGCGGTCCGGGGCGACGTTCGAGAGTTCGGCCGGCACCGTGTGGCCGGTGGTGGCCGCACCCGTCGTGCCGACGTCGGCCGCCTTGTCGGCTTCCTTGGGCTCGACCGCGGCGAGCGTTTCGAGCAGGGCGTCCACCGCGGGATCGGTGGCCGTCGGATCGGTCGCGGCGATGCTGCCGGCGGATGCATCCTTGATGCCGGCCATCAGGGCGGCCAGGTCGCGTTCCCCAACGATGCCGTCGCCGTCCACGTCGAACGTGGGATCGCTCGTGCCCCAGGCGGCGGCGAACTCGGCCACCTTGGCGTCATCCGGCAGGTCGAGTCCCGACGGCGGGTCGTTCTCGCCGGCGATCAGTTGCAGCAGATCGTTCATGCCGACCGAGCCGTCGCCATCCAGGTCGTACATCGGTTCGTCCGTGCCCCAGGCCTTCATCAGGCCGTCGAGCGTGGGGGCGGGCGTGTCGCCGTCGCCGCCACCGTCGTCCATGCCGGCCAGCATCTGCAGCAGGTCGTTCATGCCGACGGTGCCATTGCCGTCCAGGTCGTACATGGCGTCGTCGCTGCCCCAGGCTTCCATCAGTCCTTCGACAGTGGGGGCGGTGGATTCTTCGCTGGCGGTGTCGGGCGTCGCGAGGGACGGATCGACATTGCTCAGCAGGTCGTCGACGGCGATCGGGGCCGCGCCATCGGGGGCGGTCGCGGCGAGCAGCGGATCGATGCGGTTCGCGTCGCCGCCAGCGTCCTTCAGGCCGGCTGCTTTGGCCGCGTCCTTGACCTCGGGGATCGCCGCGGCCATGGCCGGGTCGATCGGGGCGGCGCCGGTGGTGCCGAGGGGCGACGAATTCGCCGCCGCTTCGGCCGCGGCGCGGGCGTCGATCATGGCCCGCTTCTTGGCGTTGGCCTGGCTCGCCGCCGTTTCGACCGGTCCGGTGGCGGCCAGTCGATCATCGACGACCGATGGCGTGCCGGTTGCCGCGGCGGTGGTGGTCGTGGTTGGGGCGATGCCCTGGGCCGCGCCGGGATCGGTCGCGGCGAACGACGGCACCTTGCCCGACGGGGCGGGCGGGGCCGGCGGAGCACCGGAGATCGTCGGCCCGATCTTCTGCTTCATGGGTGCGTCCGCTCCCATGGCATCGCCGGGTGGCGGGGGCGGCGGACCATTGCCGGTGCCCGTGCCGCTGACCTTCGCCGCTTCCATGCCGGCGAGCATCTTCACCAGGTCCTGCATGTCGACCGTGCCGCTGGCGTCCAGGTCGTACGCCGTGTCGCTCATGCCCCAGTGTTTCATGAGCCCGTCGAGGGTGAGCTCTTCGTGCATCACCGACTCGGGCACCGACTTCATCGATGCGACCGTCGAATGCGGTCCCACGTGCGACGTCGTTGGCGGCGCGCTGGTGCCGACATCGGCCAGGTTCGGAGCCGGCAGCGGAGCGGGCGCGGTGGGCGCTGCGCCGGCGGCCGACTTCTTTGCCTTTTCGGCCGCGGACTGCGGGTCGAGTTGCGAGATCAGAGAGGGCGGTACGGTTGAAGACTGAAGCTTCATGGTCGGGACTCCAGAACGGGTCACCTGACCAGTTGCAACCTCCGTGCCAAGCAGCGGAATGGGCCGCGAACCCCTCGAAAAAGGGGTTTGGCCGATGTTGAAACGTGGATGGTCGCCCGAAACGCGCTCGGGCTGCGCGTCGAATTCGCCGGAGGGGCGGATCGTGCGCGGTGTGGCTGGCCCGGAATCGCCGCCGCGAAAGCGCTCGCGCGCAAGAGGCGGTTCAGCGTCCCCAGCCGCGGACTGGCTTGGGCGGCGGCGGGGCGGGGGCCGGCTCGTCCGGGTCTGCGGTCCACGGGTCGTGCTTCGGCCCGCGGTACCCGAAGGCGATCAGGTACATCTCGGTGCTCATGGTGCGCGATGCCTTGGGCTTGTAGCCCTTCACCGATCCGAAGCAGGCCTTGAGGCGCTCGAGCAGGTCGCGGTAGGCCTCGCCCTCGAATGCCTTGAGCACGCACGCGCCGTCAAGCTTGAGGACGTCGCGGCAGCGATCGACGACGGCATGGCAGAGCCGAATCGAACCGTGGTGGTCCATCGCCCGGTCGCCGGTCGTGTTCGGGGCCATGTCGCTGATGACCGCGTCGTAGCGCTTGCCGCGGTTCGGCTCGGTCAGTTCGTCGGCCGACATCGCCGTCAGGTCGCCGACGAGCATCGTGAGCCGAGCGTCGTCGATCGGGCGGATCGTCTTCAGGTCCACGCCGACCACACGGCCGCGATCGCCCACGCGTTCGAGGGCAACTTCCAGCCACGAGCCCGGGGCGCAGCCGCAGTCCAGGACGCGGGCCCCCTCGAAGAACAGCTCGCGCTTGTCGTCGATCTCGGTCAGCTTGAAGGCGGCGCGCGATCGATAGCCTTGCCGCTTGGCTTCGCGGAACCAGTGATCTCGGAGGTCGCGTTCGCGGGTCATGGGATTCGATCGATCAGTCGATGATCCAGCGGCCGACGGCATTGGGCCGCTCAACCACCGCGAATCGCACGTCGCCGTCGGCGGCCCGCAGGGTGAACCGCGTGTCGCGGTCGCCGACCGTCGCGTCGAGCCGGCCGGGGCCGGTCCCGCGTCGCACGATCACGCGGCCTTCGTCCACCTCGTGCTGGACGCGTCCGCGGACGGCTTCAAAGTCGAGCACGCCGGCGGTGCCGATGGCCGCCCGCAGATCCACGTCCCCGGAGTTGGTGACGATCGTCAC
Source organism: Phycisphaerales bacterium (assembly GCA_045106735.1). GTDB lineage: Bacteria > Planctomycetota > Phycisphaerae > Phycisphaerales > SM1A02 > JBGCEZ01. The sequence continues at coordinate 7,626 of JBGCEZ010000029.1, read as the reverse complement.
TTCGTCCAGCAGGACTTCCTTGGTCGTGAGGCGGATGCGGCCTTGGCCGGAGAACAGTTCGATCGGGCCGGCGGCGTCACGAGCGCTGATGCGGCCGCGGCCGGTGCGGATGCTGAGGCCGTCGATGCCCGGCGTCAGGATCGTCACGTTGACCCGCTGCTGGTAGTCCTCGGGGTGGGCGCTGGTGGCCCGGACCTCGAGTCGCTGGCCAAAGCGTCCGGGGACGACGCGGGACGTCGCGCTGATCGATTCGATGCTGCCGAGGGCCTCGTCGCCGCGGCCGCGGCCGAAGGTGGCCCGCTTGGTGAGGCGGACCTCGGTGCCGTCGAGATCGGGGTCGACGCGGACGGTCACGTCCCCGGCGAACAGGTCGACGTCGATTTCGACCGGGCCGGTGGTGTCGTAGATGACGACCGGGTCGCTCTGCTTGCGGCCGGCGAATCCGTCGGCGGCCCGGGCCAGGTCCTGGTTCGCGTCGATGAAGACATCGCGGAACGAGGTGCAGCCGGAAAGCCCGGAGGCAGCGGCGGCAAGCATGGCGGTGAGCACGAGACGGGCGGTGGTGGAGAGCGATCGCATGGGCGGGATCCGCGGAGTCGGGTGGGCCGTCGCCGGCCGAGGAACGTGGCCGGACCGCCGGTCCCACGGGAGCGGGGCGGCGGGGGTTCGCGCGAATCCTGCCGCTCCGCCGGGAGGCGGGGGCGAATCGCGGTCTGGATGGTATCGGCCCGGCTGGACGTCGCGTGGAGGCGGGCTTCGCGGACCGGCCGATGCGGGGCCGAAAACGACCACTTGGACGGCCTGCACGGTCAGGAATCGGCGATTTTGCCGTTCGGGGCCGCCTTGACCATCGGGACGCAGGCCAGATCAACGTCGCCGAGCATGAACGTGCGGGGCCCATCGGTCACCGCGTACCCGCGCCGGCGGTAGAAGCCCTCGGCATTCAACGAGGCCCGCAGGTGGAGGGTCGGCGGGCTGGCGTCGCCGGCGATCGCTTCGAGTTCCTGGAGCAGGGCCGTCCCGATGCCCCGGCCGGCAACGGTGGGGCACGTATAGAGGTGGACGATTTCGCCGCGGGCCGCGTCGACGTCGCCAAAGGCCACGATGCGGCGGTGCCGTTCGGCCACCAGGACGCGGTGGGACTTGATGGCCCGCCGGTGGCAGGCTTCTTCGACCGTGGCCAGCCAGGCGTCGATTTCGTCGCCGCCGTAGTGGCCGCGGCACACCTCGATCGCCGCGGCGTGGACGCGGGCAATCTTGGGGGCATCGCCGGGGCGGGCCGCCCGGATGGCGAAGGAGCCCTGCGGGCTGCTGGCGAGGGACGGGGACATGGAAGGGCGAGGTTCCGGGAGGCCCGGGGGCCAGATGGTTCCGGGCCGCCCGATGGTCGGGGCCGCGGCGGCGAAGCACATCGGACCCGTCCGAATCCACCGGCTGGGCCACGCGCGGCCCACGCCGCGGACTATCGTAGACCTTGAGACGCACGGGGCGCGTGGATGGTGTCCACGCTGAGAAGCACCCGTCGAACCTGATCCGGTTCATACCGGCGGAGGGAATGCGCTCGATCCGAGGGGGCCCGGTCTGTGCCGCGGCCCACTTCGCGATCCGCCCGTTCCCTTCGGCCACGCAGCGCCCGGCGCTGCCTCCTCTGGGAACCCCCCGATGATCACCACCTCCGGCAACGCCCCTCGTCCGCCCTTTGATGGCCCGCTCCCCATGCACGGGGCCACCAATCCGTCCACCGAACGCCAGGGCACCACGCCGGGCTCTTTCGCCCTCGCGTCCGACGTTGGCGGGCCGCTGACCTACGCCTCGCCGGACACGCCGGGCATGCCCGCCCCGTCGGACAAGACGGCCTGGGACTTCCTGCCCGACGGTTGGACGATCGAAGACCACGCCGACGGCTGCCGCGGTCACAACCGCGGCGATCGCACCATCCGCGCGGTCGCTCCCGCCGGTTTCACGCCGATCACCCAGTTGGAGCACGCTCGTCTGGGCCAGATCACCGCCGAGATGCGGCGCGTGGCCGAGCGCGAGCCGCACCTCACCGTCGAACAGGTGCGCGATGAAGTTGCCGCCGGTCGCTTGGTGATTCCCGCGAACCGCAACCACCTGGCCCACCAGCTTGACCCCATGGCCATCGGCCGGGCCACGAAGACCAAGGTGAACGCCAACATGGGCGCGTCTCCGGTGTCTTCGGGCACCGACGAAGAAGTCGAGAAGCTCAAGTGGGCCGAGCGTTGGGGCGCCGACACGGTCATGGACCTGTCCACCGGCGGCGACTTGGACGCCTGCCGCCAAGCGATCCTCGAGCATTCCACCGTGCCGATCGGCACCGTGCCGATCTACTCGATGATCATTGGCCGGACACTGGACGACCTCACGCCCGAGATCATCCTCGACACCGTGCGGCACCAGGCCGAACAGGGCGTCGACTACATGACGATCCACGCCGGCGTGCTCAAGGAGCACCTCCCGCTGGTGCGCAAGCGTCTCATCGGCATCGTCAGCCGCGGCGGTTCGCTGCTGGCCAAGTGGATGCTCGACAAGAACCAGCAGAACCCGACGTACACGCACTGGGAAGCCATCTGCGACATCATGCGCGAGCACGATGTCACGTTCTCGATCGGCGACGGCCTGCGTCCCGGCGGTTTGGCCGACGCCACCGATGCCGCGCAGCTCGCGGAACTCAACACCATCGGCGAACTCACCGAGCGTGCGTGGCGCCGCGGCGTGCAGGTGATGGTCGAGGGACCGGGCCACGTGCCGTTCGATCAGATTGAATACAACATGAAGGTGCAGCGCACGCTGTGCCACGGGGCGCCCTTCTACGTGCTCGGCCCGCTGGTCACGGACATCTTCCCCGGCTACGACCACATCACCTCGTGCATCGGGGCGACGTCGGCCGGCTACCACGGTGCGTCGATGCTGTGTTACGTCACGCCCAAGGAACACCTTGGTCTGCCGAAGAAGGACGACGTCAAGCAAGGCTGCATCGCCTACAAGATTGCCGCCCACGCGGCCGACGTGGCCCTCGGCATTCCGGGCTCGCGCGATCGCGACGATGAACTGACGAAGGCCCGCGCCGCGCTGAACTGGGAACGGCACTTCGAGTTGAGCTTCGACCCGGATACCGCCCGGGCGTACCACGACGAAGATCTGGACGTCGATACCGACTTCTGCGCGATGTGCGGCCACGACTGGTGCAGCGTCCGGATCTCCAAGGAGATCCAGGACTTCCAGTCGGGCAAGGAAGAGGAGTACCGGCGCGACAAGCCGGTCCTGAGTGCGGCGCTCACGCCCGAGCAGCAAGCAATCCTTGAGCAGCGCGGCGTGCTGCCGCCGGAAGAGATCCATCGCCTGGCCAGCAAGACCAAGAAGACGGTCGACGCGTCGGCCGAGGGCAAGGCCTCCTGCCACAGCGACTACGTCGACGCCGACGCGGCCAAGGACCTGCAAGGGGCCGTGGCCGAGGGCGTGCCGGTCGAGTTGAACACCGCGCCGGCCCACAACCTGTCCAAGCACGACTCGATCATCTGAGACTGGGCGCGCGATGCGGGACAAGAGCGTTGTCGACGATCATCTCCATGGCTTGGCGCGGTCCGAGCGGCGGGCCCGCGCCCGTCGGGCCGAGCGGCACCCGGCGTCGCGACGGGCCACGTTCCTGCTGTTCGCGTTGGCGTTCGTCTGTATCGCGATCTTCAGCGCGCTGCAGCGGCAGGGCGTTCTGACGTGGCTGCCGGTCGGCGTCGTGCTGCTGGTGCTCATCATCGCCGGGGGGCAGGTGATCGACCTCGTGCAGCGCCGACGGATGCGCGTCGACCTGCTCGACGACGAGCCGGAACGATGTCGGGACTGTGGGCAGATCTGCTGCGACCTGCCGCGGTGTCCGGAGTGCGGACTCACGCGAACGTGATACGCCGCGGCGCGCGGGTCGTCCGTCGCCGGCCGAATTGAATAGACGGGATGGAGGCGGCCGCCGGCTGTCTCATCGCTTGCCACCCTCGCTGACCGGAACCTCGCCGATGGAAGACCGCATCATCACCATGGAAGAGACGATCGCGTTCATGCAACGCGACATTGAAACGCTCGACGGCGTGGTGCGCGAACTCGTCGGGAAGCTCGAGCACACGACGCGGGAGTTGGCCCGCGTGCGAGAGGATCACAGCGAACGCTTCCAGGAAGTGGCCCGCGCGCTGGGCGGCGGCGTTGAAGGATCGACCGATGGCGGCGCGGGGCCGGCGTCCGGCGACGCGTCCGGCGATGCCCCGTACCGTCAGCACATGCCGCCGCACTGGGGCCGATCGACGGGAGACCACGGGGGCGGCTGAACACGGCTCGCCGGGTTTCATCCCACTTGCTTGCCCATCTTCCGCCGCGCCGTTCGGTTTCCGGACGGCGCGGCGTTTTTCTGCGCCGGTCTGGCCCTCGGCCATCGGCGCCGCCCGGGCCGGATCGGTACGTTGGATGCCGGCCATCCGTCGGCGCTGTCCCCCACCTCGCCCGGTTCGGTCGATCCCTGACCCCCTCGCTTCGATCCCAGAAGAGAAAAGACCTTTCCCCATGCAGCATCGAATCATCCCGGCCCTGGCGGCCGGTCTGTCGTCGTCCGTCTTTGCCGGCCTCGCCGCCGCGGGCGGTCCGATCTTTGTCGACGCGAGCCTCCCGGCCGGTTCCGGTGATGGCACGTCCTGGGCCACCGCCTTTGGCGGCGAGCTCGGCGTGCAGTCGGCCTTGTCCGCCGCCACCAGTGGCGACGAGATCTGGGTGGCCGACGGTGCGTACGTCCCCACGTCCGGCACCAACCGCAACGTGAGCTTCGTCATGAAAGCCGGCGTCGCTCTGTACGGCGGCTTCGAGGGCGGCGAAGCGTCGCTTGACGACCGCGATCCGGCGATGTTCCCCGCGATTCTGTCGGGCGACCTCAACGGCGATGACCTCGGCGGCCCGGGGCCGGAGAACAGCCTGCACGTCGTCACCGCCACCGGCGGGGCGATCACCAATGCTTCGCGGCTCGACGGATTCGTCGTGAGCGGGGGCAATGCTGACGGCGGCACGGATCCTTCGGACCGCGGCGGCGGCCTGCTCTTTCTCAATGGCGCCGATCCGCTCGTGTCCAACTGCGTCGTCGAGAACAACCGCTGCAACTTCGGCGGTGGTGCGGGCTACGTGCGCAATTCGGCCCCGCGATTCGAGAACACCACGTTCCAGAACAACAGCGGTGGCAACTTTGGCGGCGCGTTCGACCTGTTCAACAGCAGTGGGACGAATGTCATCCGGTTCATCAACTGCCGTGTGCTGAACAACCGCGCCGGCCGGGCCGGCGGGCTTGAGGCCTTTGGCGGCGGGCTCACCATGGAGCTCGTCAACTGCCTCGTGGCCGGCAACACCACCACCGGCGGCGACGCGGGTGGCGTGTTCGCGGCCCAGGGTGCGGTGCTCCGCATGGACAACTCGACGATCGCCGGCAACTCGTCCAGCAATGGCGGCGGCATCTTCGTGACTGGCGGCGGCCACACCGTCGACAACAGCATTGTCTGGGGCAACAGCCCGAACTCGGTCAACACGCAGACCGGCATCGTCATCAGTTGGTCGATCGTTGACGGCGGCTGGGGTGGTCCCGGGACCAACAACTTGGACGCGGATCCGCGGCTGGTGAACCCGGCCGGCGGTGATCCGTCCTTCCTCGCCGGCTCGCCGGCCGCCGATGCGGGCAACAACACGCGCGTCCCGGCCGGGACGATGGTCGATCTCCTGGGCAACCCGCGGTTCACCGATGACGGCTGCTCGGCCGACACTGGCCTGCCCGGCGGCCTGGGCGGCGACGTGATCGCCGACATCGGCGCGTTCGAGCGGGTCAACGATCCGGCCGACTGCGATGGCAGCGGCCAGCCCGACGAATGCGAGATCGCCGAAGGCATCCTGGCCGACTGCGATCGCAACGGCATCCCGGATGTCTGCGACATCGCCGGCGGCGCCGACGACTGCAACAACAACGGCATCGTTGACAGCTGCGAAGTGTCGCAGGTGGTGGACGTCGAGTCCGGCACCCTGTCGCCGATCGGCGGCGGCACCGTGCAGTCGTTCACGCTGGCCAATGCCGGTGAGGCGGCGGCGGACGTGCTGATCAGCGCGATCGGCCGCGGCGACTTTGACCTGGCCTTCGAGCGGGTCGCGGTGACGGTGAACGGCACGAACGTTGGCACCATCTTCACCGTCGGCGGCAATTGCTCCGATCCGGCCGACGAAGACGAGCTGGCGATTCCCGCCGCCACCTGGAACGACCTGGTGCCCGCCGGCAGCAATGCGGTCATCGGTTTCTCGGGCAATGGTGCGGTGGATCCCGCCGACTGCAACAACGGTTCGTTCATCGAGGCCGTGGTGACCTACGTGACGGCCGGCTCGAACGATGCCGACCTGGACGGCGTGCCGGATGACTGCACGTCCGCTCCCTGCCCGGCGGACATCAACATGTCCGGCACGGTCGACACCGGTGACCTGCTGTCGGTCTTGGCCGGTTGGGGCGCCTGCCCCAAGGGCAAGGACTGCCCGGCGGACATCGACAACTCGGGCGACGTCGCGGTCGGCGACCTGCTCGCCGTGCTCGCCGGCTGGGGCCCGTGTCCCGGCTGAGGCGACAACGCCATCTGGGCCTCCCGGTGATGTGCGAGCCGCGATCGGGCGAGCGCATCCACTGAACGGGTGACCCCAAAGAACAACGGGCCGGTGACGGGCGACTCTCGCTCATCACCGGCCCGTGTTTCGTTGGTGCGTGGAGAGGCGCGCGGGTTCAGCTCAAGGCGGCAACCGTTGCCCGGCGGCGAGCGTCCCGCGCATCTCAGTCGTTCTGGCCGATGCGGCGTCCCTCGCCGGCCCGTGTCGGAGTCGGGCCGCCGTCGGGCGTGTACCGCGACCGCTTGGCCCCGACTTCGCGGGTCAGCAAGTCTTGCAGGGCGACGGTGTCCAGGTAGCCGTCGGCCCGCATCGGCTCGCCGTCCAAGTCGATGAGCACGTGGCCGGTCGAGGCGGCAAGCACGAAAGCTGGGAGTTCGCCGTCGATCTCGTAGGCCGCGGTGACGGTTTCCGAGCCGCGGGCGTGCACATCGATCTCATACAGAATGAATCGGCGGTCCAGGATCGCCTTGATGCCGGGGTCGGCGAGCGATTCGGTGCGCATTCGGGTGCAGGGGACGCAATCCGCGCTCGAAAAGAACATCGCGACATGTTTGTGTTGGCCAGCCGCGCGCTGCTGGACGTCGCCAAGCGCCTCCAAGGGAACCTGGCCAAAGACCCGGGACTGCACGTAGCCGGCCCCGGCCGCGAGCACGGCGATGATCGCCCCGATGATCATGACCGGGACCAAAGGGACCGCCTGGCGACGGGCGATTTCGGTCGCGTCGTCGTCCGGGTCGATTTGTCCGACGGATTCGAAGTGGATTCGGCCCATGGAATGCTCCCGGGACGTCCATCGACCGGGCCGGGGCGGGGGGTGAGGCCGGACGTCCGATGCGGCGCGGTCCTGGATTGCCGAGGCGGCACGACCGCCACAGTCTCGGCGACGCTGCGGGTTATTCGGGCCGCAGATGATCCGAGGGAGTGAGGACGCAGGATTTGCCTGCCGGCCGA
>JBGCEZ010000028.1:0-43887 GCA_045106735.1 Phycisphaerales bacterium | reverse complement strand
GTCGTCCGCGGCCGCTTCGACGACGCCAGATGCGTCGGAATCTCCGAAGACATCGTCGACGACGGCTTCCGTGGCGTCGGCCGCCTCGGCGATCTCGGCCGCGTCGTCCGCGGACGCTTCGGCGACGCCAGATGCGTTGGAATCTTCGAAGACATCGTCGACGACGGCTTCCGCGGCGTCGGCTGCCTCGGGGATTTGGGCCGCGTCGTCCGCTGGAGCTTCGACGACGCCAGACGCGTCGGAATCTTCGAAGACATCGTCGACGACGGCTTTCGTGGCGTCGGCTTCCTCGGGGAACTCGGCCGCGTCGTCCGCGGGAGCTTCGGCGATGCCAGAAGCATCGGGACTTTCGCTGACGTTGTCGACAACGGCTTCCGCGGCGTCGGCTTCCTCGGGCAACTCGGCCGCGTCGTCCGCGGGAGCTTCGGCGACGCCAGAAGCGTCGGGACTTTCGGCGACATCGTCGGCGAGGGCTTCCGCGGCGTCGGTTGCCTCGGGGATTTGGGCCGCGTCGTCAGGAGAGAAGCCGAAGGTGTCCGATGCGTCGGGACCTCCGACCACATCGTCGGTCACAACCGGGACTTCGACCACATCCTGGGCCACGTCATCCGCGAGACCGGCGGCCGCGGGAATTTCGACGACGGCTTCGTCGCCGACTCCCACGATCGCGTCGTCGGCCGAACCCGCGTTTGCATCGTCGATGACGGGTTCACCGACGTACGCGGCATCTGGAGTCTCGGCGGCTTCGTCGAGGGCGAATGCTGTGGCATCCGGCGTTTCGACGGCTTCGACCGCGTCCTCGGTGAGCGGCGCGGCCGCACCAGCCGAAGGAATGACTTCAACCGGCTGCTCGGCCGCAACTTGAGCGATCTCGGCAGCCTCAGGAGTCTCGCCAAGTTCCTGGACCGAATCGTCGACGGCACCATCGACGGCCGACGAATCGTCGAGACCCTCGCGCGATGAGGCAGCGCTCGCGGCCATGGCGGCCGGAACCTCGTCGGAAACGACCACGCCTTCGTCCGCGTCGACAAGCTCCTGGAGGGCAGCGGCCTGATCGGCCACGCGTTCAAGCTGCTCAACGGATTGAACCGCGAGGTCGCTGGTGTCGGACTCCGGAGTCGACGCTGGGGGCACCGTCGAGTTCGGCGCCGAATCCGGCGTCTCGGGCCCATCGGCCGAAGCGTCGCGTGGTACGCCCGATTGGTGGCCGGACGGAATGTCGGACGGAACGTCGAACGGGCCACCGTCGGGCGATGAGGGGCCGGACATCGGCGTCGCCGGGATCACGGACTCCGCGGGCGGAGCATCCGAATGCTCGATCGGCGGAGCCTCGACCGCCACCGCACTCGGCGGTGCAGCGAAGTCATCGCTCCCGCGATCGCGTGTGTCCGCGCGGCGCTCGCCACCAAGTTCACTGGCCACGACTGCCGGAGTTGGTGCGGTGAAGACGGTGAACTCAGGCGTCCCGGGCGACGCTGACTCGAGCGGAGCCGGTTGCGAAGCGGCCTGCGCCCGAACCTGCTTGGTGGCCGGCGACTTCTTCCTTGCCGCGTCAGGCCGACGCGCCACCTTCTTCTTCGCCACGACCTTCTTCTTGGACGCAACTCCCTTGGGCGTGATCTTCTTGGTCGCTGCCTTCTTCGCGGGTGTCTTTTTCCGGGCGGGAGGGTTCTTCCGCGCGGTCTTCTTTGCCGCCACCTTCTTCGTCGGGGCGTTCTTGGACGCCGCCGTCCGCGCCGAAACCTTGCGTGTCGCCTTCTTGGGGGACGCCTTCCTGGGGGACGTCTTCTTTGACGCGGAGGTCGCGGCGGCCGGCTTCGAGTTGGCCGTCCTCTTCCCGGCCGCCGGCTTGGATGCCGGCTTCTGAGACGTTGCCTTCGATGGGACGCCCTTGGTCGCCGTCTTTTTCGCGGCGACCTTCTTGGACTGCGTCTTCCCGCTCGCCACCTTCTTGGTCGCGGCCTTCCGGCCCGCCGTCTTCTTCTTCGACGGCTTGGCCGTCACCTTCTTGGTGGCCGCCTTCTTCGCCGTCGCCGTCTCGCGGGGCGACTTCTTGGGCGTGGTCTTCTTCTTGGCGCGGCTTCGCCCACCGGTCGACCCTTGACCCGCGGGCGCAGACCGACCAATCGCCCCACCGTCCGATGGGGAAACGAATGCGGGTGGCGGGTCTGGGACCCAGTCCGGCGTGGATGGAGCGCGAGTGGACATCAGGTAGATCGATCTCAGGGGGACCGACGAGGCATCGGCCGGGAATCAGTCCGGCTGCAGGCTGATTTTCGGACGCAACCCACGTGCCGAACGCCGATCGCGATTGTGGTGCCGCTGCGGCGCGTTTGATGGGGTTCGCGAGCGCGGCCTGTGCGCGGGCATCGCTGGAGAGCGCGGCTCCTGCGCGGCGCGAGGATCGCGCCCCCACCGTTGTCTCGGCCGCGGATTCGACGGCAGATCCGCCGGCAGATCCGGCGGCGGAATCGGCGGCACGGTCTGGACGGCAATCCAGGCAACGTCCACGAAGCAACACCGAAGCCGCCTTGGTCCGATTGCGCGTCCTCGCCCTCCCCCAGCTTTCCGAACCGGTACCGCCGTCGCCGACGCGGGCATTCGCCACGACCCCATCGCGCGGCGGGCCGGGCTGTTTCGCACCCTTCATCCATGCTCAACGACACCGTCTTCGACGCCCGACTGCACGCCGACGAAACCGACGAACGACGCGGACAAGCCCGCATTCCGATCGTCGGTGAACTCGTCATGTTCTGGCTCAACCACCGCGACATGCCCATGCGGTACCGATTGATGGACCGCAGTGAACACGGGTATCGGATCTACAGCACCTTGCCCGTACCCACCGGAACCACGGGGATGATCACTCGGATCTTGCCCGACGGAGATGGCGATGACCCCGTGGCCGTCGCGTGGTTCCGCCGCTCTTCTGAAGGAGGGTACGAAATCGGATTGCGTCGCCTGCAGCCCTGATCCGCCACGCCGGGGACACGGAGGGCCCGCATGACCGCGTGCACCGCACGCCCCCTGAATCAACCGGGGCGCCCCTCGCCGCTGGACGCCGAGGGCTGATCCCAAGCACCCATCAGCATCCCGCGACTCCGTCTTGCACGGAGTCCGGGGTGCTGCCGTGCGCGGAAATCCGCACGCCTCGGCTGGCCATCAGAGTCCATCGGCCATTGACCATCGTCAACCCCGGCGACCGGTCGCCGGTCGCCGGTCGCCGGTCACAACTAGCCGACACCCGCCAGCCGCCGCCAGCCGGCCCTCGCCAGCCGGTCGGATTCAACCTGCGGGACGCTCCACCCGCAGCTCGCCGTCGACGGCCGGCGCCTCGATCGTACGTTCGACGCCGTCGGGCCAAATGACCGTGACCGAATCCACCGATGCTTCGTTGCCGAGGCCGAAGTGCGCGATCGGTTCGACTTGGGCGAGGTAGCTGCGGGTCGGATCGATGTCGCGCCGCATGGTCACGTCGCCACGTCGAACCACGACCCGCGCCCCGTACGCGTCGGGGTTGCCAGCCTGACCGCGCACGCGAACCCGAAGCCAGTGCTGCCCTGCCTCCGTGTCGTTGCGGAGCACCACCGCCGAGCCGCCCGTCTGCGTCAGGATCAGATCGGCGTCACCGTCACCGTCCAAATCGCCCGCGGCCAGTCCGCGGCCAACGATCGGCGTCCCGAGCGCTCCGGTTTCGCCAGGCGGAACAGCCACAAATCGGCGCCGCGCATCCGGTCCGGCGTTCCAGAACACTTGGGCCGCCTGGCGGTACGTCTGGCTCGGCACCACCTCGTTGATCTCATCGTCCAAGTGCCCATTGGCCTGCACCAGGTCGAGTCGGCCGTCCAGGTCGACGTCGATGAACAGCAATCCGAAGGTCAGACTCCGGCGACTCGGCGAACCAATCCCCTGCATTCCGGCCATGTCGGCGAACTGCAATCCGTCCGACGATTGCTGCACGAACAGGCTCGTCGGTTCGCCGGCGAAGTTGCCGATCGCCACGCACAACCGGCCGTCATTGGACAGATCCGCCGCGTCCATGCCCATCGCCCCGGTGGCATTGCCCATGGGATCCACACCGACGCCGGAATCGATTCCCAGCTCGTCGAACGTGCCATCCCCGCGATTGCGAAACAGAAAATTCTCGACCGTGTCGTTGGCCACGATGATGTCGACGTCGCCATCCGGCTCCAGGTCCACGAACCGAGCCGCGAGCGCCTTGCTCATCGGCTCACCCGTCGAGCGATTCACCACTTCAATGCCCGCCGGACCGCTCACATCGGTGAACGATCCGTCGCCATCATTTCGCCAGAGCACGCAATGGGCGCCGCGGAAATTCTTCGGCGGACCGTACGCTCGATCGGTGCCGTTCAGCGTGAACGCGATCGACCGGTCGATCTCGGGCGTCCACTGGACGTAGCGACAGACAAAGAGATCCAAGTCGCCGTCCCCATCGGCGTCCAGGAACCCAGCGCCAGTGCTCCAGCCATCGGCCGGACCGGCGATTCCTGCCGCATCGGTGATGTCGGTAAAGCGCGGTTCACCGTTCGGACCGGAGGGACCGTCGTTGCGAAACAGCCGGTCACCGCCCAGCGCGGCGATGAACACGTCGTGGTCTCCGTCGCCGTCGATGTCGGCGATGGCCGGGCCGAATCCGTACATCGACACGTCGAGCCCGGACCCCGCGGTCGCGTCTCGGAACGTGCCGGACCCATCGTTGAGGTACAGCCGATGGGTCGATGGTCGGTCGCCGGCCGGCGGCACGTCATGGCCGACTTCTTGGGCGGTCCACGTCCGGCCGTTGACGAGCAGTACGTCGGCGTCTCCGTCGTCATCGGCATCAAAGATGGCCACGCCCCCGCCCATGGTTTCGGGCAAGAGTTTGTCGCCGGCCGCCCCGCTCTCATGGACGAACGAAATTCCACTCGCCAAGGTCATGTCGGTGAAGCTGATCCGCGGGCGCGTATCCGGTGTGCCGGCGGTGACCTGCGGCGGCGCGACGATCGGATCGCGATCGATGACTTGTTCGGAGCCCTCTGGCTCCCCACCGAGCAGAAGGAACCCGGCGACCACCGCACCGACCACGCCGAACGCGACGAGCGACCACCGGAACACCACGCCGATGATCGCATCATCCGCGGGACTGCCGACTTCGAGGTCGAGGTCGAGGTCAGCCGACGACGGAACGCTCGCCCCTGCGGCTGGGCGAGCCGACGAGGAGCCGGGAGTAGGAGTGGGGTCGTTCGTCATTCTGAACCTCGCTCGATCGCCGAATCTGGCGCTTGAATCGTTTCCGCTCCGGCGACGTTCCGCCCCCGCCGCGGCACATCGCCGGGCGCTCGCAACTCGTAGATCACCACGTCCTCGGCCGCTCGGTTGGCCTCGGGATACTGCTGGCGGGCCCGGGCAACGGCAACATCGCGGGCATTGTCGTCCGGCTTGTACTTGGCGTGCTCGGCGGCATGGAACGATTCGAGCTGATCGTCGCCCAGGTCGCGGGCGATTTGCTTGAGTCCCCAATGGGCAGCAAGATTTTCCGGATCCATCTCCAGCGCGGCCCGATGCTCCTCGCGCGCCTGCAGCATCAACTCGCGTCGCCGGTCCCCCGCCTCGGCCAGGGCCAATTGGTAGCGAGCCTGCCCGAGGGCATTGCGGAGCCGGTAGTCCCGTGAAAAGTCGAAGTTTCGGCCCTCGGCCTGCGTGAAGCCGCCAGCCAGGATGTCGCGGAAGTTCTCTTCGGCGGTGAGGTAGTCACCATTTCGCATCGCCACTTGCCCGCCGAACCACAACAGGTGCCACTCGCGGGCCGGCGGTTCAAACGCCGCCGCCCGGGCCAGCGCGTCCGGGGCATCGGTCTGAATCAGACCCTCCGAGAGGTACGAGCGGACCAGGTTGATCGGGCCATCCGGACGCCCGAGCAATTCAACCCGCTCAAAGGCCACGCGGGCCGGCCGGAGGTCGCCGCGCCGCAACAGGCCGATGCCATAGTCGTTCCAGCGCTGCCATTCAGGAATGGTCGACGGCGGACCAGGAACGGGTGCCGCGCTTCCATCCAGGCCCAAGACAATTTCATCTCGGCAGATGTCGATGATCGGCAAGTCGTTGACGCGACCGGGATCTTCGGCGAAGAGCCGAAGGTATGGGGTGTCGAACTTCCGGTAGCGCAGCCGCGCCCGGATCGTGATCGGGCCCGCCGCATCCACTGGAACCGCAAGGCGATAGCGCAGGGTGTCGGCCGCGCCCGGTGGAATTTGGTGGTTGTACAGCGGAACGAAGATGTCCTCGGCGTTGCGCCGGTTGATCCGGTCGCCGTTTCGGTCGAGCACAAAGGAGTTGACGAAGTGGGCCCCGCGGTCGACGAAGCCTTCTTCGTCCATCGCTCCACTGACGGCGATCAGCTCGTCACCATCGAGCACTTCGAACTCAACCCAAATCTGATTCGAGTCCGCTGTGCCTTCGGTGAACAGGTGGCCGAGGGTCAGCGTCCGCAGGACCGCTTCCACCAAGTACGTCCGACCCGGCGCGAGGACCGGCACGTCCGGCCGCAGCGGCGCAATGAGCGGATCGTCAATGCGCTCTCCGTCGCGCAAGCCGAAGAGATCAAGCCGCAGCGATTGTTCGGTGAACCGGCGGTGGGCTTCGATCGCGTCATCGGCATCGGGCAGCAAGGTCCGCACGAGATACGGAATGGCGGTATTGGCCGACGGGAACTGGTGGTCGAGGTACATCCGCTGCTGCACACCATCTTCGGTCGGCATCAACTTGGCGGCAAAGTTTTCGCCCTCGACCGCCGGCTCGCGCTTCATGTGGCAGCCGTTGCAGTTCGCCTCCGCCTGGGGCGGATAGTAGAAGCTCGAGACCGAGTGCCCGCTCACGCCACTGAGCCAGAACGAATCGTGGTGATTCTGGCCGCGCAGCCACTTGTACTGATTGAGTTCTTCCGGCAGGTGCACCTTGTGGCAGGTCCCGCAGAACTCGGTTTCTTGGTGCAGCGGCTTCAGGAAAGTCTGCTGGTGGAATGCCGGCTTGGCCTTGACGAGCTGTCGATTGACCCATCGCAGGAAGCCGTTCTCGCTGAAGGCGAACGGGTAATGCTGAGGTTCGGTGATGGTGTAGTCGGCATTGCCGCGCGGGCTGTTGACGTGGCCGATGGAGTGGCACACCGTGCAACTGATCCCGGCCGAACCGAGCGGATCAGACGCGACGTCGTAGTTCGGATCGTGCCACTTCGGATCGTCGAAGGCACCCGAGAAAAACGGCACCGGATCATGGCAGCCAGCGCAGAACCGGCTGGCATTCGTGTCGCCGTCCCTCAGATGCAGCTTTTCGCGCGTCTCGCGCACACTGAACGCGTACGCCGGGTTGTTGAAGCTCGACCACTTGTGCACCGAGTGCATCCAAGAGTCGTGGACTTCGCCGTGGCACTCGAGGCAGTACTCGTTGTTGTCGAGCACTTCGGCCGGAATGAAGTCGCCGGTGCTGGTCCGCGCGAGTGACGGGAAGAAGTACTGATCGGACGCCGGGCCGGGCCGCCCACTGGTCGGGTCAATCTGGTGAACGAGCAGGCCGATGGCGGCCACCGCCGCGGCCACGCCGGCCCACGCGATCCCGATGCGCCATTTGATGCGGCGTCCGGCGAGTCGATGCAGCACGAACAACCACACCGCGGCCACCGGCGTCAGGACGTGCATCCAGTACGCCCCGCCCCGCACCAGCGGATGGTCGACCGAGAGCCGAAAGCCGAAGATGTCCACGCGGGTCAGGACGAAGCCGCTCAGGAAGAGCAAGATCGCGGCGATGAAGAGCGCGTAGCCGGCCCGAATCGCCCGACGGTTTGGGCGATTGTGGGTATTCCGAATATGGATGATGCCGAAGACGATCACCGGCAGCACGATGGCCAGCCCCAAGACGAGGTGGATCAGGAACATGTACTGATAGAACAGCGTCTGATACGCGACGCCGGCCACCGTGATGCTGACCAGGTACGCCGAGTTGATGCCGATGACGGCGAAGAGGCCGAAGACCGCCGCCAGCAGGATCTTGAGCCGCGGCCCAACGGGCCGGCGGTACACCGGGCGAGGACGGCGAGTGGGCGGATGGACGGCGGCGGCGCCTGCGGATGCGACTGCGGAGGCGCCTGCGGATGCGACTTCGGATGCGACCGGTCCGGCAGCGTTCCCGATGGCATCTCCGGCGGACGCGGCGTTCGCCGACCCCGCATCTTCTGGCCCCGACGAATTCGAATCTGGCATCGTGCTGTCCCGCTCCGTCGGGAGTGACGCGGCCCGAAACACCGGCCCACCGCCGGCGCCCCGCCCGTTCACCGAGCGGCGTGTGACCGCGCCCGACCCCACGACGCTAGCAGAAGCGCCACCACCAAGACAACCCGCGTGCCGAAGCCTGAGGCCGCATCATCCATTGCTATTCATGCTGTATTCACCCCATGAGGTGTCATTGGCCGCGCGCCCCGCCCGCGTCAACTTTGACTGATCCAGACTGGATTCTGAAGCATCGCTCGGCGGCCGGGAGAGCGGCCACCCGACGCTTCGTGAACGGTGAGACGACGGCAACTCGGGCCGCCACACCGCCGGCCCGAGGCCCCGCACATCGCCAGAGCAGCCGTCGACGGCCACCGTCGGCGCGTCGTCAGCCGATCGCGCCGGCCGCCGCGCGGACCTCCCACGAAACGACGCGGACGACCACGGCGATACGACGCGGCCACGATGCGGACGTCCACACGGAGAGCCCGCGGACGCCCTTCGAACGCCCCTTCGAACGCCTCTCGGACACCCCTCGAACGCCCCTCGAACGCCCCGCAGACACCTCGCCGAGACGACAAAAGCGCCGTGAAGACGCCCCCCTACGCCCGATCACTGAGGCTCGCTTCCAATTCGCGGGCCGCAGAAACCGTCGCCGCCACGGCGATGACGCAGGTCTGGCCGGCTACCGTGCCCAACAGTCCGGGCCAATCGGCCGCGTCCAGGCGTTTCGCCACGTCGGCCGCCGCTCCTCGCCGGGTTTCGAGCACCAACGTCGCGCCACTTCGCCGGACGGCCAGGACCGCCGCGACCTTGCCGGCCCGGGCCGCCTTCCCCAAGGATCGCCGCCCCGCCCTCGGCGACTTGGGCAGCCGGTAGCCGCTGGCCTCCTTTCGGACCCCCAGGGCACGGAGGTCACGGGAGATCGTCGCCTGCGGAACGGCAAACCCATCGGCCTCCAGCAAGGCAGCCAACTGCGATTGCGTCGCGACCCGGTTTCGCCGCAGCAATTCGGCGATCGCGTCGCGGCGGATCGCGGGCTCCGTCCCCCGCGTCACCCGCGTCCTCCACGCAGCCGGGTCCGCAACGCCTCGGCCTGCTCTCGCACGCCGGTTGCATCCGGCCGGGCCGCCGGATTGGACCCACCCGCCCCACCGGCGGCCGTGGCCGCGGCATCAGCATCAGCCCCGGCATCGGCATCGGTATCGGCACCCGTCGCCGAATCTCGCACCGGCAGGGGCTCCACGGTTTCGCCGTCGCGGGTGAAGAGGTCCATGTCCTTGCACCATCCGGCCGTCGTCAACACAAATCGGCGACGCATGCCGTCCCGTGGCGCTGGCGGCGCCGCGAATCGCACGTCGACTTCCTCGCCGGGGCCAAAGACGGCCGACGCATCATCAATCGCCCTGACGATCTCACGAACATCGCCGAGTCGGGTGTACCGCCCGGTGGCCGGCCGCATGTCGGCGAACGGACGACGATTCGCGTAGTCGTAGATGGGTCGCCGTTGGGCCGCCGTTGACCGGGCGGGAAATCCCGTCCGGGCCAGCGTGGCCGAAACGAGCGGCAGGCCGCGGCGCACGATCTCATCGCCGCCGGGCACCGGGAATCGCGTGGCCCCCTCCGTGGCCAGCTCGTGATCCAGCGAGCGGTCACCCGGGCTGCCGGATCCCAGCCGCATGGCCTGCGTCACCATGAGATGGTCGACGTACACCTCGACCGTGGCCCGCAGTCGCAACTCGGTCGCGCCGTCTGGAAGCCCGACGAGCGGCACGCTCATGCGGCGCGGCATCCCCGCGGGATAGCCGAAGCCGTCCAGCACCGTGGTCCACGGTCCACCGGGGGCCCGTGCATCGATGCTCATCGCCTCGTACGCAACATCCCCCTGCCACGCGGCAAAGTTCGTCTGCGAGTACGGGTACTCGACCCATCCGTCGAGCACGAGGGTGGGAACGCTGACGCCGGCAACCGTGCCGCCGCCGCTGCCGCTGCCGCCGCCTCGCCCATCAGATGAGCCCCCAATCGGCCCGTCGAACGCGACTTCCAGAACAAAGGGCGTTTGGAAACGGCCGATGAACCGCGGATCTGCCGGCGGAGTTGGCGCGGCCACCCCGTCCACGCGGGCCAGGGCGTCGGCCACGACAGTACCGCCGACGAGCGGCGAGCGACCGTCGACCACTCGGCGCACGTCGCGCCCGCGATACGCGAGCATGGCCGACGTGGCCGGAGGACCAGCGACATCGAGGCGCTCGTCGGGGACCACTTCCCAGTCGGCGGGAAGATCCCACGCGCTGAGGCCCACCGCATCGAGGTAACACACTTCTTCCATGGGTTCGTGCAGCTTCACGGCGAGAACGGACGCGGCGTCTGTCCGGTCACCGGCTGTCGCCGCCAACGGTTGCAAGACGCCACGTGGCATCAAGAATCGCTCGAACGGGCGCGGCGGCGCGTACGCGCCCGGGCCGACGAGGTATCCGACGCCGCCGACGCCGAGCACATCGCTGATGAACGTCCAGTCTTCGCCGTCCCACGCAAAGATGACCGGGCAACTGGACAGCTGCCGCTGGGTCTCGGCGATCTCCAGGGTTTCGCCGCTGACCAGTGAGACGGGCTCGCCGCCAGGATCGCTGACCGCGTGCACTTCGGTCTGCAGCACGCCATCGGGCCAGATGATCGCGATGAAGTCCAGGGATTCCCGGCCAGCCAAGCCAATGACCTCCGGCTGCAAGTCTTGTCCCGGGCCGGTCCGCCCGCGGATGCGCCGGCCGGTCGTCCAGCGATCGCCAGCCCGGGCCGTGAACGTGGTGCCGATCCCGGCGGCATTCGAACGCAAGCTGTTGGCCGCGTCGGTCCGGCCACGAAAGTCGACGGAGACGAAGTCGTAGCGTCCGGGTCCCGGTCGATGGAGCACCGGCCCCGAGCCGGACACGAACTGAACCACCGACGGACCGCGGGCGGGATCGTCGAGCATGGTGGTCCATGGACCGGCCCCCAGTGGAATGGGCTGACTCGAGCGGGTGCCGGGAAGCGGCTGGGTCACCGGGCCATCGGACCCCAGGGACAACAGCTCGAGGATCCCATCCCCGTCGACATCCACCACCGCAAATCGCGGACTGGCGACGCCGGCCTCGGCATTGGCCTCGGGATTGGCCGCCGCGTCGACGACGGTCTCGGGCGGGCCGCTCATCCATCCGCCGGCGAGTGTCCACGCGCGCACCACGCCGGCCGCATCGGCCACGTACAACTCCGGACGACCGTCCGCATCGGCATCGTGGGCGACGGCAGCAACCGCCGATGGCCCCAGGGGCGCGGCCGTGTCCGGCGCGCTGTACGTCCACGCTCTTCCGTTCAGGCGAATTTCGCTGGCCGCGCCGCGGAGCACGATCAGGTCCAGATCGCGGCGGGCGTCGAGATCGACGGCGAGTACCTGCCCCAACGCCCGAGCCGGCGTTGCCGACGAATCCCGTCCGTCGGTTTGGGCCGGCGCAAAGCCTGTCTCGGTGGCCAGGGAACGGTACCGGCCGTCCACATCGTGGCTAAAAAGCTCCGTCGTGCCGTCAGCCCGCACCAGGAAGACGTCCAGATCGCCATCGTGGTCCGCGTCCACCAGCAAGCCATCGGCGGTCGGCGCGGCTGGCCCGCCGACGCCCGATTCATCCGTTACGTCTCGCCACGTTCCGCCGGCCTCCTGCCGCCACAATTGATCCGCCGCGTCGCGGAGGAAGAACGCGTCGACCAACCCGTCGTCGTTGACGTCGCCAAACAGGACGCCTCGAACGCCAGCCGAAGACGCCAGCGGATGCCCCGTGGCCAGCGACCAGGTCCCGTCGCCCGCGGCGAGCAAGACCGCATTGGTGGGCCCGGAGTCGGCGGCGCCCCCGCCACCGGGCCGGAGCGCCCGGGGAATCACGACGTCGAGCTGACCGTCGCCGTTGAGGTCGGCCACCGACGGGACACCCGCGTTTGCGGCCCACACCAAGCCGGCCGCCTCGAGCGCGCCCGCCGGAACCATCGGCACCGCGGCGGCGAACACCGGGCCCGCGGGCCGGGGCGACGGCGACGGATCCTCGGCCGCACGGGCCAATCCATCGACCCCGATGACCACCGCATCTGCCTTCTCGCCCATCTCGGTGTAGACGAAGTCGGCCATTCGAGCCTGCGGATCGTTCTCCAGTTCGCGGTACCCGTCCAAGCGCGCCCGCGACTCGTCCACGCGTCCCAGACGACGCAACAATCCGGCGGCGCGGTACCACGCACTACGAAGGTACGGATCGCCGTCGATCGCTCGCTCGTACTCGGCCAGCGCGGTCGCCGGGTCATCGGCTTCGATGGCCTGCCCGTAGAAGTACGCCGCGTACGGATCCGACGGATCCCGCTCGGCCACGGTGCGCAAGGCTTCAACCGCAACTTCGTACTCGCCCCGCCGGAGTTCGAGCAGCCCAACGAGGTAGGTCGCCCGCAGGTGATCGGGGTCCTCCGCCCGCACCGCCCGAAGCAACTCGATCGCCTCCGCTTCGTCGCCGTCGGCCTGGCGATTGAGGGTGGCGATGGCCAGATTCACCCGCACGTCCAGCAACGACGGGGCCGCGTCCGTCACCTCGACGAAGGCCTCGCGGGCCGCGTCATACGCGTACCGGCCCATCAGACCGACGCCGCGGTTGTTCGCCGCCACCCACTCGGACCGAACCGCCACGTCCGCGCCAACCGACGGCCCGCCATTGCCACCACCGGTGCCGTCGCCGCCGCTTGGATCGGTTCCCCCGGTCACGGGCGCGGGTTCCGGCCCGTCCGCGTCGCTGCCTCCGCCGCATCCGGCCAGACCCAGCGTGAGTCCCACCGTCGAAGCCAGTACCAGCCCGATCGCCCCGGGGGCGGCCCGGCGTCCACGTTCACTGGCCGTTCGCCCCGTCACCTCAGCCGCCGGCCGCTTCATCGACGTCATCGTCAAACCTCGCATCATTTCGTTCCTGGTCCGTTCCGAACCGTGTGCCGCCCGTTCACGTTTCAACGCGTCGCGTATCTGCCGCCACTTCATGCTGGCGTCCCGCCGGGCCGCCCGCCCGCCTCGTCGTCCTGACGGGCGCGACCGCGCGCAATCCGCTGAAGGATCTCGCTCCGCGCAATTGGATGGCTGGCCGCCGGATCCAATCGCTCGCGTGCCGCCGCCGCTCCGGCTCGTGCGTCTGCGTCCGTGCCCGTGTCCGTGCCTGGGACCATGCCCGCGTCTGCGTCTGGGTCTGGGGCTGGGTCTGGGGCTGGGGCTGGGTCTGGGCCCACTTGCCCTCCGGCCCGTGCTCCCGCCCCGTACAGCCCGGCCCGGTGGTGCCCCAGCGTGTCGTGCCCCCGGCGACGGGCCCGCGCCGCCCGAACCGCGTCCACGTCAATCTCGGCCACGACGACCTTCTCGCCGGGCCCGGGATCCGCCGCCGACAGCACGCGGCCGTCGTGGTCGACGACCATGCTCGAACCGGGCCAGCTGAATGGCGGGTAACTCGACATCGCCGCTCCCTGATTCGCGGCGAGAACGATGGCGGTGTTCTCCGCCGCCCGCGTTCGGTTGAACAGCGTCCACCAGTCCATCGGCGGCGTTGCCCCCCAGGGATCCATGTACGCCGACACGCGGACAAGGATCTCGGCCCCGCGAAACGCGAGCTCGCGGATCGTCTCGGGGAACAACCAGTCGTAGCAGATCGCGCAGCCAATCCGGCCGATCTCCGTGTCGGCCACGGGGAACGGATCGTCCAGCAGGCCCGGGACATCGTGCGGACTCGCGTGGAGTTCCCACGGGATCCACGGGTTGACCTTGCGGTACACCAGCTCGATCCCGTTGGGGCCGACGAGGCAGGTCGTATTGAAGACGACGTCGGGGTGATCCGGATGCGCCTCCAAGAAGGTGCCCGTCTGGATCCAGCACCCCCACCGCCGGCAGACCGCCTCGTAGGCCGCGGTGTGCTCGTTCGGGATCTCGACGGCCAGCCGATCCCGGAGCTTGGCCACGGAGTCGTGGACCGGCGCCGCGTGGGCGAACTCGGGAAAGGCGAGCAAGCGCACATCGAAGAAGGGCTCGTAGCCGACGATCGTTTGTTCGGCCATCGCGCACATGCGCTGGACGCGGGCGGCGATCTCTCCACGATCCGTCGGACAATCAAAGGCGGTCTGGCACGCGGCCACGGCATAGCGAAGGCTCATGCCAGCAGGATACCGCCGCGCCGGCCAGCTCTCCGCCCCCTGGGCCGGGGCGCCACGCTCCAAATGACAACGCGGGCCCCACTCGAAAGTGGGACCCGCGCTGCGTCAATCAGGAGTGAGCCGTCCGGCCGGACGAATCCGGCCGACGATCATCACGTCGGCATTACGGGCAAGGACCGTAGGCCGAAAGGATCGTCAGCAGGTCGCCGAAGTCGACGGCCCCGCTCTGGTTGAAGTCCGCGGCACAGTCGGTGCAGGGACCCCAGGCCGACAGCACGGCGAGGACGTCGCCGAAGTCGGTGTCACCATTGCCATCGAGGTCGGTCGCACAGGGCGTCCCGCACGTGAGGGTATCGATCGAGAAGTCGTCGATGCCCGCCTCGGTGACGGAGTTGTTGGGGTTGTCGGACGCGACGAAGCGAACGCGCATGTTGTCCGTCGGGGTGATGACGTCGGCAACGCGGAAGCTGAAGCGCTGCCACGACTCGTTGGTGCCACCGGTGGCGACCGAGGGAACGTCGACCCAGCTGACGCCGTTGTCGTTGGTGATCTCGACGCGGAGCGTGTCGTCCTCATCGTCGTTGTAGAACCACGCGGAGTACGAAACGCTGGTGGTGCCGAGGCCGTCAAAAGACGGGCTCATCAGGTAGGTCGGACCACCGTCAAGGTCGTCCGCACCCGCCGCACCGCCCGCAACGCCGTTCTGCGTCACGAAGGCAACGGTGCCGTCTTCGGTGGCGTCGTCGAACGGAGCGGCGATGTCGCCGTTGTTGACGGTGCCGTTGGGCGTGGCCGGTTCCCACTCACCCGACGAAGTCAGGATCGAGGTGACGATCCACTCCGAAGTGTCACCTTCCATCGAGTCGGCGAATCGCGACTCGGTGCCGGTGGCGGCGATGGCGGTGAACGTGTCCGCGGGAGCCGCGGCCGGGAAGGTCACGTCGAACGTGCCGACGGTCGCGCCGACGTAGAAGTCGACGGTCTCGAGGCAGGAGACGCCCGGGAGGTCCGCAGCGAACTGCGAGTTGGCAACTTCGACCATGGTGGTCTCGCCGAACGCGCCGCCGTTGACCGAGGTGAAGAGCTTGACCGAATCCTCGACGATCGAACCGCCGAAGGGGGTCACGCGGATGCGAAGCTCAACCGGGGTGTTCGGCTCGAGCACTTCGGGAAGCTCGCTGATGACGCTGATGTTCGCGCCGATCGGCGGGTTGTTGATCCAGATCTCGGTCGTTTCGCAACGGCCCGAGACGATGTCCAGGAAGCCGTCGCCGTTGAGGTCGAAGACCGCCATGTCGTGCACACCGCGACGCATGTTCGCGGGAAGGACCTCGCCGTCCAGAACGAGCGTGCCGCCCTGGTTGCGGAAGATCCAGGTCTCGCGACCGCAACCCGGGATGTCGACGTCGACGTCCGTGATGATCACGTCCTGCCAGCCGTCACCGTTCAGGTCACGGATGATCGAGTTGCCACCGAACGCACTGGTGACGTTCGGAAGCTGGGCGGTCGTGAAACTCACGACGCCCTGGCCGTTGGGGCCATTGCTGATCATGTAGGTGTCGGTGCCGTCGTCGGTGATGACCAGGTCGAGGTCACCATCGTTGTTCAAGTCGCCAGCGCTGACGAAGTACGGCGCGGCCGAGTTGATGACGTCGTAGCGGTTGAAGAAACCTTCCGACGTGGGGTCGTTGTAGGTGATCGCCACGTGCGTCGGAGCGTTCAGCGAGGTCTGCTTGACCACGTCGAGCACGCCGTCGTTGTTCATGTCGGCGATGACCGAAGCTGCACCGAAGGCCGACAGACGCATCTCGGAGGACAGACGGGAATCCGACTGGTCCGTGAAGAAGCCGTTGCCATCGTTGATGAGCAGCTTGTTGTTGTAGTCGAAGATCTGCGCTCCGCCGGAGTCGTAGTCGCCGAAGTACAGGTCGACCGAACCGTCGCCGGTCATGTCGCCCGCGGCGACCGAGCAGAAACGCGGGCCCGCGTTTGGGTGCATCTGCGGAATGCGGGCATCTTCGTAGCGGAAGCCCTGCCACACGCCCCCGGACTCGCCGAGGTTGATGTACACGCGGGGGTGCGAAAGGTTCTTCGCCTGGTTGTCCGTCAACGTCGGGGCGGTGACAAGGTCAACCCAGCCGTCGTTGTTGACGTCCGTGGCCACAACATCGCGGTCGTTGGTCGCGGTGAGGAAGCCATTGTCGCCGGCGACATCGGAATCCGACGCCCACTCGACGGTGCGATCGACGAGCACGCCGTTGATCGCGTGGCCCTCGGCCACACCCTCGTTCATGAGGAGCACGTTGACCCGCTTGCCGGTGCTGGTGAACGGCGTCTTGCGAACCACGACCAGGTCGATGTCACCATCCTGGTCGAAGTCGTCCCAGGCGTAGTCCTTTTCTTCATCGTCTTGGGTGGTAAGGGAGGGGTCATTGAGCCCTGCCGGCAGACGCAGCGACGTTTCGTTGTTGAACGAAACCCACTGGGCACTGGCGGAACCGGCGATCGCGAGACCGCCAGCCAGGGTCACCACGCTGGTGAACCGAATAGCCATGTTGAACAAACTCCTTGAGGGGGGATCGGGTGACGCACTGTGCGTCGGATGGGAGTCACGAAAATCCGCCGGAGTCGCACGCGACCCCGGCGGGGAGAAGAACAAACTTAGCCCTTGCACGGGCCCCAGGCGGACAGCACGACGAGCACGTCGTCAAACCCAACGACACCGTTGCCGGTGACATCCTGCGGGCAGGTGCACGAGTCGCCAAAGGCCGACAGCACGCTGAGCAGGTCGGGGAAGGCCACATCGCCGCTCATGTCGACGTCGGCCGGGCACGGCGTGCCATTGCACTCATCGGGCACGCCGTCGCCATCGACATCCATGCTGGTGCCGTTGGTGATGTCGGCGATGTCAATGATGCCGTTGCCGTTGCAGTCCTCGACCGCACCGTCGTAGACGCTGAGCAGACCCGCGAAGTCATCGCTGTCGACGTCGCCGTCCTGATCGAGGTCGTGGATCGCACACGGGTCATCGGCGGTGATGCCAGTCTGGCCCATGCAGGACATGAAGTCGAACCAGTCGTCCAGTTCGACGTCGTCGTCGCCGTCGGCATCGAATTCGGCCCGGCCCAGCGAATCGAGGAAGGCCAAGAGGGCCGCGCGATCGCTGGCGCCAAGAGCGCCGAAGGCCGCGGCGCTGTCGCCGGCTTCACTGAGGAACGCACCGTGCTCTTCAATCGCCGCGACGGTGCGGGTTTCGAAGTCGCCAAGGAAGCGGCCGTCGTGCCAGAGGGCGGGACGGGTTCGCAGGCCCCACAGCGGCGGCGTGCGATGCTCCTGCTGCTGGGCGTCGCCTTCGAGGATGAAGTCGGCGGCCAGGCCCATGTCGTGGAGCAGGAAGTCGGCGTACGGACGGATGTCCTGCGACTGCAGGAAGTCCTCCAGGCCCGGATCGTTCGGAGTCGTGAAGTCGCGGACGTGGCACTGCACGCAGCCGATCGTGTTGAAGATCGCTTCACCGCTCATGCCCGAACGCGGCGTCTGCGGCGGCTGGGCCAGGAAACGCTGGAAGTCGGTGACGCGGTCGATGAACTCACGGCCGTTCTCGTCGGCGAAGTCCTCGGGGTCGGCCACGGTGTCGCAGCTCTCCAGCGGCGGATCAAAGATGCCGTTCGGGTCGTTGTCGAACGGGATGAGCCGGTTGGTCAGGCCCATCTCCATCATCGAAGCGTCGCCGGAGAACGAGAGCACCGTCGGCAGGCTGGCCTTGTGACCGAAGCGGCCGACGCGGGAGATGCCGGGAGCTTCCAGGGCTTCCACCATGTGGGCCCGGCCACTGACCGGCGAGCCGGTGGACTCGTTGGCCAGGAGGTCGGCGTCGAGGATGGCTTCCACCAGGCCGTAGCCGAGCATGCCATTGACCACGCGCTGCGTGGTCACGTTCGCCGCGGCGGGCAGCGTCTCAACGCACGCCAAGCTGATGGCGCCGGCCTGGAGCAGCGGGCCACCGAAGGCGGCCAGATCGTCGTAGCCGTCCTTGGTCACCGCACCGAAGCGGGTGACCTTCTGGACGCCGGGGCCGCCGAGCGGCGCGTTGTGGCAGTTGCCACAGTTTTCCTTGTTGAAGACCGGACCCAGGCCCATCTCGAGCGACATCGGCGTGTCGTAGTCGATGCGGCCGTCGGCCCATCGCATCAGTTCGTCACTGGTCAGCCCGCGAGCCGGTTCGCCCATGCGCCGCTGCGGCAGGACCGACGCGCCAGCGGCGGACATTTCGATCGTCACCGAGCCGCCGCGGCGCGAAGCCTCGCCGGCAGCCCAGAGGAACAGCATCGAGTCGCCGACAACCTCGACCGAACCGATCGAGCCGCCATCGGCGGCGAGCAAACGGACCGAGCCCGGCACCACGCCGCCCGGCACGGACGCGACCGAGACGGTGATGACGTCGCCCGGGGAGCCGGCGCTGGCCGCTCCTCCCCCGTCGACGTGGAAACGAATGGTGCGACCGTCGATCGTTGACTCAACGTTCACCGGCGTGGAACCACGCCGAGCATCGGTCACGGTGGTGGCGGCGCCGAGGGCGTGGGACGCGGTGGCGCGGAAGGCGCGTTCGCCGGTCCGGGCGACGGTCAGGTCGACGGCGGCGTCCGACGCATCGGTGGCCGTTGCCGGACCGATGAAGGTCACGGCAGCGGTCAGGGCGACGAGGGCGACGCCGAGGTCACGCGGGGATCGGGTTCGATGCAACATGGGGACAGATCTCGCGGGGGCACGGGGCGGGATGGCGGAATGCGGGCGACGGGCCCGATTCCAGGCGCAACGAGGCGGCATCCTTGCCGTCGACGACGAATCCCCGGACCGGCCGGTTCAACGTGTCGCTGGGACGCTGCACATCGACCTCAGTGGGGGAGGGTCGACCGTGGTCCCGAGCGCTGGGCGATTCTCGCCACCAACTCAGCGTCTCGCCAACGAAGCCAGCCCATGATTGCGGTCAATGGCTGGCCGACGAAACAGATTTGGGGGGAACTGCCTGGGGGTGCTCGGAACCAATAGAGGAAAGCGTCCTGCTGCCTCGTCCTCCCCAGACTACCGGTGAGTGCCCCAAACGACGTCGCATAAATATCCAGATTGCCGGCTTCAATCTTGTCCGCCAGCCCGGACGATGCCGGATCCCGAGCTGCCGGGGATAGACTCCACGTGCTGGACGTTTTCCCGTTTACGAGCCCCACGAGGCGACCAATGCCCGATTTCCGGCCCCTGGCCCGTCGTTCCGAGAACCGTGTTCGCCGCGGCGCCGGCCACCGCGTCGTCCTGGCCCTCTTGGGGTTGCTCATCGCCGGCGGCATCGTCGCCCTGATCCTGCTTCCTGGCCCGGCCGGATCGGAGAAATCCGAGGCCGGCGGCGAAGCATCCGCAGATTCGGCCAGCGGGTCCCCGAGCGGCTCGGGAGCCGCCGGCGATTCCGCGTCCGGTCAAGAGGACGCGGCCACCCCCCCGGCGCCCGCCCCGCCCCCCCCAGCCCCGATGCCGGACGACCGGCGATCGGCCTTGGCGACGGCCGAGGACCCGCTGGCGTTCGTCTTGGCCGATCTTCCGCCCGTTGCCGAGATCGCGCCCGCCAGCCCACCATCACTGGCCCCGGACCTGACGGCGATCTTTCGCATGATCGAGGAACGGCGATCCGGCCCGGCCCGGGTACGACTGCGCCGGATGATCGATGCCGCGGACGCCGGCACCCTGCCGCGGACCGACATCGGGCACGCCGCGTTCCTCTTCGGCATGACGTATCACCGCGAGAAGCTCTACACCGAAGCGGCCCCGTGGTTCGCGCGGGCGATCGGCGAATGGCCGGCGTACGCCCCGAGCTACTACTTCGCCGGCTGGGGCTCGTTCTACCTTGGGCAACTCGAGCGATCGCGCGACCTGTTTCGCCGCCACCTCGCGTGGCAACCGGACGCGGCGGATTCGCACTTTGGCCTCGGTCTCATCGACCTGGAATTGGGCGATCCTGAAGCGGCCGTCGACCGATTCACGCGCTCGCTCGCCCTGCAGCCCGCCGCCCCGACCACCGACGCGGCCCGGCGCTCACGGGCCAAAGCCCACGCCCGGATGGGCGATGCCCTGGCCGAACTCGACCGACTCGACGAAGCCTGCGGCGCGTTGACCGACGCGGTCACGCTGTGGCCCGACCACCACGAAGCGTGGGCCCGCCTGGCCCGGGTGGAGCGCCGGCGCGGAGATGCAGAGGCGGCGACCGCAGCGGAAACGCAGCAGCAGGCGGCCTTGGCCCGGATCAACGCGAGCGGAACGCCGGCCGGAAACTCCGAATGACCAGTGCACGCCCGGCGTTCGCGTGTTGCGCCGTCTCGCTGGTGCTGCTCTCTGGAGGACTGCTCACCGGCGGGTGCGGTCCCACGAACGGCCCGGCCGAAGACGCGGCGGCACCGGATCCAGCCGCGCCAGGCGGCGTCGCCCGGGCCAGCGCGGCTCACTCCCCCGAGCCCAGCGGCGCGGCGGATGCGTCCGCCCCCGCCGCGCCCGGTGCTTCTCCGGCCCCCGCCGCACTCGGCTGGTTCGCCGAACGCACCGGGAACGAAACCGGCCTGCAGATTCGCATGACCGCCGGCGCCGACCGCACCCGCGAGATTCTGGAAGTCAATGGCGGCGGCATCGGCCTGATCGACCACGATGGCGACGGCGACCTGGATGTCTTTGTCGCCGTCGGCGCGAGTCTGGAACGGCCCGACGATGGTCCGCCGTCTCGGCTGTTCCGCAACGATGGCGACCTGAGGTTCACCGATGTCACGGCGGAAGCGGGCATCGACCTTCGAGGTTGGTCCACCGGGGTCGCGGTCGGCGACGTCGACGGCGATCGCCGGGACGACCTGTTCGTTGGACGGCTGCGCGGCGGCACGCTGCTGCTCAATCGCACCGAACCCGGCGGCCCGGCCACGTTTGTCGACGCATCGGACGATGCCGGGATCGATGGCGGCTGGATCACCAGCGCGGCGTTCGCCGACTTGGACGGTGACGACGATTTGGACCTGTACACCGTTCGCTACCTGGAGTTCGATCCGGCGGCCCCCCCGCCGCGGGCCGCGTTCAAGGGCATTGAAGTGATGGGCGGGCCGCACGGTCTCGTGGCGACGCACGATTCGGTGTACGAGAACGACGGTCGCGGCCGATTCATCGATCGGACCGATGCGTGGGGCATGCGCCCACCGAGTGCCGCGTACGGACTCAACCTGGTGATCGTGGACGCGCTGCCCGGGCCGGAGGGCGCGGACGATCGACCGTGGCCGGAGATCATCGTCGGCAACGATTCGCAGGCGAATTTCGTGTGGCAACGGCAGGCCGATGGCCGCTGGCGGGACGTCGGCTTCGAGTCCGGACTCGCGTCCAACGGCGACGGTTCCGAGCAAGCGACGATGGGCATGGCGGTCGGCGACGTGAACGAGGATGGCTGGCCGGACCTGTTCACAACGAACTTTTCCAGCGACACGAACACGCTGCACGTCTCGGGCGACACCGGATATTTCGCCGACGCGACCCGCCGGGCCGGCCTCGGCATCGTCAGCCGGCCGTTCCTGGGCTGGGCCGCGTGGTTCGCCGACTGGGACCACGACGGCCACGAAGACCTGCTCATGTTCAATGGCCACGTGTACCCGCAGGCCACGCCGGAGGCGATGGACAGCGCGTGGGAGCAGCCGCCCCTGCTGTTCACGCGCCAGGCCGACCGGCTGCGTTTCGCGCGGGTCACCGGACCGGACTGGCTCGCGACCCCGCGCCGCGATCGGGCCGCGGCCTTCGGCGACCTGGACGGCGATGGGGACGTGGACGTGGTGGTCGGCGAACTGAACCGCCCGGTTCGCGTGCTCGAGTCGCTGGCTGCAGCGCCGGCCACGGCGGGTTCAGCCGACGGTTCGGCCTCGGCGGCCTCGGCGGCAACGGTGGCAACGCCGGCGAACAGCCTGATCATCACCCTCGACGACCAGCGAGCCGGCACCGGGAACCACCGGGGCATCGGGGCCCGCATCCAGGTGGTCCACGGCGGACGCACCGCGACTCGGTGGATGCTGAGCGGCGGCGGATTCCAGTCCTCCAGCGCCGCCGAGGTCCACGTCGCCCTGCCTCGCGAGACCGCCGCGGTTGGCGACCGCCGTCCGGATGCCCCGGACGGTGATGCCGGCGACGGAGCCACCGTTTCGGTGCGCTGGCCCGACGGTTTCGAGCAGTCGACCGCCAATGTCCGGCCGGGCCGGCATGTGGTGGTTCGCCGGGACTGAGGCGAGCCCCGGTCCACCGTATACTCGCCCCCCGCGGAAGCCGGTCGTCGCCGGATCGACCCGCGTTCGTTTCGCGCCTGCCTCCCCGCATCCGGTTCACGGTCGCGGAAGCACCTTGGATCATCCATGCGGGAATTCATCGTCTTCGCCCGCCGCGTGGTGCGGGACCGCGGAGTGTTGGTGTTCGCGGTCTTGGCCGCGATCATCTCGGCGGTGAACATGGGCGCCGGCGTCGGCATGCTCGTGCCGATGTTCCGGTTGATGCGCCCGGACGGAAAGACGCTGCCGGAAATGGCGGCCGACTTCAACACCGACCCCGCCGTCATCCTCGGCCAGACGATCACGATTCCCGCCGGACTCGTGGAACGCCTTCCGGCCGACCGCTTCGAGGGCGTGCTGGCCGTGATCAGCGTCGTCGCCTTGCTGACCATGATCGGCGCGGCCGCGAACTTCCTGCACCAATACCTGTCGATCACCGTCGCCGCCCGGTCCATCGCCAACGCCCGCGAAGAGCTCTTCCGGGCCAGCGTGAACATGCCGGTCGTGCGCAATTCGGGCCGCGGCGCGTCGGAGTTCGTCTCGCGGATCATCCGCGACACGTCCGAACTGCAGCAAGCCTTGGTCGCCGTGATGAGCCGGGCCGTCGGCGAAACGAGCATCGCCCTGGTGATGTTCGTCGTCGCGATCATCATGGGACGCTCGATCACCCTCGCCGCCCTGCTCGTGGTGCCGGTGATGGCCGTCTTCCTTCGCAAGGTCGGCAAGCGCATTCGCCGCGGGACGCGCGGGGCCCTGCAAGGGCAAGAAGAGTTGCTGCGCGTCGCGACCGAAACGGTCCAGGGCCTGCGGGTGATCAAGTCCAACCGCGCCGAACCCTTTGTGATGGGCCGGTTCGTGGACGCCAACCGGCGCGTGGTCCGCGAGACGCTGCGGGCCCAGCTCACGCGGGCGTTCGCCAGCCCGTTCACGGAACTGCTGGCGGTGCTGATCGTGGGCGGCCTGATGGTGTTTGCCTCGCGGGCGATCATCGGCGGCACCGTTTCGATGGACCGCGTGCTGTTCGCCCTGTTTGCCCTCGGCCTGGCCGGCAGCAAGCTGAAGATCCTCTCGCAGCTCATCAACGACCTGCAAGGCGCCGACGCCACGGCCAGCCGGCTGCTCGAGATCCTGGACGAACCGGTCGAAGAGGACGCGCCGGACGCCATCGCCCTTCCCCGCCACACCCAAGAGATTCACTTTGACGACGTGGTGTACGCCTATCCCGGGGCCGCCGGCCCGGCGGTCGACGGGATCAACCTGCGATTGCGCCACGGCGAACGCGTGGCCATCGTCGGGCCCAATGGCTGCGGCAAGTCCACGCTGCTCAGCCTGCTGCCGCGGCTCATCTTGCCGGCATCGGGCGCGATTCGCATTGACGGCCACGACATTGCCGGCGTCACCATGTCCAGCTTGCGCGAGCAGATCGCCGTCGTCACCCAGGACAGCGTGCTGCTCCGCGGGACGGTGGCCGAGAACATTCGCCTTGGCCGGCCCGATGCAACCGACGCCGAGGTCGTGGCCGCGGCCCGCACCGCGCGGGCCGACTCGTTCATCGACCCACTCCCGGGCGGGTACGAGGCCGACATCGCCGAGCAAGGCGCGAGCCTCAGCGGCGGCCAGCGCCAGCGACTCTGCATTGCCCGGGCGATTCTGCGCGATCCGTCGATCCTCATCCTGGACGAGGCCACGAGTCAGATCGACGCCGAAAGCGAAGCGATGATCACCGAGGCGATCAACGAGTTCTGCCGCAACCGCACCGTGCTGCTGATCGCCCACCGCCTGGCCACCGTGCTCGACGCCGACCGCATCGTGGTGATGAACGCCGGGCGCATCGAGGCCCAGGGCACGCACGCCGAACTGCTCGAGTCGAGCGATTTGTACGCCCGGCTCAGCCGCACGCAGCTCGTGACCGCCGAACCATGAGTCGCGGGGCGACTGACGTCGTGGTCGCCGCCGACGCGGCCCGGCTGCTCCTTGATGGCGCGGGACTCCTGAAGTCTCCGGATCGCCCGGCTGGGCCTCGGTCCGTCTCGCGGGTGATCGATGACCTCGGGTTCGTCCAGGTTGACGCGATCACCACCGTCGCCCGGGCCCATCACCACATTCTGATGACGCGCCTGGATCGCTACCGACCGGCCACGATGACCCGCCTGGTGGAACACGATCGTTCGCTCTTTGAGCACTGGACCCACGACGCATCGGTGATCCCGGTCGCGTGGTGGCCGTTCTGGCGACGCCGATTCGCCGCCGCCCGAGAGCGCGGCACCGCCCCGAACGCTTGGTGGGCCAAACGCATTGGTCCCGATGCGCCGCGGACGGTCCGCCGCGTCGTTGATCGGATCCGCCGGCGAGGTCCTTCGACCGCCGGAGAGATCGCGGAATCCGGACGGGCATCCACCGGCGGGTGGTGGCGGTGGACGCCGGAGAAGTGCGCGGTCGAATACGCGTGGCGGGCCGGCATTCTGTCGATCAGCGCGCGGCGCGAATTCACGAAGGTGTACGACCTGGCCACGCGGGCGTACCCCGAACTGCAGGGAACGCGGATGCCCAGCCCGCGAGCGCACACCGAGTGGGCATGCCGGGCGGCGATGGAGCGATTGGGCGTGGCCACGGCGTCAGAGATCGCGGGCTTCCTCGAGGCGGTCGACGTCCACACCGCCCGTGCCTGGGCGAAAGCGGCCGAACGGCGCGGCGAATTGGTTCCGGTCACCGTGGCCCCCACCACGATCGCCGACGCGGGCTTCGGAACCGCCGCGCCGCGGCCAGTTCAGGCGTGGGCCACGCACGATTGGCCCGATCGTCTCGCCGCCGCACCGCCCGCTCCGGATCGCGCCCGCCTGCTGTCGCCCTTTGACCCCCTCATTCGCGATCGCAAGCGGGCGGCCCGGCTGTTCGGCTTCGACTATCGCTTCGAAGCGTTTGTGCCGCAGCCCAAGCGACGCTTCGGCTACTACGTCCTGCCGGTCCTGGACGGCGAGCAATTCGCGGCCCGGGTCAACGCCAAGCTTGACCGCGAGGCCAGCCGCCTGAAGATCCTTGGCTGCTGGTGGGAGCCAGGCGTCCGCCCCACCAAGGCTCGCCAGGCCCGCCTGGCCGACGCGGTCGAGCGGTACGCCGGCCAGTGCGGCGCGGCCGGATGGGACGGCTCGCTCGGATGACGGGCTCGGGCGCCGCCCCTTTGCCGCCCCCCGTCGCTGCCGATCGCTGCCCGATCGCCCCCTGCCTGCCCCGCGCCGCCCCAAATCCAATCGTCACCCGGACCGGAGTGAATCCAAGACGCGATGGTCTGCGATTGCGGATCCTGATGGTCGAACCCGCCGTCCAACTTCTCCGAGTCGCCCACCAGGCCGCGCTCTTTTCGGACGTGGCCCCCGCCAGGCGGTCGGCTCCGTCGACCATGGCCTCGCCGGCTCCGGACAAGTCCGATTGGCTTCCCTCGCCGGAGGGCACGGACGGATTCCGTGCGTATCCTGTTCGCATGGCGGTGGAACGATGAGCGTTCTGACCCGCCCTGGAAACGGTCTGGCGACATTCTTCGTCGGCCGGGTCCGACGGAGTGACTCGGTGCGGCCGAGTCCTCTGACCTCGACTCGATGCGATGGCCGCTGGCCACTCGACGATTCGGGGATCGGCCCGGCGCGGCCCAAGTTCTCGGCAACGGAGGCGGTCAGGAACGTGGAAGCTCCCATACTCACCCAGGTAGCGGCCGGCGACGCGGAAGCGATGCAGATCTGCATCGACCGTTACTCCGGCCTCGTCTGGCGTCTCGCCTGGCGGCTGCTGCCGTCTCGCCACGAGATCGATGATGCCGTCCAAGACGTCTTCGTTTCGTTGTGGGAGAACGCCCATCGATTCACCGCCGACTTCGGCGAGGAAACGACGTTCGTCGCGATGATCACCCGCCGCCGCCTCATCGACCGCGGCCGGCGCATGCGGCACCAGCGCGAACTCTCCGAGCGAGCCCGCGAGCGGGCCATCAGTGACGACCAACAGCCGGGCGTCCGCGCAATTGCCGGACAGGCCCCGAGCGATCCCAGCCAGCCAGCGACTGACTCCGACGATGTGTCGCGGGTTCGGGCGGCCATGCAGGAACTCCCCGCCCGCCAGCGCGAGGTCATCGAACTCAGCCTTCGGGCCGACATCTCGCACGCCGAACTCGCCCAACGGCTCGACATGCCGCTCGGCACCGTCAAGACGCTGATTCGCCGCGGCATGCTCAAGCTCCGCGAGATCATTGAAGCGGCCGACGCCGCCGTGGCCGAGGCCGCGGGCACGCCAGCCACCGGATCGGAGGCCACTCGATGAATCAGTGGAACGATCCCAACGTGGGAACCGCGGCCAGCGAACTGCTCGCCCAACGCGCCCTCATCGGACTCGATGCCGATGAAGCCCGCGAACTCGAAACGCTCTTGGGCGTGGCCGGAGCAACGGCCGACGACGCTCTTTCCATGGACCGCCTCGCGGCCCGGCTGCACCAGGCGATCGAGCCCGATCTCTTCGCCGCCGGCGACGAGCCCGTCGGCGAGATTCCTCCCATGCCCGCCGGCTTGCGTGAGAGCCTGACCGCCGATGCGTCACGGTTTGCCGTGGCCGCTCCGGCATCGACCGAGGCCGCGGCTGATCCGGCCGAGCGTGCCGATGCCTTCGACCCCGATCGCACCACGACGCTGGAGACCGCTCCGATCGCCGGGCGCGTTGCCGGCGGACATCCGGGTGCGGCAACGCCCGCTCCGGCGATCGCGTCGCCCAACGTCTCCGCCAATCGCCCCGTTGGTTTCGCCACCAGCCCACCGGTGTCTTCGCGCGGCGTGCTCGCCACGCTGATGCCCTGGCTCGGGTGGACCGCCGCCGCCGCGGTGTTGGCCTTCGTCGTCTTGACGCCGCGCACCGCACCGATCACGACTCCCACCGCTTCGGTGCAGGAACTCGTCGCCGCGGCCAGCGACCGCATTGATGTCCCGCTCAACGGCGTCGAAGGCATTGCCGACGCCGCCCGCGGCCGGGTCGTCTGGAGCGGCGAACTGCAGCGTGGCTACTTGGTCCTGAGCGGACTGGCGGCAAACGACCCGTCGGACGTGCAGTATCAGCTCTGGATGTTTGACGCCGATCGCACCGCCCGGAACGAGACGTTCAATGCCGTTGACGGCGGCGTCTTCGACATCCCGGCCGGGGCGGACGAAGTGATCATCGAGATCGACGCCAAGCTCGACGTGTTCCGTCCGGAACTCTTCGCCATCACCAGCGAACCGCCCGGCGGCGTGGTCAAGCACAACGCCGAACTTGATCCGGATCGGTACCGCATCGTTGCCGTCGCCCCGGTGCCGGCGCCCACGCCGTAAGCACATCCACGTCGCGAGGATCGTTCCCTCGACGTGGCGCGTTCCGCGACATGGTTCTGGAATCCCGGCGAAGGGCGAGTATCGTGCACTGCACGGCTCGCCCTTCGCTGTTGCGCGCGCGGCAGTGCAGCGACGCCGCCCACCGATCGTGGAGCTGCCCATGTCCGACCGACGCCCCGCTGCGCCCGCCCCAAGTGATTCCGAATCCTGCTCGTCCGTTTCCCGCCGGACCGTCTTGCGAGGATCCGTGGCCGCCGCCGGCCTGCCGATCATCGGCGCCGGACTCGGAACGATGTCCAGCGCGGCGAGTTGGCAACGCATCCGCGGAGCGAACGACCGGCTCTCGATCGGCGTCATCGGAACCGGCGGCATGGGCACGGGCCACGTGCGCGACCTGGTCAGTCGTTCCCAGGCGGAGAACGTGCGCGTGACCCGCGTCTGCGATGTCTACCAGCGGCGACTGGACCACGCCGCCGGCCTCGCGGCCCAGCAAGACGATGTGCTCGCGTCCGCCGGCGACGCATCCACGCTCGGCACCATGGAGTACCGCGAGGTCCTGGACGATCCGAGCGTCGACGCGGTCTTGATCGCCACCCCCGATCACTGGCACGTCAAGATCGCCATCGAAGCGATGGACGCCGGCAAGGATGTGTACGTCGAGAAGCCGCTCTCCCACACGATCGAGCAGGCCCTGGCGTGCCGCGATGCCGTCAAGCGAACCGGCCGCGTCCTGCAGGTCGGACCGCAAGGCACCAGCGATGGACGCATGTGGGCGGCCCGCGAAGCAATCGAACGCGGCGCGATCGGCAAGGTGACGTGGAGCCAAGGGGCGTACTGCCGCAATTCACGCGGCGGCCAGTTCAACTGGCGGATTGACCCCGATGCGACCCCGAAGGCCGCGCGCGGCAGCGCCGGACACGTCTGGTGGGATCGTTGGCTTGGCTGGGAGCACGAGTTGGCCGAACGCATTCCGTGGAATGCCGACCACTTCTTCCGCTTTCGGAAGTACTTCGCCTACAACGGCGGCCTGGCCACGGACCTGCTGTACCACCGACTCGCTCCGCTGCTGATGGCAATCAGCGGACACTCCGGCGAGTACCCCAAGCGGGTGGTGGCCAGCGGCGGACGGTACCTGGAGAAGGACGAACGCGACATCCCCGACACGTTCATGATGGTGGCCGACTATCCGAGCGAACATTCGGTGATGCTGGTGAGCGTCATGACCAATGACGTCGGCCTGCCACTGATGATCCGCGGCCAACACGCAACGATGGACATCGAGCCGACGTTCCGCCTGCGCGAGCAAGGCGTTTGGGCCCCCGAATTCCGCGCAAACAATGCCGACGCATTGTCCCGGGCGAACGTCGGCGGCGGCGATGTGTCCTCGATCAATCCCGGCCAGGCCGAGTTCCCGATGCAGGGCGTGGCGCGGCGAGATCAGAAGGACAACTGGTTCGATGCCATTCGCAATGGCGACCGGCTCGCCTGCGACGTCGACTTGGGATGCTCCACCATGGTCGCGATCAAGATGGCCGTGGAGGCGTACCGGCAGAACAAGGTCATGCAATGGGATGCCGAGGCCGAGCGAATGGTGGCGAGCTGAGGAACCCGGCGATCGCGCGGCGAGCCCATCGCCCACGCGGCCGGCGCACCACTTCATTCGTCCCGAACGAAGATCGCCCCGCCCCCGCGCTGACGGGGACGGGGCGATTCCATGAATCGTGCACCCAGGCGGGGCGCTGCTCTTGCGGCGCGGACTACGGGCAAGGACCCCAGCCCGAGAGCACCGCGGTCAGATCGGTGAATCCGACGTCGCCGTTGCCATCGAGATCAGCCGGGCAACCACTGCAGGGTCCCCAGGCCGAGAGGATGCTGGTCAGGTCGCCAAAGTCGACGCTGCCCGAGTTGTCCAGGTCGGCCACGCATGGCGTTCCACTGGGCAGTTCAATGACGAACGTCTCGTTGGCCGCGAATCCGCCCAGGCTGCCCCAGCCGACGAGGCGCGTGCCGTCGGCCGACATGTCGCTGACGAAGTTGAACACGTACTCACTCGGATACGCGATGCCGAGTTCGTCGAGGTACTCGCTCAGCAGGACGGTCCCGATGCCTTCGCGCCACACGATCGCCTTGCCGAACGTGGCCGGACCAAGGCCCCAGGTGCCGCCGACGATCATGCTGCCATCGGGCGACACCGCGGTGCCGGCCATTCGGCTCTCCCCGCCGACGGTGAGGTTCGGCAGCTGCTCGTAGGCATCGGTCACTGTGTTGTATCGATACGCATTGCCGACGCCGAATGGCGAACCGAAGCCGATCCCGGTGACCCACTGGCCGTCGCCGGAGACGCCGAAGGCCTCGAACGCCGCATCGCCGGAGTCCATGAAGATCAGCTCTTGGACGCCGTCGACCCAGACCGCGCCCTGCCGGCCAGCCCCGTCCTGCCAGCCAACGACGACGTCGCCGTCATCGTCGACACCGTTGGCGCGGGTGCTCCGTTCGACGACGGTGGACCCGAGGTCCGTCACCATCGCGGTCGAGATGTCGGCGATGACCGCCCGGGCGGAACCCGGCCCACCGGCGGCCGTCCAGGCCAGGCCAACGACTTTCTGGCCGTCGTTGCTGATGCCCCAGCCGCCGCTGATCTCCGCGTCCACCGAACCCCCGATGCCGCCGAGCGGCGTCCAGGTTCCGGTCGCCACGTCGTACCAGGCCATTTCGTTCAGGCCGCTGGCCGGGTTCAGGAAGCTGCCGCAGATGCGGGTGCCGTCGGCCGAGACTTTGCCCTGGCCGCCGACGCCGTTGCCGGGCACCGTGCCGCCGATCAGCATCGGGCCATCCAATTCGGTCCACATGAAGTACTCCGGCGTCCCGAAGCTGCCGGCGACCACGCCGGTGTTGCTGATGCCTTCGCCGAGGCCGGAGAAGCCCTCGATCCGGGTGAACTGGGCACTGGCCGCCGCGCTGAGCGCGAGCGTGGCGATGCCGCCGGCGAACGCGGTACGGGGGGTGATCGACTGATTCATGCTGCGAACCTCCTCGGTCTGTTTTGGATCCGGATGCCGCCGCCCCACCGGCGGCGTGGGCCTCTGACGGCGAGGCCGAAGCGTGGCTCCGGACGCACTCCCAACCGAGCTCCCCATTGGAGCCCGGCCTTCGACGGCACGGTATCCGAGTCCCAGAACCATCGCCATCTTCACCAGTGAAAACTCTGGAGTTTTCATGCACTCAGATTCGGGGTATCGTCCGCCGGTGATCACCTCCCACCAGCCCGATGCACTGGAACGCGAACTCCGCCACGGAATCGATGTGGTCCGAGGTGCGTTGATCGACCTCTACGCGGACGTGGGGGCGGATCCGGCGACCCCCCAGACCGTGTCTCGATCCCTCGGCATCAATAGGAATCTGGCCTGGAAGCTCTCGCGCGTGATCGTGGCCGAGGAGCCCCTCGACAGCATCGAGCATCTGCCGCGTCCGGCCGCGGTGGAGATCCTGCTGGAAGCCTTCGAACGGGCGGGCGCCGCATCAAGCGTCCGGGCCCGCCTCCGGGCAGCGGTGTCGGACTTTGATGCGGTCATCGACGACGCCATCGGCGACCGGTCGCTGCTCGAACTCATCGTCGGCCCAATGCTCCCGCCCCATCGCCAGGCGGAACGCGATCAGGCGGCTCGAAAGCTGGCCTTTCGGGGCAACAGCGCGATTTGGGGCATCCAAGCCGCGGTGCGTTTGTCGTCGATGTTCATGGCCCCGAATCCCGAGGACCCGGACATGGTCGACGTCGCCACCGTCGGAGGCCTGATCGGATACCGGCGGCTCCGCTCCGGCGTGAGTTGGCCGCTGCTTCGTGTGCATGGCTACGAGGGCGACGGTTCGTCCATCGACGCGGTCAACCTCCCCCTCGATCCGGCCATTGCCCCGGGCGATCCCCCCTTGATGCCGGCGTTCTGCACCGCCGACCAGCCGGCGATCATCACGCGGGCGATCCCCGGGGGGCAGCAGTTTGACCTTGGCCCGGGACCGCTGGGCAATCGCGGGTTGACCACCAGCATCTTCGGCGTCCGCACGCCGCGATTCGCCTCGTGCTGGGGAGACGAAGCCAACGCGTACGGCGAACAGTTGATGAGTTGGTCGACGCCGGTCGAGCACGCGGTCGTGGACCTCATCGTCCACCGCGATCTGCCCTTCGACCTGCCGCCGACCCTGCGGGTGGCCGGGCGCATGACGCCGGGCCAAGCCGATCCCGTCACCGCCCGCGAAACCGCGGCCCTCCCACTGGCTGAAGCGGTGCGTCCACTGGGCTCGGGGCCGGCCCGCTTCGTGACGCCGCTGGTGCCGGACTATCCGGCGATGACCGACGCCGTGTTCACGACGATGCAATGGGATCCAGAGGCGTTCGCCGCATGGCGCGTGACGGTGGCGTTTCCACCCATCCCGACGGTGGCGACGCTGCGCTTCGGACTGGGTCGTCGCTCCACGCCCTGAAGCGGATCGTCGGCCCCGCGAGCCAGCGCGGCCAGTCAGTCGGCCCTGCGAGCCCGCGCGGCCAGTCGGCCGTGCCAGTCAGCCGTGCCCGTCGGCCGGTCAGTCGGCCGGTCAGTCGGCCGGGGGAAACCGAACCGCGCCGCTCGCCCGGTGTTCGATCAACTCGGCGGCGATCGACACGGCAATCTCCTCCGGCGTTTCCGCCCGGAGATCGACGCCGATCGGCGCATCCAGGGCTTCGGTCGCCTCCGCCGTCCAGCCACGCTCGCGGAGCAGTCCCAGCACGGTGCCGAGTCGCCGGCGGCTGCCCATGACCCCGATGCTCGACGCGCCGGTTCGGCGCAGGGCATCCAGCGCATCGACATCCTGCCGGAAGCTCCGCGTGACCAGCGCCGCGTGGACCGGGCGCTGCCCCGCGCACATTGTCAAGGTCTCGTGCGTCGGACCGGCCACCACCTGAACCGCCGACGGCAAGACCGCTCGAAGCCGATCCCGAACGTCGGCCCGGTCGTCCTCGACGACGACGTCAAATTCAAGCGTGAGCAGCTGGCGAGCGAGGGCGATGCCACAGTGGCCACCGCCGACCACGAGGGCCAACGGGCGAGGTGCGATCGTGTGTCGCCAGCCGGCGGCCGTTGCGGCAAAGACGCCGGCCGATGCGACAGATGATCCGGCTGCAACCCGCGTCTTGTCCTCCGCGCCGCTGGCACCGCCATCGATTGCCTCAAGCCGACCGACCGCAAGTCCGCCGGCATCGGCGGACACCACCGCGGCTTCGCCGGCCGCGCCCAACTCAATCAAATGGTCGATGGCTGATGCATCGCGCGGCAAGAGCGTGCGCACCTCGATGCGCATCGTTCCCCCGCAGATACCGTCGCGGACTTCGTCCGGCGTACCGTGCAGGTCAATGTCCAGCCGCTCGGGCATCGGGTTCTGGTCGACGACGTCAGCCAGCGCCCGCGTGTGCATGGCCGCGAGAATGCGACCTTCCATCGCCCCGCCGCCGACGGTCCCGGCCTCAAGTGTTCCGTGCGGGCCGGGGAGCAACGGCGCGGAGAAATCCGCCCCCCCGCTCGGCTGACGGCTGACCGCCATCATCGCCCCCGGGCGACGTGGGACCGAACCACCGACTTCAAGAACCGTGGCCAAGGCGACGGGGCCGTCCGACAGACGCGGCCGAATCGCCGCGAGAAGCGTTACCGCGTGCACGTGTTGCCCACCTTCCAGGCGGCCACGCCCACCTCCCAGTCGCCAGGCGTGTCAAGATCCATGCGGCAGCCGGCGTCGTCGACCGGCAGCCGATGCGTCGCCTCGGGATGCGCGTCCCACCATTGCCGAAGCCCGCCGGGCAAATCGTGGGGCAGGACGGCGATGCGTTCGGCCAGCGCCGACGGAACGTGCACCGGATGCCCGCCGCGTCCTTGGTACTCCGGCATGACCGCCGCCACCCGTTGCACGGCGGACAAACCGGATGCGGCGACCAAGACCGCATCGACGGTCAGCCGAGACACGCACGGCACATCGCCAAGATGCATCAAGATCGACGCCGACGGCCGAACCGCGAGCGCCGCGGCGAAGCCGGCGAGAATCGAGTGGAACATCGGGGCATCCGAATCGCCGAGTACGTGCTGGAACCCACCGGCCACGTCGCCACCGTTCAGGTCGCCACCGGCCGAATCACCGGGCGACGAATGATTCGCCGCCGTCCACGCGTCGAGTTCGGCCCGGACCCGCTCCCCCTCGGGCGACGCCGCACTGACGACCACCGTCGTCTCGCATACCCGGTGCAGCACCCGCGCCGTCGCCACCACCAAGGGGACGTCGCCGTCGCGATCCGGCCACCGGCGGAGCAACTTGCCCCCGCCCATGCGCCGTCCCGCCCCGGCCGCGAGCAGGACCCCGGTCGGGAGCCACGGCCGTCCCTCGGCGTGCGGCATGGTCATCAGCCGACCGTACCTCCGCCGCGGCGGGCACTGGGCCCGGCCACGAAGCAGTGTCGTCCGCCGCCGCAGGCATCGGGATCCACCGGCTCACCGTCGGGGCCGAGGGCGTCCTGCGTCGCCGCACACCAGAAGACGCGGGTGGAACTGGAATCGTCGGTCATGCCCGGCACCGCCTGGCGGTCGTCGCAGAGCATCATCTTGTGGCGGAGGTCCATGCAGCACGGACGGAGGTTGACCGCCGGCAGCACGTCCAAGCCGAGCGCTTCCCGGCCTTCGGTGCTGCCGTGGCGGCCGCGGGTCACGACTTCATTGGATCGGTTCGCACTCATCGACGGTCCTCCGCGATCGCCGGCAATCCGGCGGCCATGCGCACCGCCCGGCGGACGGCCACCGGCAGGAGCTGCACCTTGTATCCGTTCTGGGTCAGTGGCCGGGCGTCGGCCACCGCCAGTTCACTCGCGGCGGTCATGGCCGCCGAATCTTCGGGGTCGACGCCGACCAGGGCCGCGTCCACGTTCGGCACCCGCCACGGCACCGGGGCAACCGCCCCGCAGCAGACGGTGGCCGCCGCGATGCGCCCGCCGTCCATCTGCACGGACGCCGCCGCCGACACCAGCGGCCAGTCGAAGGACTGCTTGTGCTTCACCGCCAGATAGCTGCTGTTGGGCCCGGCCGCGACCGACACGTGGGTGATGACTTCGCCCGACTCGAGCACGTGTTCTCGCCGCACGCCACGCGAGGGCATCTGAAACAGGTCGCCCAAAGCGATCGAATCGCGATCGCCGCCGATGACATGGACGCGCCCATCAAGCACGCTCATGGCCACGGCCAGATTCGAGGGGTGCACGATGTGGCAGCTCTGGCCGCCGAGAATCGCGTGGTACTGGTTCTCGCCGTCGACCGCGTAGCAGCGATCGCCGCCCTTCTTGAGGCAGTCGTATTGCGACTGGCGGTAGTACCAACAGCGCGGACGCTGCAGCAAGTTTCCGGCGGCCGACGCCACGCTGCGAACATGCGGCGTCGCCGCGTCACCGGCGGCCATGGCCAAGCCTGGCGCCGATGCGGTCACGAGCGGACTCGCGGCGATCTCGGCCAGGGTCGCCCCGGCGTCGATCAGGATGCGGTCGTCTTCACGAACGATCGCGTCTCCACCGCCGCGGCGCACGCGCTTGACGTCGACCAAGGCATCGGGCTCCATGAGCCCTTCCTTCAGGTGGTCAACGATGTCCATGCCGCCGGCCTTGAGCACCGGGAGTGAGAAGTCCCCACGGGACATCACCGCGGCTGCGTCCTCGTAGGTCTCGGGTCGAATGATCTGGAATGGGTTCACGCGCCACCTCCATTGCGGCCGGCAGCCACGGCGGCAAGCACGTGGTGCGGGGCCAGTGGAAGCGATCGCACCGGTGATCCGATCGCGTTGTAGACCGCACAGGCGACGGCGCCGGCGGTGGGAATCGTCGGTGGTTCACCGATTGGTTTGACCGTGGTCGCCCCGTGGTCCCACAGGAAGCACTCGATTCGCGGCATGTCCTTGGAACCGAGGATGCGGTACCACTCCATGTTCGGATTGACCATCGCCCCGGTTTGGCCGTCCAGGATGCGCTGCTCGAACAGGGCGTAGCTCACGCCCTGAATGACCCCGCCGATGATCTGGCTTTCGGTCGTCTTGCGGCAGACGATGCGGCCGCAGGCTTGGATCGCCACCACGTGGTCGACGCTGACGACGCCGGTCTCGGTGTCGACCGTCGCCCGGGCAAACTGCACGCCGTCGGAGTGGCCGGAGCCGCCCCGGCCGCCGCCGCGTCGCGGGCTGTGCCGGCCTTCGCCGCGAATCGCCCGCGGCATGAGTCCGCACGCTTCTTCCCAGCTCATGATCGGCGCGCCGTCGCGAAGCACCTGCCCTTCGGTCACGCCGTAGTCGCCCGGCTCGCCGCCTTCGCGCTCGGCCAGGGCGGTGGTCATGCGTTCGAGGGCCTTGGCCGCCGCCGCTTCCATGGCCGGTGCGGTGTTGGTCAACGTGACCGATCCGCCCGAGGCCGGACCGTATGGCTGGTTGGACTTGCCCGTCTCACTTGTGACGTACCGCAGCGGAATGCCGAGGGTCGACGCACAACAGATGCCCATCGCCGTCCGGTGGCCGGTCCCAATATCTTGGGCGCCCTGTCGGGCCACGACCGAGCCGTCGGGATTGATGATGACCTCGGCTTCGCTCTGTGATGGGAACGCCGGCCAGTTGGTGCTGCCCATGCCGTAGCCGGTCCGCACCACGCCGCCGTCGCCGGCCGTCTTGGTGTCGCCACGCTTGTCCCAGCCGATCGCCGCGGCGCCGCGCTGGAACATGCGACGGCGCTCATCGCTGCGTTCCAGCCCCAGACGCAGCTGCAGTGGATCCATGTCCAACTGCGTGGCGAGCTCGTCGATCATCATCTCTTCGGCGAAGGCTCCCTGCGGCTTGCCGGGCGCCCGGAACGGACGCGGTCCGCCACCGGCACACTTGACGTCGCGGTGGTCGCCATCGATCGAACCGAGGTCGTAGCGCCCGGATGGAATCGACACGCCGCCGCCGCCACGGGAGATCCCCACGTCGCCAGCGGTGCGAATGAACCCGCCGGTGATGCGACCCTCGTTCGTCGCCCCGACCCGCACGAACGTGCGGCTGGACGGCCGGTTGCCGGTGTCGAGGTGTTCTTCGGCGCGATCGCAGAACAGCCAGACCGGCCGG
This sequence comes from Phycisphaerales bacterium, assembly GCA_045106735.1. Classification (GTDB taxonomy): domain Bacteria; phylum Planctomycetota; class Phycisphaerae; order Phycisphaerales; family SM1A02; genus JBGCEZ01. The sequence continues at coordinate 6,639 of JBGCEZ010000028.1, read as the reverse complement.
CCGAGGTCACGGCTGAGCCGGGCCGCGGTCGCGCCTTCCTTGCCGCCGCCGCCGATCTTGCTGCCGAAGCCGCCACCGACGTAGTCGGCGTGGACGAGAACCTTGGAGCGATCGATTTCCAGCGCCCGAGCGATGCCGTCGGCCGCGCCTTGCACGCCCTGGGTGCTGACCCAGGCTTCGACCGTGCCGTCAGCCGCCGAGGCGTCCACGACGGAACCGTGCGTCTCGAAGCAGCAGTGCGTCTGGACCGGCGTGGTGTACACCGCTTCCAGAACAACGTCGGCCCGGGCGAGGGCTTGGTTGTCTTGCTCCGACGGATCGTCGAAGTCCATGTCCTGGATACCGCGCACCGCATCCAGCGGCTTCCACTGCATGTTCAGGGCCCGCATGCCTCGGTCCAGGGCTCGCGGCGAGTCTGCGGCCATGAGGCCGACGACGCGTCCGTGGTAGTTCGCGGAATCGCGATCCATGCGCACCAGGACGACGCCAGGAACCGCCCGGGCGGCGTCGGCGTCGGCGCTCAGCAATTCGGCATTGCCGAGCGGGCAGCGGATGAACCGGGCGAAGGCGACGTTGTCGGGCAGGACATCCCGGCCGTACTTCGCGCTGCCATCGATCTTGGGCACGCCGTCAAGTCGGCTGGTGTCGGTGTCCATGGCGATGCCGTCATTGGCGGGCCGGATGTCGCTCACCGCGGTGGTGACATCGAATCCCGCGGCGGCGCTTCGGGTGCGAGATGACATGGCTCAAAGCTCCCCGTCGGTGAGAAGCGGCTGACCGGAAGCGTCCAGCACGGCATTGAAGATGTTGGTGTACGTCCCGCAGCGGCAGATGTTGCCGGCGAGGCCCTGCTTGATCTCATCGAGCGTGGGCTTGGGGACGCGGTCGAGCAGCGACTTGGCCGCCATCACGAAACCGGGCGTGCAGTAGCCGCACTGCAGGGCATCGTGCCGGACGAAGGCTTCCTGCAACGGGTGCAGCGATCCATCGGCTTGGCGGAGTCCCTCGATCGTGGTGACGGTTCGACCGTCGGCGTCGTGGGCCAGCATCATGCAGGAGGCGACCAGATCGCCGTCCACCAACACGCTGCATCCGCCGCAGCTCGCGCGGTCGCAGACTTGCTTGGAACCCGTCAGGTCACATTCGTGCCGCAAGGTCTCGAGCAGCGTCGTGGCCGGTTCGACCGACGGCCGGAGCTCCGCCCCGTTCACCATCATGCGAACGGCCGACGGCTCGGGCCCGATGCGGGTCGCCGAGATTGCGGCGTCGGCCGCGGCGGCGTCCGATCCTTCGGTTCCGGGCATCGCGTGGCGAGCGACGGCCGGGGAAGCCGCGGCCGCGGCGGCAGCCGAGAGGCCGGCAGATCGCAAGAAGGAACGCCGGGAGACGCCCCCGGCCCCGTCCGGCGGTCCGTGGGGCGACGGATCGGGAGTGACATCGGGTTCGGGCATCGGACTGGCTCCAGGAGGGTGGACCCACCTCTGGCGAAGGCGGTGGCCGGGATCGGTTCGGGACATGATCGCACGCGGGCCCCACTCCCGTGGGCTGAGAGTGTGTCTCAATTCGGAAGCGAGGGGCTGAGTCGGGAAACCGAAGTCGCTACGTTCTCAGAGGGATCGAATTTCTGGCGAGTGCTCGCGGTTGGACGGAGCGAGGCAGAAAGACGCCCGTTCCGTCGCCACGTTCAGTTTGATGCGATTCATCCCCGATCGGATGCACCGAATCCGTTGCGTTTCCCGAGGTCACGCCGGATGCCATGGCCCGGCGGCACGATTCCGACACGTTCGGACCGAACGCCGGCGAGCACCTCCCGTCGCCGTCATCGCTCGCGACCCATCGCCGATCGTCCCCTGCCCACCACGCCTCATCCGTGATCCGTCACTCGCCGTTCTCCGCTCGCCACGAATTCCGCCCCCCGCCGGCCGCCCACCCATGCGTCCAGCCACGAGAGCTCCCGTCATGTCCATCTTTCGCCGCGCTTTCCCGTGGATCGTGTGTTCGTTCGCCGCGACGGCCTCGGCCGCTGGGCCACCGGAGGAAGTCGTCCTTGGCCCGTCCCGCGATGCCACCCTCGTCGAATCGCCCGAGGGATTGCTGGCCAATGGCGCGGGAAGCCACTGCTTCGCGGGAGCAACGGGACAGCCCGCGGCCATCCGCGATCGTCGTGGAATGCTGCACTTTGATCTCTCGACGATCCCCGCCGGGGCGACGATCCAGTCGGCAACCCTGTCGCTGAATTGCTCGCGGGTCGCGTCGCCGGCCTCGCGGACCGTCGCCATCCACCGACTCTCGCGGAGCTGGACCGAGGGACCATCGATGCCAATCGGCGGCGAGGGCGTCGGCGCGCCGGCCCAGGACGGTGACTGCACGTGGACGATGGCAAGTCTCAACGGTGAAGCGTGGACGACACCCGGAGGCGACTTCGCGGCCGCCACCAGCGCCGCCACCGCCGTCGGCAACGTCGGTTCTTACACCTGGTCGGGACCTGGCTTGGTCAAGGACGTGGCCGCGTGGGTCGCGGACGACACCACGAACCACGGCTGGATCATGGTCGGAGATGAGTCCGATGACGCAACGGCCAAGCGATTCGATACCCGCGAAATCGGGGTGGCCAGCCTGCGGCCACGGCTCCGTGTGAGCTACGTCCTCCCGCCGCCCTCGTGCCCCGGGGACGCCGACGGCGATGGAGCCGTCGACTTCGACGACATCCTGGCCGTGCTGGCCGGCTTCGGCCCGTGTCCGCCGGGCTCTTGTCCCGGCGATGTCGATGGCGACACCGAAGTGTCGTTCGCCGACTTGCTTGTGGTCCTCGCGGCGTTCGGCCCCTGCTGAATCGACCGCGGGGCCGCGCAGCGACGCACGTTCAGTCTCGGCCGGTAGCGCCGTCAGCGCCGTCAGCGCCCCCGGCGCCCCCGGCGGGTTCAACGTGCAACGTCGGCCGGACGGTATCAAGCACACCCGGCGGCACGCCCGGCAATCGGGCAAGCACCGCATCCAGATCCTCGGCAAGCGGATCGGCGATCGTGATCGTACGGCCGTCGACGGGATGCTCGAACTGCACGCGCCACGCGTGGAGGAACATCCGCGGCAGACCGTAGACCGCGCGAAAATGCGCGTTGACCTTGCCCTTTCCGTGGGTCGTATCTCCCACGACATGGTGCGCGGCGTGATTCAAATGCCGGCGAATTTGATGGCGCCGGCCCGTATCGATCGTGACTCGCAACAGCGAACATCGCTCGTCCGGGATCGCGGCCATTCGTGTCGCGTGCGTCCGTGCGGGACGTGGTTCACCCGACTCGCTCCGCAGCGGCCGATCCATCGTCCAGACTTCGGGCGCGATGCCCCGGGCGAGGACGAGGTACTCCTTGCTCGCCGACGGCGACTGCAAAGACGCCTGGGCCGCCCGAGCCGCATCGGGATCAAGGGCAAAGATCAGGATGCCCGAGGTGTTGCGATCGAGCCGGTGCACCGCGTGAACATGATGTCCGACGTGGGCGGCCACCGACTGCAACATGAACGACTCTCGCGCCCGCGACAGCGCCGTCCGGTGCACCAGCACGCCCGGCGGCTTGGAAACGACGATCAACGCGTGATCGCGAAAGAGCGTGGCGAACGGAATCGGAGGGAATTCGGGGACGACGGAAACGTCGGCGGGCGGTTCGTTGGAGGACGTCATGAACACGCCCCTTCGGCGACGGCTGGAGGATCGAGAAACGAGGCCAACGCCCGATCGCGCGATCGGATGATTCGGCGAACGGTCGCGGACATCTTCTCCGGATCGATCGCGTTGCGGGAACGCCGCGACCCGCGAAATCGCTGATTCTGCCGGTACGTCGCCCCAACTGCGCTCTCGTTCTGACGTGCATTCTGGCCAGAGACGCCGCCCGTCCCCGCCGACAGCGTTGACCGCGCGGAGGTGAACCAGGAGTCGCGCGGAGCAACCGGCCCCTTTGGTTCCGCTGCCGCCCGCCTCCACGTCGCACTCCATCTGCCGCGACCCACTTCCTGAGCCCCACGGAAAGGTCATCCACCGCGCAGCAGCTGCGCGGAAACCGCACCGATCTTTCGCACGATGCCGCTCATGGACGCGCTCCACCGGGACGATCTCACCGTCATGGAGCACCCAGCATAAAACATCCGACCTGCGGCCATCGATGCGCCTGCCAGACGGTTCCGGAGTTCGGACCGATCTCCGGCGTGGCCGTCCGCGCCGTGGACCCGGTGTCTTCTCGCTTTCACGCGGTGTTCGGTGCTCCCGACTCGAGCGACGGAGTGATCCGGGTCGAGTCGGCCCGACTGGCGGAGCTCTGGGATCTCACGGACCAATTGAACTACAGCGAGAAGTCAGGCGTCCTGGCCACCCCGATCGACGCGGATGGGTCGTTCGATGCTTGGAAAGCATCGCCGCTGGACTTGGTCCGTGTCCGGATTGAGAATCCGTGGTTTCTTCACGCCCTGCGCGACGAACAGTTCCATTTCCACTTCCAACCGATCGTCGACCTGCGAACCAGCGTCGTGCACGGAAACGAAGCGTTGGTGCGGGCCACCCACGAGGGATCGCCTGTTTCACCCGCGGTCCTGATCGAGTCCGCCCGCGCGCATCGATTGCTGCTGAACTTCGACCAGACGTGCCGCAGCATCGCGATCCGCCAAGGCGCCCCGGTGGTTTCCTCGGGCAGCCGGATCTTCATCAACTTCATGCCCACGACGGTGTACGACCCGCAGGTCTGCCTTCGCACCACGTTTGCCGCCGCCCGTGATGCGGGGGTCGGATTGTCGGATCTGGTCTTTGAAGTCGTGGAGAGCGAGTCGTTCCCGGACATCGGACACCTTCGCTCGATCCTCGACAAGTACCGAGCCGAGGGCGCGAAAGTCGCCTTGGACGATGTCGGCGCGGGCAATACCGACCTGGACTTTGTCGACGAACTTCGCCCGGACTACGTCAAGCTCGACCGGGCAATTCTCCAACGGGCAGTCGCGACGGGAAGCACCGCGATGTACATCGGGCTCGTCCGACACTGCCAGGAGCTCGACGTGCAGGTGATCGCCGAAGGCATCGAGACTCGGACGGAACTGGAATTCTGCCGCGAACTCGGCATCGACTTTGCCCAGGGCTTCTTCCTGGCCCGCCCGCAGTCGAATCCCATCACCGGGACCCTTGAGCTCGACGGTGATCAACCCGCCCACCGAATCGCCGCCTGACAGCCCGTTGAAGAAGCCCGTCTCGTCCCGAGTGCGATGCTCCCGTCCCTCTCGCGGAGCCGGATCGAAGGCATATCCACTCGATTGCGCCGAGATTCGGCGACTACACGAGGGGCGGACTGATCGTGCTCAGGACGGGTGAGGGTTGTTCGACGGGCGGCCAAGCCGATCGCCGGCGACCAGCCGAGATGGCGGAAGCAGAATGCACGAGCGACCGGCGGCGCGAACGTCGATGCGATCGGCAGTGCGATCGTTGACGCGAACGGCGGCGCGAACGGCGGCGCCAACGGCGATGCGATCGGCGACATCGGGCACATCGTCTCGGGGTGAGCACCGGGCGCCAACACCGGCAGCCGATACCAAGCGCCGGACGCCACCGTCGAACGACCGAACGCCGGGAGAAACCAGTCTTCGAAGCCGGTCCAGCGCGTGGCCGCGGCCACGATGACGCGGGATCCATCCGCGCCGCCATGGCCGCGACGTTGACGTCGTTGGCGGGTGCCGAGATCCACGGCGGGCGGAGGTGGACGGCGTTGCCGGCCGGCCACGAGACGCCGCAACGTCGGACGCGCCCCGCACGACGAGCCCAAAGACTTACTGGGTTGACTCGAGCAGCTCGTCCGCTCGGGTCGACATGCCTTGCATCAGCACCGATTGCTCTTCCACCGCAGCGGCGACGATGCTGGTGCTCTGGTTGACCTCGGATACGCCGGTGGCAATGCCATCAATCGATGCCACCGCCGCCGCGATGTCGTCGTGGATCTTCCGCACGCTCGCGCCGATGCTCTCGGTCGCTTTCGCAGTCTCGCTGGCGAGCGTCTTGATTTCCGACGCAACGACGGCAAAGCCTTTCCCCATGTCACCCGCCCGCGCCGCTTCGATCGTCGCATTGAGCGCCAGAAGGTTAGTTTGTTCGGCGATATCGGAAATCAGCTCGATCACGCGGTGAATGGCATCGGCCCGCTCGACAAGGGAGCGCACGGTTGCCATAGCGGCTTCGGCGTTTTCAGCCCCGCTTTGCGAGTGGGTGCGGGAGCCTTCCAGCCGCGTGGAAATGTCGGCAATCGACTGGTCCAATTGCGAACTGGCGCTGGCGACGCTCGCCATCTGTTCGGCGGCAAGGTTGGCGTTGTTGGCGATGGCGCCGGCCTTCGACTTGCTGTCTCGCGTCGTCGCCTGCACCTTTTGCGCAGCGCCGCCGAGGTCGTGGGCGGTCGCTTCAAGGTTCGCAACGATGGCGGAGGCGCGCTCATACATGGCGCTGACGACCGCTGCGGACTGGTCGCGGGTTTCAGCTTCTGCCAGCGCCTTGGCGTGCACTTCCTTGGCGAGTTCATCGGCCTTGGCGCTTGAGGCTTTGACAGCGTTGAGCGCTTCCGTGCCGCTGGCAAATGCCTTGCCAAGCGCGTGAACCAAAAAGACGAGAGCGGCGGTTTG
>JBGCEZ010000027.1:0-2507 GCA_045106735.1 Phycisphaerales bacterium | reverse complement strand
TGGGGCGCGGCCGAGGCCATCGCGTCCGTGGTGCGGCCCTCCCGAGACCGAGGGCCCACGGCCTCTCGCTTCCCGGGGCCCCGGAAACGCCGCCGGTTGGCGACGCATGGGCCACTCGACACGCTACCGGACTGACAGCTTCGCGGTCAACGGTCCACCCCCTGAAACGCAACACGGGGCGGACCCGAAGGCCCGCCCCGTGGACTGGTCGTTCGCGAACTTGGGCCACGTCAGTCGCGGCGGCGGGAACCGCAGGCGAAGAAGCCGGCGATCAGTGCGAGCGGCGCTGCGGGGCCCGGAATCGCGGAGAAGTGGATGTCGTCGATGGTGTTGGTGCCGCCGGTCGATGCAAATCGAACCTCATCGAAGGCGATGTCGGAGATGAATCCGGTTACGACGTCGCCAGGCGTGACGAAGAGGTCCAACACTTCACCTTCCCGCACGAATCGGATCGATCGAAACCCTGGAGCAACGAACGCGAGTTCCGTGATCGGCTCATCGAAGAAAATGCTGAGGTAGTTCGACGGCGTCCCGGTCGAGACTCCCCAGCCATCGAGGAAGCTCCCAGGAAGAGTGCGGGGAACCTGAGCCGGATCAAACGACACGCCGAGGTGCGCGTACTCGTCGGTGATCGGAAAGAGTCCCGGCGGCGGATACTCGGTGAAGGTGATGGTGCTGGTCGGGCCAGTGGCGGCTTCCCACTCAGCGAGCCCGTCGATTCTGATGACATCAGACCACCCACACGTTGTGATCGCCAAGGTCAATGTGCTGGCGCAGGCGAAGCGAGAAGTCATGCAGGTCACTCTTGAGCCCCGAGAAGATTGACGAGGTTGAGAAACGTGTCGAGCTCGCCTTCGGCGGAGTAGGATTGTTCGACAGACATGGATGCTGCTTCCGGGTCGGCGTCGAGGTACTCTGCGCCGCCCGCACTCAGCCACAGTTCAGCCAAGGCACTGTTCAAGGTGACCTGCTGGCACGTCGCTCGTGTCATCGCCTTGAGAACCAGTTTGACGTCGTTCTGATTCACGACGCAGTCTGCGTTGACGTCCTCCCAGGGGATGCGCCGGACATTGTTGCAGCCGGTCCCCGTGCTGGCAGCGGCCTGGACGATCGCGAGGTCGTCCGCGTCGACATCGCCATCTTGATCGACGTCCTCCGGACAATCACCGACCGGGACAAGCACGACGCCGATCGTCGTTACGCCAGCGTCAGCGGCAAGACGGGCGGTCGCAGTGATCCAGCCGGAGCGATTGACATCCGTGGCGAACTCAAGGTTGATCACTCCAGATGTTGGAATCGCGACAATGTCATTCAGTTCCGTCGAGACACCGTTCTCCCAGAGCATCGCAGCCTGAGCCGTGAGATCTGCGCCGACCACCGCGCCGAGCCCGTTGGTCGCAGTCGCGGTGGTCTCATTGAGAGGATTGATCGAGCTCACTGGAAGCAGCGCTAGATCAGCTTGCTGAGTGACCGGATCCCAGGTCCAAGTCGAAGCTCGCTCCAGGCAGATGACATCCAGGCGTCGTACGTAGCCGGCGAATACGCCGCTGTCGTTGACGTCCCTGGCCTGCCCCTCCTCCCACTGCAGCGTTCCGTCGTTGAGGTCGCTGCCCCAGAGTTCGCCGTCTACCCACGGCTTCGGGAGCAGGTCGGTGAATCCATTGCACGTCAGATCCTCGGAGAGGCACGTGCCGTTGTAGCCGCTGATGTATTCGGTTTCCGTCGGCGCGGCGGCGCCGGGGTTGATCCCCCATGCGCTCGATCGATTGGTGTTCACGGCGTACATGTCCGTGTCCAGCACGGTCGCGGTCAGACTGAAGGTCGGACTCCAGATCACGCCGTTGTCGCCGATGATGGCGCATGGGTTGGCTGGGTCTCCTCCGCGGCCGACCACGCGCAAACTGCCGGCGAATCGGTCCGAAAGACCGTGGGCAGCGGTTCGGAACCCTTGGGCGTCCTGAAGCAGGTGCATCGTATTGAGAGACAGGGATCCCGCGCCGGGGCGCAAGGCGGTGAAGAATGCCCGGTCGTTGAAGCCGCCCTCGGCTGGCCCGGCCACGACCCCGGGAGTGACGGCGTACCCGCAGATGTCCCCTTCGTCGTTGATGTCGGTCCCGATCGAGTAGTGAAACTCGTCGGTGCTCCAGAACGGAACGTGGTGCAAGGTCTCGACCCCGACGCCGGGGATGCCGGCACGTGGTTGCCAGACGAACGCCCTCATCGCCGCCGGGTCGATCATCCCGTCGGCCGACGGCACGTAGGCGGCTCCGGTGACCGCACCGTTCTCGTTGATGCCCAGGGCGATGCTGGAGTCAGTGTCGAAGAAGACGCCGTTGGCCCGTTGCTCGTTGATGCTGTCGGGCAGGAGCACGCCCGTATTGTGGAACGGCGTCGAGGTCAATTCCGGTTCGAGCCGGACGACGCGATACTCATAGGACTGGCCGCTCACGGCCGATCCAATGCCGGCGACGGTGGTCATGCCGAGAAGGCTGAGACCGCGCCAATGG
>JBGCEZ010000026.1:0-12331 GCA_045106735.1 Phycisphaerales bacterium | reverse complement strand
CGTGTTCGGCAGTTCGGCCGCGTTCGGGGGTTCGGTCGCCGCCGCCGCCGGGAACCCCAGCGAAACCTGGATCATCGTTCCCCCCGCCAGCCCGAACGCCGGGTCCGATGCACTCGCCCCCGGCACCGGCGCTCTCTACGTCCGTGACGATGGCGGTGACATCGCGCCGCTTCCGCTCGTGCACACCGCCGCCGCGGCCCGGATCGACTCGATCGTCGCCTCGGTCACCACGCAGCAGCGCTTCCGCAATCCGTTCACCGAACCGATCGAAGCGGAGTACGCCTTCCCGCTCCCGCGCGATGCGGCGATCACCGATTTTGTCATGACCGTCGGCCAGCGGCGAATCCGCGGCCTCGTCCGCGACCGCGAAGAAGGTCGCCGGATCTACGCCGCGGCCCGTGCCGCCGGACACACCGCGTCGCTGCTCGAGCAGGAGCGGCCGAACATCTTCACCCAATCGGTGGCCAACATCGCCCCCGGTCACGAAGTCGCGGTCGACATCACGTACTTCCACCGGTTGGACATGCGCGACGGGGCGTACGAGTTCGTGTTCCCGATGGCCATCGGGCCGCGGTTCACACCTCCGGGTACGGGCGATGTGTACGGCGGCCCCGCCCCCAACGTGCCGCCCGGCATGATCGCCCGTCCGGCCGTGCGCAGCGGTCGCGACATCGACCTCACGGTACAAATCACCGGCTTTCCCCTGGCCGCGCTGCGCTGTCCCACCCATGACGTGGTTCGCCGCACGGTGCCCGGCGGCGGACAAGAGATCACGCTCGCCGCCCACGACCGAATCGCCAACCGCGACTTCGTCCTGCAGCTCGAACCGCCATCGACCGAGTCGGTGCCCTCGATGATCGCCGCGGCCGACGCCAGCGGCACCGGCGGCCACGTGCTGTTGACGATCCTCCCACCGGCCGGGCCGGCGACCGCGCCGCGCTCGGCGATCGAACTCGTCCTCGTCATCGACACGTCCGGCTCCATGGAAGGGCTCCCGCTCACCGCGGCCACCGCCGCCGCGCGGCGGGCGGTCGAGCGACTGCAGCCCGGCGACCGGCTGCAACTCGTGCGCTTCTCCAATTCCGCGACCGCGTTTCGGGCGGCCCCGGTCGACGTCACGCCGGGCGTCACCCGCGACGCCCTCCGCTGGATCGACGGCCTCGCCGCCGGCGGCGGCACGATGATGGCCGAAGGCCTCGGCGCGGCCCTGGGCCTGAGCCCGGATCCGGCCGAGCGTCAACGCGTCATCGGCTTCATGACCGACGGGTTCATTGGCAACGAGGCCGACGTGCTGCGCATGGCCGGTCGCGATCTCGGCCGGGCGACCATCTTCAGCTTCGGCATCGGCACGTCGCCCAATCGGCACCTGCTCGACTCGCTCGCGGAGTTCGGGGCCGGCGAATCCGCGTACGTGCAACAGCCAGCCGACGCGGTGCCGGTGATCGACGGGTTCCTGGATCGGCTCACGCGGCCGGCGCTCGACGGCGTGCAGATCGAGTGGTCGGGCGCGGAGGTGGTCGACGTGTATCCGGCCCGGCTCGGCCCGGTTCGCCACGGCCGGCCCGTGGTGGTCAGCGCGCGCTACCTCGGATCCGCGCCCCCGGCGGCCACGATTCGCGGGTGGACCGCGGGGCAACGCGTCACATCGGCGGTGCCATCCACCGTGGTCACGCCGGACGCCGGCGACCGCTCGCCGCTGCCGGTCGTCGGCCCGACGGTTCCCCCGGCCATCGCCACGGTCTGGGCTCGCCAGGCGATCGATCATCTCGACGATCGGCTCATCATGGCCGACGAGGCGCAGCGTTCCTGGATCTCGGCCGAAGTTCGGCGGGTCGCGCTGGAGCACGGACTCGTCAGTTCGATGACCAGCTTCGTGGCGGTGGACGCCGCGCAGCCGATGGCGACTCCTGAAACGTCGGGCGGCCCGCGCCGCGTCACGATTCCGCCGTCGATTCCGGCCGGCACGCGGTTCACGCCGGGGGGATGAGACTGAGGAACCGCCGCGAACCGGCCAGCCAGCGAGTCGGTCGGCCAGTGAGCGAGTCGGGCGGCCAGCCAGTGAGACGGGCGGCCAGTGAGTGAGTCGGTCGGTCAGTGAGTCGGTCGGCCAGTGAGTCGGTCGGTCGGCCGGTCAGCCAGCCAGCCAGTCGGCAAGTCAACGTTCCATCTGGACGCCCAACCTTCGCGTCACTCGGACGCCCGGCTCCGAATCTCGCACATCAGTGCCACCTCCGACGGCGGCAAGGGGTGATCGATCGACGCGCGGTAACCGCGGAAGGTCTCCGGCGACTCCCAGCCCACGCGGTCGAGGGCCTCGCGCACCAATTCTTCGTAGCGTGGCATGGCCGGCGAAGACGCAGTCAGCGGCACCGGGACGTCGGCCACGGGCTGCGTCGCCGCCTCCACGTCGGCCGGTTCGGTGAGCGTGGGGCGCGGCCGATCTTCCAGCAGGCCTCGCACCCGCATGCGGGCCGGGCCAAAGTGGGCCAGGCTCGGATGCAGCAGCAGATCGAACTGCACATGCTCGACCGGCGTGCGGATGACGAGCGGGTACGTGCCCCATCGGTTGTCGTCGCCGCGCTCGAGCGGGGCCGCGGCCCGGTACCGCTCCCCAATGATGCAGGTCACCGCCGACCGCCGGCCCACCGGACCTTCGACGAGTTCGTCGAGTACCCAGCCGGACTCGCCCTCGAATCGGCGAATTGCCGGCGGCGGGTGCGAACAGAAGCGCGACATGAGCGGCATCACGCTGCCCTCGGCCCCGGCCGGATCCAGCGGTTCGCGGCGCACGTCGTAGACTTCCGCCCCCGAGTCGCTGTGCACCCACGAACGCCGCACAATCCACGGGACGTCGGTGCGCAGGCGCTCGAGATCGACGAGCCCGCTTACGGCGACCGCGTCAATCATGCCGGGCGCTTCGTCCGACGGCCGCAACGCGATCGTCAAGAGTTGGAGCCGAGCCCGCACGCCCCAGGCGGCGGATGACGCCCGGTACATTTCGCGCCGCACTTCGGCATCAACCTGCCCGTCGGCCGCGCCGCCGCCGGCGGCGAGCATGGCTTCGAAGGTGCGGCGATCCCCGGCGTGCAGTTCAACGAACTCGTCGAGCCGGCGGCCGGCGGTGCGCACCGCCGTGACCCGCGCGTCGTCAATGCCGCGAGCCACTGCCGCGCGGAGGACGATGTCCACCCCGCCGCTGCCGGGCATGTGGCGAACCGCTTCCGATGGGTCCTCGTCCCGGACGAAGCGGGCGACCTTCCAAGCGAGCGACTTGTCGAGGCCGAGGGTGCGACCGACTTCCGAGGGGCGGGCATCGACCAGGCCGGCCTCGTCAAGCAGGGCAAGCATGGCCGACTGGGCATCTCGCACGCGGTCGGCAGCCGTCCGGGCAACGCCGGCGGAACCGCCGGTGGCGGCGGACGTGGGGCCAGCAGTGGAAGCGGGAACGCTCATGGGAGGAGTTTACGGGGCATTCTGGCCAGGTCGAAGAGCGAGTTCAGCCTTCGGGCGACTTTCTCCAGAGAATCATTCTTCTCCAGAGAAACTTCTTCGCATCCGCCGCGAACAACCTCATGCTGCATTCGGCGGACCAAGATCCGGTCGCATCCGCACCCGGCCATGCTCCCCCGACGATGGCCCGCCGCCCCCACACCTCCCACGGTTCGAAGAAGAACGAGACGAAGAAGGACCCCCTCCCATGCGCACCCACTCCCACTCCCCCACGGCCGGGCTGGCCATCACCGCCTGCCTCGCCGCGTCGGCCTTCGCGGCCACGGCGGCGGCCGAGACGATCACCCAGAGCATCGACTTCGACTGGGATGGCGACGGCCCCCCGCCCGCGTTCGTGTTCGCCCCGTTCGACGACGCCGGCGGCACGCGCGAGCTCACTGGCGTCACCGCCGGATTCGTCGGCGACCTGGGGCTGGACTTTGAGTTCGCCAACTACGCCGCCACTCCCGTGACCGGCGGGACGTGGTCGGGCGAGGTGAGCTACACGTTCCTGCTGAACTTCGGCGAAAACGCCCCGCTTGTCGGCATCGGCGGAATCTTCGGTGACGGCTTCACCGGTGATCTGTCCGCCGGCACCGGCAGTCCCTTCGATCCGCCGGGCGACGTGACGGTTCCCGTCTCCCTCGCCGGCGACATCGACTTCGAGATCTCTTTGAGCGAATCGACGTTCGACTTCTTTTCGTCCGACGTGCCCGAACTCAACGCCAGCGCCGGCAGTTTCACCGACATCGTCGTGACGCCCCCGCCGGGCGGCGGCTTCATCAGCGGCATCAACTTCGTTGAGTCGCAGTCGGGAACCGTCGCCCTGACCTACGAATTCACCACGATTCCCGCCCCCGCGGCCCTCGCGATGTTCGGTCTGGCCGGCGTCGTCCGCCGCCGCCGGCGGAACTGAACGCGTCAAGCCTGACGGGAGCGAGCCAAATCGATGGCGGGCGGTCGCCGACGGGCGATGGCCGCCGACGATCTCCCGAACGCACGATCAGATGATCCCACGACAGAACGCGGCCCCGACCAGGAATGGACGGGGCCGCGTTCGCGCGCCGGCGCGTTGCCTGAGCGCGTGGGATGAAACACTTCAGTCGATCGCAGAGACAATCAGCTCCACGCCGCCAGCACCGACAGCAGATCGCCAACGCCAACTTGGCCGTCGCCGTCGACATCGGCCACGCACGGTCCGGCCGGGCACGGACCCCATCCGGCGAGCACGGCCAGCAGGTCGCTGACGTTCACCACGCCATCGCCATTGATGTCGGGCGAGGCGCTCGTGTCGCAGTTGACTTCGACGATCTCCAGTCCGTCGAGCCCGGCTTCGGCGATCGTGTCGTTCGGGTTGTCCGAGGCGGAAAACCGCAGGCGAACGGAGTCCGTTGGCGTCACGAAGTCAGCCACCGCAAAGCTGATCGATTCCCAGCCGCCGTCGCCATTGACCTCATCGATGAGCACCCAACTGCCTCCGCCATTGTTGCTGATCTCGGTGCGGAATTCCGCCGACGATCCGTCGAACCAGCGGGCGTAGCGCACGACCGGATCGTTCGCCGCCGACAGGTCGATTGTGGGACTCAGCAGCCGCGTCGGCCCCCCATCGATGTCAGAGTTGCCATCGACGTTGTCGGTCAGCCAGCACAGGCCGCTGCCGTCAAAGTCGTTCGCCGGATCGCCACGATCGCCACCGCCAACGGGGATCTCGGGCGCCGACTCCCACGCCCCGTCGTCGACCGCCACGTTCTGCACGCTCCAGCCCGTTCCGGTTTCGTCGTCGGCCCAAAGGACCACCGTCGGGCAGATCTGGAACTCAAACGTCGTGTCAATCCCCACGGTGGTCCCGAACGGATCAGCGAGCACCGAACCGTCGGCGATGAAGCGATACGAACCAGTTCCCGAGACCGGAGGATCAACATTCAGCTTGATCTCATTTGCCGCGATCAGGTACTCGGTCACGGTGATGGGCTGCGGCACATCGTCAGCGGTGCCGAACGCACCGTCGGGACCGGCTTCGACCAGTCGGAAGCCGTCGGGTCCATTGACCGTCGCCGGATCAAAGACCCCCGAGAACAGGATGCGCACCTCGCCGACAACGCCGGAGAACTGCTCGGATTCCGGGACGCCCTCGACCGAGAGAATCGACGGCGGAGCCGGCGTCTCGGTCAGCGCGCGAAACGAGTTGACGCGGCCCGTCCCAAGCAATCCCACGTACGCGGGGTTCTGGGCGTCGATGTTGTCGGTGGTGCCGAGGACCTGCGCGGCGACCTGATCTCGCGTCCACGTCGGATTGGCCGACCACACCAGGGCGGCGACCCCGCACGCGTTCGGAGCAGCCATGCTGGTGCCGCTCTTGAAGCCGTATCCGCCATTGGTAATCGTCGAGAAGACGCCGGAACCGGGCGCGGCAACATCGACGCCAGTGCCGTGGTTGCTCGAACTCGCCCGCTGGTCTCCGGAGTCGGTGCTCGCGACGAGGAACGTCTGGTGGAAGATCTGACGTGGCGGGTTCAGTTGGTTCCCGTTGCCGGCGGAGTTGAAGTGCAACACGCCCGCGTCGTAGATGTAATCAAACGCCGCTTCCACCAGCTTGTCGCCAACCCATGCGTTCAGGTTGTAGCTCATGTTCATGATGCGGGCGCCGTTGTCGGCCCCATACCGGAACGCTTCAGAAATGTTCTCCGCTGTCCACGACTGACCGGCGGTGTAGAACTGCAACGGCATGATCGTCGAGCCGCCGGCCGTGCCGGACACGCCGACGCCGTTGTCGGTGCGGGCCGCGGCAATACCGGCCACGTGCGTGCCGTGGTCGTTGCCCGAGGAGTCGGGACTCGGGTCGGCGTTGTCGTTGAGGAAGTCCCAGCCTTCGACGTCGTCCACGAAGCCATTGCCGTCGTCATCGAAGCCATTGCCGGCAACTTCTCCGGGGTTCGACCAGATGTTCGGCGCGAGATCCGGATGGCTCGTTTCCACGCCATCGTCGGTGACGCCAATGATGATCGATGGATGCCCGAGGGTGATGTCCCATGCCTCATCGTTCTGCATCAGCGGATGGTGGTATTGGTTGTTGAAATCAGGATCGTTGGGCGTCAGTTCGCGCGGATCACCGATCATCTGCCGGTGGGGCTGCGTCCAGATGACGTCGGGGGCGTTGACGACCGCATCCGGCAGCGCATCGCCGCGTACGCCGCGCACGATCATCACCGTCGTGGTTCGCGGTCCGCCGCGCCGGTTCCATTGCAACAGGACCTTGGTGGATGCCGCGCCTCCGGGCTGGAGCGCCGCGGCGTCTAGGCCGATCAACGCCGCCGGATCAACCGGTACGTCATCGGTTTCGATCGCGATGATGAACTCGCCGGGGATGGATTCAACCAGCGGTTGGTCCGCTGCGTTCGGTCCGGCCGGCGCACGGCCATCAACGCCAGCCGCGCCGGGACCGACCGGTCCGGCTCCGACCGCACCAGATCGCTGCGCACTGGCGGTCGACGCCGCCAAGCCGAGGGTGACCACGGCGGCAAGGCCGGCCGCGGCGCACGGGAGTGCGCGTGAAACGGGACGGGGAACCTGAGACGTCTTCATCGGGGATGCTCCGGGGATATGGAGGCGGCGGAGCCTCGGCATTCCGGAGCTTTCCGGGGCACGCCGCAGACCCGCCAGATCGGGGGATCGATCGGGGATTCAGTGGCGTATTCGGATCCTGTTCACCACCGGTTGCGATGCTATTGGTGCGTCCACGCGATCGCACGCACGAACCGGCGAGTTTGCCGAATCGGGAGGGGAATCCACGTCGGACCCCGTCGCAGCATCGGCCGTTGGCGCCGTCTGTGCGGCGCTGGTCTGCTCGTGTTCGGTTTGGACGAACCCAAACGATGGCACGACCGAAATCTGCGGAGCTGGTGGTGCCGCAGCGGCGTTGCCTCGCCTGCGGCCGCACGTGATCCGTGCCGCTGGGTTTACGGAGCCCCGCACGAACCCCAGCCGGTCACCAGCGCGACAACGTCAGCCGACGTCACCGCGGCGTCTTCGTTGACGTCGCCTGCGCATTGATCCCGGCACGGCCCCCACTCGCCGAGCACCAGCAGCAGATCGTCGAACCCGACCGCTCCGTCGCCGTCTTGATCGACGCGGCCGGCGCAGGGACTCCGGTGCACGGTGAGCACCTGGTCGGGCGCGACATCTCGAAGAATCGTTCGCGCACCGTCGGCGAATCGCACGACCACCCGATCAATGGTCGGCGCGCCGCCCAGACCGACGAATGCCTCCGCCGGTTCCTGCGACATGTGGCCGGTGCCGGCGCTGATTCGCCGAAGCAACAGGTCGCCCCCGGCAATGACTTCGACTTCGGCGCCAATGGCCGGCATGGTCGCGCCGGTCGCCGCGCCGGCCTCGATCGCCGACACCCGCGGTCGAACCGCGAGCCATCCGGCGTCGGCCGCGGACCCCTGGTTCTCCAGAAGCCGTACGCCGTTCCCGCCGCGGACCGTCTGCAGCAGGTCGAGGTCCCCGTCACGGTCCATGTCGAAGGCGACGAGGCTCGCGCCCCACGCGTCGTCGGCGAGGCCGTACTCCGCGGCCCGGTCCACGAACCGGCCGGGCTGCGCGTCATCCGGCATGAAGAGGCGGGTCGTGTCGTCGTAGCCAACACCATTGAACCAACCGTTCGTCACGGCCAAGTCGAGCCGGCGATCGTTGTCGACGTCGAGGAAGGTTGCCCCCCAGCCAAAGCCGGCGTGCTCCAAGCCAAGCTCGACCGCCCGCTCGGTGAAGGCCGGTTCACGGCCCGCGGACTCGTTCCATTGAAGGACGTTGTGAAACGGCTTGCCCTCAATGAAGATCTCGCTGAAGAAGAGTTCAAAGTCTCCGTCGCCGTCGAGGTCGCCGATGGCGTGCCCCATGTCGTTCATGGCGTTGTCAACGCCCAGGTCCACCGCCACGTCGACAAAGCCCGGTCCGCCGTCGGCCACGGCCAACTGGTTGCGCCAAAGCCGGTTCTCGGTGAAGTCGATGGCCCAGGAAATGTCGGGCCATCCGTCGCGGTCGATGTCGACGATCGCTGGCTGCCAGTGGTGGAAGGATGCGTCGGCCATGCCGTGGGCGGGCGCGACATCGACCAGTCCACCGGCCGCATCGGACTGCAGGACGAGGGCTGGCCCGCGCCAGATGCCGCCGACGATGTCCATCCAACCATCTCGGTTGAGGTCGCCGGCGACGAGTCCGGATCGGTGGTCGCCCGGCGCGTCGATGCCGTCTTCACCGACGCCGCTCGCTTGCATGGTGGCGGTCACGTCCACGAACTGACCGCCGGCGTCCTGACGCATGAATCGAAGCGTGAATCGCTCCAGGCAAGGATCGCCGACGACGGAATCAAAACAATCCTCGCCGATCACGAGGTCCAGCCGGCCGTCACCACTGAAGTCAACAAATAGGGGCGCTCGAGACCCGGCCATGGACGCAAGCCCGGCGGCCGGCGCGACATCCTGGAAGAAGCCAAGTCCATCGTTGATGTAGAGCCGGTCGGCATGCCCCGGTGCGGCGGCCAGGAAGATGTCAGCATCGCCGTCGTTGTCGACGTCGGCCACGGCCACTCCGCGCCCGTATCCCTCGCCGGCGACGATTGGCGCGAGGCCACGTTCGGCGGCGACGTTGGTAAAGCCGTTGGCATTCAGCGGCATGCCGGCGGGCTTGCCCTCACCGGCGGTCGCGGCCGCGGGCCCCCCGCCGAAGCCGCCCACGAGCACCGCGGCCGCCATTGCCAGAAGCGATGAAGAGGCAGCAAAAATCGGCTGACGCGATGACTGGGATGGAGGCGCGGAACGCGGCGCGGCGAACGCGGCGAAGAGGAACTGCGACATGGAACGGTTTCCGTGGGGGCGGAGGGGATCGTGTGGCCCGCACCGCAGGCCAACGACCATCGTGACGAGTGTGACGCGACGCGGAAACCCTCCACTGCCCTGATCCAGGCGCCAGAAGGCCAATTCCTGCGAAACGCCTCGGCCAGCCGCGAACGTTTCGAACGTTTCGGTCGATTCGGCTGCGCCAGGACGCGCTGATGAACACGCACGGACGCGGCACGTGGTCGTTCGCAGAGATCGCGCGGGGTTCCCGTAATATTGCGATCGATTGAACGACGTCGCTCAGTACGATCGGATTGGCCTCGCCGCATCTACCCCCCCACGCGCCCGACGGTCGCAGGCGGCGAGCTGATTCAGACCCCATCTGAGGAGATGTCCTGATATGCGTGCCATGCACCTTGCGATGCCGATTGGCCTGACGGCGAGCATCATGCTCACCGCTCCGGTTCTTGCCGGCGACCTGCCCCGTTCGCTCAACTTCGAGAACCAGTCCGCCGCGCGAATTGTGCCCACTGTGGCCGAAGGCTCGTCCAACGAGAAGGAAATCGAGTTCGGCGACATCGACCTCGACGGCGACATGGACATGGTCGTGGGCGTCGGCAGCGCTGACTTCGGCGAACGCCGCAACAAGGTCTACCGGAACGACAACGGCGTCTTCCGCGAGGTCACGGCCTCGTTGATCCCCGAGTTCATGATGACGGACGTCACCCGCAACGCCTTCATCCGCGACTACGACGGTGACGGCTTCCCGGACATCTACATCATCAATGACAGCAACTCCGGCGGTTTCGCCGGCAACGACCACCTCTACCTGTCGAACTTCGTCAACGGCAAACTCGTCGGCTATACCGAAGACGGCGTCGCTCGCATCCCCAACGGCGGCGACCTGGGCGCGGCCTGCGGCGGCGTGACCTTCGACTTCGACGGCGACGGCGACATGGACGTGTACTCGGGCAACTACCCGGGACCGTCGCAGGACCGCGGCCTCTACAACAACGGCCTCGGCTTCTTCTCCGACGTCAGTTCGTCGATGATCCCGACCGACAGCGACTACACCGTCGACGTGGCCCTCGCCGACATGAACGGCGACGGCAAGATGGACCTGCTCGTGTCGAATGACTTCGACCCGAACTTCGTCTATTACAACGACAAGAACGACGCGGGCAGCGGCCTCGGCGACTTCAAGTACACCGGCAGCGTCCAGAACCTGGGCACCGCCGGCACCGGCGAGAACGCGATGGAGCCGGCCGACTTTGACGGCGACGGCGACCTCGACGTGGTCTGGACCAACCGGTCGGGCACCAGCGGCGATCGCATCCTCCGCAACGACGGCAACGATGCTTCGGGCGCGGCGATCCTCACCACCATCGACCCGTTCCCGAGCACCGTCACCGGCGTGCGTCGCAAGGCCACCGTCGCTGACTTCAACGGCGACGGTCGTCCGGACATGTTCCTGGCCAGCCAGAGCGCCGGCCGCGTCGTCGTGCTTCGCAACACGTCGGTCGAAGGCGGCATGAGCTTCGTCGAGTGGTCCCCCGCTCCGGCCTTCCCCAATGGTTCCAGCCTCAACGGTTGGCACGCCGCGGCCTTTGACACCGCCGACGACGGCGACATCGACCTCGTGATCGGCGGCTTCAGCGGCGACCACCTCTTCGAGAACGTCCCGGCCAACGAAGTGGACGAGGATGATCTCACCGGCGGCGTGCTTCCGAGCCTGTGGAACAGCGATCCCGTCGCCGTCCGCGGCCGCGGCATGACCGGCGACTCGGACGAGTTCATGGTCGCCGATGCGTCCAACGGCTTCATCGCCGTGGTCCTCAACGGCCCTGGCGACTATCGCCTCGAGCTCCTCGATACCGACGGCCTGGTCATGACCAGCGTCGATCGCGGCGGCCTGGGCGTCGAAGAAGCCCTGCAGGTCTCGACCAATGGCGCCCGCGGCATCCGCGTGGTCATGGTCGACGCCGGCGGCGGCGTCTGCGGTCCCCCGGACTTCAACGGCGACTGCTCGGTCGACTTCCTTGACCTCACCGCCCTGCTCGCCGGCTGGGGTTGCACCGACTGCATCACGGACATCGATGGCGGCGGCACCGGCGTCACCGACCTGCTGTCCGTGCTCGCGGCCTGGGGCCCGGTCGAAGGCGCTGGCGGCGACTACCAGCTCGAGATCCTCGGCCGCAACTGAGTGGTGAGGTGATCGCCACCCGCATGCGACGCCCGCCCGATTGAACGGGCACGGCGGATCGTGCGAGACGAATTGAACGCGGGCCGCGGGGCGCTTCGGCGCACCGCGGCCCGTTGTCATGGATGATGCCGGGATGATGAGATCGATGGACGTGAACCGTGGAGTATGGCGGCGGTGGCAGCGGCCGCGGGGATCGTGCGGGTCGCGGGGGTCGCAGGGCTCGCGGCGAGTCGCCCGCCGGATGGCGTGGGTGGGGCTGGTGGGGATCGCCGGCATCGCGGCGCTGGGCATGGCCGCGTGCGACGGGGTGTCGGAGGAGCCGCGGAACGCGGGGGCGGAGTCGATCGCGGGTGAGGTGACGACGACGGACGCGGGAGTGGACATCGACGCGGGCGTGGACACGGGCACAGGCACGGCTACGAACGGGCCCACGAGCGCCGCCACGAACACGGCTACGAACACGGCTACGAACGCGGCTGCAGACGCGAACCCACGCGACGACCCCGCGTCGACCACGAGACCGGCCGATCGCATCGGAGCGGCCACCCTGCTGGACGATCTCCCAACCATCCAAACACTCACCACGATGGTGTCCGACGGACAGTTGGGCGAAGCCGAAGCTGGCCTGCGAGCCCGGCTGACGATCGATGCCGACGACGCGGAAGCTCGCCTGCTTCTTGGCCTCGTCCACCATCGCCGGCGCGACTACGCCCTGGCCGAACCGCAGCTCGCCCGGTCGTTGGCCTTGAACCCGGCCGATCCGCGAACCGCGCATTTTCTCGGCTGGGCCCGCTTTCACCTC
>JBGCEZ010000025.1:0-32045 GCA_045106735.1 Phycisphaerales bacterium | reverse complement strand
GCGGTCTTCTTGACCGGCGCCTTCTTGGAGACGGTCTTCTTCGGGGCGGTCTTCTTGACGGGCGTCTTCTTGGAGACGGTCTTCTTCGGGGCGGTCTTCTTGACGGGCGCCTTTTTGGAGACGGTCTTCTTCGGGGCGGTCTTCTTGACGGGCGCCTTCTTGGAGACGGTCTTCTTCGGAGCGGTCTTCTTGACGGGCGCCTTCTTGGAGACGGTCTTCTTCGGGGCGGTCTTCTTGACCGGCGCCTTCTTGGAGACGGTCTTCTTGGGGGCCGACTTCGCCGGAGCGTTCTTCGTCGGCGACTTCTTCGCCGGAGCCTTCTTCGCCGGCGACTTCTTGGTCGGCGCTGGGCGACGCGACTTCGAGACGCTCGAAGAGGTGGTGGATCGCGATCTGGTCTTTTTGCTGGCCACGATTCGCGACCTTCCCGGCGATGCATCGCCTGTACGTCGCCTGCCGGACAGCGGGCAGCGATGCCCGGGCGGACGATCAAAGACAGAGGGCATTGGCCCGGGGCGGCGAGGGGATCAAATCCCGGCCGCCCCCTCGATCACGCTGTTTGGGGCGTGTTCGGTGTCCCCGCGGACTTGAATATGATAGAGCCCCCAAGCCCATCGGTCAAAGCAGGGGGAAGGCGCGCGGTATCGGCCGGCCACCGATCAGATCCGGAGCCGGGCACGTGCATCGCGAGTTTCAGGGTCGTTCGATCAGCCTTCGCCGGGGTCTCCGCCGCTGAGTTCGCCGATCCGGCGGAGCTTCTCGTAACGAAGTCGCACGAGGTTCTGCGGATTGAATCGCCGCAGGTCGGCGACCTGATCAACGATCCACCGCTCGGCGGCATCGGCCGCGGCCGCAGGATCGCGATGGGCACCGCCAAGCGGTTCTTCGATGATCGCGTCGACCAGACCGTTGCTCAGATTCGCGTCGGCGGTCAGGGCCAGGGCCGCCGCCGCCTGCTCATTGGTGGTCTCGTTGGCTTCCTTCCAGAGGATCGCCGCACAGCCTTCCGGGCTGATCACTGAGTACCACGAGTAGCGCATCATCGCCACGCGATCGCCGACGCCGATTCCGAGCGCGCCGCCAGAACCACCCTCACCGATAACCACGGACACGATCGGGACGCGAAGGCGACTCATCTCCCGCAGGTTCATCGCGATGGCTTCGGCTTGGCCGCGCTCTTCCGCTTTCAGCCCGGGATAGGCGCCGGGGGTATCCACAAACGTCACGATGGGAAGCCCGAACTTCTCGGCGAACTTCATTTTCGCCATCGCCTTGCGGTAGCCCTCGGGGTGGGCGCATCCGAAGTGGCAGCGAATCTTTTCCGGAGTCGTGCGACCCTTGCGGTGGCCGATGATCATGCACTTGTGGGGGCCGATCCGGCCGAGGCCGGTCACGATCGCCGGGTCGTCCCCGAACAATCGGTCGCCATGCAGTTCGCGAAAGTCGCGAGCGATCATCCGGATGTAGTCCGCCGTCTGCGGCCGTTCCGGGTGGCGGGCCACGCGCACCGTGTCCCAAGCCGAGAGATCCTGGAAGACCTTGCGGACCATCTGGTCGCGCGTCTCTCGCAGCCGTTCGATCTCGTCACCGAGTCCGGACGCATCGCTTCCGGCCCGCAGGCGTTCGATCTGTTGGTCGAGGTCGACGATCGGGCGTTCGAAGGGCAGGGCAAACGTGGCGCTGCTCATGGCAAATCGTTTCCGAAGCGGGAAGCGCTCATTGGGCAGCGCGAGGAGCGGATGAACGGGCGGGCGATGGACGCCGGGGCAACGGAGCCGCCGCGGCGGGGCGACGCTGCCTCGAATAGTGTACCGACCGCCGTCCGCCATTTTCGGGGCCCGTTCGCCGCATCGTGGACGCTGATTCGCGGCCGGTGGGCGCGGCCGGTGGCTCGCCGGCGGACCGGCCGGTTGCCGCCGCACGCCTCGGTCTGGCCCGTCCGTGCCTTGGCCTGCACCCAATGGCGAGCGGCGACGAGCGGCGAAGGGAGCAACGCAATGTCGAGTCAGCCACGCCTGGGAATCGTCGGGGGCGGGAACATGGGATTCGCCATCGCCCGTGGGGTGCTGGCCGCGAGGATCCTCGCGCCCGATGAGATCCTGATCGTTGAGCACGACCCCGCCCGGCACGACCGCCTCGCCCCCCTGGACTGTCCGGTGGTGGCGTCGACCGTCGACGTGCTCGCCGCCGATGAGATCCTGCTGGCCGTCAAGCCGCAGCACTTCGCCGAAACCGCCCGCCGGATCGGCCGGCTCGATCGATCGCGTGTCGTGATTTCGATCATGGCCGGGCTCGAGTCGTCGGCCATTCGTGCCCACTTGGGCGAGGCCGCCCGAATCGTCCGCGTCATGCCGAACACGCCGTGTCAGGTAGGGGAGGGCATGACGGGCATCGCCCTGGGCGACGGGGCCCGGCCCGGCGACGAAGCACTGAGCCGCGACATTTTCGGTGCGGTCGGACGTGTGGCCATGGTCCCCGAATCGCACATGCACGCGGTGACCGCGGTCAGCGGCAGCGGGCCGGCGTACGTGTATCTGCTCGCGGAACTCATGACCGATGCGGCGCGGGCCCTGGATCTTGAACCGGCGGTCGCGCGCCTGCTGGTGGAACAGACGATCATCGGGGCGGGGCGGATGCTGCGCGAGTCAAGCATGGAAGCTGAAGCCCTGCGCCGAGTCGTCACGACCCCTGGCGGGACGACTGCCGCCGCCGTGGACGTGATGGAGGCTCGCGGCTTGCGCGAGACGATGGTCGACGCATTGCGGGCGGCCCGCGATCGCGGCCAACAGCTGGGCGATGCGGCGAATACGTCCGACGCCGGCGGCTGAGCTCCCCGTGCGCCGGTGATCTCACGCCGCGCGGCCCGGTCGCCGCCCGTCGTCCGCCACCGGTGAGCCACCCGCGTCCCGCTCGCCGCCCGCCGCCCGCCGTCCACCGCCCACCGCTCGCCGCTCGCCGCCCGCAATCCGCCCACGGCCCGCCCTCCGCCCGCCACGCCGGCCATCCCGCCCGCCTGCCTGCCCGCGGCGATTGCCCGCCGCTTCGGCCCCGGCCGAGCCTCGCCGCGTCAGCAGCGGTACGATCCCCGCCCCGGCCCGCCCGCCCCGCGGACTGGCCGGCGGCCGTCCCGAACCCTGAATCTGTTTCCGTCCCCCGAACCGCTCGGAGCCCGGCGTCATGTCGAACGCGATCTTCTCCGTCCCCGATCCCGCCAATGCCCCGGTCCTCGGCTACGAGCCCGGCTCGGCCGAACGCGACGCCTTGCAGGCCGAATACAAGCGTCAGCTCAACGAACGCGTTGAGATTCCGCTGGTGATCGGCGGCCGCGAGGTCCGCACCGGCAACACCGTGGATGTCACGATTCCCCACGATCACGGCACGGTCATCGCCACCTGCCACCAGGCGGGTCCCCGCGAAATCGAGATGGCCATCGACGCCGCCCTCGACGCCCAGCGTGACTGGTCCGCCATGCCGTGGAGCGAACGGGCCGCGGTGTTCCTCCGGGCCGCCGACCTCCTGGCTGGTCCCTGGCGTCAGCGGCTCAACGCCTCGACCATGCTGAACCAGTCCAAGACCTGCCACCAGGCAGAAATCGATGCCGCCTGCGAGCTCATCGACTTCCTGAAGTTCAACTGCATGTACGCCGAGGGCATGTACGCCGGCGAACAACCGCCCGTCTCCCCCGAGGGCGTGTGGAACCGCATGGAGCTTCGGCCGCTCGAAGGCTTCATCTACAGCGTCACGCCGTTCAACTTCACGTCGATCGCGATCAACCTGTCCACCGCGCCCGCGCTGATGGGCAACACCACGATCTGGAAGCCCTCCCAGGCTTCGCTGCTCTCGAACTACGTCGGCATGCAGTTGCTCGAAGCCGCCGGATTGCCCGCCGGCGTCATCAACTTCCTCCCCGGCGAGCCGGTCGACGTGACCGCGGCGATGCTCAAGCACCCGTCCTTTGCCGGCATGCACTACACCGGATCGACTTCGGTCTTCCGGCACCTGTGGAAGCAGATGGCCGACAACCTTGGCGCCTACCGCAGTTACCCGCGCGTGGTGGGCGAGACCGGAGGCAAGGACTTCATCGTCGTCCACCCGTCGAGCGAAGATCAGTCCGTCGTGACCGCGATGATCCGCGGGGCCTACGAATTTCAGGGCCAGAAGTGCTCGGCGGCCAGCCGGGCCTACATCCCGCGGAGCATGTGGGACCGCATCAAGGATCAACTCGTCGCGGAGATCGACGGCATCACCCAGGGCGATGTCGGCGAGTTCAGCAACTACATGGGCGCGGTCATCCACAAGGCTTCGTTCGAGAAGTGCAAGGGCTACATCGACCGGGCCAAGGCGTCGAGCGACGCGGAAGTCATTGCCGGCGGCGCGTGCGACAGCTCCAAGGGTTGGTTCGTGCGGCCGACGTTGATTCAGGCGTCCACGCCGAACTACGAGTCGATGGCCGAGGAGATCTTCGGCCCGATCCTCACCGTCTACGTGTACGAAGACGCCGACTGGCAGGGCATGCTCGAAATCGTCGACGAGACGAGCCCGTACGGTTTGACCGGTGCGGTCTTTGCCACCGACCGAACGGCGATCGCCCAGGCGATGGACACGCTTCGCTACGCGGCCGGCAACTTCTACATCAACGACAAGCCGACCGGCGCGGTCGTCGGCCAGCAGCCCTTCGGCGGCGCGCGGGCCAGCGGCACCAATGACAAGGCCGGCAGCGCGATGAACCTGCAGCGCTGGGTGAGCCCGCGGACGATCAAAGAAACGTTCGTCCCGGCGACGAACTACCGCTACGGATTCCTCGACTGATTCGCGCGGGTTCGGGGGCTTGGTCGTTGGATCGGGACCATTGGCACGGGACCGCTGGCCTGCGGCCACTTGCCTGAGGCTATCTACCTGCGGCCATTGACCTGAGGCCACTGACGTCCGGCCGCTCAACGATGGGCCTCCGCCCAACCCGCCCCGAGCGAGTTGCCCCAAACGAAACGCCCCGCGCCGGATCAAGCATCCGGCGCGGGGCGTTGTTCATGGCGGGCGATGTCCGCGGATCAGAAGTCGCGGCGGACAAAGATCCACGCGGCGATGCCGAGGATGAAGAACTCGAAGGCCAGGCTTGTGCCGATGATCCAGGCCGGTGAACGATCGCGGAACGTGTTCACCATCTTGGTCTGCATCTCCTCTTCGATCGAGCGTTGGAGCTCGCCGCGTGAAGGCAGATCGAGTTCCGGGTCGCCGGTCACCGTTTCGGAACCATCATCGTCGTCCTGGTCCCGCGCGTTCTCGCGGACCTCGTCGAGCGAAGCGGAGCTGACAAGCCAGCGTTCCAGCAACATGATCGTCTCGGCCGTCTTGGGCAAGACCGTCTTCACGCCGAGCGTGATCGAGTGCCACTTCTCGAGCGACTTCACGTTGCCGGCTGCGTCATCGGCATCGGCCTGGAATCCATCGCGTCGTTCGATCGCGCTCGCCAGTCGCTGTTCCAGCGAAGCAATGGCTTCCTGGTCGGGTGTCGATTCCGACTTGTTGGCTTCCAGTCGCGTTTCGAGTCGCTCGACAAGCACTTCCGACGTTTCGACTCGGGCCGAACTCTGCTCCTGAGTCGCTTCCATCAGCGACTTGAATCCGACCATGCCACTGTCGACCGTATGGACGATGAAGAGCATGAACCACACGAGCAGCGTGAGCAGCAGGGCGGCGATCGTCGAGCGCGTCAGCACGCCAAAGAGCACGCACACGCCAAAGAGATACGAGTAGAACACCACCATCACCGGCACGGCGATGAACAGGCCCGGTTCCCAGGCGCCCACCTTGAATCCCAGCACCAGGAAGGAGGCGAACGTAAAGACGAACACCTGCAGGGCGGTGAACAGGAGGCCGGAGAGGTAGCGCGATCCGAAAATCGTCAGCCGCCGCACCGGCTTCGACAGCATCATGTCGATCGCGCCGTTGGACAGCATGTTCGGGAACATCTCGGCCGTGGTGCAGAGGGCCAGCACCGTTGCAATCCACGCCAGCCAGATGCCGATACCGAACTGGATGAAGTATTGCTTGAGGAACAGCTCTTCGGGCACGACCGTGGAATCGATCGGGAACGGAACCTGGAACGTCTTGAACGGAATTGAGATCGTCAGGCCGCGTTCGTTCAGTCCGATGGCCAGAAAGACCAGAACGACAAGGGCCGAGAGAATCATCGTGATCCAGAACAGCTTCTTGCTGTTCAGTTCACGGTACGAGTCAACGAGCATGGCGCTGAGTACGTTCACGCGGCACCTCCGCTCGCCATCGCCGGGGCCGGGGCTGGTGCCCCTGGAGGCGAGTTGTCGCTTTGGCCGCCGACCGCCCGCACGAACAGGTCTTCCAGCGACTCACGCTTGGGTTCGACGGCCAGGATCGTTCGGCCATCGCCCCGCAGCCGGTCGATCACGGCCTGCACGGGGTGCGGGTCATCCGACGATTGGACGATCACCGTTTGGCCGGCCGAAGACGTGGCCCGCACGTGGGGGATGGTTTCCATCCACGCTGGCGTGTCGCCGGTGATCCGGATCTCGTACCGCCGGCTGTCCCGGGTCAGTTCGTCGATCGTGCCCTGCTGGACGAGATTACCGCCGACGAGAATCGCCACGCGGTCGCAGACCATTTCCAGCTCGCTCAGGATGTGGCTGTTGATGAAGACCGTCTTCCCGGCCGCCTTCAGCTGGACCAGAAGGTCCCGGATCTCCTTGCGGCCCACCGGGTCGACGCCATCGGTCGGTTCGTCGAGCACGATGAGTTCTGGCTCGTTGATCAGGGCCTGGGCGAGGCCGATCCGCTGCATCATGCCCTTGGAGTAGCCGCCGATCTTCCGGTCGGCCGCGTGGCTCATGCCGACGAGATCCAAGAGGCCGGGCATCCGCTGCTTCCGCTCGGCCTTGCTGACCCCGGCCAGGGCGCCGTAGAAGTCAATTGCTTGCCGGCCCGAGAGATGCGCCGGCATCCGGTGGTGCTCGGGCAGGAAGCCGACCTTTGAGAGCGACGGCTTGTCGCCCACCGGACGGCCCAAGACCGTGCCCTGGGCTTTGGTCGGCCGGATGATGGTCATCATGATCTTCACCAGCGTGCTCTTGCCGGCCCCGTTCGGGCCAAGCAAGCCGAAGATCTCGCCACGGTCCACCTGCATGGTGATTCCGTTGAGCGCGCGGACGCGGCCGCGGTAGACCTTCTCGACGTGGGTGAGATCGATGGCACGCGTCGCGCTGGCCGTCGTCACGGGGGGGAGCTCCTGGTCTGGGATGGTTCGGGGATCACGATCCTCGCATGCCGCCGGCCGGCTGGCCAGTCGCCGTCGCCCGCGATTTCGTCAGCCGGCCTATCGTCCGGGCGATGCATGCCTCCTTCCGAGCCTTTTTGGACGCCCTTGACGCCGCCGGCGAGCTGCGGCGGATCTCCGAGCCCGTCGATCCGCGGCTCGAAATCGCGGCGATCGCCGACCGGCACAGCAAGCGGCCCTGTCCGCGGCCGAGTGCGGCGGCGGCGAGCTTCGATCCGCTCCACGCGGGCCAGGGGGGGCACGCGCTTCTCTTTGAGAACGTCAAGGGCTGCGACTTTCCGCTGGCCATCAACATCTTCGGCTCGTATCGCCGGATGGAAATGGCCCTGGGCTGTGAGGACGGGGGCTTTGCCGCGATCGGTGACCGGATCGCGTCGCTGACCAAGCCGCAACCGCCGCGGAACTTCGGCGAGTTGCTGGCTCGCGGCCGCGAATTCCTGCCGCTGTTGCGGACGCCGCCACGGAATGTGCGTCGGGCGGCCAGCCAGGACGTCATCCTCCGGGCCGACCGCGGCGAAGTTGACCTGACGCGCCTGCCGATCATCAAGTGCTGGCCGCACGACGGCGATCCGGCCGCGGTCGACTGCCAGCTCAGCCCCGAGCAGGCCGGCACCGCCGCGGGCGAGGGCCGCTACATCACGCTCGCCGGCATGCACACGATCCACGCCGACGATCGGGACGAAGCTCGCCCGGCCAGCCACAACATCGGCATGTACCGGTCGCAGCTCATCGACTCGACCCGCCTGGCCATGCACTGGCATGTCCACCACGACGGGGCCTCCCACTGGCGGAGTTGGAAGCGGCTCGGCCAGCGCATGCCGATCGCCATCGTGCTCGGCGGCGAGTCGGTGCTGCCGTACGCGGCCACCGCGCCATTGCCGCCCGGGATCGGCGAGTTGCTGATGGCCGGGTTCCTCAATGGCCGCGGCATTCCGCTCGTGCCGGCGGCGACTGTGCCGCTCCGGGTGCCGGCCAACGCCGAGATCATCATCGAGGGCTGGGTCAGCACCGAGTGCGGGCCGATCGGCTGGGATCCACGCGGCGACGAGCCGCTCGGGCCGGGGGCGGTCTTTGAAGGGCCGTTCGGCGACCACACGGGATTTTATTCGCTGCCCGACCGCTATCCCATCGTCGAAGTCACCGCGATCACCCACCGCCAGGACGCCGTTTATCCGACAACCATCGTCGGATTGCCGCCCCAAGAAGATTACTACCTCGGCAAGGCGACGGAACGCATCTTCTTTCCGCTGCTCAAGACGCTGATCCACGATATTGAGGACTACCACCTCGCCCGCTTCGGCTGTTTCCACAACTGCGCGTTTGTCCGCATCAACAAGGCCTATCCGCTTCAGGCGCGGCGCGTGATGCACGCGATCTGGGGTGCCGGCCAAATGGCGTGGACGAAGATGATCGTGGTGGTTGACGACGACGTCGATGTGCACGACGAACGCGCGGTGCTCGCGGCCATTGCCGATCGCTGCCATCTCGTGCGCGATGTCGAAACGGTGCGCGGCCCGCTGGACATTCTCGACCATGCGGCACCGCGCCTCGGCGCCGGCACCAAGATCGGTTTCGACGCCACGCGGGCCTGGCCCGGTGAAGAAGCAGCGGGCATCGAGGTTGACGGCGTGGAACTCGTACCGGCCGCCGCGCCGGACGCGCGGCAGCGGGGCGCGGACCTCGTGGCGCGAGCATTCGACGGGGCCGCCGGCATCGAGACCGCCCGCTTCGCCGAGATGGGCGACGACCGATTCCTGTTCCTGGGCGTGGCCGAACGGGCCGATGCCCGGGCGGCGATCTCCGCGGCGTGGGCGGCCTTGGACGCGGCGGACGCCGGCGCGTGCGGCACGCTCGTCATCGCCATCGACGCCGCGACCACCGCGGGTGCGGCGGGCGACGAGGGCGAACGCGCCGACTGGCGGGCCGATTGGGAGGGCGTGTTCTTCACCTTGGCGGCCAACGCCGACCCCGGCCGAGATGCGGTGCGGGACGCCGATCCATCGCGTGGCCGCCTCGGCTTTGACGCCACGCGGAAACAGCGCGGCCCCGGCCACGGCGGCGATCCGGTACGCGACTATCCGCCGATCGTGGCGATGGATGCGGACGTCGAAGCAAACGTTCAGGCCCGGGCCAGCGCGTTCGGGCTCGACTGACTCCGGTACATCGTGGCTACGCGTCCGGGTTCGAGCGAGGGTGAACCTCTTCACTGGAATTTCGGCGTTCTGCCATCCAGATCAAGATTCC
Source organism: Phycisphaerales bacterium (assembly GCA_045106735.1). Lineage (GTDB taxonomy): Bacteria > Planctomycetota > Phycisphaerae > Phycisphaerales > SM1A02 > JBGCEZ01. The sequence continues at coordinate 22,495 of JBGCEZ010000025.1, read as the reverse complement.
GAAGACGTACTCGGTGAACGCTCCGGCCCAGGCTCCGGTCATCGCCGGCGTCCGGAATAACACGAGTGGGACGGCGATTCCGGCAAGTGTCGCGCCAAAGATCACGTAGATGCGGCGGCCGTACAACGTGGCGAACGTGAGGTATCGCCCGCCGATGATCATGAGCATGGCTGGGAAGAACCAGTCGATTCGATGCGCGGCGACAGCAATCGCGATGATGATGCACAAGAGCATCCAGATCGTTCCTTGGATCGCCAGCGGCGCGAGCGGGTTGTCCTTGGCGTGGCGTCCCGAGTGGCCCATCAATCGGCCCACGACGACGGAAACCGGGAAAATAGACATGCCGCCCACGAGCAGGGTGATCACCCCGGTGCGTAGTTCCACGGCGGACCCGACGATCGCGGCGACCAGCCATGCGGTGGCGGACGTGAGAGCGCCGTCGGCACCACCGGCGTACGCCCGCCGCATGTCCCGTTGGGCGTCTTCGATCGTGTTGGTCGGATCGTTGTGAAGCATTGGTTGCTCGCGGTCGGAGTCAGAGATGCGCGGTCGCTCAAGCGGCGTTCGAGGGTCCTGTTTCGTTTCGTTGTTGACGTCCGAACTCGCGGACGAAGGTTCAGTCGATCCGGCATCGATCGAACATCGAAACGGCGTTGTCGATCGAGTCCTGGGCGATCAGTCGGACGACGACGCTCGCAGCAGCAGGTACGACAGGCCGCCGATGGCCGCCTGCTCGCCGGCCAGGATGCCCGCGGCCGCGCCCGTTCCCATGAAGAGGTCGGCCCGGCCCGGCGCGGTGATCGCGCCGCCCGTGTCCTGGTCGAGCATGAGCCGCACGTACGGTTCCGCGCCGCCGCTGAACGTGCGTCGCATGGTGTCCACCAGCACCGGGCCGCCGCGCGGGAAGACCGCCTTGTCGGTGGCCACGCTCGCCCCGGCGTGCACTTTGACGCCGAGTGACCCCGACGGCCACGAGCCACCGCCGTACTCGGTGAAGAAGACGAACGACTCGTTCTCGTTCATGAGGGCGGTCACCGCCTCCGGCTGCCGCCGGAACACGCGGCGAATCGCCGGAATGCTGGCGCCGGATTCGCCGAGCAAACCATCGCGGATCATCGCCCGGCCCAAGCTGGCGTAGGGCCGATCCGTCTTGCCGTCGTAGCCGACGTAGATGACGTCGCCGTCGTCAAGCATCAGCTTCGCCGAGCCGTTGACGTGGACGAGGTACGCGTCGAGTTCATTCTCCAGCCACGCGATCTCGCGCCCGGCCATCAAGTCGCCGGCGTTGATCTCGGCCCGGGTGAAGTACGGCACGGTGCCGGCCGACGTGCGCCGGCCGAGCGGGGTGCCGCTCACCGGATCGGTCACCAGGTCCTCGGGCCGGCCGTGGAGCGGGGCGGAAAAGCGGGCCGTGCGGGTGCGGCTGGCCGGGAACTCCGGCGCGTAGTACCCAGTGAACAACACATCGCCCGAACCGTCCCAACCGACGGAGTCCCAGACTTCGAACTGGCGGAGCACTTCGTCGGCGAAGGACGCACCGTCGGCCGCGTCGATCACGATGGTGCGCAGCGCTTCGGTCGAAGCCTTGGCCCGCTCGTGGGACACGGTGAGGTCCCCGGTTGTGAACGGAAACGCCCGTTGACTCGAGGGGGCGGCGAACCAGCGCAGGCTCGCGTCGATCGCGTCGATCAATTTGCCGTCGCGGGCGTCGAAAGCTTCGGCGAGACGGGTGCGGGCGAGCGTGCGATCGCCGGGCTCAAGAGACGGGGCGCCCGGCGGAAGCGGGCGGGCGTACTCGGGGCTGGCGACGCGGCGCTGCTGGCAGCCAGTGAGGCCTGCGGCCAGGGCGGCGGCGAGGCCGGTGGCCAGCCAAACGGCGACGGCCGGATGGCGGCGAGGGCGGGGGGCGCGGCCGGGGCCTGGGCGGCGCGGGGCATCGGGATGCGACGGGCGGGCGGTCCGGCCGCGGCGGCCTACGGGAGCGTCAAGCGGTGGGGTCGGCATGGTGGGTCGTCCGGTGACCGTGGCGAGGGGGAATGCGGGCCGGCGGCGGGCGGCCGGCGGCGGCGAACGCATTCTCGGACGGTTCGAGCCGGGCCGCAGGGATTCGACGCCGCGGGTTCGACGGAATCCGATTGCCGCAATGCCGAATCATCCGCGGCGGGCCGGCGATCGCGCGGCCGACAGCCGGCGTTCCGGCCGCGGTCTGGCGACGATCTGGCCGCGGCGTGGCGGCGAGCAGCGCGTGATCCAGCCGTGGGCGGGCCGCGACCGAGCCGGATTCGGGCGGCGACCAAGCCGTGGCGGAGCCGTGACCGAGCCGTGACCGAGCCGTGACCGAGCCGCGATCTGACCGCGATCGGGCGGAAATCGGCCGTATGGGACGCTGAGAGCGGCGATCTCATCGGCCAAACATCGTCCCCGCGGCCAAGCTGGGGGATCTCGGGGAGATCCGTGCGTGGGTCTGTCGTACACTATTGAGGTGGTCCGGATCGATTTCCTGGCCCACGGGTCCGCCGGACGTCTCCGACCGGGCCGACTCCTTCTCCTTCGCTTCGCGAGTTCACGGCATGTTCGACCACTTCGCCTCCGTCCTCGGTCTCGGTTTCGGCCTGCCGGGCAACACCGAATGGATCGTGCTGCTCGTGCTCGGCGTGCTGATTTTCGGCCGCCGGCTCCCCGAGGTCGGTCGCGGCATCGGCCGCTCGATCGTCGAGTTCAAGAAGGGGATCAAGGGGATCGAAGACGAGATCGAGACCCAGTCGAGTACTCCCGCCCCGGCCAGCGAGCCGGTGCGCCAGGTCGACAGCACCTACACGCCGCCGCTGCCCGACGGTCAGCCGGCCGCAAGCCCGGCTTCGTCCCAGCACTCCGCCTCGAGCTGAATCGCGGCCCGGCCCGTCGGGACAGGACCTTCGGTCCGCCCTCGGTGCACCCCGAACGCCGTCTCCATGTTCACCCTTGGCCTGCAGCCGTCGGCCACGCCGCGGCCGTGTCCCGTGATTGGTCCGTGATAGGCCCGGCACGCCGCGCGGCACCCGCGTAGCCTCTCTCTCCGATGCCCGCTGACTCCGATCCTTCGTCGCCCGTTCCTGCCCCGGATCCCGCCACCCGCGGGAGCGTTGATTCGTCGCGCGCGACGAGCCCGGCGAGTTCGGCGAGCCCGGCCCGCCACGCCTCAATTCAATCGGCATCCTTCGACGGGCGCGTGATGGCCGAGTCGGTCCGATGGCTCGAAGCCAACGGCGACCGAACGCTCGGTGATCCGTCCTTGCCCGCCGGCGGCTCGCTCGAAGACCGCGTCGTCGCCCGGGCCGGAGCGCTGGAAGTCTCGCCCGCGGTGAACGAAGCGATCGACGGCGTGCGCGGTTGGCTGCGCGGCATCAGCATCTTGCTGGTCGTCGCCGGCCTGGCGGTGGGCGCGGCGGCCGCCGCCGGCGCCGTGCGCGTCGGCACCTCCGAGACCGTCAACCTCATTTGGTGCTTGCTCAGTCTGCTCGGCGTGCAAAGCGTGTTGCTGCTCGTCTGGATCGGGCTGACGGTGTTTCGCCCGCGGCTTCGGTCGACGTCGCCGCTCCTGGTTCCGATCAACGGCATGCTCGGATGGTTCGCCCGGGCCGGCCTGGACGGGGCGCACGTCCGCGATCGCACGCTGACGCCGCGCACGCGGACATCCGCGGCGGCGCGGGGCATCGCCGCGCCGCTCGCGTCTCCCGGCATCGCCCGGGCCACCGCGGCGGTGATGACCCACGGGTGGTGGACCGCGTTCAACCTCGGGTGCGTCACCACGCTGATCTTGCTGTTTCTCAGCGTCGAATACCGATTCAGTTGGGAAACCACATTGCTCGACGCCGACGCGGGGGAGCGCATCGTGCGCACGCTTGCCGCCGGTCCGGAAGCCCTTGGAGTGGTGACCCTCGACGACGCGACGATCGAACGCGGCCGTCCGGCCATGGCCGATGAACAAACCAATGCGGACCGCATGGCGTTTTCGCGCGTGCTCATCGGGGCAATCGTGCTCTACGGGCTCGTTCCGCGAGCGCTCTTGCTCAGCTTCAGTGCCGCCGTGCGATCCGTCCGGCGACGCCGTTGGCGATTGGATCTCGACCACCCCGGATACGCCCGGCAACGTCCGCGGCTCGCGCCGACGGGGCACGTAGTGCCAGCCACCAGCCGCCCCGGCGTCTTGCCGGCCCCGGTCGCGGAGATCGTGCCGGAGCAAGTCGCGGCCGCGGACCCCGTGGCCGGTGAGCCCGCGATCCTTCGACTGGAAGTCGATCCGGAGGGTGTCTGGCCGCCGCCGCTCGACGGCGTTGCGTGGCATGACCTCGGCCTCGTTGATGGCCGGCACGATCAGCATCGTTTGCTCGCCGAGCTCTCGGCTTTGGATCCGGCGCCGGCCCGCGTTGTTGCTGTCGCTTCCTTGACGATGACGCCAGACCGCGGCGTCGAACGTTTTCTGGCCCAGGTGCGCGGCGACGGATCGCAGCGCCTGCGGTTGCTGCTGACCGGAGGGCACGCGCTCTACCGCCGCGGTGGTGTGGCGACGGTGCAGCAACGCACCGCCGTCTGGCAAGCGGCCGCGGCCCGCGTGGGACTTGGCCCCGGCGACACGGTCGAACTTGACCTCGCCCATGCGACACCGCTGAGCCTCGACCGGCTCCACGCCCTGATGGCTCTGGATCGCCCCCGCGACCCGGCGGTGCGCGAGAGCCACTTGGATTCCGCCCTCGACGTGATCGTGGCCGCGGCGGGCAGTTGGCGCGCGGCCCCTGGTCCGCTGGAGCAGGCCGAACTGCATCGCGTGCTGCAACGCCGCTACCGCGTCAGTCCGACGACCTTGCGTGGGCTCTTCGGCGATGTTGCGTCCGGCGTTGGTGCCGGTGGTGATGCTGGTCCGGGGACGGACGCCCACGCTGCCGCCCTCGGCGACGGCGGGGGCGACGGTGGAAGCGACGGTCGGGGCCGCGCCGCCGCCGACCCGGCCCTCGATCGGCTCGCCGGCCTCGCCCGGGCCGCGGGCGGCCTGCCGGAAGCCGCCGGAAACCTGGCCCGTGACGTCGCCGATCCCGATGCCGCGGTCGCCGCCCGGCTCCGCGCCGGCGCCGATCGATTGCTCGAACGCATGCCCCCGGGGCTTCGCGCTTCGCCGCGCTGGGCCGCGGCCGGCGCCCTGGCCGGCGCCTGCGGGTGCGTGGCCGCCGCCGCCGCGTTCAGCCCATTGGCCATCGCCGCCCTCCCGACCTGGGCCGGAGCGGGGGCCATCATCGGCGGCATCGTCCGCGCCACGCGGCGGGGCGGTCCTGCGGCCTCGGATGCGGATGCCGCCGACGCCATGGCCACCGATCCAGCGCTGGCCACCGGCGCCGCGGTCGACGCGGCGATCCTGCTCGTCCTCGTGCTTGAGCTGCAGGGCTTTCCCGAATCAACCGTCGCCGCCGTCCTCGAACGGGCGCTCGGCGACTTGCCCGAATCTCGCGTGGCCCCCGGCGACGCTCCCGCGGCCCGCCGCGTGGCCGATGCCGTGCGCGACCGGTTCGACGCGTCGATGGCGACCGTCGGCCCCGCGGCGGCACCGGAGGCCGGGGCATGACTCAGTACGCATCCGTGCCGCCGCTCCGCGTCGCCGTCGTCGGCCACACGAATACCGGCAAGACGTCGCTCATGCGCACGCTCTTGCGCGATGAACACTTCGGCGAAGTGGAAGACCGTCCGGCGGTCACGATCGGCGTGGACACCGCGGTCTTGAGCGCCGGCGGCGAGTCGATCGTCGAGTTGGCCGATACGCCGGGCCTGGAAGATTCCATCGGCTTGCTCGAGCGCATTGAGGATGCCCGGCAGGCCGGAGAAGACGGCATCGATGCGATTCGGCGCGTGCTGGGCGAGCCGGATTGTCAGCCGGGAGCGCGGTTCAGCCAAGAAGCGATGAGCCTGCGGCAGGTGCTCGAATCCGACGCGGTGCTGTACGTCGTGGACGCCCGGGATCCGGTGCGGGCCAAGCATCGCGATGAATTGACCATCCTGGCCTGGTGCGCCCGGCCGGTGGTACCGGTGCTCAACTTTGTGACTGGCGACGAGGCGCGCACGAGTGCGTGGCGTGAGCAGCTCCGCCGAGTGAACATGCACGCCACGGCCAGCTTTGACACCGTGGTGTACGACGCGGCGGGCGAGCGGCGGCTGTTTGAGAAGCTTCGCACGATGGTGCACGCTTCGGCCGCGTCGATTGATCGTCTGATCGCCGCACGGGCCGGAGAACGCCACGACCTGGTGCGCGGGGCGGCCCGATTGATGGCGGAAATGGTGCTCGACGTGGCCGCGTTCACCGTGAGTGCGCCGCGTGAAGAACAGCGCCGGCTGGCCAACGCTCGGGCGGCCGGGCACCCAACCGAGAGTCCGCTGCTCGGCCGTTTCCGCGACGCGGTGCGGGACCGCGAAGCGCGCAGTACCCGGGCGATGCTCGAACTCTTTCGATTCGATCCGCGGGCCGCGGCGATTCCCGAACTCATGTTGCACGAGGGGCGTTGGGGGCTCGACCTCTTCAGCCGCGAGGCGCTCAAGCGCTGGGGCGTGCGGGCCGGCGGGGCGGTGGCGGCCGGGGCCGTCGCCGGACTCACCCTGGACGCCGCGGTCGGCGGCCTCAGCGGCGGGGCGGGGGCGATCACCGGGGCGGCCATCGGCGGCGTCGTCGAACTCTCGCGGTCCCACGGGCGGCGGCTGTTCGGCCGGCTCCGCGGGGAAACCGAACTTCGGGTCGATGATCCGACGCTCCAATTGATGATCGCCCGCCAATACGAACTCGCCGCCGTGCTGCTTCGCCGCGGACACGCGGCGGTTGGGCCGATCGCGCCGCCCGCGGCCCCGGGGGCTCCGGGGGCGGCAGGGGCGACAGGAGCGTCTGGAGCAATGGGCGGCGGATCGCCCGGCGTCGCGCATCCGGCGTCGAATCCGATCGCTCATCCGGCCGCTCATCCGACGGCCGCCCACGCTCCGGCTCAGGGGCCCGCCGCGGGCTCAGCCGTCGGCCAATCCAACCCGCCGGCCAACGATCGTTTCACCGTCGATCGCGAGGTCTGGCGCCTCATCAAGGAAGCCCGGGCCCGCCCGGAATGGGCCCGCGGACGCCTCTCGACCGGCCCCGTCTCTGGCGCTGGCCCCGGAGGGCCGGCCGGCTCACCCGCTCCTGCGTCCCCTGGTCCGGGCATGAGCCACGTCGGACCGGTGCTGGATCCCCGCCGCGACGAGGTCGTCCGGGCAATCGCCGAGCCGATCGAGCGGGCGATGCTGGCCCTCGACGCCGGCGGAACCGCCTGAAGCCCCGCCGGCGGGCGTGGCGGGGACGGATCAAGCGGCTATACTTCTCGCCGGCCCGCAGCAGTGCGAGCCATTTCGGGCGTTTAGCTCAGCTGGCTAGAGCGCACGGATCACACCCGTGAGGTCGGGGGTTCGAGTCCCTCAACGCCTACTTTCGTCGCCCGCCGACGAACGAACAACGACACGCCCCGCCTTCCGAAATTCGGATGGCGGGGCGTTGTCGTTCGGACCAGCGAGGTTCCGTGTCCGTCGGCCGGAAACGTACAGCCGCGGATGTGCGGCCGAGAGCGTTCGGTTTCAGCCGCCGCGGCGAATCAGCCGCAGGCCCCAAAGTTCGCCAGCACCGTCAGCAGGTCCAGCAGGGTGACCGCGCCGTCGCCGTCAAGGTCCGCGCTGCAGCCGGAGCACGGGCCCCACGAAGCGAGCACCACGAGCAGGTCGCCCAGGGCCACGTCGCCATCGCCGTCGATGTCGCCGGGGCAGGGCGCGGGCTTGCGGTGGGCGAGCAGGTGTTCAACGAACAGCCGGCGGGCGGCGGGGGTGAACGCGGGCGAGTGCGGGGCGCCGGGAATGGTCCAGAGTTCGGCGGAGCCGCCGTCGGCGCAGTTCTCGATGTATTGCGTCACCGTCGTCTCTGCGCCGGGGAGATTCGCGACCAGGTCGAGGTTGATCGGCCCGGGCATCGGGGCCGGGTCGCAGCCGCCAAAGTTCGCCCACTGGGCCGCGGTTTGCATCGCCGACGGATAGCAGCCACTGAACGGAATGCAGCCGCCGCCGAAGGAAATCACGCCGTCGGCCGTCCCGTGGACCTGCAGCACGTGCACCGGTTCGTCGGGTGAGCAGTCGGCCGGGTCGATGTGGGTTGCCCCGGCCAAACTCAGCACCGACGCCACCAGGTCCGCGTGGTCGCAGGCCATGCGGTACGACATGAATCCGCCATTGGAATGGCCGGCGAAGTGGATGCTTCGATCGTCCACGTTGAAGGTCGTTTGCATCGTCTCGACCACGTCGCGCAGGTACGAGGAATCGTCGGTGCCCTCACCGAACAGATCGCAGCAGGCATCGGTCGCGTTCCAGTACGGATTGCCGATCGCATCCGTGTCGCCGGTCGGGTGGAGGTAGAGGAAATTGAGTTCGTCGACGAGGGCAGAGAACTGGAGCCAATCCTCAACGTCCTGGCCCGTGTTCATGTACCCGTGCAGCAGGATGACGAGCGACGTGGGGACCGCCGGGTCATAACCGGCCGGGATGTACACGGTCACCGGGCCGCGGCCAAAGTCGATCGTGGTCGTGGTGACCGCTGCGGCATCGGCGGCCGGGCCGGGGACCGGCAGTTCAGCTTGAACCGTCCGTTCAAAGGCGCGGATCGCTCGGGCACGGTCCGAGTCTTGGCCAGCGGCGTCTTGGGCGACGGCCGGCGCGGCGAGCATGGCGGTGGTCAGCGCGGCGGTGGCGATTCGGTCGAGCATGTCCTGGTCTCCGGTCACGGGAGGGATCCCGGCCTTGGTGGGGGCCCGGCGATGGGCGAAGGATCGAACCTACCAATGGAGGCCATCATTCGCGAGGAAGCTCCGGGCGTTCTTTGGCTCCCGCGACCCCGGTCTGGTACGTTTTTGTGATGCCCAACCCATCGAAGCGTTCTGCCTCAGCCCGCGCGAGCGTTGCCGCGACCGCGCTCACGTTCGGCCTTGCGTTCGGCCTCGCCGCCGGCGTGGCCGACGGAGCCGAACCCGTCGCCGAGCCTGCCGCCGCAGCCTTCTCGGTTGGTCTCGCTGGCGTTTCGTCCGCTGAAGCCGCAGGCACGGCCGTCCTGCATCGCGCGACCGAAGAGGCGATCAAGCGAGCGGCCAAGCTGGCGGGAGACAACGCCGACCAGATCCGGCTCGCGATCGCGTCCGCGCCGGACGACCAACGCCCGGCCATGCGGGCGCTCGTCGCCGGCATGCCGGCGAGCGATCTGCAGACGTTGTCGGCCGACTTCTTGCTCGCCCACGTCGACGGGGCCTTCGCCGCGCGCCGCGACATGCCCTGGGGGGCGTCGATTCCGGACGAGATCTTTTTTCGCGACGTCGTACCGTACGCGTGCGTGAGCGAACGCCGCGATCCGTGGGACGCTGACCTCGCGGCCCGCGCCCGGCGGATCATCGGCGACGCGAGCACGCCCGGCGAAGCGGCCTTGCGGCTGAACGCCACACTGTTCGGCGAACTCGGCGTGCGGTATTCAACGACCCGCAAGCGTCCGGACCAGGCATCGCGCGAAACGATCGAGCAAGGCGTCGCCACGTGCACCGGCCTCTCAATCCTGTTGGTCGATGCCTGCCGGGCGGTGGCGGTCCCCGCGCGGCTGGCCGGTTGCGCGAGCTGGCACGACGACCGTGGCAACCACACCTGGGTCGAAGTGTGGGACGGCGATGCGTGGCGTTTCGTCGGTGCGGCCGAGCCGGACCAGCGCGGGTTTGACCACGGCTGGTTCACCGGCGACGCGGCACGGGCCACGCCCGGTCATCCGCGCTACGCAATCCAAGCGACATCGTGGGGTCCCGCGCCAGCGAGTGCCGATCAGGCGTGGCCGATGGTGTGGGATGCGTCGAACCACAACGTCCCCGCGATCGATGTGACGCGCCGCTACCAGCGGGGCGACGTCGTGGCCGACGCATCGACCGTGCGACTGATGGTCCGGGTGGTGGACGCTGGTGGGACGCGCGTGGCCGTGCCGGTCTCCGTCGCGCCCCACGGCGGAACGGCCGAGCCCGACGATGTCCGCCGCGGTACGAGCCGGCCATCCACCGCTGACATGCACGACCACGTGTCGTTCGACCTTGCGCCGGGCGGGCGCTGGGCGGTGGTGGCGGGAGCAGGGGGGCCGCAGAACAACGTCGCCGTGGTCGATTTGTCCACGGCCGAACCCGGGGAGTCGCGGGTGGTGACGGTGGAGCTGGCCGCACGCAAGGCGGGGGCGGAGCTGAACGCGTCGGCTGCGTGGACGGCACTGTCACCCGAAGCAATCAACGCCATCGGGACCTGGGCCGACGCGATGTTCGCGGGCCCGGCCGATCAAGCCCTTCCCGCGGTGCCGGTGCCCGCCGTCGCCGAGGCGGCCCTGCGGAACCAGCCGGAGGCCGTCCGTTCGCTGCTGTGGCAGCGGTTCAGGGCGGCGCCGCGCCACGAATCACTGCGCGAAGAGATGGCCGCCAACCGTGCCGACGCCGGCAACAAGACTTCGCCGTACGTCGTCCGGACGGTCGGCGAACGGCCGGCTGGCGGCTGGCCGCTGGTCATCGCCATGCACGGCGGCGGCGGGACGACCACCGAGTTCAACGACTCCCAGTGGCGGCACATGCAGATCTACTACCGGGATCAGCCGCAGGCCGGCGGGTACAAGTACCTGGCATTGCGGGCCCCGACCGACGAGTGGAACGGCTTTTACACCGACTACATGTATCCCGTGATGGCCCGGCTCATCGAGCAGTTCCTCGTCCACGGCGACGTCGACCCGAACCGCGTGTACGCCATCGGGTATTCGCACGGCGGCTACGGGGCGTACGCCATCGGCCCGGTCATGCCCGACCGATTCGGCGCGGTGCACGCATCGGCCGCGGCCGCAACCGATGGCGTGACGCGGATTGAGAACCTCATGGCCACGCGGTTCACGGCGATGATCGGCGAGCTGGATACGGCGTACGGCCGGGTCGTGCGCAACCGCGCGTTCGCCGCCCGGGCGGCCGAATTGGCGGCGGAAGTCGCCGGCGAAGGCGACGGGCTCTATCCCATCGAGGTGCGGGAGATTGAGGGCAACGGCCACGGCGGCCTGCCCGATCGCGACATCCTGCCCGAGCTGCTGACGTGGCAGCGCACGCCGATGCCGGCCCGGATCCGTTGGCATCCGAGTACGTCGGTCATCACCCGATTTTTCTGGTTGGCCGACGATGCGGCGGGGCGCGGCCGCACGATCGACGCGTCATGCGCGGACAATCGCGTGATGCTCGACGTCGCGGGGCCAGAGACCATGACCGTCGGCCTGCGTCTGGATCATCGGCTGGTCGACGTGACCCAGCCGTTGGCCGTGGACGCGTTCGGCAAGTCGTTCACGGTGGATCTGCAGCCGAGCCTCCGCACACTCGCCGCCACCATGGCCGAACGCGGCGATCCGGCCCTCGCCACGAGCCTGGCGCTCACCGTGGGCCCGACCGGCGTTGCCGTGGCGGAGGTCGATGGTGTGCGTCGTCCGTGATGCTCGGCAACGCAGACGTTCTCGACATCGTTCAGGGCGCTTTTTGCCGCGACATTCCGTGGGGTGGAATGGGGCTCAACGAAGCTCAGGCGGTCGATGCGTACGCCGATGAGTCGGAACTCGCTGAGGCTCGGGCCCAGGATCTCAAGTGGGCTCAAACGCCGTGGACGGACGTGCCGGATGAGGAGATTTTCTGGGCGTACGCGGCCCACGGCTACCTGGACGATGCCAGCTTCAGGTTCTTCACGCCCGCGTTTCTGTGCTGGTCCTTGCAGAACGAAGAGGGCGAGCATCGAGATGCGAGCCTGCATGAGTCGATCGTGTGGGCGTTCGTCGGTCCCAGCGGCCTCAACCAGGCGACTCTGAGACGGAGTCCGCTGCTGTTCACTCCGGTGGAGCGGCGGGCGGTTCTCGCGTTCCTCAAGTATCAGGCGGAGCAGGAACGTGATGCGGTGATCAGGGATGCCGGCACCCGCCGCACGAACGTTCAGCATGAGCTCCGTGCGTTGGTTGAAGACCTGTGTTCCGATGGCTCCGTCTACCGGACCTGGTTCGCTGCGTGTGAGCAATGCGACGCGGAGGCATGCGGAGAACGCTGATCGCGTGATCCGGTGGGCCGAAAGAGAACGCTTGAAGATCAGTGCACCGGACGTGCGGCGGACGTCGGCGGGTGAAGCATGTCTTCAAAGGGCCGACCCGAGGCGAGCGGGCGACGGCGGATTCGGTCGCCAGTCAGGCAGCCGAGGAACTGGGAGTGATCGACGCCGATGCCGACGCTCCCCCGACGCTCCCCCGAGGCTCACTGGGCTGGGCGTGCAGCATCGCCACCGGTCGATCAGAGCTTCGTCTTTCGATTCCGTGCACGTGTAGCGATGGGTTCGTGTCGCGGGTCAAGAATGGCAGCTTGGTCTGCGCAAGGCATGTCATCGGCCGCGGTGGGTTGCCGGCCGCCAGGCGCAACCCGCTTCGGCTGGCCTCACGAACCCTGACCCATTCAGTCGCCCACGCCGAGGATCGCCCGCACCGCGCCCGTCGCCGCCGCGGCGCTGCACGGAGCGTCCGGGTCGGTGCATGCGCAGTCCAAGACCTCGGCGACCGCGCTGACGCCTTCGAGCACGAGCAGGATCTGCACCGCGCGGTCTCGCGGTCGGTCAAGGCCGGCTTTCGCGCACAGGTCGGCGAAGTAGTCGCGGACGTGCTGCTTGTGGGCGGCGGCGGCGCGGCGAATGGGAGCGCACGGATCGGGGAACTCGCCGGCGGCGTGCAGGAAGAGGCAGCCGCGGAAGTTCGGTTCGCGGCACCAGCGACCGTGGCGTTCGACGGCGAAAAGGATCTGCTCGATTGGATCGTCCGCCGCGGCGGCCACGTCCCGGCCGAGGTCTTCGAGAGACTCATCGCCGTGGCGTTCGATCGCCGCGATGGCCAACTCGTCCTTGGAGGCGAAGTGGTTGTAGAGCGTCATCCGGCTCACGCCGGCCTCGGCGATCACCGCATCGATGTTCGTGGCCTGGAAGCCATTGCGGTCGAAGACGCGAACGGCGGCGTCGATGAGATCTGAGCGGGTGTTGCGGGGCATGGCGGGGCTCTCCGGGTGGCCAACCATACGGACCGATCAGTCTATTCGGGTCGGTTTCGGGCCGAGAGGGGGCGATCGGGGCGCTGATTCGGGCAGGTCCGGGCGAATCCGGGCGGATCGAGCGGATCCGTGCCCATCCTGGCTGCCGCAGGCTGATCGCAGCTGCCCCGGCTGCCCCCGGCTGACCCGGGCTGGCCACGGCCGCCGCCTGACCCCGCCAGCCCGATCTGGGTCGTCGCCATCCATCTTGGGCGGCTTCCAGGGCTCCGGATCGCCGGTCAACGCCCGCCCCAAGCCAGCTCGCGAAGAAATTCAGCTCACCGGGAAATAGATTGACTGGTCAGTCTGTTCGTCAGGTCCCGGCCCATCGGTGGCCAACCCCGACCGAACCACACGAAGGAACTTCGCCATGCCCCGCCTCAACCCGATCGATCGCTCCGCCGCTCCCGCTCCCGTCGCCGCCCAGCTCGACGGCATCGAAAAAGGCCTCGGCGGCGTTCCCAACATCTTCCTGACCATGGCCCAGTCGCCGGCCACGCTTGGGGCGTACCTGGGCCTTGGCCAGGCCCTCGGTTCGTCCAAGCTCTCGGCCGCCCTGCGAGAACAGATCGCGCTCACCGTCGCCGGCATCAACAGTTGCGACTACTGCGCTTCCGCCCACACCCTCCTCGGCGGCAAGGCCGGCCTGGCCGAGGACGAACTCGCCCGGAACCTCGCCGGCTCTTCCGATGATCCCGCCACCGCCGCCGCCCTCGCGTTCGCCGCCCGCATCGTCGAAGCCAAGGGATTCGTGACCGACGACGACCTGGCCGCCGTGCGAGACGCCGGCTACGACGATGGCCAGATCTTGGACATCCTCACGACCGTCGTCACGAACGTCTTCACGAACTGGTTCAACCACATCGCCCAGACCGAAATCGACTTCCCGCATGTCGACGCCGGTGAAGCCGCGCTCGCGCACTGACCCGCACCCGCACCCGCACCCGCACCCGCACTCGTATCCAAAGCCGACAACCGCACGCTTCCAACCGACTCCGTGGCGGCGGCGCCGGCTCCTCCGAGGGAGGAGCGGCGCCGCCGTTGTTCGTTGTCGTTCGTTCGTTTGGCCGTTCAGTGGAACGCGCGGCGATGGCCCGTCGCCTTGAGCCGTCGCGTCGCGGCTCGGACTTGGGAAGCCAGACGCCAGAAGGATGCCGTCACACACCCATCGCTACACGCCAGCCGCCAGCCGCCCATCGCCAGCCGCAATACTCCACCGTCAGCCGTCAGCCGTCAGCCGCCACACGCCACACGCCGCCCAGCCGCCGCCGCCGCATGCGCACCGGCGGCTTCCCGTCAGCCCGCTCCGCCCGCGCCCGCGCCCGCATCCGGCGACTGCGGCGAACGCGTAGCGGTTGCCGCGGGTCCCGCGGCCCCCGAGCGCGCGTTCATCCCGGCGCCCGTCCCGGTTCCAGTTCCACCGCCACCGCCCGCACCCGCACCCGCATCCGGCCTCGGCCGCCAGGAATCGGCCGCCTCCACCGTCTGCCGCAGGGCGGACTGCCCGTCCTCCAGAATGAGGTAGAGCGAGGGCAGCAGCACGAGGATGACCACCGTGGCGAAGAGGATGCCGAAGCCCAGGCTGAGGGCCATCGGAATCAGGAACCGGGCCTGCACGCTGGTTTCGAAGATCATCGGCGCCAGGCCGAAGAACGTCGTGAGACTCGTCAGCAAGATCGGGCGGAACCGCCGCTTGCCTGCCTGCACCACGGCCTCGAAGGGCGCCAGACCGCGAGCGCCTTCTTGTTCCGTCATGCCCGCGCCGCCGGCCGCATCGGCCCGGTCCCGCAAACGGTTGGCGGTAAAGACGAGCACCAGGGAGTCGTTGACCGCCACGCCGGCCAGGGCGATGACGCCGAACATGCTCATGATGCTGAGGCCATACCCCAAGAGCCAGTGCCCAATGACCGCGCCGATCGCCCCGAACGGAATCGCGGCCATCACCAAGAGTGGTTGGACGTAACTTCGGAAGGGAATCGCGAGCAGGGCGTAGATCGCCAGCATCGCCATGGGGAAACCGATGGCCAGCGAGCTGAGCGACTCGCGGCGATCATTCTGCTCGCCCTCGAGTGAGAATCCCAGTCCCGGATGGGCGGCGAGCAGATCGGGGAGGACGTTGTTTCTGACTTCTTGCAGCACCGTGTCCGCGCTGGTCACGCCATCCTCGACGTCCGCGGTGATGTTCTTGATCCGCCGGCCTTCCTTGCGGCGGATCTGCGTGTACGAGCGACCTTCTTCGAACGTGACGGCCGAGCCGAGCGGAATCTCGCCGCCGCCATTTGGCCGGATCGTCATGTTCTCAAGCGTGTTGAGCGTGCGGCGTTCCGATTCCGGGAGCCGGACCAGCACGCGGATCTCATTGCGGCCACGTTGCTGGCGCAAGGCTTCGATGCCGAAGAATCCGCCGCGGAGCTGCCGCGCGATGTCGGACGCGGTCACGCCCAGACTGCGAGCTTCCGGCCGAATGCGGACGTCGAGTTGCGGCTTTCCGGCCGCGACGCCGTCGTCCACGTCGGTCACGCCGTTGAACTCTCGCAGCGATTCCCCCAGGATCACCGCCGCCCGGTCGAGCGTGTCCGCATCGCGATGGGTCAGTTGGATGTCGATCGCCTCACCGCCGGCGCCGATCTCGGCCCGGAACGACAGCGATTCCACCCCCGGCACCTCGCCGACCGCTTCCCGCCACAGCCGCGAAAAATCGACCGCGCCCATCGTGCGTTCGCTGCTGGGCACCAATCGCACCTGGACGCCGACCAAGTGAGCGCCGCCGCCACCGGTCGAAGGTGGACCGCCGGGTCCGCCGCCGCTCGGAAAGGATCCAATGGTGGTCACGCGGCCGCGGACAATGTCGTCCTGGCCGCTCGCGCCGATGGCTTCGTCCACCGCGGCCACCAGACGGGCCTGGATCTCGCGGGCCGTCTCCACCGGCACGCCAAAGGGCAACGTCGCCCGGGCGGTGACGGTGTCGCCTTCGATCCGGGGAATGAACGTGAACGGCAAGCCGCCGCTGCGAACGAACATCGCGCACAGAATGAGCGTGGCCACGCCGGTGGCGGCGGTGATGTACCGGCCGCGGAGGGCAATCCGAAGCAGCGGTTCGTAGACCCAGTCCACGAACTGGGCCAGAAGGCGGCCGAAGACTTGGCTGGGCACGGATGCAATGCGCCAGAAGGCCGTGTCCGCTCCGCGGTGCGAGAGGTGGGCCGGCAGCACGAAGATCGACTCGACGAGCGAGACGATGAAGACGGCGATCGTGACGGCCGGAATCTGGCCGAACAGGTTGCCGGCCGCGCCGGGAACGAACATCAGCGGCATGAAGGCGGCGATGTTGGTCAGGACCGCGAACGTGATCGGTCCGGCGATTTCGCGGGCGCCGAGGATCGCCGCGTCCAGCGCCGGCATGCCTTGCTCGCGTCGGGCGTAGATGTTCTCGCCCATCACCACCGCGTCGTCCACGATGATGCCGAGCGTCACGATGAAGGCAAAGAGGCTGATCATGTTCACCGAAGCGCCGGTGAACGGAATGATCAAAAACGCCCCGAGGATCGAGATTGGGATGCCGAGGGTGACCCAGAACGCGAGCCGCGGCTCCAGGAACAGCCCGAGCAGGAGCAGCACGAGAATCAAGCCCAAGAACGCATTCTTGAGCAGCAGTTTCATGCGGTCGCGGAATTCTTCGGAGTCGTCATCCCACGGGATCAAATCGATGCCATCGGGCATCGTGCCCGCCGCATCCGCCACGTAGGCAAGGACGGCATTGGAGATGCTCGTCGGCGTTTCCTGGCCGACGCGGTACACGTCGATCTGGACCGCCGGCTTGCCGTCAAAGAACGTCTCGTTGTCGGTGTCTTCGAAGCCGTCGCGCACCGTGGCCACGTCGCCGATGAGCACGCGCGTGCCCTCGGGCGTGGTCGCGATCGGAATGTCGGCAAACTCCGCCCCCACGTCGCGGCGTTCCTGCGTGCGCATGAGGACTTCGCCGCCGGGGGTCTTGATCGCCCCGGCCGGTAATTCGACCGCGCTGGCCCGCACCGTGCGGGCGATGTCCGCAAGCGTGAGGTCGAGGGCGCGCAGCGTCTCGTCGGGGACTTCGATCGCGATCTCGAGGCGCGGCACGCTCCCGAGTTCAACCAGGGTGACGTCGCCGCGGTTGATCAGTTCATCGCGCACGCCCTCGGCCAATTCACGCAGTACGCGGCGATCGGTATCGCCGGTGACCATGAGCGAGATGACGCGGTTGCGCACCTGCACCATCGACACGACCGGACGTTCGGCGTCTTCTGGGAACGAGCGGATGCGGTCGACGGCGTTCTTGACATCCTGAAGCGCCTTGCCCTTGTCGGCACTCGTGAGCAGTTCAACCGAGACGTTGCCGGAGCCCTCGTTGGCAGTGCTGGTGACTTCCTTGACGCCGTCCAGGCCGCGGACCTGGTCTTCGATCGAGAGCAGGATGCCCTGTTCGACCTCAGCCGGGCTCGCCCCGGGATAGGGCACCGAGACGCTGACGCGGTCGACGGTGAACTCCGGGAAGACCTCTTGCTTCACCCGGGAGGCCACGAGCAGCCCGCCGACGATGAACGCCAGCATGAGCAGGTTCGCGGCGACGTGGTTGCGGGTCATCCAGGCGACCGCCCCGCGTCGGGTGACCAGGGTGGGAGCGTCGAGTGGGCGGTCCGCGCCGGCGTCGTCGCTCATCGTGCGGCTCCATCACGCCGAGCCGCGGGGGGGGCGGCGGCGTTCGTGGGGGCGTTCGTGGCGGCATTCGTCGCTGCATTCGTCGCGGACACCGAAGCCACCACGTCGGCATCACCCGCGCTTTCTCGCAATTGCATCCCCGCGACCGGCGTGGCCAGCGGCGAGACGATCACGCGTTCGCCGCCTTCCAACCCTTGGTCGACCATCACCATCGAGTCGGTGCCCCAGACCACGCGGACCGGGCGGATCTCCAGCCGGCCGTCGTCGTTCATGATCCAGACGCGATCGCCTTCGCGGATCGCCCGGCGGGGAATCCCGACGACCGACCGAGGTTCGGAAGCTTGGAGTCGGACTTCGACGAAGCTGCCGACCAGCAGCGGGGGGACGGCATCTTCGGACGCTCCCGCCACGTCGCCCTCGTCGCCCAGCCCGAGCGGATCGTCGACGGCCACCAGCAATCGGGCCATGCGCCCGGCGGGGTCCACATCGCCCAGCAGTCGCACGAGCCGGGCCGGGCGCACCACGCGTTCGTCCCCGGCGTCAAAGGCGACCTCGGCCATCGACCCGCCCTGGCCATCGGCCCTGGGCAACTCGAGCAATCCAAGCCGATCCACCGGGACGCTGACCTGGACGTGGAACCGATCGGTCCCGATGAGCGTGGCGGCCGGCGTTTGGGCGTTGATGAGCTGGCCGGACTCGACCGACTCATCCAGCACCAGGGCGTTGAAGGGCGCACGGACCGCCGTCCGCTCCAGATTGAGTTCGGCCATCGACAGGCGGGCGCGGGCCGCTTCCACCGCGGCCGTCGCCTCTTCCAGGTGCGGTTGCCGGCGGGCCAGACGCTCGCCCAGGTCGGTGCGTTCGACCGTCTCCGACAGCAGTTCCCACTCGCGCTCGGCCACCAGGCCGCGGCCCTGCTCCACCGTGCGATCAAATTCCGCCCGCACGACGGCGGCCCGCTGCTCGGATACGCGGTACTCATACTCGCGCGGGTCGATGCGCAGCAATTCGTCGCCGGCTCGCAAGCGACCACCGGCGATGAGGTCCGGGTGCAATTGCACCACGCGGCCGCCAACTTCCGGGCGGATCTGGATGCGCCGGGCCGGTTGCACCGTGCCAAAGACATCGACGATCGGAGCCTGCTCGTCTCGGGCCACTTCCACCGTGGCCACCGTCGTCGCGACGGGTTCGCGCTCCGACCGATCGGGCGGGGCGGACGGCCGGAAGACGATGCCGCCGACGAAGATCGCCGCCGCGATGATCACGATCGGAATGAGCAACCGGAACATGCCGACGAGGAGCCAGGCGGCGAGGTTGGACGGCCCGGCGGTTCGGGCGGGGGCGGTGCTCATGGGAGCGTCTCCGAATCGGTGTCGCCGGCGCGGACGTACGGATCGAGGGATCGTGGGGGTGGCGGGGCGAGCTGTTCCATCCATCGGCCGCCGAGGGATCGGTGCAGCTCGGCTCGGAAGCGAAGCAGGGCGGCGCGCTCGCCGAGCATCTGTCGCTCAAGTTGTTGGAGGTTCTGCACGGCGATGACCACGTCGGTGTAGGGACTCTGTCCGCCGGCGTAGCGGCTGCGGGTTTCGCGCAGGGTGGCCGCGGCGAGTTCGAGCTGAATCGCTCGGCGCCGGAGCAGTTCGCGTTGGTGTCGTTCTCGCATCAGCGCGTCTTCGACATCCTGAAGGGCCAGCAGCATCGCCTGGCCAAAGGCATCCAAGCGTTGTTGGACGACGGCTTCGCGGCGGGTGACTTCTGCTCGCCGGCGGCCACCGTCGGCCAGGGGCGCGATCAGGTTCGCGGCGATCGACCCGAGCTCGCGATCCAGGACGCCGCCGAGGCTGGCGCCCGAAAAGTCGTACGAGAGCCCGAGCGTGATGCGTGGCAGTCGGTCGGCCACGGCTTCGGCGACGTCGTGGTCCGCCGCATCCAATTGGAGCAAGGCCGCGCGAAGATCCGGCCGGTACACCAGCAGATCGGCGGGCGTGCCGGTCGCGGGCGCCGGCGGCAAGGGCGGCAGGCCGGCCTCGGGTTCGATCGTCAAGGTCCCGGGCGGCACGCCGAGCAAGACCGCGAGCCGGTGTTCGGCTGCCGCGAGCTGGGCGCGGGCGACCGGCAGGGCGGACTCGGTGGATGCGACCTGGCCGCGTTGTTGGAGCACGCCGACGGACGATGCGGCACCGGTCCCGAAGCGCAGCTCCGTCAGCTCGAGCAACGTGCGGCCGGTGGCCACCTGATCTTCCAGGAGCGCGAGCAGCGCCCGTTGTTCTCGCACTGTGATCCAGGTGTCGACCACGCTGGCGACGATCAAGAGCGCGGTATCGGACGCCTCCGCCCGCGTCGCCGCGGCGCGCAGGGCCGCGGCATCTTGCCGCGAGGCGATCCGGCCCCAGACGTCGAGTTCCCAGGCCAGCGAGATGCCGAGGTTCGACGATTCATCCCAGCGGTTGCCGGGCGTGCCGTCAAAGGGAATTTCCGCGGCCCGGTCGCCGCTTCGGCTGACGCTGGCTCCGGCTCGCCCATCGATCGAAGGACGCCGACCGGATCCGGCGATGACGACGGCGGCGGCGGCTTGGCGAAGCCGGCTCCACGCCTGACGCAGATCGAAGTTTGCTTCGAGCGCGGCTTCGACCGCCGCGTCCAGATCGGGATCCTCGAACGTTCGCCACCACGACTCCATCGTCGCGTCGCGGTCCGCGGTCAGCGTCTGACGTTCGCCGGCCTCGAGGTCAGCCAGCATGGCCGCCCCGGCGGAATACTCGGCGGGGATGTCGACCGGTGGGCGGGCGAAGGTCTGGCCCTCTCGCAGGCGGCAGCCGCCGAGCCCGAGGGCCACGCTCGCGGTGCTGGCGATGGCCAGGACCATCGTGATGTGTGATCGGCGCCCCGGGGCGCCGGCCGCGCCATGACGAGCACGATGCGTGGAGAGGGGCCAGCGACGTTGCGGCAACGTCGGGCCGTCGGACGATGGGGGGGAGGGCTTCGGCACGCGGCCATGATAGGCCGACGCACACCGCTGGCCGGCCCCCGGGATCCTTGGTCTCACCCGAACCGCACCGATTTATGCAGCCGCCGGTACGATTTGCTTCAGGAGGCCACGATTCGCCCATGCTGCATTCCACGCCGACGTCCCCCGATTCCATTCGCCACTTCGATCCCACGCGGATCGTCGCTCGATTGCTCCTCGGCCTTCTGCTCGCCGCGGGGGTGGTGGGGGCCGGTTGTGCGTCCTCCGGTTCGTCCGGACCGGGTGCCTCGGCGGCCAACGGCCCCGCCGGGATCGGGGCGGACGTGGCGATCGACGACATCGACGCCGACTGGATCCGCGCGAACTACGTCAAGGACGAATACCGCGTCCCGATGCGGGATGGCGTCCGCCTGCACACGACCGTCTACCGGCCGCGCGGCGATGCCGGGCCGTGGCCGATGCTCATGATCCGCACGCCCTACAGCTGCCGCCCCTACGGCGAGCGCAACTATCCGAATCGCCTCGGCCTCAACAACGCGTACGCCCCCGGCGGCTGGATCTTCGTCCAGCAGGATGTCCGCGGGAAGTACATGAGCGAGGGCGAGTTCGTCAACATGCGGCCGCACGAGCCGGACAAGTCGCAGCCGTACGTCGTCGACGAATCCACCGATACGTACGACACGATCGAATGGCTGTTGGCGAACGTTGAAGGACACAACGGCCGCGTCGGCATGTGGGGCATTTCGTATCCCGGCTTCTACGCCGCCGCCGGCATGATCGACGCCCACCCTGCACTCCGGGCGGTCAGTCCGCAGGCGCCCATCGCCGACTGGTGGCAGGATGACTTCAAACACAACGGGGCGTTCTTCATGCCCCACGCGTTCCACTTCTTGAGCAGCTTCGGGCAGCCGCGTTCCGGGCCCACGACCGAAGGTGGACGCCGCAACTTCGAGTACGGCACGCCGGATGGATACGACTGGTACCTGAACGAAATGGGCACGACCAAGGCCCTCGACGACAAGATTCTCAAGGGCTCGATCGACTTCTGGAACTCGCTGATCGCCCATCCGGATCGCGACGAGTTCTGGGCCCGGCGCGATCTTGTGCCGCACCTCAATGCCGTGGCGCCGGCGGTCCTCACAGTTGGCGGTTGGTTCGACGCCGAGGATCTCTACGGTCCGCTTTCGATCTACCAGTCCGTTGAAGCCCGCAATCCGGACGTCGACAATCGCCTCATCATGGGGCCGTGGGTCCACGGCGGCTGGCACCGAACGCCCGGCAACGCCCTCGGCAGCGTGCACTTCGGCGAACCCACGAGTCCCGGCTACCTGGCGGACATCGAGATGCCGTTCTTTGAGCATCACCTCAAGGACGGTCCCGATCCCAAGTTGGCCGAGGCCACGGTGTTCGATACCGGTTCGCAAGAGTGGCGCCGCTTCAACGCGTGGCCACCGGCCGGACTCGTCCCACGATCGCTCCACCTTCGCGCCGGCGGCCGCTTGGCGTGGGCTGCACCGCTCCCAGGCGACGCACCGGACACGAGCTTCGTCAGCGATCCTGCCTCGCCGGTGCCGTTCACCGAAGACACGAGCGTCCGCATGACCCGCGAATACATGGTCGATGATCAACGCTTCGCCGGCCGACGCCCGGACGTCCTGACGTTCCGCACGGAACC
>JBGCEZ010000024.1:0-41441 GCA_045106735.1 Phycisphaerales bacterium | reverse complement strand
CAACAGGATGGGCGCGTCTCGCGCGGGAGCGGAAGCGGGCCCGGCGGCTGACGACACGTCCGGCTCGCCGGCCGTCGGGGCTGCGGGCGGAACGGCCTGGGCGGGCGGAGTCGGTTGACCAGCCGGCCGACCGGTCAGGCCCAGAAGGGGAGCCTCGAGCGGCAGTGTGGCCGTGGCCGCCGCACCGGGGCCGACCCCGGGGGCGCGGTAGCTGAGTTCAGGCGGCGCATCGGACCACGACCAGGATCCGCCGTGCAGGTCGACGAAGCGGGTTGGCGACGGGAAGGGATCATCGCCGGCGTCGATCGCGCCCGGCGCCGCATCGGGGCGAACGATTCGCGCCGCGGTTGCGGTTCCGTCGGCGGGCATCGCGGCACCGAGGAGCAGCATCCGGGGACCGGCATCCCCGGGCTTGGACGCGTCGGCGGGAGCATCTCGAGGACCGAGGTCCAGCCGGGCGACGTTCTGGCCGAGCCACGTGATCTGCCGGCCCGCCACCGGCGGGGCCGGTTCGTCGGCCGTGCCGCTCGCGACGTCGATGACCACCGTCTGCCATCGCTGGCGGCCGGACTGCCGGGGGCCAGCCCGGAAGACGACCAGATGGCGGCCATCGGGGCTCAGCGCGGTGGACGGTCCGCCGCTTGGCAGGTGGATTGGTCCCTCGACCAGCGGCTCGAGCGTCGGCAGCACGCCACGGAAGCGGTAGGGACCACGCATCGTCCCGGCGCCGAAGGACTCGCCGGCCAGCAGCAATTCACCCTCGTCTCCCGGGCGATCCACCATCAGGTCCACCGCGGTGATCGTGTTTGAGCCTTCGCCGGGCAGGCGAGGCAGGATCGGAGCGGCGGCACCGGTCGCGCCGTCGACGGTCAAGAGCACCGCGACGTCGGCGTTGCGTCCAGAGAACGATCGGTGCACCCAGACGGTGCCGTCCTCATCGACCACCACCCCCCGGATCGGGCCGCTTCCAAGCAGTCCGGCGTCGCCGCAGCCACCGAAGAGCAGTCCCAGAAGGCAGCTCGCAACAAGGATCAGCCGGCTCGGTCGGGGGGGCGTGCACATGACGGCAGAGGGTAGCAGCGGACGGGGCGTCCCCGGGTTATCGCCACCCGCACGCGCCAGAGGTTTGTCCACGTCCACCAGTCCTCCCGGCTTGGCGTCCATGGCGGGGCTGCGGCTTGGCGATCGGCGGCCTCATTGCCACGGTTCTTGGTGATGGGTGGAGGACACGACTGATGAGCTCTCGGAACACACATGCGTTGCTCAGGATCGCTCCGGCGCTGGCGTTCGGCGCCGGGCTGCTCGCCTTGGTCGGATTCCTGGTGATCGACCTCCGGGAGGGCGCGTTCGGGGCCCGGCATCTCGCCGCGGTCGCCATCGCGTGGCCACTCCTGGTCAGCTTCGCGACCTTCGCCGTCTTGGCCTGGCGATCGATTCGATCGGCGATCCGGCCGGACCCGATCCGCACGCTGCAAGTGATGCCGGTGGGCGGAGCGTGGCGGGTGCCGATGGTGCGTCGCCGTCCATCCATCATCGCCGCGGTGGTGACGGCCATGAGCGGCACCGCGATCGCCGGCGTTGTGGCTGGCGGCGCCCTGGGCCCGGCCGCATGGTGGCACGTGGCGATGGGCGTGGCCGGTTCATCGGCCCTCGGCGGCATCGCCCTTTTGATCAGCCTCCTGATCGCCCGCAGCGAGCGGGTGAGCCTTGTCGTCGATCCCCGCGAGGGCTTCTTGTTCGTGCCGGCGATGTACGGCCGCGAGCACACGACCCGCGTGCCGTTGCTCGGCGTGCGGGCCATCGGCGTGGAACGGTTCGGCCGGTTCGGTCGCGTCCACCGAACGCTCTGCGAGTACGACGATCCGATCCTCGGCGCTGGTCAGCGCGTCGTTCTTCTTTCGACCGGAGACCCGGCCCGGGCCGAGGATCTGGCCGCGTGGATTCGCGGCTTCGTCGTCGCCGCCCGCGCCGCATCGGTCCCGGTGGTGCCGCCGTTGGCCGGGGACGGAGCGCACGCCGCGCACGTCCAGCCACCGGTGCCCACGCCAGGGCACGTCCAGCCCCCGCGTCCCGTCGCTCCTGCGGCCTCGGCCCACGCTCCTGCGGTGGTCGCCGCGGCCCCCGTTGCGGCCACGGCTCCGAATGCTGCTGCGGCTCATGCGGCTCCCGGTCATGCGGCTCCCGGTCATGCGGCGTACACCGGCGCTCCGCCGGCCGTCCGGCGGGCCCGGCGGCGGATCGCGATCCTCGACCGGGTCAGCATTCCCGCCTTGTGTTCCTTGCTTGGATCGTTGGCCGTGGCCGGCGTCGTCCTCTTCGGCCTGCAAGTTGAACCGCAGGCCAGCGAGGCAACGGTCGTGGTGCCCGAGACGGTCAGCCTGCTCGGCCGGACGCTGGAAGGTACGGAAGTCGTGGCCGGCGAAAGCGGGCAGTGGATCTGGGCCATCGATGTCGCACCCTGGAGCAGTGCGTGCGACGAACAGACGCGGGTGGCGGCGAGCTTGCGGAAGCGATTGGGCGAGAACGTCGCACTCCATCTCGTGCTTGTCGACGGCGACGGACCATCGACTCGGCCGACCGATGTCCAGGCTCGGACGTACACCCGCGTGCACGGCTTGCCACCGGAAATGTTGCTCATCCGATCCGAACGCGACGCCATCGTCCCGCGTCACCGCTTGATCGCCCCGGACGGCGGCGTGGTGTACGACTCGACCGGCTTTCAGTCGGCCGGATCGATCGAGCGCGTGATCGACGTGCAGCAAATTCGGGAACTGGCCAACGTGGGACCGTTGTCCAAGGTCGACGCTGCCGGTGGGGTCGGGCCGTGAGCGGTGCTGGCATCGTGCAATCGTTCGGCCAACGCCCCGGAACCACACGGGTCGGCCGCATCGTCATCGGATGCCTGGCGACGACGGTGGCGTTCGGGGCGACGGTCGGGCTCGGCGGCTGTGGCGCTGAAACGGCCGAGGCGTCGACCACCGGCGATGTGGATGTCGTTGACTGGGCGCGGGAGATGCACGCACGGGCCAACGCTCGGCCCGCCTCGGAAGTCGCCGGCAATGCAGCCTTGGCGTCCGGGATGTACCGCGATGGATCTACTGGCGGTGCGGTCAGCGGCGGCGGCGGCGCGGCGGCCGACGATCCCGTCGCCGCCATCGTGGTGACGCGTTCGGCGGCCTTTGCCACGCGCTACGCTGAGCCGCCGGCGGACCGTGGATCGGCCAGCGACCTGTCGCCGGAAGAAATTGCGTTGTCGTTCGCGATGTACACCACCGCGCGTCGTTGGGATGCTCAGTGGCCACTGTTGAGCCAGGCAACGCAGGCCGAGTTCACCCGCTGGGCCCGTGGCGGGGGCGAACGAATCGGAACGTCGGGTGTTCGCCGAACACTCGCCGCGTCCGACCCGGTCAGACTGTGGGCTTCGGGCGCCGACGTGCGGGTCCAGCCTCCGGCCTTGGACGTGTCGTGGCGCACCACGGCCGGCATCGAGTCGGCCACGGTCGAAGCATGGCGGGACGGCCAGCGAGTGGACCGCATCAAGTTGGTGCGGGAGGCCGGAGCGTGGCGGCTGGATTTGCGGGATCGCATCGGCCGCTGAAACAATCGGGGCGGTCAGGCATTCCGCGGCCGACGAAGCAGCTCGGGAAAGTTTGCCGGGAAAGCTTGCCGGGAAAGCTGGCCGGCGAAGCTGGCCGGCCGGCAAGAGCAGATTGTCTCGGAGCCCTGCCGACCGGAACCTCAGTCCAAGCAGATTGACACGACGGTGACATCGTCTTCGTACGCGTCGCCGCCGGCGTGGGCGCGAAGAGCGTGCATGATGGCGTCGATGTCACCGTTGACGTCGGACGAAGCGCTGAGCAGAGAGAGGGCTCGTTCGTGGCCAAAGGCGATCCCGCCGCGCCCGGCCTGCTCGACCACGCCATCGGTCATCAAAACGATGCGATCGTTCGGTCCGAAGGTGTGCGTGACGCTCCGTTGATCGGCCGCGTCGTGGCCCATTCCCACCGGCAGTCCGCCATCGTCATCGCGCAGCGGCACGACTTGGCCGCCGGCCCGGACAATCGCGCCCCAGCCGTGGCCGGCGTCCACCACCTGGCAGCGCTGGGCCGCCGGGTCGATGCTCACGAGCATCATGGTGATGAACTCAAAGGCGGCGGAGACCGACGCAACGTGGGCGTCCAGATCGGTGGCCGCGCGAGCCGGTTCGGCGACGACGTCCGGCAATCGGGCGGTGACCCAGGCCTGCGCCGTGGCCATGAGCAGTGCGGCCGCCGGTCCCTTGCCCGAGACGTCGCCAATGCTCGCGACGACGGCATCGCCCGACGTCTGCACATTGAAGAAGTCGCCAGCCAGGGTGCGCCCGGGCGTCGCGCTGGCCGCCCAACGCACGCCGCCAACGCGGCCATGATCGGCGGGCATGAGTCGCCGCTGAACAGCATGGGCCGCGGCGAGTTCGCGTTCTTGCCGGCGTCGCTCGCCGGCCTCCAGTTGCAGACCAAGGACCCCGGCAATGGAGGCGGCGAACGCCGTCTCATCGTCCGGGCGGGAACGGGCCAGTCGCAGGCTGTCCAAGTAGACAAAGCCGTCGATGCGGTCGCCGACGTAGACCGGGATGCAGGTCGCCCGTTTGATCTCGTCGCCGATGATGCTCTCGGCGCCGCGAAGGTCCGGGGCGTCGTCCAATCGAACGATGCGTCCTTCCGAGGCGGCGCGCAGCAGGGTCCCGCTGTAGCGCGGGGGATCGCCTTCGCGTCGCCAGATTTGTCCGAGCACGTCAACGGCCCGGCCGATCCCGGGCACCGCATCCCGCACGCGGACCATCGCGTAGCGGTCAAAATCGCCGCCTTGCTCGAGGGCCCAGAGGGCGCGGGCAACCATCTGCTCCGGCTCGCTTGCCTCGGCCATGTCGCGGACCGCCTCCGTCAACGCTGCAAGGCGGATCTGACTCATCGAGTCGGCCGCTCCGAGGTCGACGTGGTCGACACGGTCTGGAGCGTCGGCCGGTTCCTGATCTTCGTCGATCGTGAACAGGCGACTCGTGACCGGCCGCGGCACCGAGGCGACGAACGTCCAGGGGCCGATGCGAACGCGTTCCCCGCCCCGCAATCGCCAGGACTGGTCGCGTTCGAGGCGATGGTCGTCGATGAACGTCCCATTGCGACTGCCAAGGTCCGTGATCGTCCACGTCCCGGGATCGTCGGGCCCGGGGGCGTGGTCGATGCGGGCGTGCCGCCGAGAGACCCCGTCGTGGGCGAGCTGCATCGTGGTTTCGGGCGCGGGACGCCGGCCGATCACGCAGGTGGTGGCCGGGGGCACGTCGAGGGTGTCGCACTCCGGTCCGCTGACCCGAACCAGGCGCAACACCAGCCCGCTGTCGGTGGGCGGGCGAGCGGAGCCGGCGAGATACGTCGAGTCGACCATGGACCGAGGATAGCAGTCCGAGCTTCCGGTTGATGCGCCTCGGTCCGCCCGGAGGTCGATCGATCCATCGCCGGGAAGCTCTTCTCCACATCGTCGCCCTGGCGCCAGTGGAGTATCGTGCCCGACCATCGGCCGACGCGCGACCCCGCGACCGAGGCCCCGGTCCACCGCAACGTGGGAGGTCGCATCAATGGTCAGGCCCGAACAACTCGCTTCGATTGAACGTCGACTCGAACGCATGGAGTCGCGTCAGCGGCGGATGGAGATGCTGATTGCCCTGATGGTGGGCGTGCTGATCATCGGCATGCTGATGGGCGGCGACGCGATCGGATTCGGGTTGGCCATCCTGTTGGCCGTGGTGATTGGCTTCGTCCGCGTGGTCCGTTCGGTCACATCCGCTGGCCAAGAGTTCTGAGTCCGGAGCGATATCCATGCGCCTGTACTGGAAGATTCTGCTGGTCCTGGTGCTCACCGCATCCGTCCCGGCCATCGTCATCGGCCTCGTCAATCGTTCCACCACGGCCCGCATGGGCCAGGAACTGACCGAGAAGGTGCAGCGCGAGCTGACCTCGTCCGCGGCGTCGACCTTCGAGCAGATCCAAGTCTTGGCGGCATCGCGGCTCACCGCCGACACGCGCGGCGTCGAACGGGCGGCGGCGCGGCAGGCCGAGGCGATGCGCCGGGTGGTCGATGCATACGCCGCGGACCGCGCTGGACCCCAGATTCGCCTTTCGGCGGAACAGGCTACCCGGGTCGTCAGCGCGACCTGGTTCGACGATCCCGTGTTGCGACCGACCTCGGCCCGGCCGAGCCAGCGACACTTTGACGCCGGTGGCCAGCCGATTTGGATTTCCGAGCAGCTGGTCGCGGTGACGTCCGCGCCTTTCACCCCCGATCCCGTCACCGCCGCGGTGGTCCGCTCGATCGCCAGCCAAGACGTGGCCGACGTGTTCGCCGCCGCCCATGACTTCGCCCCGGAAGCGATGCGCTGGCAGTACGCCACCCTTGACGTCGGCGTGCACGCCGTCTGGCCCGCCCACGGCGGGTATCCCGGCGACTACGACGGGCGGACCCGGCCGTGGTACGTCGCCCAAGTCAACGCCGACGGACCGCGCTGGCACGAACCCGAGATCGACGTCACCACCGGCGAAGCATTCACGGTGCGCACCGAGCCGTTGATCGACGCGAGCGGTACGTTTCGCGGCATCGTCGCGATCGATGTACCGCTCGGCGACATGGTCGCGGAACTGCCGCTGCCCGCGGCCTGGGGCGACAACGCGATGCTCGCCGTCTGCAGTCGAACAGCGGAAGGATCGCTGCGCGTCTTGGCCGTGCGCGGCGGCGGCGGTGATGTTGCGCCCGGCGATCCACTCCCGATCGATTCGAATTCCGCCGGGGCGATCGAGGTGCGCGATGGCTTGGCTCTTGGGCGACGCGGCGTGGTCGATCTCCCGTGGCTCGGAGGCGAGGCATTGGTCGGCTACGCGCCGCTCGACGCCGGTGGCGGGGCCGCTGGATCCCGCGGCTCTCTCTCGCTCGTGATGTTCGTGCCGCACGATCTGGTCTTTGCTGCCGCCGATGAAGCGCGGACCGCGGTGGCTTCGACCGTCGCTCGGCAGGTGCGCATCGGGACGCTCGCCCTCGGCAGCCTCTTGCTTGTGGTCGCACTCTGCGCCGTCGCGGCTTCCCGTTGGATGGTCCGTCCGGTGCACGAACTCGCCGGGGCCGCGGGGCGACTGGCCTCGGGTGATCTTGAGGCGCGGGCGAAAGTCGTCCGGCGCGATGAACTCGGCGACTTGGCCAGCGCATTCAACGAGATGGTGCCGCGCTTGGCCGACCACGTCCAGGTCCGCGAGTCGCTCGTCTTGGCCCGCGAGATGCAGCAGGCGTTGATCCCGAAAGCGCCACCGACGGTCGCCGGCGTTGAGGTGTGTGCCCGCGCCGAATACTGCGATGAAACCGGCGGCGATTGCTACGACGCGATTCCCACCGAAAGCGGGGGAGCCTGGCTGCTGGTGGGCGACGTCACCGGCCACGGTGTGGCCGCCGCCTTGATGATGTCGACGGCCCGAGCGTTGATCCGGGCCGGGGCCGAGCTCGGCGAAGCGGTGGAGACGATCCTCGCCGCCGCTGATCGGCGCTTGTTCGAGGACACGCCGCGGTCCAAGTTCATGAGTTTGTTCTTCCTGGACCTGGAGCCGAATGGGCAGCCGATTCGCTGGGTGAGCGCGGGCCACGATCCGGTGCAGTTTGTTGCCGCTGGGTCTGGAACCGTCGAAGAGATCGACGGCGAGGACATGCTGCTCGGCATCGGCGGGGACCAAGAGTTCACGGTGCTCCAACGCCCGGGCCTGGCGCCCGGTGACGTTCTGTTCATCGCCACCGACGGTGTATGGGAGCAGGTCGACGAGGCGGGCGAGCAGTTCGGCAAGGAGCGGATGGAACGCTTGTTGCTCGAATACTGCGCCCGGCCGGACGTGACGGCGGAACACATCGCCGACGAGATGCTCGCCGCCGTGCATGCGTGGCGGGGCCGCGTCGGACAGGCCGACGACATCACGATTCTGGTGGTCCGCGGCGTGCCGACCGAGGGCGCATGACGGGATTGACTGGGCTGGCGCGATGCGAGCCTTCGACGCCTTTGACGCCTTTGACGCCTTTGACGCCTTCGAAGCCTTCGACGTGATCCGCGCGACCGACGCCGTCGGCGCGTTCAGCGCGATCGACGTGACGCTCGCCGGGCGGCCACCCATGAAAAAGGGCCGGACACCCCCGCACACGCGGAGGGCGACCGGCCCCGGCTCATGGACATTGGTTCCGACGTGCCGTCACGTCGGGGGTTGATTCAGGCGGCCCGATCCGGGCCATCCCAGCCGTCCCCGGGGGACGGAAACTTCATCGCGTGGCCGCCGTCCTTGACGGTCCACTCGATGAAGGGCGATGTTCGCTCGGGTCGTGAAGTCGGGTCATGTGTCGACGTCGCGGCCAGGGCGAGCCGCGCCACGGGGCGCGGATGGATGGAGCGTTTGAGGGCCACCGGACCGGCCGGGCGCCGCGAGTCCGGTCGGACCGCGCGGGCATCTGAGGATCGGCCGTGCCGATCGCGAGGCGGGGCAAATGACGCAATACAGGGTCCAGCGTGGCGGGCATTGTGTTTCATCCCAGCGCGACTCCGATCCATCCCTTGATCGTGAGACCGCCCGCGAACGGGCGGGGTCCAATTGCTGCGTCCGGCTCCGCCGGAAAGTTGACGGCTGAGAAATCCCTCTCGGCCGCCTTCTGCATCGGACGGGGATCCGCAGCGGCTGAAAGCGCGTTGCAAGTAGCCTTGGCGCATGATCGGGCTGCGTATTATTGGACGTGGATGAACTGTCGGGAGGGTTTGTCCCAGCCTCGAAGTCCCGGTGAACGTTTCGGCTGCGGGTTCGGTGGGCACGCTTGCGCGAAGCCTGGGGCGAACGTCGTTCTCGTGCCGGCGGAGTGTCCCGGCGAGCGGACTTCCCATCTCAGCCGCCGTACAGTCCGCCGCCGTCCGGCCACGTTTGGCCGCGTCCGCCGCCGTCCGCCGCTGCCCGCTGCCGCCCGCGGCCGTCCGCCCGCCTCTGCCCGCCCCCGTCCGCTGCCGTCCGCCTCCGCACGCCTCCGCACGCCTCTGCCCGCTGCCGCACTCCTTTCCCCCCTTGTCACCCGGAGCCTCTGCGCCATGCGTCCGCTTGTTTGGTTCCGTACCGATCTCCGCCTCCACGACCATGCCGCCCTGGCCGCGGCGGCCGCCGCCGAAGAGCGGGGGATGGTTGCCGTCTTCGTGCTGTGTCCCGGCCAATGGGCCGAACACGATTTGGCCGACATCCGGGTCGACTTCGTGCGACGGACCCTCGGGGTGCTCTCCGCCGATTTGGCCGCCCGCAACATCGCCCTCCGAATCCTGACCGTCGACGGATACGCCGACGTTCCGGACGCCCTCGCGGACCTGGCCGCGGCCGAAGACTGCGATGCGGTCTGGTTCAACGCCGCCTACGAAGTGAACGAGGCGCAGCGCGATGCCGCGGTCCGCGCAGCCTTCGGGCGGCACGGGCGCGGCGTGCACACCTTCCACGATCAGTGCATCGTCGAACCCGGGACGGTGCGGACCGGCACCGGCGGGCCGTACACGGTCTTCACGCCGTTCAAGAAGAATCTGCTGGGGCGCCTGCGCGATGGCGGGCTGCCGGCGGTGCAACCGGCGCCCGCCAAACGCGACGCGATGGTGGGCCGGCCCGATCCGATCCCCGCCGACATCGAAGGCTATCCCGCGCCACCGGCGGCGATGGTCGAGTGCTGGCCAGCCGGCGAAGCCGAAGCCCTGCGCCGGCTTGATGCGTTCGCCGCCCAGCGGATGGGCGGCTACAAGGACACGCGCGACCTTGCGGCCGACGACACCACCAGCCGTCTGTCGCCCCATCTGGCCATCGGGACGATCTCCGTCCGGCATTGCCTGGAGGTGGCGGCGGAAGCGAACGACGGGCAGCTGCTCGACGGACGCGAGGGCATTGCCACGTGGATCAGCGAGCTCGTGTGGCGCGACTTCTATCGCCACGTCATGGTCGCGTTCCCTCGCGTCTCCATGCATCGAGCGTTCAAGGAGAAGACCGAAGCCCTCGCCTGGCGCGATGATGCCGGCGAATTTCAGGCTTGGTGCGAAGGGCGGACGGGCTACCCGATCGTCGACGCCGGGATGCGGCAGCTCTTGGCCGAGGGCTGGATGCACAATCGGCTCCGCATGATCACCGCGATGTTCCTCACCAAGGACCTGTACATCGACTGGCGCATGGGAGAACGGCACTTCATGCGGCACCTGATCGACGGCGATCTGGCCAGCAACAACGGAGGGTGGCAGTGGTCCGCCTCGACCGGGACGGACGCCCAGCCGTATTTCCGCATTTTCAATCCGATCACCCAGGGCCAGCGCTTTGACGCCGACGGCACGTATATCCGTCGCTGGGTGCCGGAACTTGCGGACCTCAAGGGCAAGGCGATTCACGAGCCCTGGAAACGCGACGGGCTGTTCGAGCAGCGCGACGGCTATCCACGTCCGATCGTCGACCACAGTGCGGCCCGGGATCGCGTCCTGACCGCGTTCAAGGCGCTGCCGTAGGACGAATGTTTGATCTTCGCGGGACGCGAGAGCAACTGCGTTTCTGCGCTGAGACCACCCATCTTGAACTGGGGCGATTGCCCCGAGTTTCCGCGCAACTTCCGAGGGGCGAGGCCCTTGTTCTGCGCATCGACGCGCGAAACGTGAGAGCCCCGGTCGCGCAGATTGCCCAATCTGCCAACACCTCCCGCCGATCGCGAATGAAAGCTGGCGATGTGGGACTACACGATCCGATCGGAGGCCGTTAGTCTCCCCGCCCTTGTGACGGGGAAGTTCTTTCCGCAGTTGCTGCAACCCGGTGGGGTCGGGTCGTGGCCGGAGTTTCGAAGATGAGCATCCAGGTGAACGGTGGGGGTCGACAGCGCGGGGCACGAGCCTCGAGTTGGATCGGAAGCGGGCTTTCAGTGGCCGTTGCGGGCATCGCCGCGGCCGGGCCATCCGAGACCTTCTCCGTGGGCCCAGACACCGTGGTGCGGCGTGAGGCATCGGCCGGCACGACCGCGGCCCGGTTCTCGGTCAGTGTGGACGGCGGCGTCCGCTTCACCGAGTTCCGCGACCACGACGTGCGCCTGCACCTGCGGCTGGGAGCGTTTGATCCGCTCGCCGCCACCCGTCCCGAATTGCCGGCCGTCCTGGCCGCCACCGGCCGCGAACGGCTGGTGATCGTCCAGTTCAAGACGCAGTCCTTGTCCGCCTACCGGTCGGCCCTGGCCGAGCTGGGCGTCGACGTCCTGCACCACCTCCCGGCCACCGCGGTGATCGCCCGAGGCAGCGACGAGGCCCTGGCGGCCATCGCCGACCTGGCCTTCGTCCGGCACCTGGAGCCCCTGGCCCCCGGACATCGGCTCGAGCCGATGCTGGTCGACGCGATCGCGGCGGACGCCCAGCTGGCCCCGGCCCGCTACGTGATCCGCGTGGCCGATCCGGCCGCTGGCGACCACGATCGCGTGGCCGCGGCGGTGGAAGCCGCCGGTGGACGCGTCGATCGACGCCGGGCCGGCAAGCTCCTTCTGGAAGCCACGCTGACCAGCGACCAACTCGTGGCCGTCGCCGCCGACGACGCGGTGCTCTTCATCGATCGTTGGAGCGGCTTCGAGTCGGACATGGACGTCGTCCGGCAGGCCTCGGGATCCAACTTCGTCAACGCCGTCGGCGGCTACACCGGCCAGGGCGTGCGCGGCGAAGTCATGGATGCCGGCTTCAACCTCGACCACGTCGACTTTGCCGGCTCCTTGCTCCTGCGGGGCAGCAGCGGCGTGGACTCGCACGGTGCATCCACCAGCGGCATTGTCTTTGGCCGCGGCATCGGCGATCCGTCCGCCCGGGGCCTGCTCCCGGACGCCCAGGGCATCGTCAGCAGCTACCAGAACGGGTTCATTTCCGGCCGGGTGCGGTACGACCACACCGCCGAACTGGTCGAGCCCGAATGGCAGGCCACGTTCCAGTCGTGCAGCTTTGGCACGCAGCGAACGACCGACTACACGAACTTCTCGGCCGAAATGGATCAGATCCTTTTCGACTTCGACATCGTGATCTGCCAGTCACAGTCCAACGCCGGCACCACCAGCTCGCGCCCCGAGGCGTGGGCCAAGAACGTCATCGCCGTCGGCGGCGTCCGCCACCAGGAAACGGTGAGCCGGGCCGACGACGCGTGGGCCGGCAGTGCATCGATCGGGCCCGCCTCCGATGGCCGCATCAAGCCGGACCTTGTGCACTTCTACGAAGCGATTCACACGGTGAGCGCGGCGAGCGAGACCAGCTACACCGAGACCTTCGGCGGAACGTCGGCGGCCACACCGATCGTCGCCGGCCACGTCGGACTCCTGCAGCAGATGTGGGCCGACGGCATCTTCGGCAACGAAGTCGACGGCAGCGGCGACGTCTGGAACAACCGTGCGGCGGCGACCACCATCCGCGCGCTGCTGATCAATACCGCCGTCCCGTACGACTGGACCAACGGTGGTCCGAACGGGGACATCACCCGTGTCCGCCAGGGCTGGGGCCTGCCCGACCTGGAACGCATCTGGAACGCCCGGGCGCGCATGCTGGTCGTGGACGAGAACGACGTGCTGCCCGAGTTGTCGGTGCGTTCGACCGAGATCGAAGTCGCCCCCGGCCAGTCCGACCTGCGGGTCACGCTGGCGTGGCGGGACCCGCCCGGCGTGTCGTCGGCCGCGATTCACCGCGTCAATGACCTCGACCTCCGTGTCGTCGCCCCGAACGGGACCGTCTACCGCGGCAACCACGGCCTGATGAGCGATGTGTGGTCGGTGGCCAACGGGCCGCGCGACTCGATCAACACGGTTGAGAACGTGTTCCTGCCGAATCCGGCGCCGGGCACTTGGACGGTGACGGTTGAGGTGCAAGAACTGAATGCCGACGGGCATCCTGAAACGTCGGCCGCCGATACGACCTACAGCTTGGTCGCCTCTGGCGCCGAGGCGGTTCCGGTGCCGCTGGTGCTCCAGCCGACGAGCGCTCGTCCGCGATTGGTGCCGCCGAACACCTCGCTCCTGGTGCGGGTGGACGCGGCCGACGGAACCGAGCAACTCGAAGGCATCACCCTTCGGCACCGGGTCGGATCCAGTGGTCCGTTCAGCGATCTGCAAATGACCCCGTCGGGGAGCAAGCCCAACGAATACGAAGCGCTGCTTCCGCCGGCGCCGTGCTTCTCGCACCCCGAGTACTACATCGTGGCCAACGGGACTGGCGGCACGGAAGTGCGCTGGCCGCCGAACGCTCCGGTGGCGGTTGCCCGCTACCAGATCGGCACGGAAGAGACGCTCATCTATGAGTCGTTCGAGACCGCGGTCGGCTGGACGGTGACCAGCGACGCCCTGGAAGACGGGGCGTGGGAAGTCGGCGTGCCGGTCGGCGGCGGCGATCGTGGCGACCCGGGCGATGACTTCGACGGTTCGGGTGCCTGCTGGCTGACGGACAACGAAGACGGCAACAGCGACGTCGACGGGGGGCCGACCCGGCTCACCTCGCCGATCTACGACGTGTCGGGCGCTGCCGACCCCCGAGTCTCGTTCGCCCGTTGGTTCACCGACGACGACGAATCGACGGACGGCGACAGCTTCCGGACCGAACTGAGCAACAACGGTGGCTCAAGCTGGGCGACGATCGAAGTCGCCGGCGTCTCGGCCGGCTGGACGAATGTCAGTTTCCGAATCGCCGACTACATGACGCCGACGGCGAACATGCGCATTCGGTTTACCGTCACCGACAATCCGAACAACTCGATTGTCGAGGCCGGCTTGGATGCCCTGACGTTCACATCGATCGAATGCACGGCCAATGGGTCGCGTTCGGCCGACGTCAACGGCGACGGGGTCGTGAACTTCGGCGACCTGGTGCTGGTCCTGGCCAACTTTGGGCCGTGCACGCCAGGCGTCTTCTGTTCGAGCGACCTCGACAGTGACGGCGAAGTCGACTTCACGGACGTGATTCTCGTCATCGGCAACTGGAGCGCATGACAGTCCGTTGAAGAAGCCCGTCTCGTCCTGAGTGCGGTGCTTCCGTCCCTCGCGCGGAGCCGAATCGAAAGCATGTCCGCTCGATACGCCGAGATTCGGCGACAAAGCGAGGGGCGGACTGATCGTGCTCAGGACCGGGCGAGTTTTTCAACGGGCTGACAGGCCCGCTCGGCGATCGCCCGCCTGGGATCGTCGCCCACTCGGGCCGAGGAACAACAACGCCGAGTCCCCGTTTCATCGCGGGGGCTCGGCGTTGTTCGTGGGTCGTCGTGCGTGGGTCGTCGTGCGTGGTGCGTCGTGCGTGGGTCATCGGTCGTGGTGCGGGATGCGTCGCCCGCCGGTCTCGATGCGTGCGGCGTTCCCGGTGATGGGCGGCCTCGGCCGCCAGCCGCGGGCCCGCGATTCAACCCTCGCGACGGACGCGGCTTCGCTCGCGTTCCCAGGCCGATCGCAGCGCCGGGTCGACGATGCTCACGGCGGAGCCGACGACCAGCTCGCGGGCCAGGCGATCCATGAGCACGCGCTCGCGACTGAGCCGGGCCAGGCGATCGATCCGTCCGGCATCGGCCGACGATGCGTCCGGGCGGCCGGGGATCACTTCAACGAGTTGGAGGAGGGCGATCGTTCCTTCGAGCAGCACCGGGGCAGAGATCGCCCCGTCGGCGGACAGGGCGAAGGCTGCTTCCCGCAATCCGGCGGGCCACGTTGGATCGAGGCGGGCCATCGGTTCAAGCAATCCGCCGCGCGACGCACTCACGTCGGTCGAGACGCGCGACGTCAGCTCGGCAAAGGTCGGGCCGCCGGGGCTCGTGACCTGCACGTACGCCCGCTCGGCGTCGACCACGCGCGGCAGGGTCATCAGCCGGACGCGGCGACGGGGGCCGTAGAGCGTGTCGCGCATCACCTGACGATCGGCCTCGGTCACCCGAACTTGGTCAGACACCAGGGCCCGCAGTGCGGCGTTGCGCCGCAGCAAGCCGCGGAAACGGGTCTCGCCCAGCCGGCGTCGGTCCCGGAGTTCCGCCAGCAGCCGGGCGGCCACGTCGGGGTCGGCGTCGAGCGTTTCGAGCAAGACCGTTTGTTCGCGTTCGATGTCTGCGGGGCGAAGTTGCACGGCCGATTCGCTCAGGGCCCGTTCGAGCTGTTGTTCGAGCACGAGGTCCCGCAAGATCTCGCCGCCGGCCGCTTCGGTCAGTTCATCGCGGAGCCGGCCCCAGGGCACGCTGCGGCCATTGATGAACGCGGCGGGTCGGGCGTCGACCACCGTGTCGGGCATGATCGGCTCGATCCAGGACTCCGCTCGGCCGACCGGTGGAGCATTCGTCGTCCCGCACCCACCGGCCGCCAGGCCGGACCACGTCACGGCGAGGAGGGCAACGGCCGAAGACGAGGGCAAGCGGGCGGGCACGAAGGAGGCCAAGGCGCGGGCCAGCGCGGGAAACGTCCCCGCGGGTTGGCGTGGGGCGTCCAGGAAGCGGCGTGGGGGGGTGTCCATGGGATCAGTCTCGCATGAGGCGGCGGGGGCTGCATGGGGGGTGGCGGGAATCGCCCGGCCGGAGGCGACGGCGGGGGCGTGGGGCGGATACGCTCAGACCATGGCATCGGTCCGATTGCTCGTCTGTCCGTACTGCGGCGACACCCAGCCCCCCGGGGATGTGTGCCGGCGGTGCCGTGGCGCCTTCGATGAGGAGAGTCGCCGCGCGTCGCTCAACGCGATGGGGCCGTGGTTCCTCCGCGACCCGCGGCGCCCGTTTCTGCCGGGGTGCAGCTATGAAACGATGGTCCAACGGGCCGAACGCGGCGAGCTGACCGGGGTCAGCATCATTCGCGGGCCCACCACCAAGCAGCTCTGGGCCGCCGCCCGCCGGGTGCCGGCCATCGCCCATCTGGTGGGCTATTGCCACGCCTGCGATGCCAGCGTGGCCCGCGGATCGAGCCGCTGCGCCGCCTGCAATGCGGTCTTCGGTGCGTGGATGGATCGCAACCAGCTCGGCTTGCCGGACATCCAGTTGCTCGACGGGTCCATTCCGATTCCCGAACCGGCCAAGCGGACAACAGCCTTGGCCCGCCGGGTGCCGATGCGGGCGTCGGCCGTCCACCGGACTCGGCCGGCCGGCCGCGTGCCCGGGTTGACCCTCGATATGGATCCGCCCAAGACCAGTGGCACCTGGACGGCAATCGTGGGGGGATTGGTCGTCGCCCTCGTGCTCGTGATTCTGGTCCCGGTGGGGATTGGCATCGTGCGGGCTCGCGGAAACGCGGGGGTGTCGACCGATGACGTGGTCGCCCGCTCCGGCGATGGGGCCGCGGCCGACGACGGCGGACGATCGGGCGATGAGAATGGCCCCGGCGATGCCGCCAACGTGCGGCCCATGGCCGGAGAGCTGCCGGCCGGGACATTCCGGCCGACCGCGCCGATCAATGTCCCTGAATCCGTGGCGGGCGACCGCGCCGATGGCGCTGCGGGCATCGGGGCGCCGGCGGACGCACCGGTCACCGGCGATGATGGCGACGACATCGCTGGCGGAACAGCAGCGGAGCCAGATTCGGAGGCGTTCTCGGGGCGCGTCGCGAACGCCGACGCGCGTGTCGATCCGAACACCGATCCGCGCGTCGGGTCCACTCCGGAATCCGGTGCCCCAGCCGGCGGCGAATCGGCCTCCGACGCAGATGCAGACGCAGGCGCAGACGCAAACACAGACGCAGGCCCTTCGACGCCGCGCGATGCCGACGATCGTTCGTCGGGCAATGCCGCACCGGGAGAATCCGCGGCCCAAGCGATTCGCCGGTTGCGGGCGCTGGCCCTCGACGATGCGCGGCCGTGGACGCAGCGGGCGAGCGCGTGGCGCGAGGCCGCCGGCATCATCATGGATACCCCGCTGGCGCCGGGCGAGACGCTGCCGATGTCCATCGATGTCGTTCGCAGTGGATTCGATCGCACGCTCGTCGATGCGTTTGCTCGGGGGGCCTCGGTCGACGAACTCCTGGCCGCCGACCGAGCATTGGAAGACGTCGTCGGCCCGGCACCGCGGCGCTGAAGCACGATTCGGTGGCCGGCAGACTCTCCGGCCGCCGGAGTCAGCCGCCCGCGTCGCGCCCGTCCCCCGTCCCGTTCAAGCGAAAGATCACCTGACCGCGCGCGGGGAACTCCCGCACCGGTGCGAGCGCGTCGACGCCGGCCCGCAATTGCAGCGCTTCCCACGTCATGCGGGGATCGTTCCATCCTCGCCGTTGCCAGTTGTCGAGCATCGGTCGATCGATGAGGACGTGGGTGAATCCGTCCGCTCGGGCGCGCATCGCCCACGGACGGGCGTCGGTCCCGGTATCGGCATCGTCCAACCAACGGCTGAGGGCATCGCGATCCCAGACCGTGCGGTACGCGATTCGATCGGTGTTCAGCCAGAACGGAGCGGCGTGGCCGATGAGGAGCACGCGCGCGCCCGCGAGTTCGTGGTTGATCCACCACGCTGGCGGCGCGCTGTCGACGAGTTCAGCTTCGAGGAGGCGATTGCCCGTGCGGCGGGCATCCGCGATGGCCTCGGCGTGGGCGCGACCCGCGAGGATGTCGGCATTGCCCACCGCGGCTCCTGCGTCGCCGCCGCGCTGCGCCAACCACAGAGCGGTGCACATGACCGGCCCGATCGCGGCAAGCAAGGCGATGACCAGTCCGCCGGCGCGAGCCAGCGGCCGGGGCGAGCGGAACATGTCGGCGGCGAGGACGCCAGCGGCGATCGCCCCGGGGACCACAGTGGGCAGCAGGAACCGGGCTTCGGCGTGCGTCAGGATGAGCCACGCGGACCATTGCAGCCCGAGCATGGCGGCGATGCCCACCGCGATTCGTGGGCCGGAAACACCGGGTGCCGCCACGCCGACGGCGTGCGGCGAAGTTGCTGCGGGCGACACTGACCGGCGACCGGCCGCACCGAGCCCGGCCACTCCGAGGCCCGCCACGCCGAGCAATGTGGCCCAGGGCAGGGCGGCCCATTGGCCGCGGCGGTCGACCACATTGCCTCGGGCTTGGCGCTGGTCCGCGCCGGCGCCCACGCCCACGCCCACGCGGGCTGCATCGCGGTGGCCCGGCACACCCAACGGATCCAGCCACTGTGTCCAAAGGTCGGCCGGCGCTCCGCCCGCTCGGTGCCCGGCGTTCCACGCGTCGACCTGTTCGGCCGACCACGGACCGTTGCCGAACACGCCGGTGGCGAAAGGGAAGACGGGATTGCCCGCGTGGACGATCCCACTCGTCCACCACGGAGCCAGGACCAGTGCCCCGGTCAGCGTCGCGGCGCCCGCGATGGCCGGCAGCGCCCGGCGCCCGGGCCACCCGCGCATCGTCAGCCACCACGCGGCGGCCGGGAGCACGGCCAGCGGTCCGGCGGTGAGCTTCGCCGCGCACGCCGCGGCCAGCAGGCCGCCGTGGAGGACGCCCTCGGCCGCCGGATGCACGCCGGTGGAGGTCAGGCGAAGCGCGGCCCGCATCGATGCGGCGAGCATCCAGAGGACCATCATTTCGGTGTAGGCCAGGCTGCCGGTGATGACCACCCACGGCGTCCCGAGGACGAAGAGTCCGGCGATCGTCCCCGGGCGAATCCCGCGCGATCCATGCGTCGGACGAACATCAGAGACCAGGCCGGCCACCGTCAGGGCGGTGGCGACGGCCATGGCCGCGTGCAGCAATTGCGCGGCGGTGGCCGAGGACCGGACATCGCCGGCCAGGAGGCCGAGGTGGAGCGTGGCGTGTTCCATCCCATTGGGCATCCACGCGTACGCATTGTGCGCCAGCGGTCCGGATCGCCCGTTCGACCGCCACTCCAGTGGGAGCTGCAAGTGGTAGGAGAGGGCGTCGTAGCCGCTGAATTCGCTGGCCCAGATCCACCCCGGGGGCGAGCCCGCGGCGGCCAGCAGCACGCCCCCGGCGATCGCGACGCCGGCGAGCATGGCCAGGGTGAGGGAATCGCGGAACCGGTCGACGGCGGCTCCACCGACGGCCGGAATCGTTGGTCGACGCCACGGTGCCGCGCGGGCCACCGCGACTCCGCCGACGAGAACCCCGACGGCCGTCAGTCCCCAGGCGATCGCTGGACTGGCATGAAGTCGGAAGATCGCGCCGTCCAGGCCCACGAGGACGGCCGCGCCAATTGGCATGGTCAGCGGCCGCAGTGCTCCGGCCGTGGACGTCCCTGGACGCCCGCCCAGGGCGCGGACCACCGGCCCGCCCAATCCCCACGCCGCGGCCAGCCACGCCCCGGCCAGGGCGGCATCGCGCGGAATCTGCGCGGCCCAGAGCCACGGCGAGCCGCCGGCCGCGGCGATCAAGCCGGCGGCCACCGCCAGAGCTC
The DNA here is from genome assembly GCA_045106735.1 of Phycisphaerales bacterium. Lineage (GTDB taxonomy): Bacteria > Planctomycetota > Phycisphaerae > Phycisphaerales > SM1A02 > JBGCEZ01. The sequence continues at coordinate 22,068 of JBGCEZ010000024.1, read as the reverse complement.
CGGCCACCACCGCCGCCCCCGCGATCACGTGGGCTGAGGCGCTGAACGCTTGGGACGGGCCTCGGGTCCGGCCGCCGGGCCGGCCGCCGGGCCGGTCAGTGGCCGTTCCGCGAGGCGGTCCGGGTGCGGAACCGCGCGCGGCCCCGGCCGTCGATGGGGAGGAATCGGAGGGCATCGCCGACGATTGTAGATGACGGCCAAAAACTGGCACGCGGCTCGCAGGGTGTCAGGCATGAACACCCACCCCATCGACGAGCGGAGCTCATCACGGCGATCACACGCGGGCCGGAGGCCAGCAGTGATTGCGCTCTCGGCCCTTCTTGCCGTCTTGGTGAGCGCGGCTTCCGCGCACGCCTCGACGATTGGGGCCATCACGCGCCTCAAGGGCCAACAAGAAAACGAACTCATCGGCCTGGGCATCGTGATCGGCCTGTCGGGGACCGGCGACACGTCGGGCGACTCACTGGCCGCGGTGCGTCCGTACGCCGAACTGCTCGCGAACCTCGGGAACCCGGTGGAGAACGCTTCGCAGCTCAGTGACGCCGGCAGCTTCGCGATCGTGGCCGTGAGCGCGGCGGTCCCGGCCACCGGGGCCCACGAGGGTGATCGCCTCGATCTTCGCGTCGACACCCTCTACAACGCTGAGAGCCTGGAAGGCGGCCGGCTGATCCCGTCGCTGCTGCGCATTCCGAGCCCCGATGCGGCCGACATCGTGCCGCTGGCCGCGGCCTCCGGTGCGGTGGTCCTGTACCCGGGCGACGAGACGTCCGGCGCGGTGCGGGGGGGCGGCATGATGCTCCGCGACGTCCGCAATGAAGTCGTCGGCCCCAATGGCGTGGTGACGTTGGTCATCGAATCCGCGTTCGCCACGTACTCCGTGGCCAACGCGATCGCGTCGGCGATCAACGAAACCAATGACATGGGATCAGCCGTCGACCGAATCGCCGTTGCTCGGGATGCCCGCACGATCGAAGTGAGCATTCCCGAGGCCGATCAACGCGATCCCACTGCCTTCCTCGACTGGATGACATCGATTCGCATCGATCCGTCGTTGCTGCACACAGAGGCCCGCGTCGTCATCAACCGATCCTCTGGGGTGATCGTGGCGAGCCCAGATGTTCGGGTTGAGCCGGTGGCGGTGGCGATGCGGGGACTTCGATTCAGTCAGGCTCCCGACCTCGACGGCGACCGTCGCTGGGGCGGACTCAGCACCACCGATGGCACTGGTCGTCGGACTGAGAGCATGGAGACGTTGTTGGACGGGCTCAATCGGATCAACGTCCCGTTCGAGCAGCAGGTTGAACTCATGTACGAACTCAAGCGGGTCGGGGCCATGCACGCCCGGATCATCGAGGGGCGATGAACCAATGAGTATTGCGTCCACGCAGAGCGTTCCGATCACCCGAAAGCAGACCATGGTGCCGATTGAACGTCCGGCCCGACCGGTCGCCATTCGGCCGGCCGATGATCAGTTCACGCTGATCCCAACGGAGAAGCCATCGATGATCGCGGTGGATGCCATCGGGACCGGGAAGCACCCGAGCATCCCCGTGGTGACACAGGAATCGGAAGCCGATCGGACGCGCACCGCGGCCGAACAGATGGTCGCCGGCCTCTTCGTCCAGCCCATGCTCGACGCGGCCCTGGAGTCGCCGTTCGGAGAGGGGCCGTTCTCAGCCGGGGCCGGTGAGAAAGCGTTCCGGCCGATGCTGAACCAACGGTTGGCCGACAGCATTGTCGGAGCCTCGGGACTGTCGTTGGTCGACGCCGTGGTCAGAAGTATCGCGCCCGCCGCGGCGGAACCGGCCAGCGAGTCAGAGGATGAGGCCGCCGCGACGACGGAGGCCGGGTCGTCGGCCGACACGCCGGACACCGGATCTTCGTCCGAGTCGTCAGTCGCGTCGTCGGGCGATTCTTCGGACGGGCCGTCACGTGAACGCGCCACCGAACGCGCCACCGAACGCACCACCGAACGTACCGCCGAACGCACCAGGCAAGCCGCGGCCGCATTCGCCGCCGCCGCGGCCGAGGCTCGCGGCGCGACCACGACGAACGCGGCCATCGTCGGCGCATCGGCCATGGGCGCCGGAGCACCGAGCGTTGGTTCGAGCGCCACCGGTTCCGTCCGCCCCGGACCGTACGCCGGAACGATGAACGATCGGGCAACCGACGTCTCCAAGGAGCTGGGCCGTGGCTGATGCTCGTGTGCCAACCCCGGCCACCGCCGCCCCCGCGCCGCGTTCGCGCCGCGACCGGGCCGCCGCCGTCGAGCGGGCGGTGGCCGTTCTGGAGTCATTGCTCCGCGACGAAGCCGAGTTGCACGGGGCGCTCCTGGAACACCTGGAAGCATCGCGCGACGCGATGCGTACCGCCGACGTCGACGCCCTCACCCACGCCGGCCAAGCCGAACGCGGCTTGTTGCAGCGATTGCGGGCCGCCGAACAGCGGCGACGGGAAGTCGTCACCGGCATTGGTGCCGTGTTGGAGCCGCAGGGCAGCGATCCCATGACCCTCAGCCGAATCGCGGCCGCCGCCGGGCCCGACAACGGTCCGCGACTGCTCGCCCTCCGGGACGAACTGACCGAGACCCTCGCGGAGATCCAGCGCCGGGGCCGCATTCTGGCCGAGGCGGCGGAAGCGGTCGGGCGACATCTCGCCGGCATCGCCCAAACCTTCGGGGCGGCGGTTGCCGGTCCGGCCACGTACGGACGCCGCGGGCGCATCAAGACCTCCAGCGGCGGTTCCGTTCGCCTGAACGTGCGTTCGTGAATCTTCGGCCCGATCGGGAGCAGCAACCATGAGCCTCAACGGTGCCATCCAAGTCGGTCGCTCGGCCCTCATTGCCAGTCAAACGGCGATGCAGGTCACGGGTAACAACTTGGCCAATGCCGCGACGGAGGGCTTCAGCCGGCGCGTGGTGCACATGGCTCCGGCTCGCGACGAGCTGGGCTTTGGCAACCAGTACGTCGGCCGCGGCGTGCAAGTCGCCTCGATCACCCGTGTGGTCGACGAAGCGCTGTTGGCCCGCTACCGCGATGCCCTCAGTGAACAGCAGGCGTCCGTCGCCGGACAAGGCTTCTTGTCGCAGATCGAGACGCTGCAGAACGAGCTGTCGGAAAACGACGTCTCCACGCTGCTGAGCGAATTCTTCAACAGTTGGTCGGAGCTGTCCAACAACCCCGAAGACGGTGCGACCCGCGCGGTCGTCATCCAGCAGGGCAGTTCGATTGCGAGCCGGCTCGCTGATTTGCGAAGCGACTACTCCGTGCTGCGTGGTCAGGTCGACAACCAGATCGCCACCACCGTCGAGCAGGTCAACGACATCGTTGAACGCGTCGCCCAGATCAACGTCGAAGTCGCCCAGCTCGAAGTCGAGACCGGCGAGGCGGCGGCTCTGCGCGATCAACGCGATCTGCTGATCAATGAGCTGGCCGAGTACTTCGAGATTGACGTCTACGAACAGCCGGGCGGGGCGACCAATGTGCTCGTGAACTCCCTGCCGATCGTGCTCGGGGGCGAAGGCATCGGGATCGAGCTGCGGCGAGAGAGTGTCGACGGCGACCTGGAGATTTCGCTCGCCTTGCGCGATCGAGGCTTCGAGTTCCAGCCAAAGTCGGGCACGCTCGGGGCGCTGCTGGCCAGCCGGAGTGGCGGCGTCGACCAGGCCATCGATCAGATCGAAACGCTGGCCACCACGCTCATCACCGAAGTCAACCGCGTGCACTCCCAGGGCCAGCCGCAGTCGGACGTGAGCACCTGGACTGGGGCGATCGCCGTCGGCACGACCGATGCGAACCTCAACTCGGGCGACGTGGGCCTGCTCAATCAGGTGGACAACGGTTCCTTCATGCTCCACGTGACGCACAAGGAATCTGGCCAACGCGTGGCCCACCGGATCGATGTCGACGGCAATGCCATGAGCCTGGACGACCTCGTCGATCAGATCAACGTGAACGTCGGCGTGGGCAACATGACCGCGGGTATCACCGCCGATCGGCGACTGGAACTGACAGCCGAAGAAGGCTACGCGATCAGTTTCAGCGAAGACAGCAGCGGGGCGCTGGCCGGTCTGGGCATGAACGTGTTCTTCACCGGTACCGGCGCCACGGACATGGACGTGCATCAGGATCTGCTGGACGCGCCCGGGCGCCTGTCGGTCGGAGCGGACCACATCAGTGGATCGAACGGAACCGCGCTGGCCATCGTTGCGCTGGAGTCGCAGGATTTGCAGGACTTGAACGACCAGTCCTTGCGCGAGTACTGGCAGAACTCGGTGAATCAGCTGGCGGTTCGGGCCGGTCAGGCCCGGGATTCGGTTGAAACAAATGGTTTGGTGGCCGAGAGTTTGAAGGCGCAACTGCAGTCAATCTCTGGGGTTTCGATCGATGAAGAGACCATCAATCTGCTGGGATACCAGCGGCAGTACCAAGCGGCGGCACGCTTTGTGCAAACGATCAACGACACGTTGCAGGAACTTCTGAACATCGTGTGACGTCCACGGAAACATTCCATGAGTGCCATCCCTTCCAACATCTCTCGCGTGCCCACGCTTCTGGCCAGCCAGATTCAGCTGAGCTCGATCAACCGCAGCGGCACGGCCCTGGTCGAACTCCAGGGGCAGCTGGCCAGCGGCGAACGCATTGCGCGTCCGTCGGACGATGTGATCGGGACGGGCGCCCTGAGCGTGGTCGAGGATCGGCTCGAGAAGCGGGACCAGAACCTCCGCAACTTGGAGCACGCCCGCGGCACGCTGGACACCCTGGATTCGAGCTTGGCCGAGGCCACCTCGATCCTGCTGGAAACCAAGAGCATTGCGTCCAGCCAGATCGGCGTCGGCAGCGACGAAGCGACCCGCGAGAGCCAGGCCGTCGTCATCGAGGCCATGCTGCTCGAGATGACCAACATCGGCAATCGCAAGTACCAGTTGCTGCATCTCTTTGGCGGCGAGCAGACCGATCGGCCGCCCTTCGAAGAGCTCTTCGAGGGCATTCGCTACGCCGGCACCGACCAGGAACTGCAGACCGACTTGCCGGTGTCGCGGGCGATTCCGCTGACCCTGCCCGGCTCGGAGGCCTTCGGGGCCACGAGTGCCCGGCAGCAGGGCCGGTTGGACCTGGATCCGGCGGCCGAACTCGATACCCGACTGGCCGACCTCAACGGGGCCCTGGGGCTCGGGGTGCGGCTGGGCTCGATCAACGTGGACATTGACGGGGTCGACATGGTGGTGGACCTGACCGGGGCCCACACCGTTGGCGACGTCGTCGACACGCTCGGTGAAGCGATTCAGGGCGAAGACAACGGGGCATCCGTGTCCTTGGGTCCGTCGGGCATCGTCATCAACCCGTCCGGCGGCCGCGTGATCACCATCACCGACCAGGCCGCCCCGTCGACCGCGGCGGATCTTGGGCTTGTGGGAGCATTCGTTGGCGGGGCGAATACGTCCGGCGGCGACCTGGATGCCCGCATCACGGACCTCACGCGGCTGGAGAGCCTTGACGGCCTGGCCTCGCCCCGCGGCAGCCTGCGGCTGGAGAATCTCAGCCGTGTCCGTGAAATCGACCTGGACGCGATCGAGACGGTGCAAGAATTGCGCAATGAGATCGAAGGGCTGGGGATCGGCGTCCGCGTGTCAATCTCCGAAGCCGGCGATCGCCTGGACTTCGTCAACGAAGTCTCCGGCGGATGGATGAGCATCGGGGAGATCGACGGGGGGGATGCCGCCTCGCGACTTGGGGTCCGGACGTTCGACCGCGAGACGCGGCTGGATGAATTCAACGACGGCCGCGGCGTGGACATCCTCGCCGGAGCCTCCGACCCCATTTCCGGTGATCCGGCGCCCGATCGCGACATCGACTTCGCCATCGAGCTGAAGGACGGCACCGAGATCGAGGTCGACTTGGCCGCCGCGGTGACCGTGGGCGATGTGATCGACCGGATCCAGGCCGCGGCGGTGGCCGCCGGCGTTGCGGTGCCGGCCGACTTCAGCGTTGGTCTGGTGGGCGAGGGCAACGGGATCCAGATCAATGATGCGACGGCCGGAGGCGTGGGCACCACGCAGGTCGTGCAGCGAAACGGCTCGTACGCCGCCGAGGACCTGGGCATTGCCGGGACGACGGATGGCGCAAGCATCGCCGGCGAAGACCGCGCACGGGTTGCCGTGGAAGGTGTCTTCAGCCGGCTGATCAGCCTTCGCGACGCCCTGAGGACGAATGACGAACGTGGCATCACGTTTGCAGGTGAGGGATTGGAAGACGACATCAACCGCGTGACCGAGGTACGAGCGGAAGTCGGCGTTCGCAGCCGACGACTCTTCTCGGCCACGCAACGTGAAGAAGACCTTCAGATCCTGGACCAGTCGCTGCGGAGCGAGATCCGGGATCTGGACTTCACTGAGGCGGCCGTCAGGTTCAACCTTCTGCAGCAGCAGCTGCAGGCCGGGTTGAGTTCGGCGAGCCGGCTCGTGCAAACCTCGCTGCTCGATTTCCTCCGATGACGGATCGTGGGACGAACAGTGAATCGAATGAGGCGGCCGCGGTCGGCGCCCACTCGAGCCAGGATGGCGGGACCCGCGGAGCGGGATTCCCACACGACCGCAGCATCGGGAGCGTTCAGATGAACGTCCAGACCACTCGATTCGGCACCGTGGAGGTGGACGCGGAGCGCGTCATGACCTTCGAATCCGGCTTGCTCGGATTTCCTTCGCTGACCCGTTACGTCCTGCTTCAGCCAGATGACGACGCTGTCTTCTTCTGGCTGCAGTCGGTGGATGAAGCGGGCCTGGCCTTCGTCGTCACCGACCCCTCATTGTGGGTCGCCGACTACGAAGCCACCATCCGCCGCGAGCAGATGGAAGAGCTTGGACTCCAGCAACTCGACGACGCGCAGGTGTTCGTGATCGTCAATCGGTACGGCGATCAACTGACCGCCAACCTCCAGGGACCGTTGGTCGTCAACGTCGCCAACCGATCGGGAGTCCAGCTGGTGCTGGCCGAGAAGCGTTGGACGACCCGGCACGAGATCATGGAGCTCGCTGAAGAGCGAGCGGCCGTGTCGGCCTGACGACGGAGAGGGACTGCGTTCGGGCTTCGGCACGACGTGGTTACGGTCAGATTGCATGGAGCGGTATCCCCGCTCCAGAGTCACCGACGTGCGCGGACGAGTGATCGTTGCGCCCGCGTCGGCAACGAGGAGGCAGCCATGCTTGTGCTGTCGAGACACCGGGACGAGACCGTGATGATCGGCGATGAGATTGAACTCACCGTCGTCGACATCCGCGGGGACAAGGTCCGCATTGGCATCAAGGCGCCGACGCGGGTACCCGTTCACCGCAAGGAAGTATACGAAGCGATTCGACGCGAGAACGACGCGGCGGGTCGCCTTGATGGGGGTGGATTCACGAACGTGCGGCCGGAGCCGCCAGCGCCGCCCGAGCGGCGATCTTCGAGCGACGGTTTGCGACTGGTGGCGGGAGCCGCCGCCAGTACACCGGCGAGAACCAAGTCCGCCTGACGGCGGTCGATCATTCCGAACTTGAATCCACCCGCGTCCGCGCTGTCGGACGAAATCGCCCACCGGCGCGTGCCAACCAGGGAGGGTTGCCATGTCCAGAATTAATACGAACATCCCGTCGATCATCGCGCAGACGAATCTGAACCGCGCGAATGCCGACCTCAACGTAAGACTCCAACGTCTGTCGACCGGACTCCGCATCAACAGCGGAGCCGACGACCCGGCCGGCCTGATCGTCTCGGAGCGCTTGCGCTCTGAGATCCAAGGCATCGACCGGGCCATCGGCAACTCCGAGCGAGCCAGCTCGGTGATCGCGACGACGGAGGCTTACCTCACCGAGGTCGCGGATCTGCTGAACTCGATTCGCGGGCTTGTGGTCGAAGCGGCCAACACCGGCGGCTTGAGCGACGAAGAGATCGAGGCGAACCAGTTGCAGGTCGACTCGGCCATCGAGTCGATCACGCGAATCTCGAATACCGCGAGCTTCGCTGGCCTGAACTTGCTCGACGGCAGCCTCAACTACGTGAACTCCGGCATCGCCACCAGTGCGCTGGCGGGGGTCAACGTCTACGGGGCCCAGTTCGGGAACAACGACACCATCCCGATCGAGATCGAGGTGGTGCAATCGGCCCAAACGGCGAGCCTGTTCTTGAGTGGAGCCATTGGCGGCGGTACGCCAGGCGAACTGCTGAGCAGCGTGACGCTCGAGATCGTCGGCAACAACGGCGTGCAGACGGTCTCGTTCATCAGTGGGACCTCGCTCGACGATGTGGCCACGGCCATCAACCGGGTGACGGCCACGACCGGGGTCAGTGCATCGCTGCTGAACTCGGCCGATCCGACCAGCGGTCTGACGTTCGACTCGATCACGTACGGGTCGGACTCGTTCGTCTCGGTTCGGGCCATCGGCGAGAGTGGCGACTTCTTCGAGACCCGGGAAGCCCGGGGCGGCATCGTCGTCCAGCGGGACGAGGGTCGCGACGTCACCGCGATTATCAACGGTGCCTTGGCCGTGGGAGACGGGCTGAACGTCAGCCTCAACTCACCGGCCCTGAGCGTGGATCTCAAGCTCACCGAGGATCTGGCCACCCGGACCAGTGCCTCGACGCAGTTCACCGTCACCGGCGGTGGCTCGACGTTCCAGCTTGGGCCGACCATTACCGCCAGCCAGCAAGTCGGGATCGGCGTCCGGTCGATCGCGGCGAGCCGGATCGGCGGTACCACGCTCGACGGGTCTCAGTTCTTCCTCGACTCGATCAAGCAGGGGCAACCGAACTCCCTGACGAGCGGGAACACGGAAGAAGCGGCCCGAATCCTCGACACCGCCATCACCGAGGTGTCACAGTTGCGCGGTCGCCTGGGTGCGTTCGAACGGAACACCCTGCAGACCAATACCCGGTCGCTGCAGATCGGCTTCGAGAACATCTCGGCCAGTGAGTCGAAGATCCGCGACGCGGACTTTGCCCGCGAGACGGCCGAGCTGACCCGGGCGCAGGTTCTGGTCCAGGCGGGTGGCACCGTCCTGGCCACGGCGAACAGCATCAGCCAGAACGTGCTGCAGCTGCTCGGTTGATTCTTCTATAGAGGATGCGGCGCAGCGTGCGGTCCACGCGGTCGTCGCCATCCGGCCATTCAGCCACACCGTCACGGTCCGGTCCCCTTGGGGCCGGGCCGTGTTGCGTTGGGGCGGGATGTCGTCGCGCGCGGAGGGAGGCGACGGCGGGCGAAGCGAGGTTCTGGCGACGCACCGTCTCCCGGCTTCAAATCTTGCCAGAGGGGGAAAAACACCTGTTCAGCGTCTCGATAACGGGTCTCCGATCGCTCGTTCATCCGTGTGACGTCGGGCGCGGCTGCATTCTCGGACGACGACCGCGCGAGATGCGCCTTCCCAGCCTGTCAACTTTCGTTTGTCATTTCGATCGTCGCTTAAGGCGGGTTGGGGTGGGGCCGATACACCATCCGGCATCGAGAGGAGCCCCGTCCGCGGGAACCCCGATCGAGCCCGGTCAGTGGCACGGAGGTCACGACCGAAAGCAGTTTGGGGTGGGGAAGACCCCTTTGGTCGAACGCTTGTCGCGGGAGACCAATCAGAACACGTCAGTCTCGCGGACGCTCGTCCGCTCATGAGGTGACTTCTCACTTCGGGATTCTCCCGAAGGTCCCGAGCGAGACGAGCACGACGCGAGCGTGTTCACGGAGGACACAATGAGTCGTATTAACACGAATGTCCCTTCTCTGATTGCTCAGCGGGTGCTGGGTACACAGACGAGAGGCCTGAACACCAGTCTGGAACGGCTTTCGACCGGCTTCCGCATCAATCGTGGTGCAGATGACCCGGCCGGCCTGATCGCGAGCGAGAACCTCCGCTCCGAGAAGGTGGCGATCCAGGCGGCCATCGGCAACGCCCAGCGGGCGGAGCAAGTGGTCAATGTCGCTGAGGGTGGTCTCCAGGAGATCAACGCACTGCTCCTTGAGGTGCAGTCGCTCGTCGGCCAGTCGGCCAACGAAGCGGGCGTGTCTCCCGAGGAGAAGGAAGCGAATCAGCTGCAGATCGACTCGATCCTGCAGACGATCGACCGAGTCGCAAACTCGACGAGCTTCCAGGGAACGAAGCTGCTGAATGGCAACTTCGACTACACGACTTCGAGCGTGACCGCTTCGGAAATCTCCGACGTCAACGTGCGGGCCGCCCGCATCAGCGACGCCGCGGGCAGCTTCCTGAACGTCACCGTCGACGTCACGCAATCGGCCCAGACCGGTCAGGTCTTCCTGTCCACGGGCACGTCACTGGACAATGGTGGCAGCGGTTCGATCACCATTGAGGTGACCGGCAGCGACGGTGTCCAGCAGTTCACCTTCGCGTCGGGATCGACGGATGACAACATCGTCGCGGCGATCAACACCTTCAAGGACGCCCTCGGCGTGTCCGCCTCGAAGACCGGGGCCAGTACCGCCGGCTCTGGCTACGTCGCACTGAACTCGACCGAATTCGGTTCGAGCCAGTTCGTCCGGGCCAAGGTCCTCGAAGGTACCTCCGACGCGATCATCTCGACGGACACCGTCGGATCGAACTCGTCGACGGACATTCGGGACACCGGTCGAGACGCCACCGTCCTGATCAACGGTAATCAGGCTACTACGGATGGTCTGACCGCTCGAGTCGCTACGGACGGCTTCGACGTTTCCCTGACCCTGGCCGCCGGATCCAACACCGCCGGCGGAAGCTCAGGCTTCGAGATCACCGGCGGCGGGGCCGACTTCAACCTCGCCCCCAAGGTCAACCTGGCCAGCAAGGTGTCTCTGGGCATCGAGACGGTCACCACGGGCAACCTGGGCAACCAGGACGACGGCTTCCTCTCGGCCCTCAAGGCCGGCGGTACCGCCAACGTGGTCAACGGGGACCTGACCAAGGCCCAGCAGATCGTCGACTCGTCGATCAAGCAGGTCTCGAGCCTTCGCGGCCGCCTCGGTGCGTTCACCAAGAACGTTGTCGGTGCGACCATCCGGAACCTCGGGGTGACGTTCGAGAACACCAGTGCGGCTGAGAGTCAGATTCGCGATACCGACTTCGCGAACGAGACGGCCGAGCTGACCCGGCAGCAGATCATTCAGCAGGCCGCGACCCAGAGCCTGGCTCTGGCGAACAGCCAGCCGCAGAGCGTTCTCTCGCTCCTCGGTTAAACCGGAAAAGTCCGGGGACTCCCCGAACGTCCTCCGGGGAGTCAATGAGAAGTCACCACGCGGCGGCGATCCATCTGGATCGCCGCCGCTTTGCATTGCGCGGTCGAGGGTCAGAGGGAAGTGATCGCGCGTGGACGTTGAATGCCGCAGGTGTTCGTGTCAGATCTGGTATCCGACGGTGAAACATGTCCGAGCAACGAGTTCCGGTGCGGCCGAGCGGTCGCCCCTCGATTGCCCCATGGTCCGGACGCATGGCGACTTTGCAAGCCTCATCGGCTTTGCGGACGGCGATCGCTGCGCCATGCGCCGGACCGGATTCACGTCACCTGTCCCCGTGCGGGGACTGGAGCACTCAGACATGCGTACGACCAAACAACTTCAGACCGCCGCCATGCTCATCGGAATGGTTGGGGCCGGTTTCGTCAGTGGGGCGGCCAACGCCCAGGCGATCCGGTATCTCCCCGGCTGCACCGTCGATGCCACCGGCGTCCTGGCCACCCGGGCCACGGTGCCCGGATTCGCCGACAACAGCGCGGTGAGCATTGCTGGCACCGAGCCGATCACGTCGTTCACGAGCATCGCGCTCGGGCGCCGGTTCTTTGACCGGTCGATGGCCGCCGGCAGCTTCGGCCCGGTCGAAGGGTGCATCGCAACGGGCACGGCGGACGCCGACGCGCTCTCGGCGGGCAACGGCGTCGCCTATTCGGTGACCGGCGATCTCAACGAACTTCGGTTCCGAATGGCATTCAACCGGCAACACTCCGTGGACCTGTCCACCGCCGGGCCGAACCCGTCGGGGTCGGTTTCGGCGAGTTCGGAGGCGGGGATCGTGGACACGATCTTCACCGGACAGGACGAGGGCTTCAACATGTTCGTCCCGTTCCTGACCGTCGGGCCCAACTCCGAGGTCGTGATCGCGGCCAACGACGTGTGCTTGGACCGAATGGATTCGGGCGGTGTCATCGGCCTCTCGACCTTCGGGTGGAAGATCTACCGCGACGTCGATCGGGACTGCATGCTGAGTCCGGGCGATGTGCTGGTCGCCGAAGACGAGCGGCAAGTCGGCGTCGGCGCTCCGGTTTCGCCGAGCTGCTCGGCTCCGGAGACGATCGCCGTGCCGCGCGAGTTCTACATCATCCAGTTCGAGTTCGACTCGATCTCAGAGCTGGAACTCACGCTGGATGAATGCGGCGACGCGGGGGCGCTCGCGGGGGCGACCATGGACCTGGCCTCGTTCAAGATGACGTTCGTCAACTGATCGACCGATCGGTGAACTGACGGATGGATGCACGTGCCGCCGGCATCTCGCGTGGGATGCCGGCGGCCATCGTGTGGCTGGGCGTTCCGGCGGATTCAGCCAAGCGTGGCGTCGACCCGTGCTCGCCAGTCCTCGAAGCCCGCCTTGCCCATCAGGCCGAAGGTGGCCCGCTTGCCGGTTTCCACCGCCGGCTGGTCGTAGGCATCGATGCCGAGCATGCGACCGGCCCATGCCGTCGTCATTTGCCAGAGCATGATGAAGGCCCCGACATGCTCCGCGTCCAGGCGATCCATGCGGATGGTGAATGTGGGCCGGCGGCTCTCGGCCAGGGCGAACTCCGTGGCCCGGCGTTCGGCGTCCAGCAAGCCGGCGAGCGACGCGCCGGCCAGGTAGTCGAGCGGCGCTTCGGCCACCGCCTTCGGCATGGAGACATCGCGATCGAACGCGCCCACGTGGACGAGGCCAATGACCTTGTCGTCGGGGCCCTCGCGGTAGAGCTGGACCTGGCTGTGTTGGTCGGTCGCGCCCAGGGCCCGGACCGGCGTGAACCCGGTGAAGACCTCGCGGCCCGCGGCGTCGGTCTGCTTGCCCAGGCTTTCGGCCCAGAGCTGTCGGTACCAGTCGGCCATGTCGTGCAGGCCGCTGGCGTAGGGCATCAGGACGTGGATCGGCCGGCCGCGATCGCGTCCGTTGGCGACCAGGAGCCACGCGAGCATGGCCGCGGGATTCGAGTCTGGATCCCCGCCGCGGCAGCGGGCTTCCATCGCCGCCGCCCCGTCGAGCAGCGACTCGATGTCGATGCCGCTCATCGCCGCACTGAAGAGGCCGACGGGCGACAAGACGCTGAACCGGCCGCCAACCCCATCGGGCACGGGCAGCGTCGGGTAGCCGGCGGCGTCGCAAATCGATCGCATGGTGCCGCGTTCGGGGTCGGTCACCGCGACGATGCGTTCGGCCGCCCGGTCGCCGCGGGCCGCGTTCACGAGGTCGCGAAAGATCAGAAACTGGGCCGCGGTCTCCGCCGTTTCGCCGGACTTGCTGACCACGTTGATGAGCGTGCGGTCGAAGCTCGGATCCTCCCGCTGAATCATCTCGATGACGTCGGCCACCGGTCCGGGATCCACGTTGTCCAGGACGATGACCCGGGCGCCCTCGCGCTGAGCGGCAGGGAGCAGGTTCCAGGTGGCCGGACGGAGGGCCGAATGCAAGGCGGTGTTGCCAAGGGCGCTGCCGCCGATCCCCAGGACGATGACGGTGTCGATCGCGCCGCGAAGCGGGCCAGCGATCGACTGGACCGCGTGGACGTGCTCGCCGCGCATCGGGTCGTCGCCCAGCAGGCGCCAGCGTTCCCACCCGGTGCCCCGCGTCGCGTCCAGGTCCGCCGCGATCCGGGCCAGCTCGGGCCGGGCGGCATCCAGATCGGCGGGCGTATATCCAGCGTCCCCGATGCGCGAGGAGAAGCTACCGACGGGGTCGAGGCTCAGCATGCAGCAGGCTTTCGTCGAATCGATCGGAGGGGGAACGTGGGCGTGGGCGTGGGCTTGGGCGTGGGTGTGGGCGGAGACCAGGGCGCAATCGCCAACGGGAACATCGGCGTTCGGGCCCACTCCGGATCACACGTGGGCCAGGGCCCGGTCCAGGTCGGCAATCAGGTCCTCAGGATGCTCGATGCCGACGCTGATGCGGACCAGCGAATCGCTGATGCCGAGGGTCTCACGCATCTCGGCCGGAACCGAGGCGTGCGTCATGATCGCCGGGTGTTCGATCAAGCTCTCAACCCCGCCGAGGCTCTCGGCCAGGGCAAAGATTCGGACCTTCTCCAGGAAGTGCCGGGATTCAGCCAGTCCGCCCTGCAGGAAGATCGTGATCATGCCGCCGCCGGCCGACATCTGCCGTTGGGCGAGCTCGTACTGCGGGTGGCTCGGCAGGCCCGGGTAGACCACGCGCTCGACCGCATCGTGCCCTTCCAGGAAGGCGGCAATCTTGGCCGACCCTTCGAGGTGTCGGGCCATCCGCACCGCGAGCGTCTTGGTGCCGCGGAGGGTCAGGTACGCGTCGAACGGCCCCATGACGCTGCCGACGGAGTTCTGCAGGAATCGCAGGCGTTCGGCGAGTTCGGGCCGGCTCGTGACCAAGGTGCCGCCGACGACGTCGCTGTGGCCGCCGAGGTACTTGGTCGACGAGTGCATCACCATGTCAAAGCCGAACTCGAGCGGCCGCTGCAGGATCGGTGTGGCGAACGTGTTGTCGCACACGGTGATGATGCCGCGATCCTTGGCCAGATCGGCGACGGCCTTCAGATCCACCAGCTTCAGCGTCGGGTTCGTCGGCGTCTCAACCCAGATCATCTTGGTCCGGTCGGTGATCGCGTCGGCGACGCGCTGCGGATCGGTCATGTCCACGTAGGTGAACTTGAGGCCGGCCGAACGCTTGCGCACCTGCGAAAACAGGCGATTGGTGCCGCCGTACAGGTCGTCCATGGCCAGGACTTCGTCGCCGGAGTCCAGCAGCTCCAAGCACGTGCCGATGGCGGCCAGGCCGCTGGCGAAGGCAAACCCGCCGCACGTCACGTCCACATCTTCCGAGATGCCGCTGTTCTCCAGCGTGGCGATGCAGCGTTCCCACGCGTAACGCGTGGGGTTGTGGCTGCGCGAGTACTCGTACCCGGCGTGCTGGCCCGGCGAGGACTGGATGTACGTGGATGACAAGCTGACGGGAGGCATGACCGCGCCGGTGACGGGGTCGGGGCGCTGGCCGCCGTGGATGCAGAGGCTGTCGAGATGCAGGTCGTGGTCGGCCATGGGGAGATCGGTTTCCTGGAGCGTTCGAGGAGGGCGTTCAGACTGGACGTTCAGCGGGGGCGTTCAGTGGGGGCGTTCAGTCGAGTGGTCGGGGACGCGGCTCGTTCATGCGAGCTGCTTGCGCAGGTAGTTGAGCATGTCGATCTTGGTGATCAGGCCGTAGAAGTTGGCGTCGTCCGCGACGATGGCCACACGGTCGGCCCGGAAGATCGGCATCAGGTCGTTGATCGACGCGGTGGGGGGAACGGTCTCCAGCCGCCGGGTCATGAAGTCGCTGACCGGCCGGCTGAAGCTTGCCTTGTCGTGGGCCACGGCGAGCAGGATGTCCGACTCATCGATGATGCCGACGACGGCGCCGTTTTCCTCGACCACGACCATCTGGCTGATGTCGTACATCCGCATCTGCTTGTGGGCTTGCAGCAGCGGCGTGGTCGGTTGGAGCGTGACGTCTTCGCGGTCGACGTGCCGGCGGGCGATCAGGTCGCGGAGGTCGCCGTAGGTCTCGCGCTCAATGAATCCCTGGTCGATCATCCAGAAGTCGTTGAACATCTTGTCGAGGTACTTGGACCCGCTGTCGCACACGAAGGTCACGACGTTCTTCGGTTCGGTCTGCTCCCGGCAGTAGCGGAGGGCGGCGGCCACCAGGGTGCCGGTCGATGATCCGGCCAGCATGCCTTCGCGCTGGAGCAACTCGCGGGCGGTCAAGAATGCGTCCTTGTCGCTGACCGCGTACGCCTTGTCGATGATGTCCAGGTCAAGGATGTCGGGGACGAAGTCCTCGCCGATGCCTTCGACCAGCCACGAGCCGGGTTGCACGTGCTTGCCTTCGTTGACCAGCGGCGTGAGGATCGAGCCCTCGGGGTCGGCCAGGATCAGGTCGACGTCCGGGTTCTGCGACCGAAGGTAGCGGCCGACGCCAGAAATCGTGCCGCCGCTGCCGACGCCGGTACAGAACGCGTCGACCTTGCCGTCGAGCTGGTGCCAAATCTCCGGGCCGGTCGTTTGGACGTGCGCTTCGGGGTTGGCGGGATTGCCGAACTGGTTGATGAAGAACGCGTTCGGCGTCTCTTCCGCGATGCGGCGGGCGACGTCTTGGTAGTACTCGGGGTGGCCCTTTTCCACGTCGGAGCGGGTGAGCCGCACTTCGGCGCCCATCGCGCGGAGGTGCGAGATCTTGCCTTCGCTCATCTTGTCGGGGACGACGACGATGACCTGGTAGCCCTTCTGCAGGGACACGAGGGCGAGGGCGATGCCGGTGTTGCCGGCGGTTCCCTCGACGATCGTGCCGCCGGGCTTCAGCTTCCCTTCCTGCTCGGCCGCTTCAATCATCGACACGGCGATCCGGTCCTTGATCGACTGGCCGGGGTTCCACGCGTCAAGCTTGAGGTAAAGCTGGCACGGGCCGGTGTCGATCCGTTGGACCTTGAGCATCGGCGTGTTGCCGATCATCTCGAGGACGTTGGAGAACACCGGGGCCCACGGGCGTTCCGGGCTTCCGGGAGGCGGGGCGGGCGCGGGGGCGGCGTGGGCGTCGGACGTGGACGAGGGGGTGGACGACATCGAAGGGCTCCGCGGGTCCGCCGGGACGGGCGGGAAGGCCCGGGGCGGGGACGCCATGGTAGCGGGGCCAGGTGCCGGTTCGGTGGCCGGGACGGGCCGGTGATGTCGGCCGGGCCAGGTTGGCCATCGGGGCCGGGTGGGGCTGGCGAGCACGGCCGGTCAGGATGGCCATCCGAACCGGGTGAGGCTGGCCCGCACGGCCGGTCAGGGCCGGGGACGGCCGCCAGCGATCGGGGGTCCGCTCAGGCGGGGCCGGCGGGGCCCGGAGCGGCCGCGACGTAGGCCTCGCCGGCTTCGGTGAGCCGGCGGCCTTGGCGGGTCCGGGACAGCAGGCCTTGCCGAAGGAGGTACGGTTCGACCATGTCTTCGAAGGTGCCAGCGTCCTCCCCGAGGTGGGCCGCGATGGCCTCCACGCCAACCGGCCCGCCGCCATGGACGCGGCTGATCGTCGAGAGATAGGCCCGGTCGAGATCGTCCAGTCCGCGAGCGTCCACGCCTTCCAGGGCCAGTGCTTCGTGCACCGTGGCCATGTCCAGCGCCCCGTCGCCGCGGACTTCGGCGTAGTCGCGCACCCGTCGCAACAGTCGCAGCGTGACCCGGGGCGTTCCGCGTGAACGACGGGCAATTTCGTGCAGCACCGCGGGGTCGACGGTTCCGAGTCCGAGCCGGGACGCGGCGGCGGCGAGCACCGTGATGAGCTCTTCCGGGGCGTAGTAGTCCAGGTGGTGGACGAGGCCGAATCGACTGCGAAGGGGGCCGCTCAGCAACCCGGCTCGGGTCGTGGCCCCGATCATCGTGAATGGCTTGAGCTGGTAGGTGACGATTCGCCCGTGGAGGCCGCCCTCAAGCGTGAAGTCGATGCGGTAGTCCTCCATCGCCGAGTACACGTACTCCTCGACCGCAATCGGCAGCCGATGGATCTCGTCGATGAAGAGGACGTCTCCGGGTTCCATGCGCGTGAGTGTGCCGACGAGGTCGCTGCCTCGCGTCAGGGCGGGGCCGCTGGCAAACCAGGTGCGCGTGCCCATTTCGGTGCCGATGATGTGGGCGATGGTCGTCTTGCCCAGTCCAGGAGGTCCGTGCAGGAGCACGTGCTCCAGAGGCTCGGTCCGGCCGCGGGCGGCGGAGATGGCGATGGAGAGCTTCTCCACCAGATCCGCCTGCCCGACAAAGTCGCCGAGGCGCGTCGGGCGCATGGCGGGGCTGACCGGTTCTTCGGTGGCGAGGGGCTCGGGGGTGACGATGCGTTCGCGGGCCATGGATGGATCTTCGCAGGATTCGCCCGGCTGGCAAGCGGCGAATGGCCGGCAGCACTCGGCGCGTCGCACGCGGCGGGGCGAGCGGCGAGGAACGTGGCAACCCGGTCGACGACGAACGCGGGCGGCCAGCGCACGACACGGGCCCGGTCGCCGAAGCAGCCGGGCCCGCGGGATGCGGTGTGGTGCCATATCCAGGGGCGGGCGCGTCGCGCCGGCCCGGTCCGTCACTCAGAGATGATGTCGCGGCCGAAGATGCCATCGCTCGTGAGAACGTGGAAGCTCGTCCGAGCGCCGGCGTCGTATCGCACGTCGGAGTAGTACCCGTCCTGGCCAAAGGGCGTGTCGCGCGACCAGAGGCCGGCGAATCCGTTGACCTGGGCCTTGATGCGGCCGTCGGCCCGCATGGCCTTGCGGACGCCAACGCTGCCGACGTGTCCGTCGTAGAAGAGCGTCATCGGGGACGACTCCCAGGCGGCGTTGAAGTAATACGGCTCGCAGCCGAGGTAACTGCCGTTGGTGATGCCCGCGTTGCACTCAGCGCGGCGGTTCTGCAGCCAGTGGTGTTCGATCATGTGCGTCTTCAGCGACGGATAGCGAGCTTGGCCGTACGCCGGGCTGCGGAAGCCAGCGCCGAGCGTCCACGGATTGCGGTAGCCGCCGGTATTGGACCCGCCGCCAACCCGCCGCATCTTGAGCACGTCGGGGCTGAACATGGCTGCCGGGCTCAAGCAATAGCTCGACCAGGTCGGGATCTCGCCGAAGCCGTTGACGTCGGGGCGGTCGCAGTACTCGCCGGGATCGTCGAAGCAGCTGTAGCGCGAGTCGCCGCCATCGGCGCTGTTCCAGACGATCGTGTCCTTGGGGGCGTAGAAGACTCGGTCGTAGAACTTGCCACTGACGTAGTTGTTGAACTGCTTGGCGTTCGGGATTCGGAACGAACCGAAGTAGGGCAGCGGATTGTCAAAGTTGATCGGAATCATCAGACCGCAATTTGCGGTATTGAGCGGGCCATGCTGTTCTTCGCCGCCTTCGTGCGTGCGATAGGCGAAGTACAGGTAGTCGCCGTCACCCAGAACGCGCGCCCATCCAAGAATGAGCGGGGGATGCGTGGCGTTTTCGCCGCCACCGCCATTGGACTGGTAGAAGGCTTCGAACGCTTGGCCACGACTGTTCCCAAACGACGAGATGTTGTCGTTGACGAGCGTGAACTGCCGGTCATTCCACTCCGCGGCGTACGAGCCGTGGGCGGTGCCCAGGTTGCGGAGGTTGGCCAGGCTGGCGGTTTGCTTGGCTTGGTCGCGGGCCTTGCCGATCGCCGGCAACAGAATGCCGATGAGCAGGGCAATGATCGAGACGACCACCAGCAGTTCGATGATGGTGAACGCTCGGGGGGCAGTGGGGCGAACAACGGAGTGGCGCATCGTGAGAGTGCTCCCGAAGTGGGGCGTGGGGCGCGGGATCGAATTCAAGGGCGATGCCGTGGCACTCGGTCAAGACCGAGTGCGGATCGCGAATTTGGGTGTGCCCCCACACCGAATGAAATGGTCCAGCACATTGGTCGCGATGGAAGTGCCGCCAATCGTTCCCGGAGAAACGAACGGCAACGGCCAGGTCGTGTCGCACGTCCTGCACCCGCAAAGGCTGGGCAGGCCAAGCTGCCTGCAGTACCCAGAGTACCGCCGAAGGGTAGAGAGTCGTCAATTGGTTGCGAGAAAGTGGGCACTTGCCCGCGTGTCGCCCCGAAGCGCCTGCGCGGAATTGCCATCGGCCCCCGCAACAACCGGCGGCGGATCCCCGATGGAGAATCCGCCGCCGGTCCAGGATCGGGCGGGTTGGTGGTGGTCGACGGTCACGGATCGGCTCGGCGGGTCCCGGGCGACCAGGGGCTGCAGCCCCCGCGCACCCGACGCACCCCGTTCCCCCCGGAGTCGCGATGCCCCGAGCGACCGGCGACCGTCTCGAACGAATCACTCGGAGATGACATCCCGGCCAAGGATGCCGTCGCTGGTCAAGATGTGGAAGCTCGTCTGCGAGCCCGCGTCATAGCGCACGTCGCTGAAGTAGCCGTCCTGTCCGAACGGGGTGTCGCGCGACCACAGGCCGGCGAATCCGTTGACCTGGGCGCGGATCCGGCCGTCGGCCCGCATGGCCTTGCGGACGCCCACGCTGCCGACGTGTCCGTCGTAGAAGAGCGTCATCGGGGACGACTCCCAGGCCGCGTTGAAGTAGTACGGCTCACAGCCGCCGTAGGTGCCGCCGGCGATCGAGGGGTTGCACTCGGCGCGACGGTTCTGCAGCCAGTGGTGCTCCAGCATGTGGGTCTTGAGCGACGGGTACCGGGCCTGGCCGTACGAGACGCTGCGGAAACCGCCGGCCAGCGAGTAGGGATTCCGGAAGCCGCCGGAGTTCTCGCCGCCGCCAATACGCCGCATCTTCATGACCGCTGGGTTGAACATGGCCGCCGGGCTGAGGACGTAGCTGCTCCACGTCGGCGCATCGCCAAATCCCTCGATCGGGGGCCGGTCGCAGTACTCGCCCGGGTCGTCGAAGCAGCTGTAGCCACTGTCGCCGCCTTCAACGGAGTTGAGGACGATGGTGTCCTTGGGGGCGTAGAAGACCGGGTCGTAGAACTTGCCGGAGACGTACTGATTGAACTGCCGGCAGTTGGCGAGGCGGAAGCTGCCGAAATACCCGCTGACCGCTTCGTTGTCGCCGTCGAAGACGATCGGTTCGCAGAGGCGAGCGTTGGCGATGTTGCCGAGCGTGCGGAAGTAGAAGAGCTGGTAGTCGCCGTTGCCGTTGGCGTAGCCCCAGCCCAGGTTCGGTCCGGGGTGGGATCCGGTCTCGCCGCCGCCATTGGACGCGTGGTAGTTGGTGAACGCCGCATTCGCGCCGGAGCCGTAGCTGGCCAGGTTGTCATTGATCAGCGTGAACTGCCGGTCGCCCCATTCCGCCGCGTAGGAACCGTGGGCGGTGCCCAGGTTGCGGAGGTTGGAGAGGCTGGCGGTTTGCTTGGCTTGGTCGCGGGCCTTGCCGATCGCCGGCAGCAGAATGCCGATGAGCAGGGCGATGATCGACACCACCACGAGCAATTCGATGATGGTGAAGCCGCGGGAGCGAGGTGGCGCTTGATGCGTGGCGGCCGGGCTGGGAGATGGTGAGGATGCGTGGGGGGGGGACATTGGGTCACTCCGTGGGGGGATCGCGTCGCTTCAGTGCACGCGGGCGGACCGGGAAGCGTCAGCGGATCCGGCACATGGAATCCGCCAGCGCACCGATCGCGGCCCGCCTCACGTGGATCGTGGGCGGCGGATCAGAGGCGTGGGTCGGTTGGCTGCGTGGGCAGTCACCGGGATGGACGAGTGTTCGCCATCGGGAGGCTGAGATTTCAGGCACCGAAATCTCGGCGAGTCCGGACGAGCATCGCGTGGGGGTGGCGAGTCGGATCGGAATCCGGGCCGACGCGCCGGGGGTGCCGCATGGGCGGCGGTGCGTGGCGAGATCGATCGTGGCCGGCCGGAGGAGCGCGGGCTCGTGGGGCCGAGGCGATTCGGCGCGATGCCACCGGCAACCCGTGCAGGGTGCAGCCAGATGGGTTTGCGAGCGTCGGGACGCACATGGAGAGGCAAAATCCTGCGTGTCCGGTGGTCGGGGCGCCGAACCGACCGGACGGAACTCCTGAGACTGGAATCTCTGAGCGGTCGGGGCATGGCCGAACCTCAGAATTTCCGCGATGCCGCGCATGTTTTCGACTGGCTCGGTCACCAACGCGCGGCTTCTGCGCTCGTGCAACGACAACGGGCCCAGCCGAAGCTGAGCCCGTTGCGTATGCGTTGTCCGGTTGGTCGCTTGGGCAAGATGCCGCGGGCGACCGGTTGGCATCGGCTTACTCGGAGATGATGTCTCGTCCGAGCATGCCGTCGCTGGTCAGGATGTGGAAGCTGCTGCGCGAGCCCGCGTCGTAGCGGACATCGCTGAAGTAGCCGTCCTCACCGAACGG
>JBGCEZ010000023.1:0-140655 GCA_045106735.1 Phycisphaerales bacterium | reverse complement strand
CCGGCCACCTGAATCCGGAAGCGTTCCTTGGTTTCGAGGGCGTCCGCCAAGCGACGAAGCTTTTCAATGAACTCGTCGACCGGGTAGTTCTTCTCGACGTCGCGGGCTGGGCGAGCGGGGCGGTCGGGCATGGGAACACTCCTGGCGGATTTATCGCGGGCGGGTTTCTTCGGAACTGGAGATCGAACGCACCATTCGATCGAGCCCCTGAGCGTACCGAGGGGCCGCCGCGCCGTCTTGTCGCGCCTCGCCACTCGCCACTCGCCACTCGCTCGTCGCTCGTCGCTCCTCGTCACGCATCCATCGCCGCCGCACGAACGCCCATCACGC
Source organism: Phycisphaerales bacterium (assembly GCA_045106735.1). Taxonomy (GTDB): domain Bacteria; phylum Planctomycetota; class Phycisphaerae; order Phycisphaerales; family SM1A02; genus JBGCEZ01. The sequence goes on along the minus strand of JBGCEZ010000023.1, from coordinate 140,325 downwards.
CGCGAACCGGTCCCGCAGCAGTGCGACCTGCCAGGCCAGGACCCGGTGGAGTTCCGCGTACGCTTCGGCGCTCGTGCACCGAACCGCGAAGTATCCGCCGTCGGCCTCCATCCCGCGGTCCATTCCGGCTTCGCCGTCGATCGGCTCCAGTTCCACGCCCGGTATCGCCACCGCGTCCATCCAGTACTTGGGCAACAACACGGTGTACGGATCGGGGTCGCCCCAGTACGAGTCGCCGCTGGCCATGCGTTGACGGGCGAGCCGCTGGGCTTCGGTGACGTACCCGTCGAGGTCGCGGCTGAGATCGAACTGCTGATTGGCCAGGTTGATGTAGCCGATGCGGGCGGGGAACTGCAGGGGTTCGAAACCGGTCATGGGAGGCTCCAGATCAGGCCGGTCGCCGGAGTGGCGGCCGCGTGGACACCATCGAACCAACCTTGATGGATCCCCGGAAGGGGCGGGCGGGACGATCCTCGAGCCGGCTGACACGCATCTGTCACCGGCGACCAGCGGAGACTGACATCCCGCTGTCAGTGCACGGCTTTGCGTCCCGGCCCGCGGGCGCGGTTGGCATCCGCCGCTGGCCCTCCACGTCGCGCCCGGCCTCGGCGATCCCCGCGAGCAGGCCGGCGGGGTAGGCTCTGCGGCGTCCTTGAACCATGGAGACTTCGCCCGTGTCCACGCCCGCATCTGCCGCATCTGCAGCGTCTGCCGCAACCGCAACCGCATCCGCCGCCTCGGCCGCCATTCTTCGCGAAGCCGAGTTCGATCCCGCGGTCAAGAAGTACTGGATGATCAACGCGCTCGCGCCTTTCGTGTTCAGCGTCGTCGGCATTCCTTTGCTCCCGATCGGCTGGCTCATCGGTCAGATCTTGATCAACAAGTACCTGGACCGGCTCGCCTGCACGTTGACCGATCGGACCCTGGAAGTCCGCAAGGGCGTTCTGAACCGGGTTCAGTCGACGATCCCCCTCGAGAAGATCACCGATCTCCAGATGTTCCAAGGGCCCATCATGCGGGCCATGGGGTTGCACGGGTTCAAGGTGGAAACCGCCGGCCAGACGACCACCGGGGGAGCGCTGCTGTCCATCGTCGGGATTGTCGACGCCGAGGACTTCCGCGAGGCCGTGCTGGCCCAGCGCGACATGCGGGCCGCAGGCGACGCCGGAGACCGTGGCGTGGGCGGGGCGGGGGCGGCCGCATCCGGGATCGCGGCGAGTCCGGCGTCCGCGGAGATGGTCGCGGAGATGGTCGCGGTTCTGGCCGAGATCCGCGACGCGGTGGTGCGGATCGAATCCAAGCTCGACGGCCGTGATCGCGCGTAGCCCGGCGTCGCATCACGACCCGTCCACGAAAAACCCCGGACGCCGCCGGCGATTGGCGAGCGCCCGGGGGGCGTGTGGAGTCGTGGATGGATCGGCCTTCGTCGCGGGCGATCAGATCACATGATCGGAACACCTGATCAGATCACCCGGCGAGTCGGCCAGGTCCTCAGTCGATCACGGGCACGGGCCGAACGCAGCCAGCAGTGCCAGGAGATCGCCGAACGCAACTTCGCCGTCGCAGTCGATGTCGGCCGGGCAATCGTTGCAGATGCCCCAGGCGGCGAGCAGGTTCAGCAGGTCGCTGAAGCCGATGCTTCCGTCGCCATCGAGGTCCGCCCGGCAGCTGGTGCCGTCAAACTCGTACGCGCCGCGGTCGACGATCGCCCCGGGGCCGACGCCCGAGTCCGGCGAGCCAGCATCATTCAGTCGCCGGGTGACGCCCACCAGGTCCACCGAAGTGCCGCTGGGAACGAACGTGTTGTTTCCCGAGTCGATCAGGCACGAGCCGGCCGAGAGCCGGTAGTTGTCGTCGGCCGTCCCCGGCACGTTGTCAGCGCCATCGGGGTCGACGAACTTCGGGTCGAATCCGTTGGTGCCGAAGAGACCCGGTTCGAGGCCGCTGACGGTCGTCCATTGCAGTGAGGTGTTGAACCAATTCTCTTGCCATGCGGGCTGGTCGGGGAACGGATTCAAGGCGATGTTCTCGGCCACGACGGAATTCGTCATTGTGACATTGCTGCCGAAGGCGCCGATGCCGGCGACCCAGATCGAGGAAGTATTCCCGGCGATCGTGGCGAGGTGAACATTCGAGGTCGCCCCGTCGACGAAGTCAAAGCACGCGCCGACGGCCGATGCGTTGCCATGCGCCAGGACTTGCGAGAAGGAAGTGTTGCCATCGGAAACCGAGATCGCTCCGCGGGCCGAGAGATTCCCCAGGACGCCGTTGCGATTCACGCGGAATCGCGTGAACGTCGCGGTGGAGTCTTCGATTCGAGCTGCATGCCCGTCGCCGCTTGCATCGCACTGACGAATCCACACCTGGTCAAACGCGGGTCCGCCGCCGCGAACCAGCAAGCCGGCGCCGCGTCGGTCGTACGTTTCCGGCCCATTGGCGTGTCCGCGTTCGATGATGACCCCGCGGAGCAAGGCGTTGCCGACGTTGACCGCTTCGACCACGTTGTACGCGTTGTCCGTGAGCGAGCTGCCGTTGAGCTCGCCGGTCAGGATCGTCTGGTTGACGGGGAAGTTGGTCTGATCCCGCCGGGTCTCGCCGCCGGCGTAGCCGCCGATGATGTCGAGGTTGTTCTGCATGCGGAACGCCAGCGAACGATTGCTGGTCCCGCGGTCGGGGCGATAGACGCCATTGGCCAGCCAGATCTCGTCGACGGACGCGGGGTCGGCGAGCGCTTCATCCAAGGCGTCCTGAAGATCGTTGTACGGCGAGGCCCAGCTTGCTCCGGTACCGGGACCAGCTTGTGCGTCCACGTAGCGGATTCGGCTGATGCGTTCCATCGCCCCCATGTCGACGAACGGGATGGCACCGGTGCCGGAGTTGGGGATGTTGGGCTCGTCGATGGCGCGGGCGTAGCCATTGATGTCGAACGAGGACGCGGCGGAACCGGAGGCCGCATCGATGCCCGGCGAACCCGCATCCAGCATCAGGGTGCCGTCGATGTAGATGGGGTCGGCATCGATCATCCCCGGGCCGCCGGGACCATCCTGAATGTTCGAGTACTCGGCCGTCAGGCTGGCGAGTCCATCGAAGGGCGGAAGCCCGGACGGATCGCGAGCGATGCAGTTGGTGACAACCAAGTTGCCAGCCCCTCGGCCGAGCCCGGCGACGGTGCTGAGGTTCTCCTCGATCGTGACGTTGGTGATCTTCGTGGTGCCGTTGCTCAGCACCGGGACGCCGCACTGATTCTTGAACAGCACGCTGTCCTGCACCAGCATGTTGCCGGTGCCGTTGGTTCCGATGAGCCCGGTTTCGGTGATGTTCTCTTGCAGTCGGCAACGCTCGAGCGTAAGAAACCCGTTGAAAACGTACGCGATTCCCAGTGGAGTTTCGTTCCCCTGGAAGTAGCAATCCCGAGCGACCCCGCTGCCGCCTCCGGAAATATAGACCGCGGCGCCGAAGCTGCCGGCGGAGTTGTCGATGAAGTCGGTGCGCCGGACGTCGACGAAGCCCGACGACAGTGGGACTTGAATCGCCGCCCCGAAGGTTTCGATTTCACAGTCGACGAAGATGCAGTCTTCAATGAATGCATCGCCGGTGACCAGGACAGCCGAACCACCGGTCGCCGAGATCGTCAATCCGTCCAGTGTCACCTCGGACGAGCCCAGAATTCGGAAGACGTTGTTGTTGATCGCTTTGATGAAGACATCGTCCGGATCGCCGGTTGTCGATCGGAAGGTGAGGTCGCGATTCGAGAGAATCATGGTCTCGTTGTAAGCGCCGGGGGCAATCCGAATCACGTCGCCGTCCGTGCTTGCGGCGACGGCGTCGTTGATGGTGGGAAATGCGCCGGGGACGTCAAGGGTCGCGGCGGAAGCCGCGGCGGCGATGCCCACGGGGGTGATCAACGCAAGTATGCGGGCCAGTGGCCGGGCGGGGAAGAGCATGTGGTGGACTCCGTTGTGGTGAACCGGCCGCCAGGTGGGGTCGGCACCAACAAGCCGCAAAGTGGCGGCTGAGTCCGTCAAGTTCTTGAGGCGTTCAGGTCAGATGGCGTCCGCCTCGTCGCGGACGTGCGTGTCCGTGCCCGTGTCCGTGTCCGTGTCCGCGTCGGCAGCGGCGGTGGCAGTGGATCACGGGCACGGGCCGAACGCCGCCAGAACGGCCAGCAGATCAGAGAAGTCAACGATGCCGTCGGCGTTGATGTCCGCCGCGCAGTTCGGGCATGCGCCAAAGGCCGCCAGGACCGCAAGGAGGTCGTCGAAACCTGTGACCCCGTCGCGATTCACGTCGGTCGGGCAACTCGTGCCGTCAAACTCGTGCGCTCCTCGGTCGATGATCGGCGTGCCGCCAACCCCAGTGTCCACGGTTCCCGTGTCGTCCAAGCGGCGTGAGATCCCGAGCAGATCCGTCGCCGTCGGAAGCAGGGTCAGGGTTCCATTCCCTGCGTCGATCATGCTCGAACCGGCCGCGAGCCGAAAGTCGTCGTCGATGGTGCCGGGTTGGCCGTCGGGGCCGAGTTCGTCACGGAACGCCGGCTCAAGCCCGTTGAGCCCCGTGCTCGGATCGGTTTCGGCGAACTCGACCGTCGACCACGCCGGCGCGACGTTGAAGATCTGCGTCTGAACAAGGGGCGTGCCAGGGACGGGCGAGGCGACCGTGTTGCCCCAGACAATCGAATTGCGCAGGTCGATGGCGACCGGGTCGTCGGAGAACGCGCCGATGCCGCCGGCGGCCACAAGGGCTCGATTGTTCACGACGGTCGAGCCGTCGACCACCACGTCGACCGGATTGACGAAGTCCAATGTCGACCCGGCGACGGTGAAGTTGCCGTCCGCCTGAATCTGTGACCAACGGCTCGCATCGTTCGCGCCGTGCACAACGCCGCGGCCATTCAGCGACCCGCCATTGTCGTACACCCGGATCCGATCGAAGGTCGCGGTGGAGTTCAGGGCGAAGATGGCGCTGCCGGCAGAACCGGCGTTGCAGGCTCGAATGATGAGTTGATCAAAGACCCCACTGCTGGTTCGGACAAACAAACCACCTCCGCTGGCGGCAAGCGGGGAGGATCCATCGGCGAAGCCGCGTTCGATCGTGAATCCCGACAGGCGGACCTCTGAACCGCTGAATGCCGTCGCCGCCACCTTCTGAGCGTTGTCTTCCAACCCAGGGCCGCCGATCTCGCCGGTGAGAATGGTCTCGTGCTGCCGCGGGCGACGGGCGTCGCGTCGCAGTTCGTCACCGGTGAAACCACCAAACGTCTTGAGGGTCCCGGGGAGGATGAAGGATGCGTTGCGGTTGTTGGTGCCGCGGTCCGGACGGTAGCTGCCCGCCGCAACCCAGAGCTCGCGTACCGGGTCGCCTTGGCTGAAGACGGCGGAGATGCCGTCCTGCAGATCATTGAATGCGGTGTTCCAGCTCAGGCCGTCGCCGCCGGCCGGAGCGTCGGCTCGCACGTACCGAATATCGCTGAGACGCTCGAACGCGCCCATGTCGACCCACTTCTCGGTTCCGACGCCCGTGTCGGGAATGTTCGGATCGTCCAACGAGCGGGGGCCTTGATCGAAGTCGGCGTCCGGCGCGATGTCGGCATCGGCCGCGTCGATTCCCGGGGATCCTGCGTCCAGCCGGAAGTCGGTGTTGGAGATGTAGATCGGATCGGCATCGATGACGCCAAGGCCAGTCTGTGCGTTCTGAATGTTCGAGTACGAGAAGTCAGTTGGGATCGAACCCGCAACCGGCGGAAGATTCGAATCGCCACGGACGATGGAGTTCACCACCACGAGTTCCTCGCCGTCGCCGACGGCCAGGTTCGCGTCAGACACGTCATTGAAGTCGATCGTGGAGTTCACGACCCCGAGCGTTCCGTCCATCAGGACCGGCGCGACTGCTTCATTGGCGTGCACCAGGCACGTGCGCAGGACAGCCAGTGCGCCTTCTTCGACGTGCATCAAGGCACTATTGCTTTGGCACTTGGTGACTTCGACGCGTTCAAGGGAGAACGTGCCGCGCACATCGATCAACGCGCCCTCGGCCTCGACTGAATCGATCCGTCCATCGCGGATGCGACCGGCCGCGCCCGGCTCGATGCGCACCAGGGCGAACTCGCTGGCCAGCGGAAGCTCGGCGAAGATGCACGACTCGATCGTGACGTCGGCTTGCTTGCCGGTGGCGTGGATGACGTGGGCCTCCTCGTTCCCGTCGCGAAAGATCGACGATCGGACCACGAGGGTCCCTGAGCAGAGGATCGAGGCATCAGCGCCGCGTACGAACGTGAGCGACTCCACGGTCAGTCCCGCGTCCGCCTCGATGACGAGGGCTGGTCCGTCTTTCGACGTCCAGATCGTCTCGTCCGGCTCACCTTCCGATGACCGAATGGTGAGGCCAGACCGAGCGACGACCACGGTCTCCTCGTACACCCCGGGTTCGATGGTGATTTCGTCGCCAGCGTCGGCGGCGTCGACCGCATCTTGGATGGTCGGGAAATCTCCCGGCACCTTGAAGGTGTCGGCCGCAATCGCCGCCGAGGAGATGCCGAAGCAGGCGATCGTCAAGATCCAGGCGATGGGGCGGTACGCGGTGCGGGGGCAAAGCATGAGCGGGGGTCCAGGCGAATCGGGGGGCGCGCGCGGGGCGACCGCCGAAGTGGTGGGCCACGCGGGAACCAGCCGACAGATCGGGCGAGGGGCCGTCAAGATTGTGGGGGCAGAAACGAAGATCGCGGCCGCAAGCTTTCGCCAGCGCCCGCGATCTCCACGGTTCTCGGACTCGTTCTCACCGATAGGCCGCGGTGGGCCGCGTCGGCGGAATCTCAAGCGAGGTGTGACCGAGGTCCGGCCAAGCTTCGGCCGGAGTCCACATCAGGCCGCCGGGCACGGTCCCCAGGCGGCGAGCACGGTCAGCAGGTCGGCAATTCCGACGACTCCGTCGCCATCGACGTCCGCCGGGCAGCCCGGGCAGTCGCCCCACGCGCCGAGGAGCGCGACCAGGTCAGGGAACGCCACGATCTCGTCGCCATCGATGTCCGCGGGGCAGGGGACCGGCGGAGCATCGCATTCGTCCGGTACACCGTCGCGGTTGGCGTCGCGGGACAGGCCGGCGGCAATGTCCACCGCATCGTCCCAGCCATTGCCATTGCAGTCCGTGACGCCGGCGCCGCTGCGCTGGACCAGCATGACCCAGTCCTGGTTGGCGGCCGACGGCGGCGAACCGAGGTCGGTGTTCGCCCCGGCCACCATGGTCACCGTGTCCCCGGCAAACACGCCAGCTCGCGGGTCAAACCATCGACCGGTGAATTCGGTGCCGGCGGGCGCATCGTCCAGGTCAAGACTGCCGCTGGGATTGGCGTCGGGAAGAAAGATTGCTGCGCCTTCGCCCGCGAGCACGAAGACTTCTGGACCGCCGAATGCACCATCGGCCCCCGACATGCGATTGTCGTCCGGTTCCATGATGCGGACCGGAAGCACTTCAACGAATCGCCGGGCGATGCCGGACTCGCGCCAGACCTGCTCGTACAACCGGAAGTCGTCCAAGGATTGGTCAGCGGTTCGCAAGTACCACTCGACGCCGCCGCCTGAGAGCAAGACGTCCCAGAGCATGCGCTTGCGAACCGCGTCAAAGTCCGGCACGTCACCGATCGACTCCGGTTCGTCCATCATCGCCGGGATGGGTTTGCCGGCCGCAGCGGTTTCCGTACGGAACCATTCGATGTCCTCGCCGAGTCCGTCGACTTCGTTGAACGCCTGAAGACTGGTCAGATCGATCGGATTGGGATCCGGGTCGTTCGCGTCGATGCCGATGAACGGCGCCCACGCGTTTCGCGGATTGCCAGTGTTATGAACGGCGACCGGTGCGCCGTACGGTTCGATGGTGCGAATCCACGACGCCCATTCGAACACGCGCCCCGGACCGAGATTCAGGCCGAGGTTGTACTCCTCGCTGATGTTCCATTGGACCGCATTGAAGTGGCCGAAACGAGCGATCATCTCGCGGTAGAAGAGCTTGCGTTCGACGCCCAGTTCCGCATCATCCAACTCACGCTTGTTCGGTGCTTCGGCTTCGTTGAGCACAAAGTGGAGCATCAACTCCTTGCGCTGCGCGTGGTCCAGCGCGATGGTCCACTGGTGCAACTTGCTGATGTCGAAACGCAGGTTTTCGTTCGATGGATCGCCGAATCGGTTGACCGGTCCGATCCATGGCCAGGTGTCCTTGGCGTCGCCGCCGACATTCATCGGCAGGAAGTAGATCGAGTTCGCGCCTTGATCATTGAGGTAGTTCATCGCCCCGATGATCGCCCGGCCGCTGCCAGTTCCCGGCGGATCCGTGCGGTCCCAGTCGGGGTCCCCGGGATTCCAGTCGCCGAGGTGGTCATCAAACTCAAGATTGGCGTTCGGCGTGGCATCGAAACCTTCATAGCCGAGCCAGTTCTCGGGGCTGTCCACGCCGGCTTTGACGTACACACTGCCGTCGTCAAACTCCAGGTAGTGTCCGCCGCGCCAGGCAAGTCGGCCGCGGGCGTAGTACCCGTCGGCATCGGGATCCGGCGGGGCCACGCTGAAGCTGCCGGTCAGCCCGTCGATGCAGCCTGCGCTGCCGGCCAGGGGGTCGACGTCGATCGATACGCTGGCACCTTCACGGAAGCTGGTGGTCCAGGTCCAGGTACCGGGTGCATCTGGGGTGAAGCGAACGCGCCAGACCGCTCCGGGGTTGGCTTCGCTTCCGCCTTCGCCGGCGCCGTCGCCATCGAAAAAGCCAGGGACGCGGAACGTGCGGCCGTCGGGAGCGGAGAACGTCACGTCGAGACGGAACTCGAGAAACGGATTGTCGTCGGAATTGGATTCCCAGCTCGCGGGGCCGCCGAAGTCAATGGTGACGGGCTGCCAGGCGATGGGCGACGCGGTGATCTGTCGAAAGCCGTCGCACGGAGCGGGGCCGGCAAGAGAAACATGGGTGGCGAGGCTCGCTCCCGTGAGGGCGAGCACAATGAACGGCGACGTGGAAACCACGTGGGCCTTCCTTTCCCCCCGGATCTGAACTTCCCCCTGCGTCGATGGTCAGCGATGGGCGTTGCCGTCCACCGATGCGGCACACGGTGACGTCGACCTTGACGCCAAACAACCGTCGGACAGACAATCGGCGGCGGATCGCGCAGGGACGTTCCCGAGCCGCAGGATCCCGCGAACACTGGCCGGATACCGGGGGAGCATGGCCGCATGGACAAGCGGCGGACGTCTTGAGACGATGCTGTGGCCCGGTGACGGCACGCACCGGGCATTCGCATTGGCACCCGGACGGCTTTCCCAAATGACCCAACCATCCCCACTGCACGATGAACCCGAACTCGCGGGGGCGCGCGAGCTGACCGTGTTGATTGAACGGGCGGCAGGCGATGTTGACGTTGAGGCCCAGGGCGAGTTGATGGACGTGGTGTACGCGCGGATGCGAGCGATGGCCGGACGCGAGTTGCGTTCCGGGTCGTCGCGCACGTTGCAGGCGACGGCCTTGGTCCACGAGGCCTACGTGCGAATCTTCGGCCGCGGGGCGCAGCGCTTCGACAACCGAGATCATTTCTTCGCCGCCGTGGCCACCGTCATGCGGCAGATCACCGTCGATCGCGCACGCCGGATCCACGCAGTCAAGCGGGGCGGTGGACGGCAACGGGTGTCGTTCGATGCGCTGCCCGACATGATGGCCGATGCGTCGACGTCGCCAGATGCCGCGGGGACGATTCTCGATCTGGACCACGCCCTCGGGCAATTGGCCGAGGATGCACCGCGTCAGGCACGGACGGTGGAACTTCGGTTTTTCGCTGGGCTCACGGTCGAGCAGACGGCCACGGTCCTTGGGGTGTCGCCGCGCACGGTCGAACTCGACTGGCGAGCCGCCCGCGCTCGCCTGCGACTGGAGTTTGAGTCTGGCGTCGAAGCTTCCGATGGAACTGACCAATCGATGGAGCAAGCCAAACGTGACCGGTGAGCGGTATCGACGCGCGAGTTCAATCTTCCAACGTGTGTGCGATCTGCCGATGGCGGAACGCGAACGCGTGATGGACACCGAGTGCGCGGGAGATGAACGCCTGCGGACTGCGGTCGCGGACATGTTGGCCATGGACGAGCCGACCGACAGCCGGTCGGTGTTGCTGCAACCGAGTCGTCGTGATTCGGGCCGCGATGTACGTCGCGATGTACGTCGCGATGCACCCGTGATCGATACGCCGCCGACGAATCAAGCCGCCTCCGGTTCGTCGCCGGAGTTGGCCGTCGATCTCTCGACTCGATTCGCCGATACGTCCGACCCCCAGCAAATGGCGACCGAGTTCAGCCGCCGTCCCGCGCGAACGGCCGCGGACCCGGCGGCCGCGCTTCCCGTTCGCATTGGTCGGTACGCGATCGCCCGGGAGATCGGTCGCGGCGGCATGGGCATTGTGTACCGCGGTCGGCAGGCTCGTCCGCGCCGGGACGTCGCCCTGAAACTGTTGGATCTGGATCAGGTCGGCCCGAGCGGCATGGCCCGGTTCCGGCGCGAAGCGGAGTTGCTCGGCCGCCTGCAGCACCCCGGCATCGCCCAGATTCACGAAGCCGGGGCGGACGAACTCGAAGACGCCAACGGTCACATTCGCCCTGACCAGCCATTCATTGCCATGGAGTTGATCGACGGCGTCAAGCTCACCGAAGCGCTGGCCACGGCCACGCCCCGCGAACGAATGGCCGTCCTGGCCGAGATTTGCGACGCCATTCAGTACGCCCACCAACGCAAGATTGCCCACCTTGATCTCAAGCCGGCGAACATCCTCGTGGACCGGTCCGGACGGCCGCGCGTGTTGGACTTTGGCGTGGCCATCGCCCTGGACGTCGACCTCGAGCGATCGCTGACCGGCGTCGGTACCGACGCCGTCGCCGGGACGCTTGCGTACATGAGCCCCGAGCAGATTCGCGGCGAGGCCGATCGCATCGACACGCGGGCCGACATCCACGCCCTCGGGGCCATCGGATTCGAATTGCTCACGGGGCAGACGCCGTACGACGTGCGCCGCGCCCGGCTGGTGGACGCCATCCAACTGGTGATGAGTTCGGCGCCGCGGCCCATTCGTTCGATCGACCCGTCGGTCGACGTCGAGCTGGCCGCGGTGATCGATACGGCGGTCGCGGCCGAGCAGGATCAGCGATACGACTCGGCCGCGGCGCTCGCCGCGGACCTGCGGCGGTGGCTGGGCGATGTTCCCGTGGCCGCGCGTCCGGCGTCAGTGGTCCGGGGGGCTCGCTTGTTTGCCCGGCGGCGGCGGGCGCTGGTGGTGCTTGCCGCGGTCGCCTTGCTGGGCTTGGTCACGGGCGTCACGGCGATGGCCGTGGGCCTCGTGCGGGCCCACCGGGCCGAAGCGCTGGCCGTCCGCGAGGCGCTGGCCGCCCGCGCGGCCGAGCAGCTTGCGCTCGACGAGGCGGAGAAGGCCCAGGCAATGTCCGGCTTCATGCGGACGGCGATCTTCGGGCTCGATCCGGAATTGGCCGGCCGCCAGTTGACGTTCTTTGACGCCATTGACCACGCGGCCCGTCAGGTCCACGACGAGCTGGCCGAGTATCCGGATGTGGAAGCGTCGGTGCGGCAGAGCCTCGGCATTGTCTACCGCCGGCACGCGCGCTACCCGGAAGCCGAAGGGCATCTCCGGCAGGCTCTGCGCTTGCGCCGGGCACGCTCGGGGCCGGACCACGTCGACACCGCCGCGGCGATGGTCGCGCTGTCGAATCAAGTCTTCGAGCACGGTGGCCGGGACGACGAAGCACTGCTCCTCCTGGAAGAAGCGGTGCGCATCCAAGCCGCCGCCGGGCGGGCGGACGAACTCGTCGGCGGATGGCTGGCGCTGGACCTGGGGCTTGTGCACCTGGCCCGCGATGAACCCGACGTCGCCCAGCAAGACTTCGAACGATGCCGAGCGTTGCTCGCGCAGCATCTCGGACCGGACAATTGGAATCTGAGTCGAGCCGATCGCGGATTGGCCGCCGCCCATCTGTCGCGGGGGGACGTGGATCTCGCGGTTGAAGTGGCCCGCCGGGCCGTGGCCCTGTGCGAAGGCGTGCCCGGGGCAGAGTACGTTGGCGCCCGGGCCCGTTTGGTCTTGTGCGCGGCCCTGATCGAAGGCGATCGCCTCGACGAAGCCCGCGCCGTCCTGGTGCCCGCGACCGCCGTCTTTGACCGGCGCGTCTCGGCTCGCCACGTTCGCCGCGGCGAACTCGAGTTGATCGCCGCCCGGCTGGCCCGGGCCGACGGCCGGTACGCGGTCGCGATCCTTCACGCCCGGCGATGCGTGGATCTGCGAACCGATGTCTTGCTCGCCGGGCATCCGTCGATTTTCGAGGCCGACGTCGAACTCGCTCGGGCGGAGATTGGGGCGGCCTTGGCGGCGGAATCGACATCGACATCGACGCCGACGTCGGCATCGACACCGGAAGCTCGATCGGCCGCCGCATTGCCCGGCGAGGCTCGCCAGGATGACGCGGCGACGGCGGCCCTGGCTGCCGCCCGCGCCTCGATCGACGCCATCAGCGACGCCGCCGAACATCGCCTCGGCCCCGACCACGAAACCGTACTCCGGGCCATCCATGGCCGGGCCGAAGCGTGGGCCGGAACCCCGCGCGGGCGAGAATACGTCGCACTCTTGGCCTCGCGACAGGCCGATCGGCAGCAACGCATCGGCGGTTGGTGATCGGTCGATCCGATCCCTCGCCCGTCGCCCACCCTCCGCGCACAGCGATGGGCGGCCGGCAGGTGCCGACCGCCCACGCGGCGGATGGATGAAGACGTGGTCCGCAGAACCCCAGGTCCGTCGATCAACCGAAGCTGTCGAAGCCGGCGAGGATGGTCACGATGTCGTAGATGCCGACGTAGCCGTCGTTGTTGAAGTCCTCGGGGCAGCCGTCGCAGGGGCCGAAGGCGGCGAGCACGGCGAGCAGGTCTTCGATCGTGATGAGGCCATCGTTGTTCAAGTCGCCCAGGATCGGCGCGGCCGGGACGGGTTCGCCGAAGATCAGGTCGTCCATCACCACCAGGTCGACGCCGTCGACGCCGTCCTTGACCCCGTGGGCCAGGGCGTCGGTTCCGAGCACGACGCGGACGCGGGACACGATCGGCTCATCGAACTGCACCATCAGGAGCGAGAAGGTCTCGTCGGCACCCCACTGGATGCCAGCGTCGACGTACCACAGGCCGAGCGATTCGCCGCTGGGACCGTAGAACTCCATCGACGTCACTTCGTCGAAGTCGACGTCGCTGAACACGGCTCCGAATCCGTGGCTCAGGGCCGGGCGGTCAACGCCGGGGACCTTGAAGGTGATGTCGAGGCGGTTGTCGCCGATGGGCGTGAACAGGCGCTCGGGGCTGAACGACTCGAAGGTGTCTTCGTAGCTGAAGTCGATGTTCGAGAAGTCGATGCCGGTGCCGCTGGCTTCGGTGGCCGAGAGCTGGAAGCCGGTGCCGGGGGTGGTGAAGACGACGCCGCGGGCCCGGGGGAACGCGGGGAAGTTGAAGAAGTCCGGCGGGAAGTCGTTGGGGGCGCTGACGGCGTCCGGGGCGGCGTCCCAGTCGATCTGCCGGCGTCCGTCGGCCTTCGATCCCGGCTCGGGAGCGTTGAACTCGCCGAGGCTGTTGCGAACCGCATCGACGGCGGCGGTCAGGTTCGCCCGCTCACCGGAGGTGGAGCGGATGACGGTCACGTCGCCGCCGCCCGAAGCCATGGCGGCTCCGGCGATGCAGGAGGCGAGGACGCCGGGGAGAAGGACGCCGGAGACGAGCACGTTGGTGGTGGAGCGTTGCATGTGGAAATCCTCCGATGAAGGCAAGTGGTGTTCTGGTTCCCACCCGCGACCGATGTGGTTCGCGTGGGTGGGTGGACCGAGATACGGAGACCACCAACGGGAGGCGCAACGCCAATGCGAGAAAATTGTGCGGCGGGGATTCCGGCGGGGGCACGGGGGTGGGAATGGCCGCGGGTTGAGCTCAGTGGGTCCGACCGCGGGACCGGCAATGGGTCCGGCCGCGGGTCAGGCCGCGGGTCTGGCCACAGGTCTGGCCAGGGGCTGGCTACGGGTCCGGTCAGGGGGCCTGGCCGCGGGACCGGCAATTGATCCGGCTGCAGGTCTGGCGAGCGAGTCTGGCCGCGGGACCGGCAATTGATCCGGCTGCAGGTCTGGCGAGGGAGTCTGGCCGCGAGACCGGCAATGAATCCGGCAACAGATCCGGCCAAAGGTCTGGCCAAAGGTCTCGCCGAAGGTCTCGCCGAAGGTCTAGCCAAAGGTCCGGCCACGGGTCCGGCCAAGCGAACCGCCGAGGGCAGGGGCCGCGGGCCGTCTGGATCAGCAGGGGCCCCAGTCGGCCAAGACCTCGAGGACGTCGACGAGGTCCACCACGCCGCTGCCGTCGAGGTCGGCCGGGTCCTCGGCGCCCGCCCCCCATGCCGCGAAGACTTGGAGGAGGTCGGCGGCATCGATGTGCCCGTCGCCGCTGACGTCCGCGCCGCACGGGGCGGCCAGCGTCCAGATGCGAATCTGACCGGTGTAGAAACCCCAGCTTCCGCCGACGATGTTCAGCCGGTCGTCGCCCGTCATGTCCGCGATCCCGACGGCCCGGGCCGCGAACCCGTCCGCCACGTCGTCGGCGACGAAGTTCCCCGATCCTTGGTTCCACCAGATTCGGAGCCCCGGGTCGTAGAAGCTCGAGCCGCCCACGAGGTCCGGGTCGCCATCGGCGTCGAGGTCCACCGCGCGGAGGGCGTGCGTCGAGTCCGCGCCGGCGAACTCGGAGTCGATCGTGTGGGCCGCGCTCCACGCCTGGCCGGCATCGTCCTGGCCAAAGAAGACGTTGACGGTCGCGTTGTTTTGCTCCCAGTGGCTCATGGTGGCGAGGTCGAGGCGTCCGTCGCCATCGAAGTCGGCCGCGGCCATGGCGAACGCCCCGTGCAAGTCGAGGCCGCCGGCGATCCGAATCTGCGGGCCGAAGCCGCCGGCCCCATCGCCGGCAAACCAGAAGTAGTTGGTGAACGTGTCGGCATCCCAGGGCGTGGCCGCAATCAGATCGAGGTGCCCGTCGCCGTTCACGTCGGCCGCCTCGACGGCACTGACACCATCGCCGATGACCGGAACCTCGACTTCCACTTGGCCCAGGAAATGTCCGGTTCCGGTCACGTTGCGGAACACCGAGACCGCCGGCCGCTGAACGAAGCCGACGACGACGTCCGGCGTTCCATCGCCGTCGAAGTCGCCGACGGTGATGCTCGCCGGGTCGGAACGCTCATCGGCGACGATCAATCGGCGCGTGAACGCGGGCTGTCCATCGACATCGTCGGCCAGGCGCTCGTACCACCAGACCGCATCGTCGGCTTGGCTGGCGACCAGGATGTCGACGCGCTCGTCGGCGTTCAGGTCGACGACCAGGAGTTGGCTCGCCCCGTTGACTTCGTCGATGACGTGCCGCTCCCACGTTCCGGTGACCGGCTGGCGCCACCAGGCGAGCTGATCCGATTCGTAGCCCGCGCCGATGACATCGGTGCGCCCATCATCGTCCAAGTCGGCCAGGGCCAGGTCGCCGACGTGGAAGTCGTTGTCCACGGCGATCGGGGGTGGCGATCCGGTCGCAAAGCGACTGGCGGTGGCGGTTGCGATGAGCACCAGGATCGACCGTCGGTAGGCGGCAGGACGGCGGGGCACCCGCGTCAGCCTCGGAGAAGCGATCGGGCGTGGGTCCGTCATCGGTGGCCTCCTCAGGATGGTGCGCCGGCGGCGTCGCGTTTCACGGCGATGCCCTTCGGGCGGATCTGGCGGATCAGCACACAGATCGAATCCTGATCCACCCGACACGCCCAAGTGCAACATCGGTGGCTCCAACGCATTGCCTACAAAACGCAGGCATTTTCTCGATCCACCGCATGCCGGCCGTCCCGATCGCCGGATGGCGTCCCCAAAAAGCAAGCAAGACAACCCTGGGGCTGTCTTGCTTGACCGTGCGTGCAGAATGTGTCGGATGGCAAATGGCCGCGATTCGGAGCAGTGGTCGGGACCGGTCGGGCGGATCCGCCGAGCGATTCTGCCGAGCCAGTCAGCCGAGCGACTCCGCCGAGCCGATCTGTCGAGCCAGTCGGCCGAGCGAACTCGCCGAGCCGATCTGCCGAGCCAGTCAGCCGAGCGAATTCGCCGAGCCGATCTGCCGAGCCAGTCAGCCGAGCCAGTCAGCCCAGCGATTTCGCCGAGCCAGTCAGCCGGACCACTCCGTCCCGCGAATCAGCGATCCGGGCGATCGTCGCCGGGCACCGCGACGTAGCTCGTGGTGACGGGCGCTTCCCGCGTCGTCGGCGATCCCGGCTGGGCCAGGGCGATCTTTCGGGCGATCACCGACCGCCGCTCTTCCAACGTCATCCGCTGGGCCAGGACGCGGTGCTTCTTGGTGGCATCCGCATCGCCGCCTTCGGACGCGAGCTCGTACCAGGCCAGGGCGGTGACCGGATCCACCGAGCGGCCGCCGAGGCCGTGCTCGTGCATCTGACCGATTCGAATGCGGGCTGTGGGGTGGCCGCGGCCGGCCGCTTCCTCGTACCAGTTGCCGGCCAGGACCAGGTTCTTGTCCACGCCCTTGCCTTCGGCGTGCATCAGCGCGAAGTCGATCTGAGCGGGGACGAACCCTTGCTCGGCGGCGCGGCTGATCCAGGTCGCGGCGACGGATTCGTCGACCGGCAGTCCACGGCCGTCCAGGTGCATGCGCCCCAAGGCATGCTGGGCTTGCGGCACGTCTTGTTCGGCCGCGGCGACCAGCCAACGCTTCGCCGCCGCGTGGTTGGCTGGCGATCCTTCGGCCGAGAGAAAGATCAGCCCGAGGTTGTTCTGGCTCGGGGCGTGGCCGAGTTCCGCGGCCTTCGTGTAGTGGGCGGCGGCGGCGTGCAGGTCGCGTGGGACGCCGTGTCCACGTTCGTGCATGTCGCCGAGGGCATGCATGGACGCCGTGACGCCGAGCTTCGCCGATCGGTTGAAGTAGCGAATTGCAGTGACGGGATCGGCCTTCATGCCGCGCCCGTACTGGTGCATCACGCCGAGGGCGTGCATGGCCTCGCCGGAGCCTTGCCGTTCGGCTTGTCCGTACAGTCGGCGCGCCGCTTCGAAGTCTTGCTGGACGCCGAGGCCTTCTTCGTACATCGCGGCCAGGGTGACGCGCCCGGCGGCATCACCCGCGTCGGCCGCTTCCCGCAGCCATGCCGCGCCGCGGATGACGTCCTTGGGGACGCCGGTTCCTTCAACATGCACGATGCCGAGGCCGGTCATCGCCGGTGCGTGGCCCGCATTGGCCGCGGCTTCGAGGTACGCAATGCCCTTCGCCGGGGCCGCGGTGACGCCCTCGCCGCGAACGAGCAAGAGGCCGAGTGCCGTCTGCGCCGGGGCGTGCCGACGGTCGGCTGCCTGGCGGTACCAATGGGCGGCTTCGGCGGGATTGCGAGCGGCGTCCTTGGCCCGGTCGGCGGCTTGGCCGCGTTTGAACCACTGTTCGGCCTGGGCGTCGGTGTCGGACACGGCGCCGCCCGACGCGAGGCCGCTGCTTGGCGGCGCGTCCGCCCGCGCGTGGCCGCCGCAGAGGCTGGCGGCGGCGATGGCGGAACCCACGATCGTGGCGGCGGGGAGGGCGGTCAAGCGAGCGAATCGATGCATCGGGGCGAACTCCGGGTCCGCTGGGCGTCCTCCGTCGGCGATCGTTCGGCCGGATCGGGGCGCGGGGGCGGACTTCGGGCACTTCGGCCGGGCGGCCGGGCCGCTCCAGCGCGCCCGGTCAGGTCGCCGGCGATGACGCGAGATTCGGGTTATGGGGACGCGGCCACCGCCGATGGCGAGCGCGAGATGCACTCCTTTGCGCTCGAAGGATCCGTGGGATCAGCCGCCGTTCGCGCTGATTTCGCGCAACCGCCCAAGCAACTGGGCCGCCTGCCGATCGGTGGGGGCGGCGTTGACGCGGGCTTCAAGACGCCGGATTGCTTCGGGGACCTGGTTGCTGTTGGCCAGCGCCGTCGCCAGCAACACATGGCCGATCGGAAACTCAGGCGACTCATCGACGACCGAGGTCAGGATGTCGACGGCTTCATCCCAACGGGTCGCGCGCATGTGGATCAGCGCGGCGTCCGAGCGAAGCGCGGCCCGGCGGCCGGAGTCGACGGACGCCGCCCGTTCGAAAGCCGCGATCGCCGCCAGGTCGTCGCCCGTGCGCATCGTCGCTTGGGCCAGGAGGCGAAGCAGATCTGGCTCGTCGGTCGCGAGCGCGAGGCCAGCTCGCGCCGCGTCGATCGCCTCGGTCATGATGGCCGTGATGTCCGCGTCTGGATCGCCCTCCTGCCGGGCATCGGCCAACGCGATGAGCGCGGACGCTCGCTGTTTCCAATACCCGATCGATGGCGGTGTGCTGGTTGCGTCGGCCGCGCGGCGTAGGGCGGAGACGGCAGCATCGGGATTCCCGAGCCCTTGCAGGGTGGCGGCGTAGGCCGTGGCGACCGAGAGGTTCGCCGGGGCGCGTTGGTGCAGATCGGCCAGGACCGGGGCCATCTCGGCCGGGGGGATGCGGCCCATCCGGCCGAGGGCGACGTCAATCTCGTGTCGAATCCCCGCAATCCGATTCGCGAGTTCGTCCATCCAGGGATCCGGCCAAATGACGGTCGTGGCGTCAGCTTGATCCATGTGCGACCGCACCGCGTCAAGATCTCCTTGTTGGCGAGCGATCTGGACCGCAAGGTGGCGAGCGTACGGCGAATCGGTGGCCGGCGATGTGATCAGTTGATCAACCAATCGTGCGGCATCGTCGACTTCATCGCGTTGCAGGTGGACCCGGATCATGGTCTCGCGCACGCCCGGAGCCTGAGCATCCAAGCGAGCCGCGCGGCGGATCGATCGCTGCGCTCCGTCCAGATCGCCGAGCTCCAACCGCCAAGCCGCGAGTCGCCGGTACGCCGGCGCGTGGTTCAGGATCGGCGAAGCGGGCGCCGAACGCGGCGACTCGAGTTGCACGGCGAGCATCGCCACGGCGTCGTCGGCCCGGTCGAGTCGCCAGGCGGTGACCGCTGCGAGGTACTGCAGCTTCGGTTGTCCGCCGTCTCGGTTCAGACTCGCGTTGGCCGCGCGAAGCGCTTCGGCGTAAAAGCGATTGGCGAAAAGCACACGCGCGTACTCGGCTTCGGCGTCGCCCACGTCAGCGAGAGTGGTCGCTTGTCCCACCGCATCCGACGCGCGGCGCACGGCCTGGGCAATGCCGATGTCGACCCGTTCGAGGTCCGACGGCAGCGCGGTCATCGGGGGCGATTGTTCGTTGTCGGATGGCGCGGCGCTGGGCGTTTCGATCGTCCCGGGCGCGTCATGTGGTCCGACGGGTTCGTCGGCCGCCGCCGGGGTTGCCGCCGTCTCGGTCGATCCCTCGGCGGCGGGACGGTCCGCCGCTCCATCGCGGCATCCCGCCGTGATGCCCGCCGCGGCGACGAAACAGCCCAGGAGGCCCACGGTTCCTCCCAGCCGGGATTGACGTGGTCGATGGCGGGGGAACGGGGCGACGCACGTCTGGCCGGGAGGTTCCGGCGAGGGCCGGCGATGGTCAGGGTCGATGGAATCGGTGGGCATGAGAATGACGATACCAGCGAGAATCGTCGCTCACGTGGCAGAAACGACGATTCATGCCAGTGAGAGGGGGCCTCTCGCCCCCGCCAGGGGCCTTGCAGCTGTGGCGGAATTCGGTGACGATCGTGCGCAAAATGGGTTGTTCGGCACAATCGAGTACGAACACCCACATCAACCGAGCACAGCGTCTTGCCTTTCTGGCGAAGACCTGTCACGTTGGAGCGGTCCAGCGCAGCCCCCGGCTTCGCCGGTACTCCCCTGAGACGAGAGAGAGCCTCCGACGAGTTGACCTGACCATGTGGTCGGTTCGTCGGCTGATTGCATATCTCTCACTATCTCTCCAGGAGGAGGACTTCCAATGAAGAAGCAGCTCATGCTCGTCGCCGGTACGGCGATCGCCATCACTTCGGCCGCGTCGGCCGACGTTGTCATCAACTTCTCGGGCGACCTCGGTGCGCTCGACATGCTCACCGCCAGCGTCACCGACGTCACCGGCACCCTCAGCTCGATCGACGTTTCGTTCGATTACGCTGAGGCCGTGCAGGACGGCAGCTGGGCGTCGGACGCTCAGATGATCGTCGCCGACGGCACCAACGATTTCATCGCTGGCGGCTTCACCGACATCGGTGCGGCCGACACCGCTTGGGCCTTTGATGGCCCCGGCTCGGACGGTGACGGCACCTACGGCGAGAACTTCATCGACGCCGACTGGGCTGAGCTCGCCATGATCGGCGACGATGGCGACATCAGCATCAGCTTCCAGAACAACTGGGATGCCGACGCGAACGCCAACTCCTACGACGTGACCATCATCCTCAAGGGCATCGAAGGCACCGTCGTGCCCGCCCCGGGTGCGCTGGCCCTGCTCGGCCTCGCCGGCTTCGCCGGTCGTCGCCGTCGTCGCGGCTGAATCGCGCCGCGGGATCGATGAATCGCCTCCCACGGCGGGCCATCGTTCTCGCCCACGATTTTTACGGGCCCTCCGTTCTCACGAACGGGGGGCCCGTTTTCGTTCTGGGTTCACGCGCCACTGACAGCTGGGTGTCGTCGGCCGGCGTGGGCAGGGTGTCGATCGACGCGCGGGAGGTCCGACGGCGGGTACGCTCGCAGGGTCCCCGTCCGCCATCCCGTCCCGAGGCCGCCCGTCATGTCCAGCCCGACGCCCATGCCCGCCGATCCGATCGTCACATGCCCGAGCTGCCAGCACAGGATTCCGCTGACCGAGACGCTGGCCGCCCCATTCATCGAGTCGGCCCGGGCCAGTCTCGAGGCATCGACGCGTGAGCGGCAGGCGGCACTGACGGCCGAGGCGGAGAAGCTCCGGGATACGCGGGAGCGGATGAAGGCCGAGGGGGCGCGGGTCGCCGCCGCCCGGGAACGCCTGGAGGAAGAGGTCCGAGCTCGGCTCGAGACCGAACGAACGGCGATTCGCACCAAGCTTGAGAAGTCGGTGCGGGAAGAACAGTCGGTGGCGCTGCGGGATCTCCAGACGCAACTCGCCGAAAAAGCGAAACGCGTGGCCGAAGCGGAAGCGGCGGAGCTTGAACTTCGCAAGCACAAGCACGCCCTGGAAGAAGAGCGTCGCAGCTTCGAGTTGGAGAAGCAGCGACAGCTCGACGCCGAACGCACGCGCATCCGCGAGGTCGCCCAGAAAGAATCCCTCGATCAGTTTCGGCTGCGCGAAGCGGAGAAGGAAAAGGTCATCGGCGACTTACGCAAGCAGATCGATGACCTGCAGCGTCGGGCCGACCAGGGTTCGCAACAGTTGCAGGGCGAGGTCCAAGAGCTTGACCTTGAACTGACCCTGCGGTCAGCCTTTCCTCGCGACGTGGTGGACGAAGTGCCCAAGGGCCAGCACGGCGGCGATGCGGTGCACCGAGTCGCCTCGCCGTCGGGGGCGACCGCGGGCACGATCTTGTGGGAGAGCAAGCGCACCAAAGCTTGGAGCGATGGCTGGCTGGCCAAGTTGCGCGACGACCAGCGGACGGCCAAGGCGGACGTGTCGGTGATTCTGACCGCCGTCTTGCCCAAGGGCATCGAGCGCTTTGGACAGGTCGACGGCGTTTGGGTGACGGACGAAGCCAGTGCCTTGCCGCTGGCTTCGGCCCTCCGGCAGATGCTCATTCGCGTCCACGCGGCGCAGCAAGCCGGCGTCGGCCGACAATCCAAGATGGAACTCCTCTACGAGTACATGATGGGCGCGGAGTTCCGGCACCGAATCGAGGGCATCGTGGAGTCGTACACCACGATGCGCGACGACTTGGAGGCGGAGAAACGAGCGCTGACCAAGCACTGGAAGAAGCGAGAGAAGCAGCTCGCGATGATGATGGACAACACCACGAGCATGTACGGCGAGTTGCAGGCGATCGCGGGACGTTCTTTGCCCGAACTTGCCGGCCTTGAGTTGCACGCTCTGGAAGCCCGGGCCGACGACGACTGATGCATCGATGGAGCGGGGGCCGGGACTGGTCTTCGGAATGGTGCGCCGCCGGGGATGCGCCATTTCGCTGGTCGCCGCCGAATTCGGATTGATGGTCGCGAAGCATGGATCGGCTCGGCATACTCGTCGGGCTGGCTCGGGATGCCCGGCCCGGAATGCCCAGCCCGGGATGTCCAGTTGGGCTGATCGCGCGTATCGAGGATGTCGGGAGGATGCTGGGGGCCGCGAGCGGCCGGGGCAAGTCGTGGCCATGGGTGAACGCGTCGATCTCAGTCAAAGCCGGTACGAAGCACTCCGCGCGTTCGCCGCGCACCTCATGAAGAGTGAGCGCGTGGGGCATACGCTCGGCGGGACCGCCCTCGTGCACGAGGCATACATCCGCATTGCCGAACACGAGCGGCGACGCGATCCGGCGAGCCCACCCGACGAAGATCCGATGGCCGTGGCCGTCACCGTGTTTCGGCACGTGTTGGTGGACCATGCCCGGCGCCGGGCGGCGGACAAGCGGCCGACGGCCCGCCAGCAAATGGAACTGCCCGCCGATCTCGTCGCCCGGGGCACGACGGCGGTGGTCGATCTCGTCGCCCTCGGGGAAGCGATCGACCGGCTCGCCGCCCAAGACATGCGGCACGCCCGCATCGTCGAGTACCGGATATTCGGCGGGTACAGCGTGGCCGAGGTCGCATCGCGCCTGGGCGTTTCGATCAGCACCATCACACAGCAACAGCGGCGGGCGATCGCATGGCTGCGGGCGTGGATGCAGGAGGGCGGAAGCAATGACTGACTCGACGGTCTTCGAACGCGCTGCGGCGCTGTTTGACCAGCTCGTGGAGACTCCACGTACCGTGCGCGAGGCATCACTGGAACGCGCCGCGCTCCACGACCCGGAGGCCGTCATCGTGGCCCGCCGGATGCTCGCGGCTGAGCCCGCCGCGGACGATGTCGCCGCCCTTGAATCACAGGATCATGGCGACGGCCCCGCCGCGCGGGCGGGTGGGGCGGGCAAGCTACGTGCGGTCTCGGGTGCTCCGACTGACGCCGCCTCGGGCGACGCGCTTGATCCAGCGCTCGACCCAGCGCTCGACCCCGCTCGTGACCCCGCGGCACACGCCACCGCCGGCGAGCCACCGGACATCGCTGGCCTGCGGGTGATTCGCCCGATCGGGTCCGGCGGGATGGGCTCGGTGTGGCTGGTCGAAACGTCGGACGATCCGCCGGTCCAGCACGCGGTGAAGCTGCTTTCGCGGCTCGACGTGGAAGCGCAGATGCGGTTCGAAAGCGAACCGGCCGTCTTGCAGCGATTGGAGCATCCGGGAATCGTCGCGTACCGCGGCCGAGGTCGTGATGCCCGCGGCCGGGCATACCTCCTGATGGAGTACGTCGACGGTCCGCCGATCGGGCCGGACACGTCGGAGGTTGCGGCGTCCGTCGAGTCCACGGTGCGCCTGTGGATCGACGTCGCTCGGGCCGTCGACTTTGCCCACCGCCGCGGCATCATCCATCGCGACCTCAAGCGGGACAACGTGCTCGTGCGCCGCGCCGGCGAGCGCGTCGAGCCGGTGGTGATCGACTTTGGCGTGGCGCGCGGCGTCTCGGGGTCGGAGTTGGCCAGCACGTTCCACTCGATCGGCGTCGGCATCGTCGGGTCGTGGCCGACCATGAGTCCCGAGCAGTTGCAGCGGGGGGCCGCACGGGATCTTGTCTCCGGGGGAGCGGGCGATGCCTCGGAACCGAACGCATCTGGGAGCGCGGCCGGTTCCACCCGTGCTTCCGGTCCGTCCGATGACATCACCATTCAGTCGGACGTCTACGCGCTTGGCTCGGTGCTCTACGAACTGCTCACCGGGAAGCCGCCGCTCGGCTTGGAACCTGGCTCGAAGTTGGACTTCGCGACGATTGTGGAGCGCATCGTGTACGAACGCCCGATTGCGCCGAGCCGCGCGGTGGATGCGGGCAGCTTTCCCAGTGCGGCGGGCGACGATCGTGCTCGGCAGATTGATCGCGATCTGGACGCGATCGTGGCGTGCTCGCTGGAGAAATCGCCGGCCGATCGGTACGCCAGTGCCCGAGACCTGGCCCTCGATTTGGAGCGTTGGCTCAAACGCGAGCCGATCGAAGCGGTGCCGGAGACGCCGATTCGTGCCGCGACACGCGTGGTCCGCAAGTATCCCGCGCTGACGGCAACGGCCGCGGCTGCGGTCCTGACGCTGGGCGGTTTGGCCGTCCGCACGGAGCTGGCCCGGCGGGCGGAACAGGCAGCGAATCATCGTGTCTCTCGAGCGCTTGAAGATCTGGCCCGGGCCGAAGGCGCCGCCCGCGAAGTCAACCGGTTCATGTTGGATGACATGTTTCTCGCCGCGCGGCCTGACCGGCTTGGACCCAACGCATCGATTCTCCATGTGGTGCACGGAGCGGCGGCGGGCTTGGACGGGCGTTTTCTCGATCGGCCGATCACCGAAGTCGAAGTCCGTTCGACGCTCGCGCGAATCTTCATCGTGCTCGACGACGTGGACGCGGCCGAGGAGCAGGTCAACTCGGCGACGGAACGTTTGAATGAACTCGGCATCGACGACGTTCGTCACGATCGATTGGCCGTGCGGGCCGGGCAGGTCCTGGCCGGCTCGGAAGAGTGGGTGGAAGCGCGAGCAGAGCTGACGATGGCGATCGATGGATTGCAACGAGCCGGCGTGGACCCGGGCGACGATGACCTCGTCGACGCGGGCATCACCCTGGCCGGCATCGACATCGCCGAGGGGAGACTCGACGACGGCCGCCGCCGACTCGAGGAACTGCTGACCCACCTCGAGCCATCCCAGGGGATGCTCTGGCAATCGGCCGACCTGAGCCTGGGGACCTTGCAGTTCCAGATGGGCGAACGTGATGCGGCGATCGAACGGCTCGAGCGTGGTTTGGCCATCACCGCCGAGGCGTACGGAGATCGACACTTCATGGTGATGGAGTACGCCGCGACCTTGGCGAGTTGCTACCTGAACTTGGATCAGGTCGACGCAGCCTTGCGTTTGGCTGGTCTCGCCGCCGACGTCGCCCTCGAAACCCTGCCGCCGACGAACCGCACGCGGTTGGTGGTGATGAACAACTACGCTGCGGCGCTCAACGCGACCGGCCAGTACGAGGTATCCGTCCCGTTGCGTCGGGCGAACATCGCCGGCCGGCGAATCGCGTTCGGTCCCGACTCGGGAAGCACGATTCGGGTGGAACTGAACTTGGCCAGCACGCTCTGCCGGGCCGGCCGTCCGGCCGAAGCACTCGAGATGATTCCCGCGCTTCGCGAACGAACGGTCGGGGCGTTCGGCGCTTCCAGCTTGGAGGCCGCGAGCGTCCTGGCCGCGAAAGCCGTCGCCCTTCGGGAGCTTGGTCGTCCCACGGAGGCGGCCGCGGCGTTCCGCCAGGGGATTGAAATGCTCGAAGGGGCGGCCGGAGATCATCGTTCCCGGATCCAGGACTGGCGCGACGCGGCGGCGGCCTTGGATGACCTGCGGGTCCCCGGAGGCGGGGGCGACGCTCCGCCGACACCCCCGGACGACTCCGGGTCCGGCGGAGCGGACGGGGCTGGGCCCGAGGGAGCACCAGCACCAACCCCAGCTCCAACCCCAACCCCAGCCCCCGGCCCGACGATGCCACCGGGGCCGATGGAATCGTCCAGCGGCCCCGCATCCGCCCGCCCGCCGAGGCCCTGAGGCCGTTGGGCGAGATGTGGGGGGGGCTAGGCGTCTGGCGTCGATCAGGGCCCCAGCTGGGCTCGGATCCGGGCTCAGGCCTGGCGTCAATCCGCAAGGTTGGCCGTCGCCAAGGGGCCGCCACCGCCGATAGGCTGGGAAACGTCGTCTTGTCGGAATGCCGGGGCGGCGGTGCGGGTTGATCTCGGGTCGCGGCCAAGGGTCAGCCCGGCGATCCGCGGAAGACCTTTCTTCGCCCGGCGATCCACGGATGGCCGTCACGACGGCCCGTCGTGCCAGTTCATCGTCCACTACGCCCGTCTCAGGAGTCCGTTCATGTCCTTCGATTCGATGCCCGCCGTCCGTTCCACTGTTCGCCGCCGGGGCGTCTTGCTCGCTCGGGGGGCGGCCGCGCTGCTCGCCGCCAGCATCCCCGCCGCGTTGATCGCTTCGGGTTCGGCCACCGCCGCTCCGGAGCAGTCCGCCACCGCTGGCGCGGCCCAAAGCCAGACCCAGACCAAGGTCAAGGTGAAGTCCTTCCCCGACTCTTGGTTCTACTCCGGGGCCAAGCGCAAGGCTGAGCTGCGGGATCTCGAAGGCCGGCGGCCCCAGAATATCCAGGCCTCTGAGTGGATCGGAACCAAGCCGGCCGACCTGGACAAGCTGCGTGGCAAGGTCGTCGTGGTCGACTTCTGGGCCACCTGGTGCCCGCCGTGCGTCCGTTCCATCCCCAAGAACATTGAACTCGTCAAGAAGCACGCCGACGACGGCCTTGTCTTCATCGGCATCCACGATGCTTCCCGCGGCTGGGACTCGGCCGATGCGATGATCAAGTCGAAGGGCATCAACTACCCGGTGGCGCTGGACAAGGCGAATCCGGCGGGACGTGGCGGCCTCTCGGCCAAAGCCTTCAACCTTGCGTTCTGGCCCACGTACATTGTCATCGATCGCAATGGCATCATTCGCGGTGCGGGTCTGACCCCGGGCAAGGTCAAGGATGCGGTTGAACTGTTGCTCGCCGAGCCTGGGCCGAGCGACGTGAAGACCGACTGAGTCGGAGCTGAGACAAGATGAACAGGACATGGATCGCGCGGCGATCATGCCCGACTGAGTTTCGCCGGTTCGCGGCGGCCACCGTTGCTTCGGTGGCCGCCGCGTCGGTGCTCATGGGCTGTGGGAACGAGGGCCGCGATGATGCATCTGCTCCGCCCGCGGCGCGGGGAGCGGCCGATGCGGCAGGAGCGGCAGGATCGGCAGATCATGGTGCGCCCGGCGACACCGTCGGCGGCTCGGCGGCCAGCGTGGATGCCGGCGGCCCGGACGCGCCTCTCGCCCCCGGCGCCCCCGGCGGAACCAACGCCCCCAACGTCGCCGGCACCCCCGTGTTGCCCCCGTGGTTTCGCGATGAAGCGGCCGAGCGCGGCATCGACTTCGTCCATGACTCCGGGGCACGTCTTGGCACGTGGGCCATCCCCGAAATCACAGCTGGCGGGCTCGCGCTGCTGGATGTCGACGACGATGGAGACCTCGACCTCCTCTGCGTCCAGGGCGGCGGCGACTTCAGCGGTGACGAGCCATCGGGCGGTCAGGCGGCTGGCCACCGGCTGTACCGAAATCAAGGGGATGGGACGTTTGTTGACGACACCGTCGCGTCGGGCGTCGGGCCGACGCCCTACGGCGTGGGCGCGGCGACGGCTGACGTTGACGGCGACGGCGACACCGACATCCTGATCACGACCCTCGGCCGCGACGCGCTGCTCATCAATCAAGGCGGCGGCCGATTCCGCGACGAGGGACGCGATCGAGGTTTGACCGAACGCGGGTTTTCGGCCGGCGCGAGCTTCTTCGATTTCGATGCCGACGGCGACCTGGACCTCTTCGTCGCCCGCTACATGGACTGGTCGCCCGAGCGGGAACGCGAGTGTTTCAATGAGCTTGGGCAACGCGACTACTGCGATCCCGCGGTCTACCAAGCAGCGGTGCCCGATCGGCTCTACCGAAACGACGGGAGCGGGCGATTCACCGACGTGACCGATGTCAGCGGCGTTGGCGCTGCGCCCGGCACCGGCTTGGGCGTTGTCGTCGATGACTTCGACGGCGATGGTCGCCCGGACGTCTTCGTCGCCAATGATGGCATGCACGACCACCTCTGGATCAACCGTGGGGATGGCACGTTCAGCGAAGAAGGCATGCTTCGTGGGTGTGCGGCAGATGACTCGGGCCGGGCCAAGGCAGGAATGGGCGTCTGGGCGACCGATCGCGACAACGATGGCGACCCGGACCTGCTCGTTGGGAACCTGGTCCGGGAAACCGATTCACTCTTTCGGAACGACGGCGGGCTCTTCGTGGACATCACCGCCCGGGCGGGCTTGGCCGCGCGCAGCCGAGCGTTCACCCGCTGGGGCCTCGGCTTTGTGGACTTTGACCACGACGGGCGGCAAGACCTGTACCTCGGGACCGGCCGGGTCCGGTGGCAGAGTGATCGCTTCTCGGAGTCGGACATTTTCGCCGAGCCGGATCTCTTGTTCCGCGGTGGTGAGGCGGGCCGGCTCGTTCCCGTCGCGGAGCTGGAATCTGGCTCGCCGAGCGAGCGGGCGACGAGTGCGCGGGCCGTGGCCTTCGGCGACGTGGACGGAGATGGGGCGGTGGACGCCGTCGTGCTCGTGCGTGACGGCCAGCCGCGCGTCCTGATCAATCAGATCGCTCCGGCCGATCGCCCCGCCTTGGTCCTTGACGTGCGGGCAGCCACCGGGGGGCCAGCAATTGGTGCGATCGTGCGGGTGACGGTCGAGGGGCCGCGCGGCGAGCGCGAGATTCGACGGCGAGTGGCCACCGACGGCAGCTTCTGTGCCGCTCGCGATCCCCGAGTGTCGATCGGACTGGCCGAGGCAGACGTCGTGCGCCGCATCGAGGTCCAGTGGCCGGGGTCACCCGAGACGCGCCGGACGTTTCGGCCGGCCGCCGGCGAACGATCGCTGCGACTTGGGCCCATCGGATGAAGTGCCGGCGCTGGCTGGCTGGCTGACTGGCTGGCTGGCCGGCTGACTGACTGAGTGACTGGCTGACTGGCTGACTGGCCGGCGGACTGACTGGCTGACTGACTGACTGGCTGGTCGGCCGTTTGTCGCGCCTGAAATCGGGTTCACGCGATCACGCAGGGGCCGAGTCCGTGGTTCAGCGAACCGTTGCGCAGTGCAACCGCCTCCGCGCTGCCCATGCCAACGTTCCGCTCACAATGCAGCGGCGACGAGTTGGCTGCCAGCGAGCACCATGAACACGATGCCCGCCGAACCGGCGATGCCCAACAGAATCGCGGTGGCGGTGTTGAACAGCAGTTGGACATGGCTGAAGGGGCGGTGTTCACGGCGCGGGGTGGCGGCAACCACCGTCGCCCGTGGCGAGGCGGCCAATCGCGCGGCCATGGGGCGCGTCGAAGGCGTCGCGACTGCCTCGAGTGAGGCGAACGGCTGACGATTGGCGGAGTGGTGCGGCCCGGACGCGTCGATGGTCTGGCCACTGCCGGCCAATGGTCGCGGTTCAGGGGCGGCGCCCCCGGCCTTGGAATCGGTTTCCGTGGCCCCAGTGGCCCCGGCCGCGGGACGTTGATGGGCCGCGGGCCGGCGGGCTGGCTCTGGCCGGGACCGCCGTAGGGTCCATCGTTGGCCGCGAGCCGGCCGGGCATCCGCCGGCCGCGAAAGCGGCACCCGGTTCCAGAAGTACGCCGTCAGGAGGAGTCCGACGATCATGACGAAGAGCCACACGGTCAAGTCGAACGTGAGTCCGGGAGCGGTCGAAACACGGCCAGCGATCTGTTCTTTCGACGGGCTGGCGGCCGATTCCGCGGCCATCAACGCGAGCCCCGCTCGGAGGACGCCATGGATTCCCAATGCGGCCACGATGGCGGCGACGACGGCCGCGGGCTCGGCGATTCGCCGGAGCGCGTTGGATGCGAGCATCAATTCGGATGGAGGAGAACCGGGCATCGATCAAGAGTACGGATCGATGGCCCCTTCGTTTCCGACGGATCCGGGAATTGGCGATGACTGGCCTGGAATCGCCCACTCCCCGGCGCGATCGGGACCGCTCCGGAGCGAAACAGCGCGGCCGCGACGATGCTTGGACGGGTTCGGTTCAGGGATTCGGCACGTCCACACCAAGGGATGGTCCCAGGAGCACCGCGTTTTCGAACAGCCGGCGGGTCGACTCGGTGGATCCCCGGAAGACCGGATCGTGCGGGAAGCAGATGACCTGGCCCCGGCCGACGCGATCGACGCCGGCCCATGTCGAACGGTGCAGGCGTTCCCGGGCCTCGGGCCACAACAGTCCGGAAAGCCGCAGGCCCTCGGCTGCCCCAAGGCGAACCGGCGACTCGGTGGGCGAGCGGGACAGGTGGACGGTCGATCCGGCCACGAGGACGGGAAGCGGACGGTTTTCCATGCCGAACGTCAACCAGTGCTCGGGGTCGATTTCGGCCCGGGCGAAGACGCCGCTCGGGCTGAACCGAGCCATGTTGGCGTCGGCACGAGCTCTGGCCTCGGGGTCGGACGGAAGGCGCGATGCATCGCCAAGGGGCGCTTTGCGCGCGCTTTCGGTCTGGCCGGCCAGCAGTGCTTCGCCCACGACCAGCAGGCTGCGATCACGCGGTGATCCACCTCCGCCGTCGCCACGGCGTTCGGGCCGCCGCGGGCGTGGCGGGACGCTGCCAACCGTGGGTCGCTCTTCCAACAGGCGTTCGGTGACCGCATCCACGCGTCGGTCGCGGGCTTCGGAGGTCTCACGTGCGGCCGCCTCGGCCTCGGCCCGCGCCTCGGCGGCGGCCTGCTCGTCGGCCGGACGTCCGCCCCAGACCGCATCCAGGTCAACCGTTGGTGTCCGGTCGGCGCGTTCTTGTTCGATCGATGCCTGCCATGCTTCCAGCGACGGGAGCACGTCGCGTCGCCGCACCAGCGAGCTGAGTCCCGCGTCGATCGCCCAGTCGACGCTCGATCCCACCGCGATCAGCGTTCCGCCGTCGCGGACCCATGCTTCGAGTCGGGACTGGGCCGATGGGTCAATCGCCGCGGCCAGTCGTCCGGCGGGCGGCAGGACGATCACGTCGTACCGGCGGAGGTCGATGCCGCCGAGTCCGGTCGCGGTGATGGGGGAGACCGGCAGTCCGACCTGGAAATCCAGGGCATGCCAGAGGCCGCCGAAGCCCGTGGTCGAGATGGGCCACTGGCTCACCATCGCCACCCGCGGGTGACGGACCAGCATGAAACGTTGGCCGCCCAGATCCACGCCGTTGCCGGTGAGGCCACCGTTGGCGTTGATGACGTCCAGGTGGCGACCCTTCGTCGCGTCGGCCAACCACCGGTAGAAGTTCTTTGGTTGTTCGGCTCGCCGGAAAAGCAAGCTGCCGGCCGGATGCATCCGGCCGTCGAGTTCAAACGGGCGCGTCGCCACGCGAACCGCATGGCCCGCCGCGGTCACAGTGGCCAAGAACGCGCTGAGTTCACGCGCGTGGCCGTCCACGACCCAACCGCCGGCCGGCGCCGGTTCGACGCGATGGGCCGGCGTCGCGGTCGGGGCCCACGGGCGGGTGGCGACGGCGTCGATCGACTCCGCCCACCAGGCGTCCATCCCGTGGGCCATGGGCAGATTCCAAGCCGTCACGTCGTACAGCATCGAACCGTCGCCCCGGCCGATGCGGGTGCGTTCTTCGAGCAAAAAGTCATCGGTCATGCGCGGGTCAAAGTCGCACAGCGCGTGGAGCATGCGCCGGCGGGGTTGCGTGGACCGGATCACCAAGGTGCCGGCGGGCGATGGCAGCCGCGGGAGCACATCGCCGCCGGTATCACGAGCGTTGGTGGCCACGAACGTGTCGTCCGCCTGACCGACCTCGATGCCTTGGGCCTTCAGCAGGGCGGCGAACGCATCAATCCGCGTCGGGTCAACCGTCGGCCGCACGATCAGGACGCCGCGCGGCTGCGCGGAGCCGGGATCCAAGGCCGCCCGGGCCTCGGAAAAACGTTCTCGGATGATGGCCACGTGGTCATCGAGCAAGGCCTGCAGGCACGCTTCCATCCCGACGCGTTGACGCTCGACCGCGTCGGCGTAGTGCTCGATCCGGCCGTCCGGCAGGGTGACGCTCGATTCGTTGTACGCCGCCTGCTCGAACAGCAGTCCGATTGAACCGCCGAGGCTCGCCCACGCGTTGGTGTACCCGGGGTACCACTCTTCGTACCACTCCTGCGTATAGAACGCCCAGCCTCGGGCGTCGAAGGCCGCGGCTTGCCGGGCCCCAAAGTCGGTGCGCCGCTGCTTGATGTCCGCGGCGAGGGCCGGATTGATCGGCTCGCGCGGCGGATCAAACAAGAAGGTGTCGAGCGTGCCCATCTCGTGGGCGTCGATCACCAAGTGTGGCAGCCAATCGAGGTAAGCCTTCACCCGGCGCTGCGTTTCGGGCTGGGTCATCGGGACCCAGTCACGGTTCAGGTCGAAGAGGTAGTGGTTCCCGCGGCCGGATGACCAGCCACCGGCATGGTGGAGGGCGGCGGGGTCGGGGTTGGGGGTTTGGCCACGGAGGGACTTGATCTGGGCGAGGTATCGCGCGCGGCCGTCGGGATTCTGGAGCGGATCGATGTGGATGACGAGCTCGTCCAGCATCGCCTCGATCTCGGGTGTCGTGCTTGTGGCCAGGGTGTAGGCCAAGGCGATCGCGGCATCGGTGCCGGAGAGTTCGTCGCCGTGGATGCTTGCACCGATCCAGGCCACGCCGGGGAGCGCGTCCAAACGCCCTTCGTCGAATCCGCGCTGGCCCGTTGACGCCGCTTGATGCTCGGCCTGCACCGCGTCCAGGCGCTTGATGTTCTCGGGGCTGCTGATGGTCAGGTACCCGAGCTGCCGGCCTTCGTGGCTGCGGCCGATCGGCGTGAACTTCACGCGTTCGCTGCGACGATTCTGCAGCAGCTGCATGATGTACAACACCTTGTCCGGGTGGGCTGCGGTCGCGCCGACCGGGCCGCCGAGGAGCTGCGAAAGTGGCTGCAGTGTTGTGGGGGCACCCTCTCCTGGAACGGTCTCGGGATTCGTTTCGGTCTCCGTCTCTGGATCCGTCTCACGGGCGGCGTCGGTCGTGGCCGGCGCGGTGGTGGCGTCCGACGACGCGTTCTCTACGCCCGCATCGTTCTCGGCCTGGCGGGCGGCGGTGGCCGGCGCGGTGAGCCCGGCGGCCAAGACCATCGTGGCCATCGCCATCGCCATCGCCATTGCGGACCACGTGGCCATCGGCGTGTCCCGCGGCCGGCCGTGGGCCAGCTCCGCCAGGGTTTGAACGCCGATGAACCGCAACTTTCGGCGGGACTGATACGAACTCGCCATCATGCATGCCTCCCCGCGGCCTTGGCCGCTTCGCCCCCACGATACCGGCTCATCCGGACCCGAGGACCCTCCACGATGCCGTCCGAGTTCAACGCGACGTCCGGTGCTGAACGGCCCAGTCCTGACCTGCAGACTTTGGCCGTGCACGCCGGTCAACACCACGATCCGGAGACCGGGGCCGTCGCGCCGCCGATTCACCTGGCCACCACCTTCGCGCGGCGGGATGACGGCTCGGATCGCGGCTACGTGTACGCCCGGGAGAACGCGCCGACGCGCGAACGGTTGGAGGAAGCGCTGGCCGTGATGGAGGGGGCAGCCGGGGCGGCGGCGTTCGCGTCGGGCTTGGCCGCGACCAACGCGGCGTTCGACTTGTTGCCGCCGGGGTCGCGTTTGTTGCTGCCGGACGATCGCTACGTCGGCGTCGGCAACCAGGCTCGCACCATCTTGCCCCACCGCGGGATCGAGGTCGTTGAACTCGACATGACCGATCGGGCCGCCCTCGACGCGGCCTTGGCGGAGGTGTCGGAGGCCCCGCCTGATGCTGACGGGAACGCCGACGCTCGCGCCAGCGCCGCCAGTCGCCCGCGATCCATGGTCTGGATCGAGACGCCGTCGAACCCGCAGTTGCGCATCACCGATGTGGCCGACGTGGCCGCCCGCGCCCGGGCCGCGGGAGCCATCGTCGCCTGCGATGCGACCTGGTGTACGCCGATGATCACGCGTCCGCTGAACCTCGGCTGCGACCTTGTCGTGCACTCGACGACCAAGTACGTCGGCGGGCATTCGGATGTGCTCGGCGGGGTGGTCGCGTGGCGGGAAGCCGGGGAGCTCGCCGACGGGATCCGCGAACGGCAGATTCTCGGTGGTGCGGTGCCGTCAGGCTTCGATGCGTGGTTGCTTCTTCGTGGCATGCGGACGATGCCCTTGCGATTGGCCGCGCAGTGCGATGGTGCGATGGCCATCGCCGAGGCGATGCAAGCGCATCCGCATGTATCGCGGGTGCTGTACCCCGGTTTGCCCACGCACCCAGGCCACGCGCTGGCCGCGCGGCAGATGGATCGCTTTGGTGCGATGCTCTCCATTCGCGTGCGCGGCGGCGAGGATGCGGCGGCGCGCGTCGCCCGCGGTACGCGTTGGCTTGCGCCGGCCACCAGCCTCGGCGGGGTGGAGAGTTTGATTGAGCATCGGGCCGTGGTGGAAGGTCCGACCAGCCGTACGCCGCGCGACCTGCTGCGGATCAGCGTCGGCATCGAGTCGCCTCGCGATTTGATTGATGATCTCGGTTCGGCGATCGATCGCGCGCACGCCGGGTGAGCCCTCGATCGGGGCGGCTTGCTCCGATCCAACTCGAATTCGCCCGCAATGGTGCAACCCGATGCACCGCCCATGGTCTCACGTCGCCATGGCGCAATGGCCCCCCATGGCCAGAGACATCGACCACATCTCGCCCTAATTTCTTTGCGTTGCCCGGGTGGCCGGCGGTTTCTTCCCTCCATGGCGGAGGGCGACGGAATCGCCGGAGATCGGGCGGTGGTCTCCCGAGCACCGCTCGTGTCTCGCGCAACAACGCCTTGAAGCATGGATGGCTGCCCACGTCTCGTGCCGAGACATTCGGTCGTCTGGCGGACACCACCCGGTTGGCTCATTCCCATCGAGCCCCCGGATCCTGTCCGTCGGCGGCCGACTCGGCCGAGCGTCCACGATGTTCTCCCTTCGGTGCCGCCCGTCGGCACGTGGTTTTGGCCGTTGAGTGAACGGCCGCGATGAATCGGAGCAGTGTGCCGATGTTCGGAGTCGATGCAACGATGTCCAATCCAACTGACCAGCACGATCACGATGGCCGATCGCGACCCGGCGGTGCGCCGGTGGGCCCGGCGGGGGCTGAATCACGTTCCACCCGATTGCCGGCGTGGCTGCAGGGTGTTGCCCAATCCGGTTCCATCGTCGACACGTTCGATTGCGTGCTCGAGGACGCCGGTGGGCGCCCCGTCTTCAGCGGCCTGGCTGAGTTCATTCGGTCCAGCCACCGGGGCGATGTCTTCGCGTTCGTTCCGACGGCCGACTGTGAGCGTGACGCGGGCCTTGTGACGTACCTGCGGATCGGCTCCGACACCGTGGCCGGGGTCGAACTTCAGGGCACGACCAAGACCGCCGACGGGCATGTCGCCATCGAATTGCTGTGCCAAGGCCTTGAGGCGCCGTAAGGCCGCTCACGCGGGTCGCCTCGCCGAGCCCGCCGCCCGCCGCCCGTCGCCTCGGAATGCGACGACCCCTTCGCGCGGGGAAGCGGGAAGGGGTCGCCGGGAAGCAGGATCCGCATGGGCGGATACAGACAAGCAGGAATCAGCAGGGGCCGAAGTCGCCGAGGACATTGAGAATGTCCACGAAGTCGACCACCCCGTTGCCGTCAACGTCCGCCGGGCAGCCCGGGCAGACGCCGAAGTTGCTGAGGACGCTGAGCAGGTCGACGAAGTCAACCACGCCGCTGCCGTCCACGTCGTTCGGACAGGCGGGGAGCGTCGCCGCGCCGCCGGCCCAGAACCCGCCGTCAACGAGCCATTCGCCGCCGGCCATCGGGCCCGCGTCCGCTTGGCCGATGGCCGCGGTCAGGGACCAGTCGCCGCCGCCGGAAGCGCCGCCGCCGCCGTCCACCGACCACCAGTCGATGCTCGGGCCGCCGGTCGGTTGCTCAACGTCGCCCGCCGCGGCGGCGGTGACGAGGGTGCCGGCCACGGCCGCACCGGTGATGGCGAGGCAGGCGATCAACGTCGCTCTCGGACGCCGGGCCAGAGGCCGCTTGGAAATGCAATGCATGGTGCGTCCTTTCGTCAGTTGCCGATGGTGACCGAGCCGCCAGTGGACTCGAGCGTCATCGCCTTGGTGAAGGTGCGGGCGCCGCTGTAGGTGCCCGAATCAAGGGCGACGGTGCCGCCCTCGGCCACGGCGAACGTGGCGTCGAGGAAGTGGTCGAACGGCTGGGTTGGCGTGCCGCGTTCGACCCCGTTGTAGCCGCTGTTCACGAATACTTCGGAGGCCGGGCTCAGCCACGGGGCGAGGTTCGGGTACGCCAGGTCGAGGCGTCCGTACGTCGCGTTGTTGCCGCTGCCGCAGCCCCAGTTCGCGCAACTGCCGGTGCCGCGGACTCGGAACGACGGATCAAGGATCGGCCCGCCGGAGGAGCCGGGTTCGATCTCGCCGTCGCCGTTGTCGATCACGTGGGCGAAACCGTCGGCCGGGATGCAACTGGTGATGTTGCCGGTCTTGGTCATGTACGTGATCTTCTTGAACGTGCCGCGCGGATGGTGGATGGCCACCATGTCGGTGCCGTTCGCCAGCCCGCCGGCATCCCAGCCGAGGTACTGATTCGCGGCGCCGGTTCCGTCCAGGCCCAGCAGGGTCCAGTCGGTGCCCGAGTCGTTGTGCAGCAGATGCACGCCATTGCTGCGGGTCAGGGTGTTGACGTTCGGAATCGTTCCGCCGCAGGCCGACGTCTGGTAGCGCCAGTAGACCTCGACGGTGTCGGCGTTGTTGTCGCGGACCCCGCAGTGCCAGGCGGTCATGAGCAGCGGCGTGAAGTCGCTGTTGGTCCGGTTGAGCAACGCGCCGGTGCAGATGAAGCTGAACCCGTCGCCCACGTAGTGGTAGAGGGCGACGGCATCGCCGGCCGCGGCGTAGTCGCCATCGCAGCGCCAGTCGATGTGGCAGGCCAGGGCGGTGCCGGGACCGGGGCCGCCGACGGGATCCATCGGGTTGATGTAGCAGTTCACGACGGAGTCCACCTTGAGGTAGGCGGCGTCGGGAATGTCCTGGATGCCCGCGGGCAGCACCAGTTCAATGCGGAGCGTGTCGCCCCAGATCGTCGGCGTCCAGAGGCGTCGGCCGACTTCGCGATTCTCCGGCGTGAAGGCCGGCTGCACCGAATCGATGCTGCGCGGGTCGTAGACGATGAGCTCGCTGCCGGCCGGAGGATTCCAGTCGGTGATGCGGGCGCGCAGCCCCTTGCTGCCGGGGCTCGTGATCTCGAGGGCCCAGACCCAGCGACCATCGGCGCCGCGGCTCCAGGTGCCATCGAACATCGCGTTGACGACCGTCGGTTGGACGACGCCGGTCTGCAGACGGGTGGCCCCGCCGGTTTCCAGCATGTCTTCGATCATGAAGAATTCGCCGGCGACGGGCGGCATCACGTGTTGGCGGCCGGCGGGGTACAGATCCGCGCCGAGCGTCGTCAGGCCCGGAGGCGTGGGGCGGGCGGGAAGGGCCGCGTCGTTGGCCGGCTTGGCCGCGCCGTCGATGAACGGCGCGTCGCGGCCGATGTCCTGGGCGGACGCGGCGGCGGTGAGGGCCACCGGGCCGAGCAGGGCGGCGAGCGCGAGGCGCGCGGCCGATCGGCGTCGGGGGTGGGAAGGCAAGGCAAACATGGTTGATCTCCGTGTCATGGTTCGCGGGGCAGGAAGCAGTCGATGGGCGGCCATCGCGGCTTACTGCAGGCCCACGAGCACCAGGACCAGGCCGGTGCCTTCGTCGAGTCGGGTCATCGCCTTGCCGAGCGTGGCGCCGCCGGCGCGGGCGTGGTCGTTGACCTTCATGGCGTGTCCGGCGCGGTCGCTGGTGGTGAGCAGGTCACCGGGCTCGATCGGTCCGGCCGACGCATCGCACCAGACGTACACGCGACCGGTGAGGGCCACCGGATGTTCGCCGTGGGCGAGGGTGCCGTCCTGACCCATGATCAGGCCGGGGTTCACGCCACCGGCTCCGGAGATCACGCCGGCAACCGTGCGGTCGTACGCGCGGGTCGCGGGGATGAGCTCGCCCGGGTTGTCGGGGTCGATGCACATGACCATGCCGGCTTCGATCGCCATGTCCCCGGCGTTGACGTCGAACTGTTCCGACAGGTCCGAACCGCCGGTGATCGTCAGCACGCGGGTGGTGACGGTGCCGGAGTCGCCGTCGAGCGTGATGCGGGTCGCGCCGCCGCCGTCGCGAACGAAGATCCGGCCGCCTGAGCCGTCGCCACTGCCCGAGCCGTACATGAGGATCGAGTTCGAGCCGTCGTTCTCAAAGAGTTCGAAGCAGGAGCCGAACGTGTCGTGGCTCATGAGGCGGGCGGTGACAGAATCGGTGTCGAGGGCTTCGATCCGGCCGCGGGCGTTGCCGCTCGCGTCGCCGGTGAACTGCAGTCCCGGATCGCTCGACCCATCCGAGCCGTAGAAGTACATGTTGCCGCCGAGCAAGTCGAACGCCGCACGGGGCTGGGTGGCATCACCGGCCGTGAACTCGAGCTGGTCGGCGCCGAATCCGTCGCTGGCGATGTCGCGATAGTGGAGGCCCCAGCCGGGGAAGCTCTCAGAGTGGCCGAGCCACATGCGGCCGGAGAGCGAGTTGTTCATGCCGGCGGTGATGACCGGGGCGGCGTCGAATCCGTAGATCGAACGCTCGCGCACCCGCAGGATGCCGTCGACGTCGAGCGTGTTGAGGGGGCTGGTCGTGCCGATGCCGACGCGTCCGCCGTTGAAGTAGATGTTCGATCCGCTGACCGTCCATTGCGAGTCGCCGGCGGGGCCTTGCGGGCCGGTCGGTCCCTGCGGTCCGGTCAGGCCTTGGGGGCCGACGGGGCCAATCGGACCGGCGGGGCCGGGCGTGCCCTGGGGGCCTTGGGCACCATCGGCGCCATCAGGTCCGGCGGGGCCAGCCGGGCCAGCGGGGCCGGGCGCACCGGGGTTGCCGGTCGGGCCGGCCGGGCCAGCCGGGCCTTCGTTGCCGTCGAGGGCAAAGAGGGCGTACGGCGCGGCGTTCAACGGCTGACGGGGCGTCAGCGTGGTGCCGTTGACCTGAATCTCGAGCCAGCGGGCCTGGCCGTCGAATGCGCTGCCAAAGTCCAGGTCGACGGTGAAGCGACCGGCTTCCACCGCGAGGTTGTTCGCACTGATCGCGCCGGAGACCGGCGATCCGCCGGC
Source organism: Phycisphaerales bacterium (assembly GCA_045106735.1). Classification (GTDB taxonomy): domain Bacteria; phylum Planctomycetota; class Phycisphaerae; order Phycisphaerales; family SM1A02; genus JBGCEZ01. The sequence continues at coordinate 101,282 of JBGCEZ010000023.1, read as the reverse complement.
GGCCTGGGCGTACAGGCGGAACGAGAAATTGGCGTTGCCGGTGAACGGCGTGCCGCTCTGGCGGAGCTCGCCCTGGTACGTGAAGGAGGTCGTGACGGGAGCCGCGAGGACGGTGGTGGCGGCGGCAAGCGCAGCGCAACCGCTCAGGATCGAAGCCTGGGTGAACATCTGTATTTCCTTGTCTCGTGCCGAATGCGTGGGAGCTCGGACCAGCGAACGGTCCGCTCTTGTTCGGACAACGCAAAAACGCCCCGGAGCCCCTTGGAGAAAGCTGGAATTCATGCCGAACTGGCGAGGCGAAGCTGGCCGGTTTGCGCAGCGGATTGCTGGGACCCGTGGCCGATGGTCCACGATCGACGGCCGATCGGCCGATCCATCCGCGACGCTCGATCGGCATGAGGTTCGGCCCAAACGGCCTTGGCGGGCTGGAATCGCCGATTCGAGGAATTCTCAGCTCGGCCAGGAATAGATTGATTGACTCATCAGTCTACTTTGTGGCGGCCGTCACTCGGGCGTTCCGATCCCGCCCGCCGCCTGCTCCCTCCACTGAAGGAAACACCCGCCATGGCCAGTCCCAACGTCAAGCAACTCGACGCCAGCAACTTCGATCAGACCGTCGCCGCGGCGACCGGACCGGTGCTCGTCGACTTCTGGGCCGAATGGTGCGGGCCGTGCCGCGCCCTCGGCCCGACCATCGACCAACTGGCCGATTCGACCGCCGGACGCGCCACCGTGGCCAAGGTGAACGTCGACGATGCCGCCGAAATCGCCGCGCGATTTGGCGTCGCCTCCATCCCCACGGTCGTGGTCTTGGAGGACGGCCAGGAGACCGCCCGGCTCGTTGGCATCCAGTCGATCGATCGCTACGAGGCGGCACTTGCCGCCGGTCAGAACTGATCCGTCGATCAGCCCCGAACACCTCTTCACCGGGCCGGCTCCTCGTCGGAGTGCACGTGCCTTGGGTTCCACGCAGCCGGAGCCCGCGGATTCAACGATCCGTGGGCTCCGGTTGCGCCATGGGCGGGCGAGCCTCCCCGCAATTCGTGAACGATTGGTCGTCCGAATGTGAATCGGTTGTCGTCCGGGCGGCGATACGACCTCCGGACGTCCTCCTCGCGCTTCCGGTGCACCGCTGATCCCGTGCACCGATTCCGAGCATCCTGGACTCCTCCGGTCGCCCACGGGCGGCCACCTCCAAGTGGGACCCTCCGTCATCGCCAGCCTCCTGGCGGGGGGTCTCCTGCGCTGACGAGGGCGCCGCGCACGCGGGCTATACTGTTGCGCAACGGCCCGTCCCGGCGACCGCGAACTCCGCTCACGGGAACATCCCGGGCCGCGTCGCCGCTCCGACGACGCCGCAGGAGCGACGATCGATGGCCGGCGGCCCTTCCGATCAACTTGCGGTCGCGCTGACTGCGTTCAACAGCATGCGGACGATCGAGCCTGTACTCAAGAGCGTGCAGCCGATCGCCGGACGCATCGTGGTGGTCGACTCCGGTTCGACCGACGGCACGATCGAGTGCTGTCGCGATCACGGGGCCGAGGTCATCCATCAGCCCTGGCTCGGATTCGCGGCGCAGAAGCAGTTCGCCATCGACCAATGCGCCGAAGCCCAGTGGGTGTTGTTGCTGGACTCCGACGAGTCATTGGAGCCGGACCTCCAGGCGACGGTGCAGGCAACGGTGGAGGCCGACGATCCGGCCTACGACGGCTGGTGGATCAACCGCAAGCTCTGGTACCTCGGCGGCTGGCTGCACCACGCCTTTCAACCGGAGTGGAGATTGCGGTTGGTGCGTGGGGGGAAAGCGCGGTCGGTTGGTCCCGGGGCCCACGACCAGCTGCTGGTTGACGGCCGCACCGGCCGACTCGACGGCGACTGCCGGCACGACTCGTACGAAAACTTCACCGACATGGCCTCGCGGCATGTCCGCTACGGCGACGAATGCGTGCGCGATCCGGACGCTCGGGGCGGGGGCGGCGTGGGCGGCCTGCTCGTGTCGCCGTCGGCCGCGTTCCTGAAGCAGTACGTCTTGAAGCGCGGATTTCTCGACGGGCGCCGCGGGTTGCTCGCGTCGGCCATGGCCGCCCACGCCGCGTTGGTCAAACATGGTGCGATCGCCGCGTCCGAGTTGCCCGGGGCATCGCCGGACGCGGGCGAGTGAGTGCCTCCGACCGTCCGGCGAACGCCACCGATGCTGCGAACATGGCCGGTGTCGCGAGCGCCGGCTCGGCCGCGGCATCGTCCCAACGTGCGATTGCGGGCCTGCTCGAGCCGCGTCCGCATGCGCTGGTGGATCCTGATTCCGGTTGGCATCGGACGCTGCGCGGGATGCATGAGACCAGCGCGTTGCTCTTCGCCGCATCGTTGCCCCTGGCCACCGCACCCAAAGACGTGCTTGCCGCGTTCGCCCTCGTGCTTTGGCTGCTTCGGTTGCCGGTGACGTGGCGCGATCTGCTGCTGGCTCGCCGGAGCCTCATTGTCTGGTCCCTCGCCGCGTGCGTGATCGTGCACGCCGTGAGCGTCCGCTGGTCGCTGAATCCGTCCGAGGGCATCGAGGAACTTCGGTCGCTCCGGTACCTCGGACTGCCGCTGATTTTCTGGCCAGTCCTGCGTGCGCCCGGGGCATTGGCCCTTGGGCTCATGTTTGGCGTCGTCGGCCTGGTCGCGCTGCAAGTCATGCAGGACCGCGAGTACTTCGACTGGACACCGGCGTACGGAGGCCGGCTGGGCGGCCTGCTGCACCCGCCGATCGCCGGCTTGTTCTGTGCGACGGGACTGTTGCTCGCACTGGCCGTGGCGCGCGACGGTTCGTTCTGGCCACGCGGGCCGGGCGAGGGCGCCGGCGAAGGCTCGGGCGAACGCTCAGGTCATGGCTGGAGCGCGGGTCGTTCGTGGCAATGCACCTGGCTGGCCGCGCTGCTCGTGCCGATCGCCGGCTACGGCTTGGTGGCCAGCGGTGGCCGCGCGGCGTGGATCGCGACGATGGTGGGGGTGGCCGTCCTCGTGGTCCAGGGCGCGTGGCGTTGGTCGCGGCCCGCGGGCGGTGAGCGTCGTGGGCGACGGGTGGCGGCACTGGCGGTGATGGTCGTGGTCGCCGCCGTCGCCGGATGGACCATGGGCGGCGATCTGATTCGCGCCCGCGTCCAACAGGTCGCCGCCGATCTTGAACGGGCGGAAACCGGCGACTTCGACTCCGACAACGGGTTTCGCGTGGTTGCCGCCCGGACCGCCGGTCGGATGTTCCTCGAGCGTCCTTGGCGCGGGTGGGGGGCCGGATCGTTTCGCCCGTACGCCGAGACCACCGAGCACGCGGAGGTGCTCCGACGCGGTTGGCACCCGCATTCGGTCCCGCTGCACGTTGCGTCCGAGCAAGGGGTGCTCGGACTGCTGCCACTGCTGACGTTGGTGTTCGCCGCGGGCTGGGCGGGACTCCGGTCGCGGCACGTCCACGCCGCAGCTGGCGGAGCGCTCGCCGCCGGTCTTGCGTTCGCCGCGGCGGCGCAGTTCGACGCGTGGCACGTGGCTGGACAAACGGTCGCCTTGGCGATGGTGCTTCTCATGCTGGTCCTGCGGTCGCCGCGGGACGCGCGGTCCGGGGTCGCCACCGATCCGTCCGGCGACTCCGCCTCGCCTGCCTCGCCCGCCTCGCCCGCCGCTCCGGTCGCTTCCATCGGAGCACGCACATGAGCCTCGCCAGCGGACCACCCGCCGGGGTCGAGCGTCGCCGGGCTCCTCGCGCCCCGCGTTCACGCAGCATCCGGCGCAAGTTGCAGCGCAACCTCGTGGCGTTGGTGCTGGTGCTCGGGGCGGGCATCCTCGCCGTCACCGTGTTCGGGGCGGGGCGGGCGATTCGGTCGCTCTCGGCGCTGGCCACGGCCCAGGCGATGGACCAGGTTTCGCTCAGTCTGCGGGAGTACCTGCAGCCTCTGGTCGTCGACCTGCCGGTGATGGCCCGCGTCGCGGCGGCGGGGCAATTGGAAACCGACGATCCCGGGCGGCTGCGTCGATCGATGGTCCCTTCGGTTGAGGCCTGGGGCACCGTTCGGTCGATCGCGATCGTGGAACACAATGGGCAGGCCTTCGTCATCGACAAGGGCAATCGTCGGTCGGGTTTGCCGCCGGTCGCGTTCGATGCGCCGAACGCCGCGGACCCGCGCGACGTCCTCATCGACGCGCGGACCGGGCCATCGGAAGATGAACCGGGCGGGCCGGTCGCGGTCGCCCGTTGGATCAGCCCGGACGGGAGCGGCGGGTTTCGCGCCGTCAGTGGCCCCGCCGATGCCGATCGCTTTGACGTCGACATTGGCGTCGGCACGGACCTGCGGTCTGAACCGTGGTTCGCTCGTGCGGTCGCCGCCTTGAGCGACGTCAACCCGGAGGACGCCACGGGGCCGCTGATCTGGTCGCCCCCGGTCATCGGTCCGGGCGGGCGTCCGGAAGTGATCGGCTCGATCGCCGCCCGGCGGCCTGGCGGTCAAGTGGTCGTCTTGGCCATGACGCTTTCGATCGACGATCTCTCGGCCATTGTCTCCGGTGACCAGTCGTTGGCCGGATCGTCAGCGTTCATTCTCTCGCGAGAGTTGCGGCTCCTGGCCATGCCCGTCGAACCGTACTTCGATTCTGCCGCCGAGCGCGATTCCGTGCTCCTGCAACGGGCGACGGACTTGGACGCCCCGGTGATCGTCGCCGCGGCCCGCGCGCTGTCGGAAGGCGACGACGACGAACTTGCTCCCGACGCCGTGAGTTTGGCCCAGGCGACCGACGGTGCCGATGCCGCGGTCGAGCTGGCCCTCGAGGGCCGGTTGCCGCCGGACATCGCCGTCGACGCGTCGGTCGTCGAAGCCCGCAGCCGCGACGATGCCCGACGATTCGAAGTCGGCCGGGCCGCGTGGTGGGTTGATTCGCAAGCGGTCGCCGTGAGCCCATCGGAGTATCTGTTCGTTGCCGTGCTCGTCCCTGAGTCGGCATTGCTTGGCGATATCCGGAGGCTCCGCTGGGCCATCATCGTGATCACCGCCTTGGTGATGATCGTCGGCGTCCTCCGCGTGCACGCCATCGCCGGCAGCTACAGCCAGCCGATTGAGCAGTTGGTCGAGCAAAGCAACCGGATCAGTCGCGGCGATCTTGAAACGGAAGTACGCGTTGAGACCGACGTGACCGAAGTACGCGAACTCGCGCTGGCCCAGGACCGCATGCGGGTTGGCCTGCAAACGCTCATGCGGTTGGAACGCGATGTCCAGATCGCTCGCCAGATTCAACAGGCCGGCTTTCCCGGCGCCCTGACCCAGCCTCCGGGCTGGCAGGTGGCCGCCGACAGTGAACCGGCCGAGGCCACCGGCGGAGACGCGTTCGACGTCGTGCCGCTCGTGCCGGGGGATCCGCGCGGGCCGGTCTTGCTGCTCCTCGCCGACGCCACCGGTCACGGCATGGGGCCGGCACTCTCGTCGATGCAGTTGCGCGGCATGGCCCTGATGGGCGCTCGCGCCGGGTTGCCGCTCGACGAACTCGTTCGGTTGCTCGATCGGCAACTGTGTGAAGACTTGCCCGCGGCGCACTTCATCACCCTGTGGGTCGCGCGGCTCGACCCAATCTCTGGCGAGCTGTCGTGGGTCAGCGCGGGGCAGGGGCCATTGATGTTCATCCCGGCGCGGCGCGGTGGCGTTGAGCAGATTCGCGCGGGTCGTCCGCCGCTCGGGATCGACCCTGACCTGCCGGTGATGGTCGAACGCCGCATCCTCGAACCGGGGGATGCGTTCGCGGTGATGAGCGATGGCTTCCACGAGGCGGCGAGCGTGCGCGGCGAACGCTTTGGTTTGGATCGGGCGGCCGACCTGATGGCCGCGAGCGCCCACCGCGGGGCGTCGGCCATGCTCGAAGAATTGCACCGCGAGGTGGACCGCCACTCGGCCGGACACATTCGCGACGACGACCGGACCGCGGTCATCGTGTCGCGCGACGCAGGCCGATCGGGTTCGGAGCGGGGGGCCGTTGAGCGGACATCCGCCGGAGAACCGGGCCCGGGTTCGGCGGGGGCCGAGCGCACGGCGACCAGAGAGAATCCTTCGGATCGATCAGCAGGGAAGACGGGAGAGACTTCGTGATGACCAATGACGCATCGTCAACGGACCCTCAGGATGCCGCCGATTCGGCCGCCGACGGAGCGCCGATCGTGCGCGGTCCGCGGCCGCCGCGGCCCTTCACGCTGGACCGATTCCTGAAGTACGAGGGAGTGGCCGAGACGGGCGGGCACGCCAAGCTCGCCATTCAAGATGGGCAAGTGATGGTCAACGGCGAGGTGGAAACCCGGCGCCGGCGGCAACTTACGCCCGGGGACGTGATTGAGATCGCCGGCGAGCAACTGGTGGTCCCGGGAAGCCCGCCGGCGGCCGAAGCATCGGGCGACCGGGCCGGAGGGCCCGAGGCGCCGGTCGCGCCGGCCGACTGAACGTTCTTCGTGAAGTTCCGGGAAAAGTCGTCTGCACCCGAAATCCAAGCTTGCGGTTTACGACAACTGTCGTAGCATCGGCTCGTCGACTACGACACTTGTAGTAGTCGCGCCGATTCGCTGACGGGACGCCGTCGGCCGTCGATCTTGGAGATTCGCCAGTGCCCGCCAAGCCGCCCGATCTGCCCCCGGCCGAGCTCGAAGTACTGAAGGTGCTTTGGGATACCTCGCCGATTTCGGTTCGTGACGTCATGAACCGTCTGGCCCAGCAGGGCCGGGATCTGGCGTACACCACCGTCATGACGTTCTTGGAACGCCTGGAGCAGAAGCGGTGCGTGCGGAGTCGCAAGGAAGGCGGGGCCCGGCTCTGGGAACCGGCCATCACTCGGGATCGCGTTGAGCGCTCGCGACTCGGCACCTTGCTCGACGAGATGTACGACGGCGCCGCGGCGCCGCTCGTGCTCCGACTCGTGGCTGAGGATCGACTGACGCCCGAAGAAATTGGCGAGCTGCAGGCCCTGATCGACCGGCTGGACCGCGACGATCGCCCGGTCACCGGACGCCCGAGCCGTGGCCGGCGAAAGGGGGCGCGATGACCCTCGACCTGATCGTCGTTGGCGCGTCTCGCGCTGCACTGCTGCTTCTTCCCGTCAGCCTGATCGCGTTCGCCATCAGCCGCACGCTTCCGTGCCGGCCGGCGACCCGCCACGTCATGTGGTCGGCGTTGCTGATCCTGGCCCTCGTCTTTCCGTTCTTGCCGCCGGCGCCAACGCCCGACCTGATGTCGCGGGCGGTGGCGATGGGCGACGTGGACACGACGCCTGTCGGTCGCTCGCCGGGCGCAGCCGACGCGCCGGGCCGAACGGCGGCCGACGATCGCGGCCCGAACATCCTTGATGTGCCTGAGCCGCGCCGGGGAATGGCCTCGGCCACCGGGTCCACGGCCGAGTCGACGGGGACCGAACGCCCGGCCGCCCGCGTTGATTTCGACGCCAACAGCCTCGCCGATGCCGAACTCGAGGCCGAACTCGGGGCCGAACTCGGGGCCGAACTCGAGGCCGAACTCGATGCCGGCACGTCCGCCGCCATCGTCGACCGCATCGCGCGTGCCCCGAAGATCACGGCGGAACCGATCGCGCCAGCTGGCCCGACGTTCGCCGAACCGTCTCGACTGCAGCGGGCCGACGTCGCCCGCGAACAAACTTCATCGGAGTCGGCGAAGCGGCGGCCGTCAGACCGTGCCGGGTTCGCGGCCCCGCTCGCCGACGTTCCGACTCCTGATGATGCCGCCCAGCCGAAGCGTCGCCCGGGGCCATCCGCCGACGATCTGATCCTTCGGCCACGATCGCGGCCGGCCGGTGCCGCCCGGCCGACGGTACGCCCCAGCCCCGGCTCCGGCCGCGGCCTCAGCTCCGGCTCTGGCTTCAGCCCCGGCTCCGGCCCTGGCCTCAGTCCCGAACCGCGGGGCGCCGTTCCCGCACCGGGCCGCCCGGGCTTGGCCGAACGCGTGGCGACCGACGATGCGTCGCGGGCTGCGGATCCGGCACGAACTGAATCTGCCGCGTCCTTGCGTGGGGCCCGCGTCGTTGCGGTCCCGCCGGTCGGAGGATCGGCCGACGAGCCGAGGCTCGCGCCACGCCCGCACTCAACCGAACCGCTGGCCGTCGCGGACGCCGCATCGCCCGAAGCGTCCGCGACGCCGGCGGGCCGCGAGACTCTGGCCAACGGCGTGGCCAGTGTGGTCGCCGACGGTGGCGGCACCTCGGCCGGTGGGCCGAGCAGCCCGGCCACTCCGGTGTCGAGCGAACTGGCATTGCCTGAGCTGGCATTGCCTGAGCGCGCATTGCCTGAGCTGGCATCGAGCGAATCGGCAACTCCTGAATCGGCATCGACTGAACCGGCGGCGAACGCGAGCCGGCTCGGCCCGTGGCTGGTCGCGGTCCGGGATGTCCGTGACGCGATCGTCCGGCTGCCGATGATGCCCGCGTCCATCTGGGCCGCCGGCTTCCTTTTTACCCTCTCGCTCGCGCTGGTCCGAACCTGGCGGTTTTCGCGGGTCGTGCGCCGTGCGGTTCCGGCCGACGGGGCCACCCGCGGCTTGGTGCTCAGCGTCGCATCCGACTTTGAGTTGCGAAAGGTGCCCGAGGTCCGGCTCACGGAGGCCGCGGTCAGTCCACTGCTCTGGTGTGCCGGCCGATCGCCGTCGCTGATCCTGCCGGCCACGCTCTGGTCGGAACTCGATGCCGCCGGCCGCCGCGCGGTCGTCGCCCACGAATTGGCTCACTTGCGACGCGGCGACCATGTGGCCCTGTGGCTCTCGCTCGTGGCCGGCTGTTTGTACTGGTGGCATCCCGTCGTCTGGTGGCTGAGGGCCCGACTCGACGAAGACGCCGATCTCAGTTGCGACGCGTGGGTCACCACGCTCATGCCCGAACAACGCCGCGCGTACGCCACCGCGCTTCTCCGTGCCCGTGCGCACGCTGGAGCGTCGCCCGCGAGCCCGGCCCTTTCCCTGACCACCCAACGAACCCGGCGATTCGCAAGGAGACTCAAGATGGTGATGTCGCGTTCTGTTCGCCCCATGCCCACGATCGGAGGCGCACTGCTCGCCACCGGTCTTGCCGCCGGAAGCTGGTTGGTGAGCCCCACGCTCGCCTGCCCACCCGATGCCCCAGCCAATGCTGCGGCTCCGGTGGCCAATTCCATTCCCGCTCCGAGTGCGCCGCCGGCGCCATTTGCAGTCCGAGGAATCGCCACGCCGGCGCCCACCCGGATCATCATTGCCTCGCCCGCGGAGCTGATCGCACCGCCCGCGCTGACCATGCCTGGCGGTCACGTCGGGCTGGCCGCTCCGGCGCCGGCCTTGATTGGCGTGGCCAGCAGCAGCAGCACCACCACTTGTGCAGCATGCGATGCGTGCGCGGCAGCGTCCGCCGCGAAGTCGGCGTGCGAGAGCGCGGCCGATGCCGCCTGCGAAGCGACATGTGAAGTGGCCGCGCCCGCGGTGCCTTCGGTCGCGGCCGTGCCGGCCATGCCCGGCATGCCTGCCGTCCCCGCGGTGCGTCCGATCTCCCCGTTCGCGGCGCCCGCTGCCCCCGGAGCGGGACCTGTCATCCGCGGCGCGGTCAATCCACCGTCGCCGCGTGTGGGCGGTGACGCACGCTTGGACGGACTTGAGTCGCGCATGGAACGCATCGAGTCCATGCTCGAAGCGATCATGCAGCGGATGGATGGTGGCCAGGCGTCGATCGCCGTGCCTCCGGGGCATGCAGCTCACGCTGCCCGTGGCCACGCCGCCGTTTCCATGGGCGGCGTCGGCGGATCCGGCGACGACTCGCGCCTCACCGGCCGCGTCGCGCTTCCCGAAGGTCGACACGAGGCGTACTGGCAGTTGCTCAAGCAGGGCCCGTCGCTGAGCGGTGTCGCCCGCCGCGGCAATGCGATCGAAGCCCGTGGCGATGTCATGCAAGGAGCGGTCATCGAAGCGTTCGGCACGATGATCGCGTCGGACGAGACGATCGAAGTCGTCTACCCGATGAGCGATTCGAATCGCGAGGCGATGTGGGAACTCATGGCCCGCGACGACGTGCCGATTTGGGTCTCCCGCGTCCGCGGCGGCATCGAAGTGCAGGGCACGCCGCTGCAGCAAATGGTATTCAAGGCCATGGTCGACATGCTGGAATCGCGCGACGCGGTTCCCGTGGCCACGCGGAATGGAGCGGCGGCGGAAGCGGCGGCCCTGCGCCGGGCGGCCGATCGTCGGGCCGGACAGAACGCCGAAGCCGCGGCTGCGATCGAAGCGGCAGCCGCGCAGATGGGAAGTGGCCGGAACGCCCAGCGGACGCGCGTGGCGGAATTGGCCGCGATGCAGACGCAGTTGACGGCCGAATCCGACGCGCTCGCCGCCAAGTCGTTGTCGATGCAGGCGGAACTCAAGAAGTACCGGTCCAAGCTGAACGCGATGGAGGCATCGGTCAGTGACCTCGAGGATGCCACGGCCACGACCCGGTCGGCCCTCGCAGAAGTCGAGTACGAGAAGAGCGATTTGGAACGGATCGTCGAGTCGCTCGAAGAGCAGGCCGACGAAACCGAGGACGTCGAACTTCGCCGCCAGTTGATGAAGGACATCAAGGCCCAGCGCTCGGCGGTGCGGGCACTTTCGAATCAACATCGCGATCTGCGGCGACGGGATCGTGACCTCGGTCGCGAACAGAGCCGGGCCAGCTCGGACCTCGATGTCCACGTCCAATCGATCGCCGAGCTTGAGGCGGTGATGGAAGAGTTGGCCATGCGACGTGAACTGGTTGACACGCAGCGTCGCGATCTGGAGGCCGAACTCGCTGGAGTGGCCACCGGCGGCCGTTGATCGGCTGAACCGCTGCATCCGACCGACGTCTCGGCGATCCGAGGGTCGGAAGGCGCGGGGCCACCGGCCCCGGGACGCGGCGGACGAACGGACCCCCCACGCGCCGGAGGTGCTGGCCCCCTGGGTCGGTGCCTCCGGCTCCTCCGGGCGGGGCGTGGGGGAGTCAGGGGCCGCGTGCGGGGCCTCCGTTGATCGCCCCACGGCCCGCCGCCGCACAAAGTGCGAACCCTCGCTGCCGATTCTGGCGGAAACGCTGGTCCGGCGCATCTCGGTCCGGGGCATCGGCTTCCGGCGTTTGAACGTTGGCCTTCACGGCCAGCGTCCCGACGACCACCGATCGTCCCATGAGTTTCCGCGTCGGCTGCCCCTGGGGCCGGCGCTCCGTTCGCCTGCATCCCGGAGTCCCCCTCGATGCATCGCTCCCCGCCGTCGTCGTCGTCTTCGTCTGCTCCGTCCGACTCGGTTGATCCGAGCGCGTTTCGCCTGGCCGGCGGATCCCGCCTTGGCCGGTGGATGCATCCGCTGATCATCGGGACGGTGCTGAGCCCGTGGTGCGGCGGGGTGCTCGCCGCGCCCGCCGCGACCTTGACCAGCTCACTGGCGACGCCGGGATCGCTCGGGCTGACGACGGCCCTGGCCGCCACCGTGCCCGCGGCCATCGGCCAATCGGTGCCCGCCGCCGACGAAGAACCGATCGACGAAGCGGTCCGCCGCCGACTGGACGCGGGCAACGGCCTGCTCGCCCGAGGCGAGGCCGCGCTGGCCGTCAGCGAATACGAATCGGCGATTGCGGCGCTGCCGGAGTCGAGCCAGGCCATGGCCATCGCCCGGTATGGGCTCGGCCTGTGTCACTCTCGCCTTGGCCGACCTCGTGCGGTGGTGGCCACGCTCGCTCCGGCCGAAGACTGGCCGGCGACGCATCCGCATCGCGCCGAGTCGCTGCTGCTGCTCGGCGAATCTCGGCGTCAATTGGGCGACGCGGCCGGAGCGCTCTCGGCCTTGCGCCGCATCGCGCCGGCCGCCGATGGGCCGCTGGCCTTCGGCGTTCGACGGGCAATCGTCGAGTCGACCTGGAGTGTCTACGACGCGGCCAGCCGGACGCCCGCGGCGGATGCACTGTCCACGGAAGCCATCGCGGGATTGGCCGTCGACCTCGCGGGCGCGGTCGACGCGTTCTTGGCCCTTGATCCTCCGCTCCCCGCCGCCCGCCGGGCCGGCTACTTGGCCGCCGTGGCCGCGGTGCGGCAGCGCGACGATCGCCAGGCGATCGCCCGCCTGGACCGCGTACTGAATGGCGCGCCCGACGCCGCGTTCTTGGTCGAGGGCGCCGACGGAGCAATCCTCCGCGCGGCCAGTGGACTGCGGCGCGGCAGTCACCAGCGGACCGGCAACATCGCCGCCGCCCGCCGCGACGCCGAACGCTTGGCCAGCGCCCCGGCTCGCGCGGCGTTCAATGCGGCCTTCGAGCAATGGTCCGACGACGCCGCCCGCTCGGCCGCCGCGACCCAGATTCGCGCCGCCGCCGTCGCCCTCGGCACGATTGATCTTGACGCTGGCCGTCCGGCCGACGCGGTGGCCGCGCTGGCCGCCGCGGCCGAATCGACGCGAGAACCCGCCGCCGGGCGCCGCGCGTACGGCCTGCTCGGCCGGGCCCAGCTCGCCGCCCGCGACGCGGCGGCGGCGGGGGCGTCCGCCCTCCGCGGCATCGAACGCCACGGCGACGATGGCGGCCGGCTCGGCTGGATCCTCGGTCGTTCGCTGCTCGAACGCGATCAGCCCAGTGAAGCGGCCGACGTCCTGGCCGCGGTGCTCGAAGACGGCCCGCCCGAATCCATGGCCAGCATCGTGCGCTGGGATCTGACCGTGGCCCGCTCGGCCGCCGGCGACGATGCCGGGACCGCCGACGCCGCGTCCGCCGTGCTCGCCGCCGAACCCAATGGCCCGCGCGCCGCCGACGCCGCCCGATTGCTGGCCGAAGCATCGATGGCCCTGGGCCGATCCGGGGATGCGATCGCCGCCTGCGATGCCTTCGATGCGGCCGCCCCCGACCATCCCTTGTCCGCCGACGTGCAGCGCATCCGCGCGATGGTGCACGAATCCACTGGCGATCTTGACGCGGCGGCCAGCGCCTGGGCCGGCTACATCGAGCGGGCCGAACGTGCGGCCGATGCCGACGAACAGTCCATCGCCTCGGCCCGCGCTCGCCTCGGCTTGGTGCTGCACGCCGCCGGACGCGATGCCGACGCCCGCCCGGCTCTGGAAGCGGCGACCGGACCCGATGCGGCGGCCGCCGTGTACCGCGCCCTGGGCGACATCGCCTACCGAGCGGAAGATTGGCCGGCCGCGGCCGACGCGCTGGCCATCGCCACCGAACGGGGGATCGACGATCCCGCGGCCCGGCGATCGGCCCGGCTGCGTACCGCTCGCGCAGCCCGCAACGCCGGAGACCCGGTTGCCTCCATCGCCGCCGCCGATGCGCTGCTGGACGCCGAGGACGCCCCCGTCGACGTTGTCGCCTGGGCCCAGCTCGAGCGCGGCATGGCCTTCATCGACCTTGACCGGTCCCGCGATGCCGACGCGGCCTTGCGGGCCTGTCTGGCTGCCCTCGGCGGCGCGGCGTCCGGCGACGCGCCCGACCTGGCCGGGGCGCTCGCCGCGTCCGCCGCCGCCGATGGCGTCGATGCGGCCAACATCCGCCGCGCGGCCATCACCCGGCTCGCCTCCTTGGCCGAGGCCGACGAACGGCACGGCGATGCGGCCAGCGCGTACGCCGCGCTCGAAGGCGTCGCCCTTGGCGCGAGCGCGTCGATCGACGCCCGCCGGCGCCAGGCCGGCAGCCTGCTTCGCGCCGGTGAACTCATCGCCGCCGCCGAGCTCTTCGAGTCGATCGCCAGTGCGACCGATGACGCGGCCGACGCCGGAGAATCACTCGCCCGCGCCGCCTTGGCCCGCTGCCAGGCGGCCGGTGCCGCGGCCACCGTCGCCGCCGGCGCCGCACCCACGGCCCGCGAGGCCGCGGTCCTGGGATCCGTCGAACGGGCCTTGGCCGCGTCCGAGTTGCCCGCCGACTTGCGGGCCGCGCTTCGCTACGAGCGCGTCCGGCGATTGCGTGCCGCCGGCAACCCGCGGGCGGCGATGACCGAAGCCGAGGTGCTCATCCGCCAGGATGCGGCGAGTCGGCAGGCCCCGTATGCCGCCATCGAGTTGGCTGACCTGCGCCTGGAATCGGGCGCCGCCGATCAGGCCTTGGCCGTCCTGGAAGGATTCATGCCCGCGGCCGACGACACCGATCCCGTCGTCCGGCCGCACCATGCCGACGCCGCGTGGCGCACCGCCGCCGACTGGCGCCGGGCCGTGGCCTTCCGACGACTGGAACGCCACGCCGACGCAGCCGCGGCCGCCGAACGCGTGCTGGCCGCCGGCGGCGACCCGGCGTTCCGTCGGGCGGTTCTGGCCCTGGCCGGCGAGTCGCGCCTGGCCGCCGGCGAACCCGATGCGGCCGCCGTCCACTTCGAGTCGCTGGCTGGCGACGGGGGGGATGCGGACCGGGCCGCCGCCGCCCGCCTCCGGTTGGCCGAAGCTCGGGCGGCCCAGGGCCGTTGGGCCGTGGCCGAGCGTCACTACCGCACGTACCTGGAGCGGCATCCCGACGACGCGCGTTGGTACGCGGCCACGTTCGGCCTCGGGCGGGCGCTCGAGGCCCAGGGCCGGACCGATGCGGCGATGGAAGCGTACGCCGAAGTTGCCGCCCGGCACGATGGACCGACCGCGGCCCGCGCGCAGTTTCAGTACGGCGAATGCTTGTTCGTCCTCGGCCGGCACGAAGACGCCCTTCGCGAACTGCTGAAAGTCGACATCTTGTTCGATGCCCCCGAATGGACCGCGGCGGCTTTGCACGAAGCGGCGAGTTGCCTCGAACGCCTCGACCGCGCCGGCGAAGCTCGCGAGATGCTCGCCCGCATCGTGGCCGAACATCCCGGCAGCGCGTGGGCGACCCGCGCCGCCCGCCGCCTCGAAGCCAGTGCCGCACCGTGACCGCATCTTCACGTTCCGTCGCGTCTTTCGTCGCCCATCCCGTCGCCCATCCCGTTCCACATCCCGCCGCGCATCCCTTCGCCCGCTGCGGCGACGGCTCGACCGCCCGCTCCACGGAAGGACACTCCGTATGACCCGACCGCTCACGATTCGACTCGCCGCCGCGCTGCTTGCCGCGGGGACGGCCCACCTGGCCGCCGCCGCGCCTGCCGCCGCCACTGCCGCTTCACCGGCCGTCGTGGCCGACGCCCCCGGCCTGCCCTCGGTCTTCGACCTGGCCACCAAGGGCGGCGTGATGATGGTGCCCATCGCCATTGCGTCGCTCGTCGCGCTGGCCATCATCGTCGAGCGACTCATCACCTTGCGACGCGGCCGTGTCGTGCCGGCGAACTTCCAGCGCGAACTCGCCGCGCGGATTCCTGGCGGCGCCACTGGCGACGACGGCTCCGGCATGGCCACCCGCATTGCTCCGGCCGCAGCCCATGGCATCGCGGCGTGGTGCCGAGACCAATCCAATCCCGCGGCCCGCGTGCTGAACGCCGGCTTGCGGCGGGCCGGGAGTCCGGGCGACATCGTTGAACGGGCGGCGGTCGAAGCGGGGGCCCGCGAGGCGAGTGTCCTGCGTCGCCGGCTCCGCGTGCTGTCGGTGATCGCCGCCGTCGCCCCGCTCATGGGCCTGCTCGGCACGATCCTTGGCATGATCGATGCGTTTCGCACCGTGGCGTCGGCCGGAGATGCCCTCGGCCGAACGGAACTGCTGGCCGAAGGCATCTACGAAGCGATGATCACCACCGCCGGCGGTCTGATGGTCGCGATCCCCGCGCTGCTCGCGTACCACTGGTTGTCGGCCCGGGTCCAACGGCTCGTGCTCGAACTCGATGCCGTCGTCCAACCGGTGGTCGAGTCGACGATCGCCGGTGCGGTGCCCATGGCCGGCGCGGAAGCCGTCCCGGTCATCAGCACGGTGCCGGCGGCCCTCCGCAATGGCGGCCCGTCGCCGGCGGCCGCTCCCGCGCCAGTGCCGGCGTCCACGCCGACGGCCGACGCGGCGGGGCACGCCGGCTCAGCGGCCGCCCCGGCCACAACCGCCACCGCCACCGAGACCCGCACCGGAGCCTTCGGATGATCCCGGTTCCCGAAGATGACGCCGTGGCGATCGAGCTGACGCCGATCGTCGACATGGTCTTTCTGCTGCTGATCTTTTTCCTCGTGGCGACGACCTTCCACCAAACCGAGCGCGAGATGAACGTCTCGCTGCCCGATGCCGCGACCGCCGCGCCGATCAGCGTGGCGCTCAAGGAGTTGGTGGTCAATGTGAACCAGGACGGCGACATTGTGGTGTCCGGACGCGACCTCACCGCCGCGGCCCTCATCGACCTCGTCCGCGAAGCCGTTGCCGGCAATCCCGATCAGAAGGTGGCCGTGCGGGCCGACCGACGGGCGAGCTGGGATCAGGTGATCGGCGTGCTCGACGCGGTGCGTGCCGGCGGCGTGACCGAACCGTGGCTTGACACGGTCGGCAGCGGGAGCTGAATCCGATGCGAAGCGGCGACCAACTGCAGCGATCGATGCGAATGACGCGATTGACGCAATCGACGCGATCGACACCGACGGCGGGGGCCACGGGGGCGAGGGCCACGGGGGCGGAGGACGCCGCCGGGGCCGCGCGGATCACGGGAGCCGCCCGCGGTGCGCGGCTCGCCCGTCCCGCCGGATCCCCGGGTGCGCGCCGCGGTTTCATCCGCTCTCGCTGGGTGATCGGCCTGCTGTGCGTGATCATCGTCGGCCTGCTGTTCGCCCTTGGCTTGCGGATCGACGGCGGCATCCGTCGTTGGACCGACGATCAGCGCATCGACGTACCGGTGGACACGGTTAGCCCGCGTGATGTCTTGTGGGAGCCGCCGGTCCGCTTGCCGGCGCCATTGGATGACGGGTCGGCCGATGCCTGGTCGCCCGCCCTCGCGCCCAACGGGCAGGCGATGTACTTCGTGATGCGCCGCGCCGGCGAAGACGCCGACATCTACGTGAGCCGGCGGACGGTGCGTGATGCGGTCTCCGCCGACGGCGATCGTTCCGGACCGCCGATCGCCCGCGACACCTGGAGTGATCCCGAGCTGGTCGCGGCACTGCAGTCGCCGGCCGAGGACATCCAACCCAGCGTCAGTCCCGATGGGGCATGGCTGTGGTTCGCGACCAATCGCGAGGGCGGGGCCGGCGGCTACGACCTCTGGCGGGCCCCACGCACCGATGCCGCGGATCCGGTCAACGGTTGGGGCGAGCCGGAACCGGCCGGGCGACGCGTGAACTCACCGGCCGACGAACACGCACCCGCGTGGACGCCCGACGGCAACTGGCTGTGGTTCTCCAGCAACCGGGCGCCGGACGCCGAGGCCACGTCGACCGACGAAGCTTGGACCGGCACGATGCGCGCCCCGCGTCAGGGGCGCCGCGACTTTGACCTTTGGCGCGCCGCCAACGGCGACGCCGGCCTCGGAGCGGCCACGCCGGTCGCCGCGCTCAATTCGCCGGCCGACGACGGGACGCCGGCGATCAGCCCGCACGGCGACTTCGTCTACTTCGCCAGCGATCGCACGGGCGGGGCGGGGGGCTTTGACCTCTACCGATCGCGCTTGTCGCCGGCCGAGCCGTTGGAAGCCCGCAGCCTGCGGGGCGTGAACACGGTCGCCGACGAACTCGATCCGTCGATCCACCTCGAAGGCTTTGGCCTGCTGTTCAGTTCCGACCGGCGCATCGTGCGCGAGGTGTCCGCCGCCCGGCGGCAGGCTCGGACGACGTCGACTGCATCCCAGGAACCGTCCGCCGAGCTGGCTGACGCCGCGTCCACGTCGGCCGCCGGCGTACTGGACCCGTCGGCCGCCGCGGCCAGTGCGGACGCAGCGACGACCGCAATCGAAACCGCAACCGCGATCGAAACTCCAACCGCGACCGCAACCGCAACCGACGCCGCAACGGCCAACGCCAGCGAGCCCGCAACCACCGCCGCGAACCCCGCCGCGAACCCCGCCGCGAACCCCGCCGCGAACCCCGCCGCGAACCCCGCCGCGAACCCCGCCGCGAACCCCGCCGCGAACCCCGCCGCGAACCCCACCGCGAACCCCACCGCGAACCCCGCCCCGTCGCCGGTCATCGAACGCATCGTCGCCGGCGACCGTGAACGCTTGCACGCCACGATTTCCCGCGAGGTCCGCACCCGCAGCGAGCCGGTCACCGCCCGCTACGACTTCGCCCAACTGCTGCCGTTGATTCCGTGGCTCCTGCTCTTGCTGCTCCTGGCGTTGCTGGCCTGGTTGCTGCGGGCCCTGCACGCCAGCGGGCGACTGCGCACCCTCGGCTTGCTCGCCCGGTGCCTGATCGCCTCGGCCCTCGTCCACGCGCTGTTGGCCCTGTTGCTCGGCGTGTGGACGGTCAGCGGGGCGATCGCCGACGGACTGTCCAACCGCTCCGGCGGCGGGGCGGTGCGCCTGTCGAGTGCGTCCGTCGGCGGCGATGCCGCCCGCCAGATCTTTGCCGCGTCGACCAGCGCGATGGAGGCTCCGGCCGATGCCGCGGGCGCCGCGCCAGCGGCCACGACGGCCATGCCGGAGTTGGAACTCGCGCCGATGGCCGCCGCGCCCGTCCCCGACGTCGCCATGGATGCCGCCGATCGCGAAGCCTCGCGGGATGCCGCCGAGGCCGCCCGCTTGGCCGCGGCTGACGTGCCGCTCGCGCCGGCCCCCATGCCGGCCGAGGCCGCTGACGCCGCCCCCGAGCTCCCGGCCGACATCGCTCCCGCGCCGGCCAACACGCCCGACCTGGCTTTGGCCGCCATGGCCCCGGCGCCGGCCGCCCGCCGCGCTCCGCAGCCGGAAGCCGCGGCGATCGCCGATGTACCGGCCGAGGCCGTCGCGGCCGCCCAAGCCGCGGACGCGCCACGGACGGATCTGGCCACCGACCTCGCCACCGAAATGGCGGCATCCGATCTCGCCGCCCCGGAGCTGAGTGCGCCGCCGCCGGCCACCGACCTCGCCGCCGACTTGGCTTCGGCCATGCCTGCGCCGCAAGCCACGTCGGCCGCGATCGAAGCGAGCCCGGCGGCCGATGCGGCGGCGGCGGCGAGCGTGGCCGCGGCGCCCGATGCCGTGGACGTGCCCGCGCCCGAGTCAACCGTCAGCGGGGCCGACGTGTCGGTGCCCGACGCCCCGGAAGCCCGTCGCCTGCTGAGTGAAGCCGCGCCCGCCCAACTTCCCGAGTCGGCGGCCAGCGACGTGCCCGCGGCCAGCGTGGCCGTCGAGCTCAGCGCCGCCGGCGACGCATCGCCCGAGGAGCGCCCCGCGACCGAAGCCGTCCCGGGGCCGGAAGCCGATCGCCGCCGCGCGGACGTCGCGGTCGACGACGCTCCGCTCGTTCCCGCCCGCGACCGGGCAGCGGACGCGGCCAGCGCTGCTGCCTTCGATCTTGCCGGCGCCGATGCATCCGATGCCGCCGCCGATTCCGCCGCGGACGCACGCTCCACGGAAGCGCCGATCCCCGCCGCCCCCAATGCCCCGGCGATGGACGCCGCCGCGATGCCCGGCCCGGCCGCCACCCGGCCGGCGGACCGACGCGCGAGCGACGCCGCCACGGATGGCCCCGATGCCGATGCCGACGCCGATGCGACCGCCGATGCCTCCGTTGACGCGGCCATCGACGCCGCCGCGCCGCCCGCTCCCTTTGAAGCGGTGAACGACGCGCTTGCCGCCGCCGCCGATGTCCCATTCGATGCCGCTGATCTCCCGTCGGCCGCCACTCCCGCGGCCTCGGCCACCGCTCCGTCCGACCTGCTTGAGGCCGCCGACGTGCCGTTGGCCGATGGAGCCGACATGCCGCCGGCGCCGGCCAGCGACGTCGGTTCCGCCGCGGCGACTGACCTTGCCGCTCCGGACTCGAGCGACGCCTCGGCCGCGGCCAACGACGCGGCGGCCGACGCCGCGCTCAACGACCCGCTGGCCAGCGCCTTCGATGCCGCCGCCGGGCTCGCCCCGCCAGAACTGACCACGCCCACTGGGCCGGCCACCACCGCCGCCGACCGCGTCGCTGGCGCCGCCCGCGAATCGTCGAACCTGCTCGACGCGGCGGAAGCTCCCTCGCCCGGGGCCGAACTCAACCTCGACCTTGCCCCGATGCTCGCCATGGACGATGCGGCGCGCGGTCCGGCCGACGTCGCCGACCCCTCTGAAGCCGCCAGCCCGTTCGGCGGCAACGCATCCGACGTCCCCGCATCGACGAACCTCCCGTTGCCCGGCGACGACGCCGCGGCGATCGACAGCGACAACCTGCTCGGCGGCGCTCCCGCCGTGGCCGACGAGCGGGCGCCTGGCGCGGCCTCCGACCTCGACGCCATGCCGGACGCTCCCGGCGGCGACTTGGCCAGCGACCTCGAGTCGCTCGACCGTGCCGCGGCCGACGCCGGGCTCGATGCCTTGGACGCCATGATTCCCGCCGACGCCGAAGCCGCCGACGCCGGCGACTTCATGCCGGTGCCCGACGTGGCCAGCCTGCCGGCGATGCCGCTTCCGGTGCCGCCGGCGCCCGCCCCCACCCCGGCGGCCACCGTGGCCGAAGCGGTGGACCAGGCCGAGAACGCCAACGCGGCCGTGGTCCTGATCGGCGTCGTGACCGACGCGGTGACCGGCCAGCCCTTGTCCGGCGTCGACGTGCGCCTGGACGTGGCCGACGGCCCGCCGGTCGTGTCGGCGTCGGACGAAGAAGGCTGGTACGTCATCGTCGCCCCCGACGGTCCGACGTTCGTGGCCATCACCGGCACGCGCGTCGGCTACGTGCCGGGTTCGACGAACGTTCGCACCAGCGAGCGACGCGGCGCCGTGGTGCGTCAAGACCTCAGCCTGGAGCCGGATGCCGGGGCGATCATCGCGGTTGAGGCGGATCCGGAAGTGCACCACGTCGGCGATGACTCGTTCAGCGGGGCCGTCAACAGCCGGTTCCAGCGCGACAGCGAAGGTCCGTTTGTCGAGTTGATCTTCACCGTGTCCGATGACTGGATCGAACGGGCGGTCCCCGAGGGACTGGACGCCCGGGCCGACGGTGGACCGCCGCTGGTGATCGACATGCTGGTGCGCGGCAGCCAGCGAAGAAATCCGATTTTCATCAACGGCCAACGGCTCCGAGAAGCACTGAACAATTCGCCGCGGGACGGCAGCTTCGGCCGGTTCCGCACCGTCTTCCCCGCCGGCTTGCTCCGCCGCGGCGAGAACGTCGTGCGGATTGCCAGCCGCCCGAGCGGCGTCGGCCAAGACATCGACGACTTTGAGTTCGTGAACGTGCAGATCGCGCCAATCGGGGCCTTGCCGGAAGTCGATCCCTGAGCCGGCGGAGCGGGGGAGCACCTCGCCTCGGCGCGGTACCCTCCCGGACATGAGCGACGCCGAACGACCTGACTGGGACACGTACTTTCTCTCGATCGCCGAGGAAGTCAGCCGACGCAGCCCCGATCCGAACACGCGCCACGGGTGCGTGCTGATCGACGCCGACCGGCGCGTGGTGAGTACCGGATACAACGGTCCGGTCGCCGGATTGCCGAACGAGATGGTGCCGCTGACGCGTCCCGAGAAATACGACTGGTTCATCCACGCCGAAGACAATGCGGTGGCCTTCGCCCGTTGCGACCTCCGGGGTTCGACGGCGTACGTCACCGGCATGCCCTGCGCCGCCTGCTTCCGTCGCCTCCTGCAAGTCGGCGTCCGCCGCATCGTCCACGCCGGCCGGGAGAGTTCGTGCATCGGCGACGTCGAGTCGGCCGCCTGCATGGCCATGGCCGCGGCACTGGGGGTGGCGGTGGACGTGGTTCCGGCGCCGGAAATGCGGTCCCGGCAACCCAGTTGACCCGGGTTGGCCCCGCCCCAGCCGCGCCCCAGCCGCGACGTTCGCCGCCCGGTTGGCCCGCCCTCGATGCCTGCTACGCTGTCGCTCCGGGATCGTCGCCCCGACCACTCCGACCACCCCGGACCACTCCGAACCGCCGCCGCCGGCTCGCTCCCTCCCGTTGACTGGGTTTCACCGTGCGCATCGTCCTGCTGAACGCCCACAACACGCTGAATTACGGCACGATGATGATGTGCGAGAACGTCATCACGCACCTGGATGCTGGGGGACAGGACGTCGACTGGATCGTCCTGGCCGACGAAGCCGAGGAGACGCGGAGCCGGCTCGCCGGGGCGACGGGCAGCGAGCGGATCGAGATTCGCCCGCGCTTCGCCAGTCTGGCCGGGTTCCTGCCCGGCAAGGCGCGAACCCTCGTCGACCGCGGCCTCTTCCGCTACATCAACCTCTCGCGCACCATCGGCCGCTGCGATGCCGTCATCGTGCTCGGCGGCGATGACCTCAGCGAGTACTACGGTCGCAAGCGAGTGGCCGACATCTTCCTGCGCATCCTCACGATGAACCGGTCCGGCCGGAAGGTTTTTCTGCTCGGTCAGACCGTCGGGCCATTCAGCGGGTTTCGGCGCGGCCTCGCCCGCCGGGCCATGGACTCGGTCGCGGCGATCGTCCACCGCGGCCCCAAGAGCGCGGCCTACGCCCGTGACGAACTCGGCTGCCGGACGGAGCAGCATGTCTCCGGCGACCTGGCGTTCTTGCCGCTTGCCCGGCCCAGCGGCCCAGAGCAGGTCGAACCCTTCGGCCTCGTGCCGCGCCGGTACCAGGTCCTGGTGCCCTCGGGGCTCGGGGCCAAGTACAAGGAATCCGGGCCGGCGTACCGCGATGGCTTGCTGACCGTCGCCCGGCACATGCTCGCCGCCGGGGCCAAGCAGGCTGAGCCCGACGGAGCGGGCGGCCCGCGGCTCGTCATCCTGCCGCACGTGCTGCGGCATTCCGATGACCGGCCGCTGTCCCTGGAACTCGCGTCCGTGCTTCGCGGCGAAGGCGTGGACGCGGCCGACATCATCGTGCCCGAGGAGCCGATGCTTCCGCACGTGGCCCGCGCGATCCTTGGCCAGTCGCGGATGAACGTCAGCCAGCGCATGCACGGGGCGATCAACAGCCTGCAGCAGGGCACACCGGTCATCGCCCTGTCGTACAGCGTCAAGTACGCCGACGTCATCGGCACGTACCTGGATCTGCCCGAGCTGGTGGTCGAACGGCGCGAAGGCGGATTTGCCGCCATGGCCGCCGATACCTGCGATGCCTACGACCGCGTGGTGGCCGACATGCCCGCCTGGCGCGAACGGGTCGAGGCGTCCGTCGCCCGGGCCCGCACCGACGCGGCCAGCCAGCTGACGCTCGTGTCGTCCCGGTTGGGAGTGGCCGCGGGTGGCTGAGCTGCGGATCATCGAAGAGATCGTCGGCCACGACTGCTGCGTCGGATGCGGCATGTGCGTGGCCGCCGCGCCCGAGCACCTGGAGATGTACGAAACGCCCCACGGCACGTACGAGGCGCGGCGGACGCAGCTTTCGCTCGAGGGACGGGCGGTGGGCGGTTCGTCCGTCGATGCGCCGATCGATCCGAACATTGGCCTGGATGTCTGTCCGTTCACCGACGGCCCGCCGAACGAAGATGCGATCGGGGCCGAGCGATTCGGCGACACTGAGGGCGTCGGCCACTCGCCGGAGATCGGCTACCGGCTGGATCTGTGGGCCGGCACCGTGCGCGACGAAGGTCAGCGGCTCGGGAGTTCGTCCGGCGGGATCATCACCTGGATCGCCAGCGAGTTGCTCCGCTCCGGGGCGGTCGATGCCATCGCCTGCGTCGGCCCGACGCCGGAGACCGCGCCCGACACGGTGTTCGGATACCGCCTGGTGCGCACGCCAGAAGAACTGCTCGACTGCCGCGGCTCGCGCTACTACCCGATTTCCGCCGACGCGGTGATTCAGGAACTGCGGGGCAGCGGCCTGAAGATTGCGTTCATTGGCCTGCCATGTTTCATCAAGGGCCTGCACCGATTGGCCCGGGTCGACCCCGAAGTCAAGGACATGGTCGCGTTCACCATTGGCCTGTTCTGCGGCCACCTCAAGAGCAAGCGCTACGCCGAGTACCTCACTCGTGCGACGGGCGCTGATGAAACGAAGCTGGCCACCGTGGACTTTCGGCACAAGCTCGCCGGCCGCGCGGCCAGCGACTACGCCTTTGAAGCCACGACCATCGACGGCACGACGTCGCAGATTCGCATGCGCGAGGTGTTTGGCGGGCGGTGGGGCTACAACCTCTTCATGCTCGGGGCGTGCAACTGGTGCGATGACGTGATGGCCGAAACGGCCGACGTGGCGGTGGGCGATGCGTGGATCCCGCCGTACACGGACGATCACCGCGGCACGAGCATGGTCGTCGT
The DNA here is from genome assembly GCA_045106735.1 of Phycisphaerales bacterium. Taxonomy (GTDB): domain Bacteria; phylum Planctomycetota; class Phycisphaerae; order Phycisphaerales; family SM1A02; genus JBGCEZ01. The sequence continues at coordinate 77,115 of JBGCEZ010000023.1, read as the reverse complement.
GCGGCATCCGGCGATTCGCGCGGTTCTGGCCGGCGGCGTGGAAGGCGGGGCGGTGGACCTGGAAGCGTTGACGCCCGAACAGGTGATTGCGGCCCAGGCGGGGGGATTGCGGCAGCGGCGCGGCGGCCTTTCCTACCGGCTCGGGGCGGCAAAGGCGGCCGGGAAGTGGCATCCGACGAAACGCGTGTCGGCCAATATCAAGTCCGTGGGCCGCGTTTTCGGCATCGTGCAGCGGCTGCGAGAGCGTTCGCGCCAGACCAGCCACGCGGCGATGGCCGAACAGCGCGGCACGCCGGGGCTGGCGATCTTTGAGCGTCGGATGCGGCGCTGGATCCTCGCCCTCGACGGCATGTACGAACTGCGCTCACGGATGGGCCGGTTGCAGCGCCGACTCCGCGGACGCGGGTGAGGCTTCGGGCGCGGGCTCTTGCCCGGAGGCATGCCCGGCCGGCGTGATGTGGATCACGCAACGATCCGAGGCGTCCCACCGAGATTCGAACCACGAGCGCTTGACGGTGTGGTGGCGTCCATTGGGGGCGCCGATGGCCACGCGCTCGCCATCGTCGCGCATGCCGGTCACGACCGCCCAGTGCATCACGGCCGGAAGCGGCACCGTGGCGGAGAGGGTGCGGACTTCCAGTCCGGCGTCGAGCATGACCAATGGCGGCTCGCCGCGGCTGACGGCTTCGCGCAATTCGTCCCACGTGCCAGCGGCGATGCGGGCGGTCGCCCCGCGCCGCCGCGCTTCGAGCAACAGATCGACCGGCGTGGCGCCGTGGTTGTGCCAGGGAAGTTCGGCGGCGAGGTCGCTGGCCACCCGCGGGCGATCAAGTGGCCGGACGCCGCCGACGAGCACCGCGGCCAGGGCCTGCGCGCCGCAGCCCGCCGGACCGGGCGGTTCGGGAATCGCGACGTCGGGCACGATCGTCCAGGTCCCGCCGCGGGTCAGCCTTGCTTCCGCCGTCGTCGACCCAAGGGGGCCCCGAAGGCATCCGCCGTTCAGCAAGCCGGCGGCCACCAGCAAGGCCATGAGCACGGCCTTCGCCGCTGACGCTGGCAGAATGGACCGCGCGGACCGAGGAAACCGAGCGGACCGCGCGGGCCTCGCAAACCGAGCGGGCGGATTCGACAGCATCGACGACGGATGCCGACCGGTTGTCTTGGGGACGACCACCGCCACTCAATTCAACATGATCGAACCGCCACCACTGCTGGCGGCGGCGAGGGCGATGATCCCGCCCAGGACGGCGAGGCCCAGCAGCAGGTTGGTCGTCTGTGCATCCATCGCCCCGGCCGGTTGCAGCATCGCGGGATGCGAGGCCAGCAAGGCCAGGTCCTCGGCCGTCAGGGCCACGACCTGCTCGGCCGCCCGCTCCGGCGCGGTCCCGCTCGCGATCAGGCCGTTCATGACCACCATGACGTCGGTGGCCATGAGACCGGTGCCGACGGCGGCTGGCGATGCGACTGGTGACACGACTGGTGACACGACTGGTGACGCGGCTGGCGATGCGACTGGTGATGCGACTGGTGACGCGGCTGGCGATGCGACTGGTGATACGACTGGCGATGCGACCGTCGATGCGACGGGTACGGCGACGGGCGATGCACTTGGCGCGACGACCGCCTCCACCTCCACCTCCGCCGGCAGCGCCACAGCGTCCGGTCCGATTGGCCGAGGGCCGGCGTGGCCGGCGAGCGCGGGGGATGCGATGAGGCCGACGCAGGCCCACACGGCGGTGGCCGTGGCGAGATGGCGACGGAAGGACGGGCGGATCGGATGGCCCATGGCGAAGTCTCCGGCGGGGGCGGCGTGCCGGGATCAATCGTATCGGACGTCGCCGCGAACGATGTGGACGATCTGGGGGATCCGCGTCCCCTGAACCCGCCGGATGACGCGGGGGTGGAGGCCGAATGCTCCGGTTCGGCCAACACCCGCCCGCCGACGGCCCGATGTCGGGCGACAGAACCCGCTGCCGTTCCGCTTCGAATGGGCCGTGGGTTTGGGGAGCGTCTCTCGTGGCAACGACCAAGCGACATACCGGTGGACTGGGAGCGGTCCTCGTGGCCGCGGTCGCCGCTGCCGGGCTCACGGTGGGCGGGTGCATCGTCGCCTGGTTCGCGGTCGAGCAACATGGCGAAGTCGTCTCGGCCCACCGGGTCTTGCTCGAAGAAAGCGAGCGCTTTATCGGGGCGGACCGCGACCGGGATACCGCGCTGCGCCGACTCGTGCAGATGCGCGACTCCGAACGATCGGCGGCATACGCCAACGCGACGGCCGACATGCAACGGGCCATGACGACATTGGAATCGTTGGCCAACCGGATCGGAGCCCGCAATTCTGGTCCGCCGGTGGATGAACTTGCAGATCTTGAAAGCACTGCCCTGAAGTTGGCCGCCCTCGGTCAACCCGACGAAGCGCTGGAGATCCTCGACGGCGCCAGTCGCCGCATCGCCCGTGGATCCATGATTGGCCGCCTCAGCGACGCGGCCGGGGGCATTCGGCAGAAGCTCGAACACCAAGAACGCACCAGCCGCGGCCGCGCGTCGATCAGCCTTCTGACCGGAATCGGTTCGTTCGTCGTTTCACTGGCCTCTTGGGTGATCGTGGCTCGCGGGCTGCGTCGCCGTGAGCGTGAGCTGACCGAAGCAACGCACCACGCTCGACTGCTCGGCATGGTGGCGAGCCGAACCGCCGCCGCCGTCACGATCATGGATACCGAAGGCCGCGTGGTGTGGGTCAACGAAGGCTGGGAGCGCATCACCGGCATCGACCTCCCGACGGCCAGACAGAACCACGCCTGGGCCATGTTCAATACCGCCGGCATTCCCGGAACCGCGATCGACTCCATGAAGTCGTCCATGGCCGCCGGCATCGGCTGCCGCATGGAAGTCCCGCTGCGCTCGGCCGACGGCTGGCTCTGGACGCGGCTGGAGTTCGAGGCGGTCGACGATCCGAACTTCGGACGCCGGTACATGACGATGCAGGTGGATCTGAGCGAGCTCAAGGAAACCACCGACAAGCTGATGCGGGCCGAGACCGAGATGCGCCGTGTTTTCAGCGCGATTCCCGGTCTGGTCGTGTCGCTGGACGAAAACCAGCGGATCGTGCACCGCTCGGGCGATCTTGGACTCGCCGGCCGAAGCCGGACCGGTGGCTCCAATTCGAACGTGGAGACGCTCCAGGAACTCGCCGCTGATTGGGACCTCGATCTGATCCAGGTCGGGTTGCAGGAAGTTCGCTCTGAGGGGCGCGACTGGTCGTGCGAGAACATGCCGGCCCGAGCCCAGGACGGCAGCGAACGCATGCTGGCGGTCACGGCCAGTCGGTTGACGAGCGATGGGCCGGGAACGGCCTGCGCCTTGCTCGTGGTGCACGATGTCACCGATCGCGCCCAGCTCACCGAGCAACTCGAGCGGTCCCGACGACTCGAATCGATCGGCCAACTCGCCGCTGGCGTCGCGCACGAGATCAACACGCCAGCCCAGTTCGTGTCCGACAATCTGCGGTTCGCCCGCGAGGCCATCGACGCGATCGATCCGGTGTTGGCGATCGCCACCCGCATCGCGACCGGTGGGCCGGCGTTGCCCGACGCGAACGACTCGTCGAGTGTGTCGGACACGGCGGACACGGCGGATTCGTCGGACTCTTCGGACACGTCGGACACACTGGATTCGTCGAACACGTCGAACACGTCGAACACGGCGAACACGGCGCTCACGTCGATCACGTCGAACACGGCGCCGGACGGAAGTTGCCCCCAGGCGTCGAGCGAATCCGAAGGCGATTCCCCGACTGGTGAACCCACGTCCGAGACATCGGAACGAGACAGCCTGCGCCAGGCCATCGACTCGGGCGACCTGCCGTTTCTCCGGGAGGAAGTGCCGGCAGCCCTCGATCAGGCCCTGGAAGGCATGGAACGAATCGCCGGCATCGTGCACTCCATGAAGGAGTTCAGTCACCCGGGCGAGCGGCACCTCCGGTCGACCGATATCAACCGCGTGGTCGAGAGTTCGTGCCGGGTGTGCCGCAACGAGTGGAAGTACGTCGCGGATCTGCACCTGCAACTCGACCCCGAAACGGCCGAGGCGGATTGCGTTCCGGGCGAGCTCGGGCAGGTCATCCTCAACCTGGTGGTCAATGCGGCCCACGCCATCAAGGCGCGCATGGACGCGGATACCGTTTCGCTCTCCCAGGACCCTGGTTCCGCCGGTTCGGGACACTTCGATCCAGCAGGTTCCCTCGATCCATCGGCCACCGATGCGCTCGACGGGATGCCCGCCGTGTCGCCGGATGCCATGGATGGCATCAGCGCCGGCGGTGCCGACGGCACCCAGGACGGTATCCAAGACGGCCCCCAAGACGGCGGCAGCTCCGGGGCCCGCCGCGGCTACATCGGCGTGGCCACTCGGAGCTTGGGCGACGAGATCGAGATTCTCGTTCGCGATGACGGTATTGGGATGGATGAGTCGCTGCGTCTGCGGATCTTCGATCCCTTCTTCACCACCAAGGATGTTGGCAAGGGGACCGGGCAGGGCCTGGCCCTCGTGCACGCGATCATCGTCGACAAGTACCACGGCCGGGTCGACGTGCAGTCGGCCACCGGTCGTGGGTCGATCTTCCGTGCCGTGATCCCGCGCGTCTCGCCCACCCGCCGGGAGGTGGCGGCGTGAAGCACATCCTCTTTGTGGACGATGAGCCGGGCGTCTTTGACGGATTGCGGCGCATGCTGCGCCGCTACCGAAACGAGTGGCGCTTCAGCTATGCGGAGTCCGTTGATGCCGCGCTGGCCGTCTTGAACACCGAGACCGTGCACGCGGTGATCACCGACTACGCCATGCCAGGACGCGATGGATTCGACTTGCTTCGCGAAGTCGCGGGTCGGCCGGTCGACGGCGTCGAAGTCCCGGTGATCGTCTTGACCGGTTCGTCGGAAACGAGCCTCAAGCGTCAAGCCCTGGATCTTGGGGCCACCGATCTGCTGAACAAGCCGATCGATCCGGAAGATCTGACCGCGCGATTGTCCAATGCCCTGCGTGGCCGCGACGCGAACGAGAAGTTGCGGGATCGGGAACTCGCCCTGGAGAACGCGGTCCGCGCCCGGACAAAGGAACTCGAACGATCGCGCCTGGAAATCATCTTCCGCCTGGCGATGGTGGCGGAGTATCGCGACGAGACCACCGGCAACCATGTGATTCGCGTCGGCACCTACGCCGGCTTGATTGCTGAGGCAATCGGGCTTTCGGAGTCGGAGCAGTCCGACATCCTTCTGGGTGCGCCGCTTCATGACATCGGCAAGGTCGCGATTCCCGACCGCATCCTGCTGAAGCAGGGTGAGCTGTCGGCAGATGAATGGGCGACGATGCGATCGCATTGCCGAATCGGGCACCAGATGCTGACCGGGGAAGGGGCGATGGAGTCGCGAATGCGTAGCGTATTCGCCATGCTGTCCGGGGCAGATCCTGAGGCTCCACCGAACCCGATGCTTGAAACGGCGGGCATGATCGCTTTGACCCACCATGAACGATGGGATGGCACCGGATACCCGGATCGATTGGTGGGCGATGAGATTCCGCTGGTCGGCCGCATCACCGCGGTCGCCGATGTGTTCGATGCCTTGACCAGTGAGCGGCCGTACAAGACCGCGATGACGATGGAAGACGCCGTGCAACTGATGCGACTTGAGCGAGGTCGACACTTCGACCCGATGGTGTTGGAGGCATTTCTCGACGTCGTCCCCGATGCCGAAAGTGCCCGGCAGGATCTGCCCGACGGGACGGCGTCGGCGGATGAAGACGAACACGATGTGTCGCGGAAGACCGGCCGGGAGGCAGCATGAAGCGAGTGATCTTCGTCGACGATGAGCCCAACGTCCTGCGTGCGCTCCGCCGCGTGCTGCGGGGCGTGGCGGCCGAATGGTCGGTCACGTTTGTTGCGTCGGGTCAAGAAGCACTCACGCTGCTCGAACGCGAGCCGTACGACGCGCTGGTGACCGACTTCATGATGCCAGGCATGGACGGCGGGCAGTTGCTGCGGCGGGCGTTTGCCTTGCAGCCTGGACTGGTGCGCATCATGCTCACCGGCAATGCGCCGCCGGAACAAATGGCCCGGATCGAAGGGCTGGTGCATCGAATGCTGGCCAAGCCGTGTTCGCCGGAACGCATCCACGGATCGGTGGAGTTGGCCTGCGATGCGCTCGATCGGCTCGCGGATCCGCACCTTCGGGCGATGGTCGCGGGCACCGCTTCCTTGGTGGCCGACACATCGGAGTTGGAACGACTGCAGACGGCGGTGGGGGCCGAGCCGGCGTCGATCGCCGATGCCGCCATGGCGTTGGAACGCGATCCGAGCCTGGCGTCCAAGGCGCTCAAGCTCGTCCACGCGGGGTTCTTCGGCGGCGAGGGGCCAGCCGATGCCGGACGTCCGGTGCCCGCGCCAACCGCCGCCTTCGGCGCTGAGTCGCATTCGCTGCGGCCCGGGGATTCGGCGATTCGCGTGCCCGGGGTCGCCGCGGGCCTGCTCGGCCAGCAAACCCTGGCCGCCATGTCCGACGCGCCGCACTTTGTGGACGGCGGGTCGCCGGAGATGAACGAGGCCTTCGATGTCGCGCAGGAGGCGTCGCGGGCGCGGGCCCGCCGGCACTGGGCCGAACGGGTCGCCGGTGAGCGCGGGCTCCCCGAGTCGCGCGTGAAGGCCGTGGGGCTGGCGGCGATGCTGCTGAATGTGGGTGGGCTGCTGCTCGCCCGGGCGCAGCCAGATCTGTGGCGCCGGCGGACGACCGCGGTGCTTCAGGCCCGGGCCGCCGCCGAGCCGGACGAGCAGTGGCAAGCGCAGATTGAGGCCGAGCGCCGCGTTCTTGGTGCGTCGGTGCCGGAGATCGGCGCCGCGCTCTTGGGTTCATGGGGACTGCCGAGCGCGGTGGTCGCCGGCGTGCGCGATGCGGCCACCGAGTCGCCGGGCAGTCTGTCGGAGATCGTGGCCCGGGCCAGTCAGGCCATCGACGCCGAAGCCGCCGGGGTGGGCGAGGCCGAGGCGGGACCGGACGCAGCCCAGAGCCGTTCAGCCTGAGCCCGGGCCCGGCCGAGCAGTGAACCCGGTTCCGGAAGATGGCCGGAGCCGTGGGCCGCGGTCAGCGGGACGGCTTCGCCGGTGAAGAGGGCCAGGGCTTCTTCGACTCGCTGCACCGGATGGATGTGGAACCGGCCGTCGGCGCATGCACTGACCACCCGTTCGGCCACCGACAGATCGCCGACGTTGGTCGCCGGGATGATGACGCCCTGCGTGCCGGTGAGGCCACGTCGGTCGCAGGCGTCGAAGAACCCGTCGATCTTCTCGTTCACCGCCCCGATGGCCATGATGCCGCCGCGCTGGTCGATCGCGCCCGTCATCGCCAAGTCCTGGCGGATCGGGGTGCCGGTGAGCGCGCTGATCATGCACACCGACTCGGCGCCGGAAGCGGAGTCCCCGTCCACGCCGCCATAGCTTTGCTCGAACACAATCGAGGCGTCGAGGGTGAGCGGATGCTCCAAGGCCAGCAAGTGGTGCATCAGGCCGCGGAGGATGTGGAAGCCCTTGGTGTGGATCGAACCACTGAGTTCCGATTCGTACTCGACGTTGACCAGTCCGAGCGTGCCCGGGCCGACGCTGGACGTGATGCGCTGCGGGAATCCGTAGGTGATGGGCCCCGCGCTCACGGTCGCGAGTCCGTTGATCTGGCCGACGACGTGGCCGCTGACGTCGACGCGGATGGTCCCGTCGGCCAACAAGTCGTGGAAGCGCCGGGCCGGCAGATCCGCCCGGTTGCGTCCGCGCTGGATGGCGTCCTCCACGTGCTCAGCATTGACTGGCTGGTCGCCGGATCGCTCGGCCACGTAGGCGGCTTCGCGGGCGATGTCGCAGATCCGGCCGAGTCGCGCGGTGATGCGTTCGGCATTGGCCGCCACGCGGGCTCCGTGTTCCACCAGTCGACGCACCGCTCCGGCGTCGAACGGGGAGAGCGATTCTTCCTCGGCGACACGGGCCAGGACGCCGGCGTAGATCGCGGCCGATTCCGGTCGCCGCAGCATGGTCGATTCAAAGTCGGCCACGACCTTGAAGAGCTGGGAGAAGTCGCCGTCGTTCTGTTCGAGCACGGCGAAGACGATGTCGTCGCCCACCAGCACGATCTTCGTGTTGAGGGCGATGGGATCTGGCTTGATGCCGGAAACCGGGGTCGCCTGCTCGTCGGCCGCTTCGATTTCCAGTTGCCGGCTGCGGAGCGTTCGGGCCAGCAGGGGCCAAGCGCGTCCGGCGGCAATGAGGTCCCGCGCCTCCAGCACGAGGAATCCGCCGTCGGCTTCCAGCAAACTGCCAGCCCGAACCAGCATGTGCGGGGCGGTATCGGCGTCGCCCCGCGGCGTTTCGATGGTGCCGAAGATCGCCGCCCGGCCCGGGGCCGCTTCCACGACCACGGGACAGTCGGCGTCCCGCTCGTGATGGCGGAGCACGTTGACCTGGAACACCGCGGGAATCTCAGGCTCCCCGTCTTCGCGATCCGGCATGTTCGGGACGCCGCTCTTGGCCACGGCTTCGACGAGCTCGGCCAAGAACTTGCGAACCGGAACCGTGTCGAACTCGGCGGTAATCGCGTCGGCCCGGGTGCGCAGCTGGCGATGAATCTCGGCGCGGGTGAGCTCGGTGAGCTCGCGGCCGGCGGCTTCGCGGATCGCCTGGAGGTCGGGCAGCACGGTCTCGAGTTCACGGCCCAGGGATTCGATCGTTGCGGTCAGGGTCTCGTAGTCTTCCTCGGCCAGCGTGCCTTCGGCCCGAAGCCGGCGCAGGGCTTCCGGCGGCGCAGGTTCGCCGTCAACCAAGGGGAACACGGCGGGGGTCGCGCCGGGGCCGTCGCCCACGGTGACGAGCGTCGCGCCCGCGTCGGCGACCTTCTTCTCGAAGGGGGCGAGGAGGGCATCGAAGCGTTCTTCGCCGTCGGCGGTGATCGCGGTCCGGCGCGAACGCATGGACTCGGCCGAGAGCACCTTCGGCAGGCTGCCAACGATGAATTGGGCGAGATCTTCGACCCGGGCGGCGAAGTCATGGCCACGGCTTCGGGGCAGGGTGATCAACCGCGGGCGCGAGGGATCGTTGAAGCGGTGGACGTAGCAGTGGTCGGCCACCAGCCGGCAGGACGGACGAATCTCGTCGAGGACCTCGCCGACCAGCCGGGCTCGGCCGGTGCCGGTGAAGCCGCGGACAAAGACGTGGTGTCCCGGGGCCCGGGTGGCCAGGCCGAATCGCAGCGCCTCGAGGGCGGTGTCCTGCCCGCGAATGCCGCGAAGGGGCTCGACTTCGCTGGTGTCCTTGAACGTCAGCCAATCCGCTGGGCATCGCCAGCGGAGGGCGTCAGGGCCGAGGGGCGAGGGCGTGGGGATGGCGGGAGCGGCGTCGGCGCGGGTCGGGTCTGGCATGCCGCCATGGTAGTGGGGGCCCGGGGGCGGCGGCGTTTTCCCTGGGGACGGCGTGACGGCGTGACGGCGGCGTGGCGGCGTGGCGGCGGCAGGCAGCTGCAGGCAGCTGCAGGCAGCGGCGTGGCGTGGCGGAGCGGAGCGTTGGCTGCGTCAGCCCGGCGTCGTCACCCGTTCGATGAAACCCTCAGCCAGGCCGAAGATTCGATCGCGGCGATCGTCGGCCATCTTGTCGAGCTGGCGGGGCATCATGCTCAGGCGGTGGTTGCCCTGGAAGTACGCCCGATTGTCGGCGATGAACTTCCAGTAGAGCCCGTCCATGACCTCGCACCAGTCGCCCTTGGGGAAGTCGCTCATCTTGCGGATGTAGTTCGAACCGCAGATGTACGGCTTGGTCGAGAAGATCCCGCCGTCGCTGAAGATGCCCATGCCGTAGACGTTCGGGCCCATCACCCAGTCCGACGAGTCGATGTACATCTCCATGAACCAGCGGTACGCCTCGGGCGGATGGACGCGGCAGAGCACCATCAGGTTGCCGGCGATCATCAGGCGTTCGATGTGGTGCGTCCAGCCCCAGCGCGATGCGGTCTCGATGGTGTGATCGAGGGGATCAAGTCCGGTGCTGCCGTCGAACCACGCGTCGGTGAGCCGGCGCTCGTGCCCGAAGAAATTGCGGCTGGCCTGCTCTTCGCCAAAGGCGTGGTACACGCCGCGCACGAACTCGCGCCAGCCGATGATCTGGCGGACGAAGCCTTCGAGGCTGTTGATCGGCGTGTCGTGCGCTTCGGCGTGGGCGAGGGCGCGCTCGATGCACTCGGCCGGCGTGACGAGCCCAAGGTTCAGCATCGGCGTGAGCACCGAGTGGAAGAGAAACGGGTCGCGCGTGGTCATCGCGTCTTCGTAGTGGCCGAAGAGTTCCAGCCGCTCCTCGATGAACCGTCGCAACCAGGCCAGGGCCGAGCGGCGGGTGACGGGAAGCCAGAAGTCGGCCGCGCTGCCGGGATGGTCCGCGAAGCGTTCGGCGACGATGGCCTGCACAGCGCGGACGTGGTCGGTGGGGGCCGGGGCTGGCAGCTCGGGAATCGCCACGTCTCGTGGGATCTTCCGGCGATTGTCGTGGTCGAAGCTCCACTGTCCGCCTTCGGGGGCGCCGTGCTCGTCGACCAGAATGTTGAGCCGGGTGCGTTGCCGCTCGTAGAAGCGGGCCATGAAGGGCTTGCGGCGGGCGCCATCGAGGTACGCCTCAAACTCCGCCCGCGGGGTGAGGAACATCGGGCTGGGCACGATGGTCCGGCGGAGTCCCTTGGCCTCGGCCCAGGCATCGATTCGGGCGGCGAAGGGCGCGTCTTCGATCTCGAAGCTGACGAGCTCGTCCGTGGGGTGAGCGGCCAATTCGGCGTCGAGTTTGTCTTCGTAGGCAGCATCGCCGAGTGGGTCGGTGAGTTCCGTGTACGCGACGTCCCAGCCGCGTTCGGCGAGGGCGTCGCCGTGGTGCCGCATGGCGGCGAGAAACAGCACGATCTTCTGTTGGTGGTGCCGAACGTCGGTGCACAGACCGAGGTCTTCGGCCATGAAGAACCGGGCGTTGGTCCAGGCGGCCAGGTGTTCGGGGGCGAACAGTTGGTTGCCGAGAATCACGAAGAGCGGGCGGCGGTCGGACATGGCCGGATCGTAGGCCGCATGCTCCGGTGGTTCCGTGACGCGTCCCCAACGAAAGACCCCTCCCCCGGCCGTCGTGGGTACGGGCCGGGAGAGGGGTGCGTGGGGTTCAGGGCGGCGCTGCTGGCCGTCGGATCATTGGCGACTGTTGTTCGCCGACGTTTGGTCGTTCGTGCCAGAAGACCGGAGCCAGAAAACCGGAGCCAGACGACCGGAGTCGGACGACCGGGGTCGGACTCACTCCGAACGGTCAAGCCGCTGCATCAGGCGTTCGAGCATCGCTTCGATGCGTTCCATGCGCCGTTCCAGATCGCGGGTCCGGCCGCCTTCGACCGCGGCCGGGACGCGGACCGGACGCATGGAGCCTTCGATCTTGCGGGCGTCGGCGCCGGCGCGGCGGGCTCGCTCGACGGCTTCGCGGACGACGGCTTCACGCTCGACGGCCTGGGCTTCATTCGCTCGGCCAATGACCTTGGGCAAGTTCTCCATTTCGGTCTCGATGACCTCGCGGAGTCCGGAGGGCATGTGCTCGTCCAGATCGATGATCGCTTCGTGCAGGCCATCGGCGGCTTCGCCCAGGGCTTCTTCGATCATGATCTGGATGCGGGCGACGGTCTCCGGATCCTCAACCATGCCTTCGACTTGGCCAAGGACGCCATCGATGATCGGCTCGGCGAGCCGCATGCCACGGCGGATCTCTTCGATGCCGCGATCGGTCTCCTGCAGCATCTCGGGGAGCACTTCGCGAAGCTCCACGCGGAGTTCGCGGCCCAGGCTGTCGGCCAGCTCGCGAAGCTGATTGCTGTCGTCGAGCTTCAACTGGATCGTGCCGGCGTCCATCGGGAGGCGGAGTTCGCGGGTGTTCGGACGTTCGAAGACGCGGAAGTTGCCGCCCTCTTCACCGGGAGCAAAGAAGATGCGCTGGTCCGCGGCTTGCGGGAACAGGCCGACCTCACGGCCGCTGCTCGTGCCGGCGACGCGGCCCTTCACGTCGGCCGCGGACAGGGCGGCGGAGTCGTAGGCCGCGGGGCGAACGTTGACGAGCACGCGTTCGCCGCCGCGGACGACTTCGACCGCGACGCGATCACCGGGGTTGGCCGCACCGAGCAACGAACGGACGCGTTGGATGCCCACCGCTCCCTCGCCGTCCACCGCGACGATGATGTCGAACGGCTTCAGTCCGCCCTTGGCCGCCGGCAGTCCGGCCAGGACGCCGGAAATCACGGTGGCGGAATCGGCATCGAGGCCGAGCTGGGCGCAGAGCACGTCGCCGGGCGCTTCCAGGTGGACGCCGATCATGGCGTTGGGCGGCGACGCGTCTTCGCCGATGTCCCAGCGGACGTTGTTGTCGTCGCCGCGGACAAACGCCCGCAACACGCCGTCGCCCATGTTGTCGAGCTGGAGCAGGCCCTCGGGCAGCTCGCCGCCTTGGAGGACGCGCAGTTGATCCATCGCGCCACCGAAGCGTCGCTTCAGAGCGCCCATTTCGTTGTCATCGAATGTGAACCGGTCGAACTCGAAGTCGCCATCGAAGTCGAAGTCGCCGTCGAGAATCGCCGCGGCTCGGCCGATCGACACGGGAATGGAGTGCAGGATCTTTCCGCGGGCATCGAGCACTTCGACCCGGCCGTCGTTCATCCGCACGCGATCGGCGGGCACGGCCTTGCCGTTCACCACGGCCGACATCGTCTTGCCATCGTGCTCGATGTTGATCGTTTCAGCGCCGTCGATCATCGTGATGTTGAAGATCGACTTGCCGTTGAGCGTGATCTCTTCGTCGACCTCTTCCTCGCCGGTGAAGAACGCGTGGACGACGTTGGTGGCGACCGGCTCAGACTCGGTCAGCACCGCGGCATGGCCGTGGGCTTCATTCGAGCAATCCGGCGGGCAGGGCGAAGAAGAAGCGGTGGTGGCGGCGAGCGTCACCATCGGGATGAACAGCAGGGTGTGGAGCATTGGCAGCATGTCGGGAGGTTCCGGATCAGAAGGCCAGGCCAAAGTCGGGCGGCCGAAGGGACGGGAGCGGTGCGCCGAGCCCGCGAAAGAAGTCGGGATGCGTCCGGCGGCCCGAAGGCACGGCGGAGTGGTCATGTGGATGCGCGCCAGGCGGGTTCTCGTCGCGGAAAACGCCGAAAACCGTGGCTGGTGGCGGATTCACATCGGGGGTTGAGGGCGACGGGCCTCGAGCCGGGCGAGACGGACGCCGCCGTCTTCGTTCCGGCCAGCATTGGTGTACATCTCGGGCACGACCATCCGCTCGAGAATCTGCCGGACGTACGTCACTTCCAGGCCCTTGCCGTCGGCCGAGGGACGCGACGAAATGAGCACTTGGGTGGGCGACTCGCGCACGACGCGGCCTTCGGCTCGGCCTCGGTCGAGGTAGAGCGACAGGGCGTCATCGGCGGTCAGGCCAGCGGTCTGCACGGCCTCGGTCGGGGTTGGCGTCGCCGAGGGGTCGCCGGCGACGGGGCCGACGCTCGGGGCCGTGCCGGAGCGCAACGGGGCGGAAACGATGAGCGAGAGCAGCAGCATGGCCGCGACGAGCCAGCCCGCGGCGCCGCGGGCCCGGGCGCCGGTCGAGCGGGGGGCAGGGAAACGCATGGCCGGCTCGGAGGCCGCGTCGTGGGCCACGGCTCGCACGTTGGGCATGGCGGCGGGGGAAGCAAGGGGACCGGCGGTGATGGCGTCCGTGGCGTCGGCCGTGGGGGCGAGCAGCGCTTCGAGCGATGCCGCGTCGAACGTGTCGGCGGCCTGGGCGGCGGTCACGGCGGGCAGGCCGGCCGCGTTCGCCGCGCCGGCACCAACCTGGGCCAGATCGATCAAGGCGAGCTGATCCCGCAAGCATTCGGCCATGGAACGCCAGGCAGCCGAATCATCGCCGGCCGCGTTCGCCCAGCGAGACCACGTCGCGCCGGTCAGATCACCTGAGGCGATGCGGTCGATCAGGGCGTCGTGGCCACCGTCCACAGTTGGCGTGGTCGTCGGCGTGCGGCGTTGGGCGGAATCGGTCATGGGTCGGCTTTCAGTCATCGGTCGACGGAGGGGGCGGTGCGGGCGAGGCTCGGCGGTTCAGTCGTCGTCGGGGTCAGGCGGTGGATCGATGGTCTCGCGGAGCAAGCGCCGGGCCCGGGCGAGGCGGGTGTTGACCGCCGCTTCGGAAAGGCCCAGGACCTCGCCGATGACGGAAGACGGCAATCCCCGGACGGCCCGCAGCATGAGCGGCTCGCGGTAGATTTCCGGCAGGGCGGTCAGGCGTTGGTGGATCTCGCGCACCGCGGCGGTCGCTCCGGGATCGTCGTGGGTCACGAGCGAGCCGGCGGCCGGGGCAGCGGTGTTTCGCCGGGAGGAGCGATCGGGGCCCGCGCCGGGGCCGGTCAGCGCGTCGGTCGCCCGGTCGGTCGCTCGCCGGTTCGGGGTGAGCCCGCCGGGGTCCACGTGGTCCAGCGAGACGCGGCGATCCAGACGCCGACGGGTTCGGTGCCGGCCGGCCAGGCGGGCGGCGTTGATCGCCACGGTCCGCAGCCAGCCGCGGGCCGCCGCTTCGTCGCGAATCGTGTGTCCTTTCGCCACGAGGGCCATGGCTACCTCCTGCAGCAGATCGTCGACGTCACTGTCCGAGGGCTTGTGGGCGATCAGAATGGCCGCGACCCAGCGCCGATTGCGGGTCCAGATCCGCTCGATCGCCGCCCGCGAGAGGGGCGCCGGTGGCGTGGCCGAGGCCGCGTCCGGTTCCTGCGATCGGAGGGTGCTTCCTCCAGCCTCGAACTCGGTCACCGTCAGTGGCCGGTTTGCGGCGGTGATCGGCGCAGCCGGCCTGGACTCAGCGCCGGAGTCGACGGAGGGACCAGAGGCCGAGGCTGCAGACGTTTGGGGATGCATGAAGGGCAGGGCGGCACGCCGCGGGGGCGGACGGTCACTTACAGGATGCGCTTGGGACCCGGGACGTGTCAGCACTTCGGACGGAATTGCGGTCCCCCCTCGATGATCGTGGCCGCCCGGCTCCGTTCGCGCATTCTCGGACGTCCGCGGCGGTCTTCAGGGGGCCCGATGTGCGAAACCAGATGATCGCTCATCAATCCGTGCAACGCATCCATGACCCTCGACGAATCAATAGCGCCGATTGCTACGTTTCTCGGGTCGCCCGCTGGGCGTCGGAATCGGCCGGGAGGCGGTGGTACCGCTGGTCGCTGGTCCCGATTGCCGAGTTCCTCTGCCCTGCACCCCGGAGCAAGTCCGTCCGATGCCCGATCGTTCCTTCCGTCACTCCGTCGAGGTGCCTCGTCCCAAGGAAGCCGTCTTCGCCGCCCTGACCCGCGTTGAACGGGCCAGCGATTGGATGGACGCGGTGCAACGGGTCGAACGCCTGGACGAGGGGCCGCTCCGAGTGGGGTCGACCTATCGGGAGGTCCGCCGCTTGGGGTCGCGGGAAGTCTCGGCGGTGATCGAGGTGGTGGAACTCAGCGGTGAGGGCGACGGGCCCTGGGCCATCACCCACGCAAGTACGGGGATGGGGGTCCGGGCGACATACCGGTTCACCGTGGCCGCCTCGGGCGCCGGTGAGGATCACTCGGTGGTGGTCCACGAGGCCCGCGTGGAGCCGGTCAGCTTCCTCGGCCGGCTGATGGCCGGAACGATGCTCAAGGCGATGCGCCGGGCAGACGGCGCCCTCGTCGAACGCTTCGCCCGATCGCTCGACGCGCCGTAGGGCGCGCCAGGTGGAGCGGGCTTCAGCCTGGTTCCGCGCGTCCGGAGGGGACCGAACGCACGTGGACATGAGCGGGCGGCCGGCGTGGCCACGCGATCGATTCGCCGGCGCGCGGATCTGCCGTCGGACACGCCGACAGCTCCAATGGCGAGTGCCCCGCATCTCAACCGCCGCCGCGGGTTCGCCGCGCGGCCCCTCGTGGTCGCCGTTTCAGCGAGCGACCGGGGGCCTCACTCGCGCCAATCAAGTCCTTCCGGCAGCGAGTTCAGGCTGATGCAGCCGTCTTCGGTCACCACGACCATGTCCTCCACGCGGATGCCGCCGACCGATGGGCCGTACAGCCCGGGCTCAATGGTCAGGGCATCGCCCACCAGCAGCGGCGGGCCAGCGCGGTCAAGCAGCGGGGGTTCGTGCACTTCAAGTCCGATGCCGTGCCCGGTGCCGTGGGTGATCGCCACGCGGGTCGCCGGAGCGTTGGGGCCAGGAAGGCCGACCGCGAATCCCGCCGCCTCGATTTCCGCGACCGTGGCCGCGTGCACCGCTTCGCCGGTGACGCCGGCGCGGACCGCCGCCGTTGCCTTCTTCTTGGCCGACACCACCGCCGCGTGCATGTCGCGCACGAGTTCTGGGACTTCGCCGTGCACCACGGTCCGTGTGCAGTCGCCGTGGTATCCCGTTTGCCGATCGCGCGGGAAGATGTCGATGATGACCGGTTCGCCGGTGCGCAGCGGTCCCGAGCCGTGGGCGTGGCAATCACTGCCGTCCAATCCGCCGGCCACGATGGGGCCGCCCGAGTCGAACCCGCGCCGCAGCAGGAACGTGTCGATC
The DNA here is from genome assembly GCA_045106735.1 of Phycisphaerales bacterium. Lineage (GTDB taxonomy): Bacteria > Planctomycetota > Phycisphaerae > Phycisphaerales > SM1A02 > JBGCEZ01. The sequence continues at coordinate 60,482 of JBGCEZ010000023.1, read as the reverse complement.
TCGGTGCGGACTCGCTCGCTGGTCAGGACCTCGTCGCCGACCATCAGGGTGCCGTCGCGGTCGACGTCGGCATTGGCGACCAAGCGGCACGCCAGAAGCATGGCTTCTTCGGTGATGTGCTGGGCTCGGCGGAGGGCCGTGATCTCAATCTCGTCCTTCATCCGACGTTCGCGTACGCCCATGTCGGGTTCGCAGATCAGTTCGATGCCCGCCGAGCGGATGTGGTCGGCGTAGATCAAAGGCAACGATCGGTGGCCCACGGCCTGCTTGACCCCCGACTGAACGAGGCAGCCGGCGACGGCCTGTGCGGTCGCGGTCTCCCGGTCGCCCGACAATCCCTCCGGCGGGGCGTAGTCGGCCGGGCACCGGACGATGTCCGCTTTGGCGTGCTTGGTCGCCCGCTCCATCTCGATGTCGCGCACGATCAGGATGCGGCGGCGTCCGGTATTCGATGGCACCTGGACCAACGCGGCCGGATCGCCAACCTCGAAGCGGATCGCGTGCATCAGCGAGCGATTCGTCTGGGGAATCCCCGCGATCACCAGGGCGGAACGGGGGTCGTAGCTCAGGGCATCCATGGGGGCGATCCAGGCGGCGACCGGGGGACGGACCGGGCGAACGCGGCGGCCCGTCATGTCGGTCTGGGAATCGGCCGAGGATACCGCAGGGCCGCGGCGCCGGCCACGTCCGGGGCGTACGCTTCAAGGCAGCCGCCCGTCGCCGCGTCCCTCCAGAACCCGGGAACTTTCGCCATGCCAGAGTCTGTCCGATCGCCGCTCCGCCGCATCCTGGTCGCCACCGATCTGTCGCGGGCCGCGTCGGCCGCCGTCGAACGGGCGATCGAATTGGCCGCCGCCCACCACGCCGGCGTCGATTTGGTGCACGCCATTGACCGCGAACTCGACGACCTGGAGCCGGCGGTGCACGCGCGGGAAGTCGACGAGGTCTGCGATCGGTACGACGAGCTCGCCGTCGAGTCCGGCGTCACGATCGTGCGGCACCTCCAACGGGGGCGAGCGAGTGACGTGATTCCCGAGTTGGTCGCACAGCTCGAGCCGGAGCTCGTGATACTCGGCTCGCGCGGCCGCACGCTGTGGGATCGGATCTTCTTGGGCAGTGTGGCCGACCGCGTTCTGCGTCGCGTCACCCGGCCGGTGATGATTGTCCACCCGACCGACACCGACGACTTGGCCGATCCGCGGACCGCGGTCGTGGCCATGGACGGATCCGCCGCGAGTTTGGCCGCCCTCGACTTTGGCCTGCGGCTGCTCAGCCCACGGCGCGGGCCGGCAACCATCCGCATCGTGCACGCCGATCGCTTCGCTGCCAACCCGCTGGTTCGGGCTGCCGGAGCTGACCGGGCCGACGCGCACGTGGCCGAGGCTCGCAAGCAGATTGAATCGGTGTGCGCGAAGGTCTTGGAGGAGCACGCCTCGGCCACCCCGGACGCCCCGCCGGTCGTCGTCGAGTACGTCGTCGAGGCCGCCCACCCGGCCGAATTGGTCTGCCGCGAGGCGGATCAGTGCGGGGCGGACGTCGTCTGCGTCGGAGCCCAGGGTGAAATCGGGTTGGAAGCCTTGCTGCTCGGGTCGACGGCCGAACGAGTGATCAACGGGGCGAATTGCCCAGTGGTCGCGGTTCGGGGCTGACGCCCGGGGGCTGGTCCCGGGGGTTGGCGTCGGGGGCTGGCGCCGGGGGGTTGGTCCCGGGGGTTGGCGTCGGAGGTTGGCGCCGGGGGAAGTCGCCGAGGGCTGATGCTCATGGCGGCGGGGGACGAACCGGAGCCGCTGGCCCATCGGCCACCAAAACGCAGGCGATTCCGGGGCGGGGGCCACCTACGATGATGGTCGTGGCACCGACGGTTGACCATTCTGGCCCGGGATTCGGCCCCGACGATCCCGTGGTCATGGGCGCCGCGGGCTTTCACGTCCCCGGCGGCGGGTTCCACGTGGATCCGTGGGGCGGCGTCGACCGAGCCATCATCACCCACGCCCACGCTGACCACGCCCGAGGGGGATCGCGTCACTACCTCTGCACGCCGGAGACGGCAGCGGTCATGCGGGTCCGCATCGGGCCGAACCTGTCGATCGACGAGCTGCCGTACGGCGAAACCCGGACGATCGGCGACGTTCGTGTTTCGCTGCACCCGGCCGGGCACGTCCTGGGATCGGCCCAAGTGCGGATCGAAACCGGCCGCGGCGTGTGGGTGATCAGCGGCGACTACGGCGTGCATCCCAATCCGACGTGCGCGGCATTCGAGCCCGTCGCCTGCGACACGTTCATCAGTGAGTGCACCTTTGGGCTGCCGATTTACCGCTGGAGTGAGCCGCACGTCACGTTCGACGCGATCAACGCCTGGTGGGCGGCCAACGCCGAGCGCGGGCGCACGAGCGTCTTGCTCGCGTACGCCCTGGGCAAGGCCCAGCGATTGCTCGACGGCGTGGACCACTCGATCGGACCGGTTCTGGTCCATGGGGCGATGCGCCGCGTGAACGCGGTGTACGCGAGCTTTGGCCAGACGCGGGTCGACGTGCCGCACGCGGCGGCCGGGTCGATCGCCGCCGCCGGGGGCCGCGGGTTGGTGGTCGCGCCGCCGTCGGCCGCCGGGTCGCCGTGGATGCGCCGCTTCGAACCGTGCTCGCTCGGGCTGGCCTCTGGCTGGATGCGCATTCGTGGTCCGCGCCGTCGCCGGGCCGCCGATCGCGGATTTGTGCTGTCGGATCACGCAGACTGGGATGGACTGCTTAGCGCGATCCGGGCCACGGGATGCGAACGGGTCGGATTGACCCACGGTTCGGTCGAGCCGATGGCCCGCTACCTGGCCGAAGAAGGCTGGGCCACGGCGATCTACAACACACGGTTCGTGGCCGCGCCCGATCGCGATGCGGACGCTGAAGCCGACGTTGAGACGAATACGGATGTTGACGCGGGCGCGGATGCGAATGCCGATGCGGTTCCCAACGCCGACGCCGACGCCGATGCCAACGCCAACGCCGACGCCGACGCCGACGCCGATGCCAACGCCAACGCCAACGCCGATGCCGATGCTGACGCCAACGCCAACGCCGATGCTGACGCCAACGCCAACGCTGACGCCAACGCCGACGCTGGCGCCAACGCCAACGCCGATGCCAGCGCCAACACCGATGCCAACGCCGACGCCGCCACCAGGATTGACGCGGGTGCTCGGGCGAGCCGCGATACGAACGGGCCGCCCGCGGAGGCGGAAGCCCCGGCTCCGTCGGCGGCGCCAGCATGAAGCGCTTCGTTGAGCTGTACCTCGCCCTCGATGCGACGACGCGGACCAACGAAAAGGTCGCGGCGATCGAGGCGTATCTGCACGAAGCCCCACGGGCCGATGCCGCGTGGGCCGTGTGGTTTCTCGCTGGCAATCGCGTGCGGCGTGCGTTTTCTGGCCCCCGGCTGCGCGACTGGATCGCCCAAGTGACGGGTTTGCCGCGGTGGTTGATAAGCGAGAGCTACGACGCGGTGGGCGATTTGGGCGAGACGATCAGTTTGTTGGTCCCCGAAGTCGACCGCGATTTCGATGAGCCGCTGCACATGACGGTGCGTGATCGCATCCTGCCGCTGGCCCGGGCTGGCGACGATGAGCGGCGGGCGATCTTCGAGGCGGCTTGGCGGGTCATGCCGCCCGATGCTTGTTTCGTCTGGCTCAAGATGGTCACCGGGGCGTTCCGTGTCGGCGTGCAGCGCACGCTTTTGGCCCGGGCGATGGCCGGCGTGGCTGGCGTCGACTCCGCGGTCATGGCCCACCGGTTGATGGCCGGGATGGAGCCGACGGCCGACGGATTGGATCGTCTTCTGGCTCCGGCCGGCGAGGATCGCCCGGGGGACGCGCTGACGCCGTACCCGTTCTTCCTCGCGTCGGCCCCGGATCGGCCGGTCGATACCTTCGGGGCGGCGGACGATTGGGGTTTCGAGTGGAAGTGGGACGGGATCCGGGCCCAGTTGGTTCGCCGCGGGGGAGCGGTCATGCTGTGGAGCCGCGGCGAGGAAGTCCTGGACGACACGTTTCCCGAACTCAGCGGGATCGGGCGGGCGCTGCCCGATGGCACGGTCCTGGACGGCGAGATTCTTGCGTGGGACCACGGAGGGCCGCTGCCCTTTACCAGCCTGCAGCGGCGACTCGGCCGAAAGCAGGTGGAACTCATGCTGTTCGCCGACGTTCCGGTCCGTCTCGTCGCCTTCGATCTGCTGGAAGTCGGCGGGGAAGATCTTCGGCCGCGGCCGATTGAAGAACGCCGCGAACGGTTGTTGGATTTGGTCGCCGCCGTTGCGCCCGACGAACCGCTGGGCATCTCCGCGTGGCTGGACGTTTCTGATTGGGATGCGGCGGCCACGATCCGCGAGGGGTCGCGGGCGGTGGGAGCCGAGGGTTTGATGATCAAGCGGCGCGGCAGCGCGTACCAGGTCGGCCGGCCGCGCGGCGACTGGTGGAAGTGGAAAGTCGATCCGTTCACCGTCGACGCGGTGCTCGTGCACGCCCAACGCGGCAGCGGGCGACGGGCGAGTCTGCTGACCGACTACACGTTCGCGGTCTGGGATGGCGATGAACTCGTGCCCGTGGCCAAGGCGTACTCGGGCCTGACCGACGACGAGATCAAGGCCGTGGACACCCACCTCCGGGGCAGCACGCTCGAACGGCGCGGCGGCTTTCGAACGGTGCGTCCGGAACTGGTCTTTGAGCTGGCGTTCGAAGGCATCCAATCGAGCGATCGTCACCGATCGGGGATCGCACTGCGCTTTCCGCGCATGCACCGCTGGCGCATGGACAAGGCGCCGGCCGACGCGGACACGATCGAAGCGCTGCGCGAGATCCTGACGTCGGAGCGGGCGCACGTTGCCGCCCGGCAGGGGGGCACGCCATGAGTCGCCGCCGAACGAAGGACGATCCTGGGGCGGGGGCGACTCCACCGTCGGTCCGGCCAGCGGATGATGTGGCGGCCGCTTCGTACGTTGATCCATCGCTGCCGAGCGTCGACGAGCCGCAGTCAGGCGACACGCTGTCGTCGGCGCTCCGCGACGCACGCCGATCCGCCCGCCGAGCGTCCGGTCGCTCGGGAAGCGCGGCGGCGAAGCGTGGGCGGTCCTCGCGCGACGTGGCCGCGCCGGCCGATGCCTCGTCACATGCGTCGTCAGGAGTCTCGCCAGAACCGCTCGATGGCCCGATCGCCGCCGTGCCCGCAGGGCCTGGCGCCGGCCGCGCGGCCCTGGACGCCTGGCTTGCGGCCCGCAACTGGGACGCCTTCGACTTTCAACGCGACGTCTGGGATGCCCACGCTGCCGGCCGCAGCGGGCTGCTTCACGCCCCGACCGGAACCGGCAAGACGCTGGCCGTCTGGGGCGGACCGGTGGCCGGTTGGATTGACGAGCACGGGGCGCCCGGTGGAGCGGCGTCTGGCGCAGCGCTGCCTTCTGAGCCGACCGGCACGTCTTCCGGCGCCAAGTCCGCCAAAGCTGCGAAACCCGCCAAACCCGCCAAACCCGCCAAACCCGCCGTCCGCGCCGCCCCCGCGACCGTCCTCTGGCTCACCCCGCTCCGCGCCCTGGCCGCCGACACCGCCCGCAGCCTGCAAGCCCCGGTCACCGCCCTCGGATTGCCGTGGACGATCGAGACGCGCACCGGCGACACCGCGGCATCCGTGAAACTGAGGCAACGCGATCGACTGCCGACCGCCCTGATCACCACGCCCGAAAGCCTCTCGCTTCTTCTGTCGTACCCCGGCGCGGCGAAACGATTCGGCACCCTGCAATCGGTCGTGGTCGACGAGTGGCATGAACTCATGGGTTCCAAGCGCGGGGTCCAGACCGAGCTGTGTCTGGCTCGGCTCCGCACGCTCGCCCCCGCGGTGCGGGTCTGGGGCGTGTCGGCGACACTTGGGAATCTGGAAGAAGCGGCGGAAGTCCTGCTCGGACCAGCGGGCGTGGCCGATGGGGCCATGATCCGCGGCCGCGCGAACAAGCAGATCGAGATCGAGACGCTGCGGCCGGATGACATCGGCCGGTTTCCGTGGGCCGGGCACCTCGGCCTGCGGTTGATCGGTCCGGTGATCGATCGCATCGCCGCGGCCGGCACGACCTTGCTCTTCACCAACACGCGATCGCAAGCGGAGATCTGGTACCAGGCGATTCTCAACGCGCGCCCGGACTGGCTGGAGCGCCTCGGCCTGCACCACGGGTCCATCGACCGCGAGGTCCGGTCCGACGTCGAAGAGCGACTGAAGCGCGGCGAACTCTCGTGCGTCGTCTGCACGAGCAGCTTGGATCTGGGCGTCGACTTTTCGCCGGTCGATCAAGTGATCCAGGTCGGCTCGCCCAAGGGCGTGGCCCGGCTCTTGCAACGGGCCGGGCGCAGCGGCCACCAGCCCGGGGCGGTGAGCCGCGTGATCGGCGTGCCGACGAACGCCCTGGAACTGGTGGAGTTTGCGGCGGCGCGGGATGCCGCGGCGGCCGGCGCGGTCGAGTCGCGTCCGCCGGCCGGGGAGGCAATGGACGTCCTGGTCCAGCACCTGGTGACCGTCGGCCTGGGCGATGGTTTTACCGAGCCCGAGATGCGCGATGAAGTCCGCAGCACGCACGCGTTTGCCAACCTCACGGACGACGCATGGACGTGGGCGATGGACTTCGTGGTCCGCGGTGGCGAGAGCCTGCGGGCGTACCCGCAGTACGCCAAGGTCGTGCTCGGCGAGGGCGGCGTGCACCGCGTCGAGTCCAAGGCGATCGCCACCTTGCACCGCATGTCGATCGGCACGATCACCAGCGACGGAGCGCTCGACGTTCGATACCGCGGCGGCCGGCGACTCGGCACCATCGAAGAGTCATTCGTCAGCCGCTTGCGGGTGGGCGACCGGTTCGTGTTTGCCGGCCGGGTGGTGGAACTGCTCGGGATTCGCGAGATGACGGCGACGGTGGCCCCGGCCAAGCGGCGGCGAGGGAGCGTGCCGCGATGGAACGGCGGCCGGTCGCCGCTTTCGACCCAACTCGCCGACCGCGTGCGCCGCAAGTTGGACGCCGCCGGCGCGGGCGTCTTTGATGATCCCGAGATGCAGGCGGTACGGCCGATTCTGGAGCTGCAGGCCGCGTGGTCGGAGATCCCCAAGCAGACCGAGTTGTTGGTGGAACGCATCGAGTACCGCGGCGGCTTCCACGCGTTCGTCTTCGCGTTCGCTGGCCGGCTCGTCAACGAAGGGCTGTCGTCGCTGGTGGCCCACCGCATCACGCAGCGTCAGCCGTGTTCGATCAGCGTGACGAGCAACGATCATGGCTTCGAATTGATGAGCGACGAGCCGTTTCCCGCCGAGGCGGCGGATTGGCGGGCGTACCTCGCCACCGATGGATTGGTCGACGACTTGCTTGGCGCGCTCGCCGCCTCGCAGTTGGCCCGCCGGCACTTCCGAGAGATCGCCCGCGTTGCCGGCTTGATCCAACAGGGATACCCGGGGCGCGGTCGCCCGGCCCGCCAGCTCCAGGCATCGAGCGAGTTGTTCTTCGACGTCTTCCAAGACTTTGACCCGGAGAATCGGTTGTTGGTGCAGGCGCGGCAGGAGGTGCTCGAGCGTCAACTCGAAGTGCAACGCATGACCGAAACGCTCGAGCGGCTCGAGTCCGAAACGCTGCGCATCGTCGACCCGGAACGGTTCAGCCCGTTGTCCTTTCCGCTCTGGGCCGAGCGGATTCGCGGCCAGCAACTCTCGAGCGAGGATTGGTCGACCCGCGTCCGGCGAATGGTCGTCGAACTGGAAGCCGAGGCCGAGCGGACGCTGGGCGGCGGCGTGAGCGGGTAAGCGGAGCGATCGACTGAACCGGGCGCCGGCCGAGGGCTATGCTGCACCGCATGTCCGGTTCGCCGTCCAAGTTCGTTCGCGGCCCAGCGTCGCCCGCGGTTCCGTCCGCGGACACACGGGGCGTGCCCGCGGTCTCCGCCGCGCCCAGCGTCCCCGACGCACCGCTGGTCGCCAACGTTTCCTGGCACGGTCATCCGCTCGAGTTGCATCCGGAAGGCGCCGTCGTGCGCGAGCGTGTTGCGTGGGTGGCCGATACGCACTTTGGCAAGCCGGCGTCCTTTCGGCGGCTGGGCGTCCCCGTCCCGGACGGGGGCGACGACGCGGACGCGGCACGTCTCACCGGATTGCTGCACCGCACCGGCGTCACACAGTTGGTCATCCTTGGCGACTTGCTGCACGACGCGGCGAGCCAGACGCCGGAGACGATCGAGTCGCTTCGGTCTTGGCGAGCGCGGCATCCGAACGTGGACGTCGTGTTGGTGCGCGGGAACCACGATCTCAAGGCGGGGGACCCGCCCGATGCCGTCGGCATCCGCTGCGTCGATCCGCCGTTCACCGTCGCCGGCGTGGCCGGGCTGCACCATCCGCCCGAACGCCGGGCCGCGGGGACCGATGCCGACGCCGGCGTGGGAGCCGGGCCGTCGCTCTTCTTCGCCGGACACCTGCACCCTGTGGCGATCTTGCACGGGGCAGCCCGACGACGAGAACGCTGCCGGTGCTTCCACGTACGGCCGGACGGCATTGTGTTGCCGGCGTTCGGGTCGTTCACCGGCGGCATGGTCATTCGGCCACGCCGCGGCGATCGCGTCTTTGCCGTCGGGCCGGGGGCGGTCGTCGAAGTGCGTGGGGCGTCGGCCCGCTGACTCAGCGAACGCGGCCGCGGTCTTCAAGCTCAATCTTGATGAGCTGGACCGGGTAGCCGGTGGAATCCGGCGAGGGATCGGCGAACCAGCCGTAGACGGCGGGCAACTGGGCCGAATCCCAGCCGACGGGTACGAAGTCAAAGGCGATCGGCACCCGCTCGTTCAACTCGTCCCAGGTCCCGAACTCGGGCCAGGCTTGGTTGTAGCCCGCTTCGCGCCAACTGCTGACGTCGTTGAGCTTCTCGATGTTGACGGGAACCCATCCGGCACCGTGGAGATAGAACTCGACCCACGAGTCCAGCTTCTCGCGGCCGCCCTCGCGGGCTTCTTCTTCCCAGACGCCGATGACCGGCCGGGCCGGGATGCCGGCAGCCTTCATCAGGGCGACGGTGACGCAGACCATGTCGGCGTCGGTGCCGAAGCCGAGCTCCATCGACCGGCGCGCCCCGACGACGTCAAAGCCGTCGATGTTCCCGCCGTAGATGCGGATCACGTCGGTTTGGGTGACGCGGAAGTTCCGGGCGACGTGGCCGGCGATGCGTTTGGCCGCGACGTAGGGCGCGACGGCCGTCACGTCGTTGCCAAAGAGCTCGGTGATGACGCGCCGGAAGTCGGGATGCCCGGACTCAATGAATCGCTGGGGGGCGAGGCCGTCGGCCACTTCGGCGGGATACGAGTCCGGCCAGGGGAGTTCGACGGCGGCGGCGTCATCGATGATCGACGACCAGACGATGGTCTGCTGCGAGGCCTCCCAGCGGAGGTCGCGGCCATTGAAACTCGGCAGGTCGGTGACCGCCGATTGCATGCCGTAGGGCAGGTTGACGGTCAGGTCGCGCTGGAACGATGACGCGTCCAATTGGCGTCCGTCGCCCCACACCTGAGTGCGCAAGCTGGTCAGGTCCGTCCGGCTCCAGGTGGTGATCGCGGCCACCGGCATCACGAAGGACGAAGCATTGAGTTCGAACTTGTGGTTGAAGCGGCGGAATCCGGCGGTCTGGCGGCCATTGCGGTCCACGAATCTCAGTTCGTCCCCGTCTCGGCGGGGCCGAAACTCCGTGTCGCTGACCAGCGTCACCTCGAAACTGACGTCGTACCGACGCGCGTCGTCGCGGGCGAGCGGCCCGGTGGGGGGGCGGCCGGGCAGGCCGGTGGCGTTGACCGAGGAGGCAATGGCGAGGGCCAGGGCGGTGGAAAGCGGCATTGGAGGGCTCCCAGGGCGGATCCGGCGGGCGTGGGCGAGTGGCCGGGCCCCCCAACGGTACGCCGAAATCGCTTTCGGCGGAGGGGTGGCTGAGGCGGATTCGGCACATCCTGAGATCCGGCGTTCCGGCCCCGTATCATGTCGGTCATGAAGAGCCCGCGATTCGCCATTCGTTTGCCGTTCCTGTCGTTGACGCTGTTGGCCCTGGCGGCATCGCCGGTGGGGGGGGCAGCCGCTTCTCACGAGCTGGCCGCGGTGGCTTCAGCCGCCGGGGCGACGACTCCAGCACCTGCCGTTGCCACGCCCGCCATCGGTCTTGCTCCCGCCACGCCGGCGATGGGCATGGCCACGGTCACGGCCGTGGCCGCCGCTCCGCAGCTGAACTTCGAGCGGGTGCAGCATGACTTCGGCAAAGTCTGGGACTTCGAGACCTACTCCACCGAGTTCATGTTCACGAACACCGGGGACGCGGACCTGACGATCCTCGCGGTGAAGGCCTCGTGCGGATGCACGGCCACCAGCCTCAAGAAGAAGGTGTTCGCCCCGGGCGAGAGCCACCCCATCGGCGTCGTCTTCAATCCCAAGGGCCGCGGCCGCCAGGCCAAGACGATCACCGTGCTGTCCGATGTCGGACCGCCGGTCGTGCTGACGATCCGCTCCGAGGTCCGGCAGTTCATCGCCGCCGAACCGCAGGTTGTCCGGCTCGGCACGATCATCCGCGGCAACGAGAAATCCGCCCGGGTGCTGGTTCGCTGCAAGGACCCGAACTTCGTCATCGAGCGGTTGATCCCGCAGGGAACGTCGGGCCGCTACGTGACCGCCCGGGTCATCGACGACGGCCGCGGACCGCGCCGCCCTGATGATCCGCTCAACGCCGACGGCATGTCGACGCAGATCATCGAAGTCACCGTCGCCCCGAACGCTCCCTGGGGGCAGCTCTTCTCGTCGATCCAGATCAGCGGGACCGGCTTGGTTCCCGGCGACCCGCGGCCCACGCGCCGCTCGAGCACCTTCACCGTCAGCGGTTCGGTCTTCGGCGAGGTCTTGGTCAGCGACACGATGGTTCGGGTGTCGTCGGTGCGGGCCGGCGAGCCGTTTGCCCGGGCGTTGATTCTGACGAGCCGCAACGGTCAGGCCCTCGACCTGATCGACGCGACCCTTGAGAACCCGAGCTTTCCTGGCCTTCGCGTTGAGATGTATCCCGACGACGGCTTCGACGGCCGGCGCTGGACCGTTGCCGTCCGCGGCGATCCCGGCGACTACACCGGCCGCGTTTCCGGCCAGGTCGTCGTTCGCAGCCGCATTCCCGGCGAAGAACGCATGGTCTTCCCCGTGGCCGGGATGATCCGCTAACCGTTTCGGCGAGGGCGTTTCGTGCTCAGGCAGCGCTCGGGCCGCGCCCAGCCCGCGCGATCGCTCAGGGCAACGGAACCGCCGCCCCCGACCCGCGGCGGATGATCCAGCGCCCGGCGGGAACCTGATCGAAGAACTCTTTCGACCCGTCGGCCCATTCGACCGTGACGTCGGTGGCCATCGGAGCCGCGCCGAGTCCCACGTGCACGCGGTCATCATTGGCCACGAGGTAGCTCTCGGCGATGCGCACGTCGGCCCGGACGGAGCGACCGCCGACTTGCGCCCGAAGCGTCGCGTGGTGGACGGGCCTGTCCGTCTCGTCGACCAATGTCGCGACGATCGAACGGCCGGCCTTGGGCGCGATGTTGAGCAGCAAGTGGGCCGGGCCGTCGCGATTGATGACCAATGCGTCGACATCGCCATCGTCGTCGATGTCGCCGAAGGCCAGGCCGCGGCTGGTGGCCAGCAGGGGGGCGGCCGTCCCGCCGCGCGGCTCGACTTCGCGAAAGCGGCCGTCGGCGCCGCCGCGCATCAAGACGTTCGGCTCGGCGTACGGATCATCTTCCACGTGCACCGGATTCTGCCGCATCACGCGCCCGTTGGCTTGGAGCAGATCGACGAATCCGTCGTGGTCGAAGTCGCGCAACGCATGGCCAAAGCGCGTGAAACGCCGGCTCACGGTGCCCAGCCCCGCGCGGTTTGTCACGTCGACGAACATGCCGCCTTCGTTCCGGAACAGCGAGTCGGTCTCCCGCGAGACGTTGCAGATCAAGAGGTCAAGGTCGCCGTCGAAGTCCCAGTCATTGACGGTGACGCCCATGCTGGCCGTGGTCCGGCCTTCGGCGTCGGTGGCCACGCCTGAGAGCAGGCCGTCTTCAATGAAGCGTCCGTCGCCGCGGTTGACCCAGAGTCGGTCGGCCATGGCGTCGTTGGCGACGAACACGTCGAGGTCGCGGTCGCCATCAAAGTCCGCGGCCACGATGCCGAGGCCCGTCCCCCGCACGGCGCTCAGGCCGGCGGCCTCGGTGTCGTCGACGAACGTGCCGTCTCCTCGGTTGCGGTAGAAGCGGTCGACGGATGGCGCGTCGTATGCCGTGGGCACGCAGTAGTCGGGCGACCCGAAGGCGTTGTAGCAAATGCGATTGCCCATCGACGGCGTCCAGTCGATGTAGTTGAGTACCCACAGGTCGAGGTCGCCGTCGCCATCGGCATCGAAAAACGCGGCGCCGGTGGAGAAGCCGGGGTCGCCGGTTCCCGTGCGTTCGGTCACGTCGGTGAAGACGGTGGTGCCGTCGGGACCGGGGCCGTCGTTGCGGTAGAGGACGTTCGCCCCCAGGTTCGTCACGTACAGATCGAAGTCGCCGTCGGCGTCGTAGTCGGCCGCGGTCAAGCCCATGCCGTAGCCGTCGTCGTCGGTCCCGCTCGCGTGGCTGATGTCGATGAAGCGGGGGGCGCCGCCGGTGGACGGCGCCCCGTCGTTGAGGAAGAGCCGGTTCCGCGGACGTTCGACCGAAGCGCTCATGCCTTCCAGGTCGCCGGGGAGCGGGCCGGATTGGACGAGGTACGCATCCAGGTCGCCGTCGCCATCAATGTCCACTAGGCCGCCGCCGCCGCAGATACTGGACGGAAGCCAGTGCTCTCCGCGTTCGCCGGAATGATGTTCAAAGTCCAGTCCGATGTCGGCGGCGAGCTCGAACCACGGGGCGTTCGGCGGCGCGGGCGGCGGCACGACGGGCTCTGGAATCGCCGACGCGGCGGGCGGCGTCTCGGCCTGAACGTCAGGAGGAGCATCTGGCGGCTCTTCTTCGCTGCAGCCAGCGCTGCCGCCACCCAGCATGCCGAGACCGATCACGCCGAGGTAAGTCGCGACCACGGTGGTCGCGAACCTCGTGCCAGACGGCGTTGTCTTTGGACCCCCCACGGGTCCCCCCACTGAACCCCACTGTTTCACTTCGCGAGTGCCCTCAACAATTCGGTGATGAGCGGATGGTTCGGGGGGGCCAATCTGGCGGCCCGTTCCGCAAACCGAGCGGCTTGCTCCGGTTGGTTGTCGTCAGCCAGGAGCACGGCGATGTAGTACCAGGACTCCCAGCGTTCTGGATGTCGCTGGCGAGCGAGCTGGAGTTGGGCCAGTGCTTCGCGCTGGCGAGTTCCCTGGTCGTAGATGGCCACGCCCAGCGTGAAGTTGGAACGGAACCCGTTGGGATCCAGTTCGAGGGCGCGGCGGGCGGCGGCTTCGGCGTCCGTGTGGCGGCCAGCTTCGCGATGCAGCGTGGCCAGCAGCAGGTGGGCGTCCACCGTCGTTTCGTTCATCGAGATCGCCTTGCGGACCAGGCGGAGGGCCGCATCGGCATCGCCAGCTTGGTGCTGGTGCAAGGCCAGATTCAGGACGAGCGAGGCATCTTCAGGGCGGGCTTCCGAGCCTTCGACCAGGAGCTCGATGGCCCGGGCCGGGTCGCCGAGTCCACGGATCGCCTCGGCGAGGATGATGCGCGGGGCGGCATCGGTGGCCGGATCGTTGACGAGCGGGGCGACGCGGTCGCGGGCGGCCGAGAACTGGCCGGCGCCGACGAGTTGCTGGCCCATGGAGATCCGGGCCCGCGGGCCGACACGCTGATTGGCCACGGCCAACATGCGCGGGTCGCGGGCGCCCCAGACGAACTGGCTGCCGGCCCCCGCTTCAAGCTCGAAGCGAGCGAGGTCGGACCGGCCGAGGCGTTGCAAGACGCCGCCATACAGGAAGCGCACGTACGCGTCGCGCGGTTCGCTGCGTCGCAAGACCGCGAGGATCGCCGACGCTTGTTCGTCTTCGCCCGCTTGAATCAAGACGCGGGCCATGCCGATGCTTGCCGCCGGATCACCGTTGACCACGCGCAGAACGGCGGAGAAGTCGGTCGACGCCGCCACCGGATCGCCATTCTCCAAGTGCCAGAACCCGCGGCGGGTCTGGGCCGGGAGATAGTCCGGGCCGGCGGCGATGCTGCGGTGGAGGGCGGCCATGGCTTCGTCGGTCTGGCCGATCTGCCGGCGGGTGATGGCCAGGAAGTACCAGCCAGTGGGATCGTTCGGGCCGGCGGCCACGACCTGTTCCCAGGTGCGCATGGCCGGCTCGTCGAGCTGGGCCGCCTGCAGGGCAAGGGCGTAGCGCGTGCGGGCGGCGATCGAGTCGGGGTCGACGGACGCGGCCACGCGCCGGGCTTCCAGGATGTTCGCCGTTTCGGGGTCGAGGTCGACGCCCGTGGGGATCGCCACCGGGTCGTTGGACGCCGGAACCGGGACCGCGGCGGGGGCGATGACCGCGCGGCCGTTGGCCTGGCCTCCGCCGGGCGAATTGGCTTGCCCGCCGTCCGGCCCGTCGGCCGTGCCCGCTGGTTCAACCACGCCCGAGGGGCTTCTCGCGCCGGCGTCGGTCCCGTTCGTGGGCGAGTCCGAATCGTCTTCTCCGCCGCCGCCACAACCACCGAGGGCCGCGGCAACGCTCAGTGTGGCCGCGAGGGCAATCGTCCGGACCAAGGCCGGAGCGGCAGCCCCGTCGGCCGCGGCCGGGCCGAGGCACGCCGGGCGGGGGCGAGCGGGGCGGGAGCCGGGCTGGGTCCCGGCGACTGGCGATTCGGGGGTGGGCATGACCGCGAGTCTAGCAGCGGACGCGGTTCCCCCGGGTTCGAGAAATCGAGGTGATTGGGCGACGTTCGGGGCTCGGCCCAGATTCCCGGACGCGGATTTTCGGACGCTGGATCGCGGGTACTGGATCGCGGACGCTGGATTCCCGGCGATGTTCTCCCAACGTTCGTTCCTGACCGCGCACGAAAGCGGCCCCCGGTCGAGATGACCGGGGGCCGCCGTCAATGCAATCCAGGCCGAGATGTCAGCCGGCGGTGCGTTCGGCCAGGAGCCGGACGTTGATCACCGCCAGACCGAGCATTACGGGCAGGGGCCGAACGACGCGAGGAGCGTCAGCAGGTCCTGGAAGTCCACGGTCATGTCCATGGTGAAGTCGGCCGGGCACGGCTTCCCATCGGGGCACGGACCGAAGGCGGCCAGGAGCGTGAGCAGATCCTGGAAGTCGACCGACAGGTCGCCGTTGAGGTCGCCGACGCACTTGCCGCCGCCCTCGCAGGCCGGGTTCATGTCACCCGGGGTATCGGCGGACAGGGGATCCAGCGGATCGAAGGTGCCGATGGCCCAGTTGTCGTCGTTCGAGCAGCGGTAGACCTGACCGGGGACGAAGATGTCATCCGGTCCGACCGTCTCGCCGCCAAAGAACGTCGCGTACTCCCGCTCGGTGTTGGCCGGCGGATCCTCGGCGTTCTCGAGCAGGGCGACGATGTCGACGACCTCGAGCCAGGCTTCCGTTTCCGGCGTGCCGTTGTCGGTGGTGTCGATGTCGGTGCCAACGCCGCGGTACAGGTTGCGGACCAGGGCGTGGGTGACGTTGTCACTGCCTTCGAAGTTGATGGCGCCGCTGGGCAGGAACGCGTCAACCGTGAAGATGGAGCCGAGGGTGAAGGTGTCCTCGGTGGCGAGGAAGAATCCGTCGCTGGGGATCGTCAGGCCGTCGAGCGAGATGGCCGCTTCGATCACGCCGGAACCACCTTCGCCGCCGGGACCGTCGCCGATCACGACGTACCACAGGCCGTCGAGGCTCGTGCCCGCGTCACCGCGGAGCTCGAAGTACTCGTCCGACTCGGGGCCGGGCTGCTCGATGCGGATCTCGTTGATCACCACCGCGGGGGCGACGACTTCGCAGCCGTCGATCACCTGGTTGTTGTTTCCGTCGAGGCCCGGGTTGGCCTGCAGATCGCAGATGTCCGGGATGCCGTTGCCGTCGCAGTCGATCAGCACGCCGGCGTCGATCTGGCACTCGTCGGGAATCATGTCGAAGTTGCAGTCGGTCTGCGTGCCGTCGGCGATCTCGCAGGCGTCGCCGATGCCGTTGCCGTCGCAGTCTTCCTGGCCGGGGTTCGACAGGTTCGGGCAGTTGTCGACGTCATCGGGGATGCCGTCGCCGTCGGTGTCAACCACGTCGGGGCAGCCGCCGAAGCTCATGCCATCGATCATGGTGCCGGGGCTGAAGAGCGCGCCGTTGGAGCCAGCCGCGGTGGAGTGGGCGACGAAGTCGACACCGGTGATGTCCGGGTCGCGGGTGAGCGACTGGTCGGCCACGCCGCTGCCGTAGGTCGCGGTGACGATGATGCCGCCGAAGGGGTCGGTGACGGTGACGGTGTCGCCGCCGTTGTTGAGCCCGAGGCCGCCGGTCGAAGCGACCTGCACGGTCGCGCCGCCGAAGCCGCCGTTGGGCACGCCGCCGCCGAAGATCACGATCGAGCAGCCGTCGGGAATGACGGTGCCGATCGGGAACACGTGGCGATCGGTGGCACCGTCGGACAGGATGGCCTCGCTGAGGTCCAGGTTCGCGCCGGTGTCGTTGTAGATCTCGACGAACTCGTCGTCGGTGGTGCTGTTGATGCCGTCGCCGTTGGCGTCGCCGGTGATATCCGGCGCGGGGTCGGCGAGGATTTCGTTGATGACGATGTCGCCGGGCTCACAGTCGTCGGGGATGCCGTTGCCGTTGGCGTCGACCTGCGTGCCGTCGGCGATCTCGCAGACGTCGCCGATGCCGTCGCCGTCGCAGTCTTCCTGGCCGGGGTTCGGCAGGTCAACGCAGTTGTCCTGGGGGTCGGGGATGCCATCGCCGTCGGTGTCGGCGGGGCAGTCGGCGTTCGGGGCGCCCTCGGAGTCCTCGGCCGGATAGGCGAAGCCGCCGATGGCCCAGTCGCCCGCCGCGCCGCAGCGGAAGATGTAGCCGGGGAAGAACGTGCCGTCGGGGCCAACCGCTTCGCCGCCGAGTTCGACCGCGTACTGGAAGGGGAAGCCGGCGTCGTTCACCGTGCAGACCGCGTCGAGGACGCTGGTCCACGGAAGCACGTCGAGCACGCCGTCGTCATCGGTGTCGAGGTCGTCGCCGTCGGCGCCGGTGAATCCGGAGACGAGGGCGTGGGTGACGTTGTCCGCGTTCTCGAAGTTGATGACCGCGATGTCGGTCTCGGCGTAGAAGCCGCCCGCGTCGAGCGTCAGGCCGTCGAGCAGCGTGACGTTCTCAATCGTGCCTTCGCCGCCCGGGCCGTCGCCGATGACGATGTAGGCCAGGCCGTTGAGCGACGCGCCGGGCGAACCCAGCAGCTCGAAGTATTCGTTGTTGTCCGCGCCAGGCTGGTCGATTCGGATCTCGTTGATCCGGATATCGCCGCCGGCAAACGCGGCGCTGGTCATGCAACCCAGCACGCCAGCGGCCAACACGGCCGTTCCGTACCTCTTCATGTCCGTTCTCCTCGGGGGTGGACCGTCGTCGGATGGATGCGTCACCGATCGCCGCGGCCCGTTCCGGGGGCCGCCTGGAGGCACCAGCACGCGTTGTGATCCGGCAATGGGAAAGGGCGAAAACGCCCGCCATTCGACTCCGGTTGCCGCAGGGTAGGGGCTGGACGGCGCCGGTCAACGCGTGCGAGCGCTCGGTCACGAGACTTGAGCGCGACCGGCCGGAAATCGGGGCTTGTGGGGCAGTCTGCGCAATCTAGGTCGACGGGGCGGCATGGCTTCCGGACCCTCCGCGCGCGACCGCGGCGGCGACCTGGCGCTTCAGGTCACCGCCGCGGGCGGGGTTCGTGGCCTCGCCGCCGGAGCGGGCGAGGCGACGGTTCAGTTGGTGGCGATCCCGTTGGCCCGGCCGGGGCCGGGGCCGCCGTCGACTTACTTCTCGTAGTCGGGCTGGGTCGGACGGGCCGGCGCGGGGGCCGAGCGAGCGGGGGTGGCGACCGAACGGGCCGGAGCGGCGGCGGCGGGGGCGGCCGGGGCCTCACGTTCGGAGATGAAGATCTCCACGCGGCGGTTGGCCGGGTTGCCGCCACGGCTGGCGTTGGCCTGGACCGGGAGGTACTCGCCGAACCCGGCGACCTTGATCCGGTTGCTGGCCACGCCGGCCTTCACCAGAGCCGACCGCACGGCGATCGCGCGGTGGACCGAAAGGTGCATGTTGGTGGGGTGCTTGGCCCGGGTGGCCGCCCGGCTGATCGGGACGTTGTCCGTGTGGCCGACGACTTCCACCTGCAGGCCATTGGCGTCGGTGGAATTCAGGACGCGGGCGACGGTGGCGATCGCGGTGTCGGCGCTGGACTTCACCGAGTCCGAGCCGAGGTCGAAGGTCAGGTCGCTGGCGAAGCGGACCATGCCGGTGCCGGCGTCGAAGCTCAGGAGATCAGGCTGGCGGTTGGCCAGATCGCTCAGGGCCCGGGTCACGTTCGCCGGCAGGGAGCCCATGTCCAGGCTGCTGATCTGCCGGATGTACTCCTCGTTGCGGGCGGCGACGTTGGCGAGCTCGCCGTCGAGGCGCTGCACGCGCGACTGCAGGTTCATGTTTTCCTGCTCGATCTGGCTCAGGCCACCCCGCGAGGTATCGAGATCCCGCAGGGTCGAATCACGGTCGGCCTCGGCCGAGGTCACGCGTTCCTGGAGGGAGCGGTTGGCGGTGAGCAGCGCGTCGTACCGGTCCTGGGGGACGCAGCCGGCGGCCATGAGGACGGTGAGGCCGGCCGCGGCGACGAGGCAGCGGGGGGCGCGAGAGGCTTCGGCGGTGGCTGAACGCATGGGTCGAACATCCTTTGTGGGCGGGAAAGCCGGGATCGCGTGGGAATCCGGTCCCGTGGGCATGGATGCCGTGCCAATCCGTGCACGGCGTACCGCGCCGGTCGTTCCGGCTTCGTGCGGACACGACCTGCGGCGGGCCGAGTGTACCCGCCGGCCGAGATCGGCTGGTCCGGATCTCGGGCGCCGATCGGATCGCGGCGGAACATCCTGGCGGCCGGCGATCGGACGGCGCCCGAGCCGCGTGAGACCAGTTCGGGCCGTAAATCGTGGGGGCAACGTGAAAGTGCGTCGTCGTGGATAAGCTGTCGACCGAATGTCCACGACCCCGGAAAACTCGATTCCCGCCGTGCTCACCCCGGACGCACGTCCCACGTTGATTCGCGCGGGGACGGTGGTCGATGGGGCGGGCACCTGCGCGGTGCCCGGGGCGGTCCTGCTCCGGGGCCGCGAAGTCGTGGCCGCGGGGGCCCCCGAGCGCATCGGCGTGCCGGCGGATGCCCGGATCGTCGACCGGCCCTTCCACGCGGTGGTGCCGGCGTTCGTCAACGTCCACGCCCATCTCGACCTGACCCACATCGGGCCGCTGCCGCGTCCGGCGCGGTTCACCGACTGGATCGGCCAGGTCCGGGCGGGCCGGGCCGACGACCCCGTGGCCTTGCGCCAGAGCGTGCGGGCCGGCATCCAGGCGAGCATTGCCGGCGGAACCGCGGCCATCGGGGACATCGCGGGGGCGGAATCGACCATTCCGGCCGAGGCCCTTGAGCAATCGGGGTTGTTGGGCGTGAGCTACCGCGAGTACTTCGGGGCCGGGCCGCGGCAATCCGCGGCGGTTGAGCGCATCGCGGCGTTCGTGGCCGAGACCGGGGAACGAGCTTCGGCCGCCGGAATCTCGCCGCACGCCCCGTACTCCTGCGGTCCGGCGGTGTTCCGGGCGGCGGCGGCCAGCGGGCGGCCGGTGGCCACGCACCTGGCCGAAACGCTGGCCGAAGTCGATCTCGCCCGCGATGGCGACGGCGAAATGGTCGAGTTTCTTCGCACGATCGGCGTCTGGGACGACGCGCTGCGCGACGGCCCTGACCCCATCGCTGGCCTCGGCCAGCATCCGATCGACGCGGTCCTGGACTGGCTTGACGGGGCCCCGGCGGTCGTCGCCCACGTGAACTACCCGGAACCGGGCCACCTGGAGCGGCTGGCCGCGGCCGGGGTGACGGTCGCCTACTGCCCGAGGGCCAGTGCGTATTTCGGGCATCCGGCTCCCGGAGCCGCCCCGCATGCCTGGCGGGACATGCTCGCCGCCGGCGTCCGTGTCGCCCTCGGGACCGATGGCATGCCGTGTCTGGACACGCCGGGGCGGTTGAGCGTGCTCGACGAGATGCGGCTGCTCTTTCGCCGCGACCGGCCCGATCCGAGGCAGCTCCTGGCCATGGCCACGGTCCACGGCGCTGCCGGCCTGGGATTGCCCGAGGCTCGATTCACCTTCGCCCCGGGGCCGCTGGCTGGTCTGCTCGCCATCCCGGTCCCCCCGGCGATTCGGGGCGATCGCTGGGTCGCGGCCCTGGCGACTGGCGGCCCGATCGAGTGGCTGCTTGGGCCCGGATGATCGGCGGCCGGTCGAAGGGCCGACCCGAGGACCGACCCGAGGACCGGCCCGAGGACCGGCCCGAGGACCGGCCCGCAGGCTCGGCCCCGCGAAACGGCTCCGCGAAACGGCCCCGCGAAACGGCTCCGCGGAATCGTGGCGTCGGATGGGGTTGCAGGCGTATGATCTGGGGTACGGACGTTCCGTCCGGCGGAAGTTCCGCCCGACGGCCCCTCTTCCGCGGCGACTTCGGCCGCGGGAACATGCCCCGGGAATCGTCAACCGACCATGAGCACTTCTCAGCCGCCACAACTCGACCTCGTCCAGATCGTGGCCAGCGGGCCGTATCCCATGGAAGCGTTCAACTTCGTGCGGGACGGGCTTGGCTACACGTCGGAGCGCGTCCACGGATCGTCCGATGGCGAGGGGTCCGAGCGGCACGTGAGCGGTCAGGATCTCTGCCGCGGCTTGCGCGACTACGCCGTCGACCGGTATGGCTTCATGGCGCCGTCGGTGTTGGGGCACTGGAACATCCGGCGGACCGATGACTTCGGCCGCATCGTGTTCTCGCTCATCGAAAACGGCTACATGAGCAAGACCGACGACGACACGCTCGAGGACTTCTGCGGCGTCTTCGACTTCGGCGAAGACTTCGGCGACGAAGCCCTGCGTCGCAGCATCGGCCGCGGCTGAACCACAATTCTCGGGATGGTGAACGGGCCTCCGGCCCGGCGTTTCGGTGCGCACGGCGTTGCCGCGGTATCCTGACGCGCCATGGGACGAGGCAGTTCACGGAAGCGGGGGAAACGAAACGGGGCACGCTCGCACGGCGGGGCGGGGCAAGGCGGAGGCAGCGCGCCGCCGCCCAGTGATCCGCCGGCCGGCAACCTGTCCGAGGGGGCGTCCGCCGGGTCGTCCCCAGAAGCCAGCAAGCGGCCGGCGACCGACGGCGAGTCGCTCATGGCCATGAGCGGGCTGCACCTCTGGCAATTCCAAATCGTCCGCGACCTGGTGGTGATCGCCGCCGTGTTGTTCGTGGTGTGGATCGGGTACGCCCTTCGCGCCGTGACCGTTCCGCTGCTGGTCGCCTTGCTGCTTGCGTACCTCTTCGAACCGCTGGTGAGCCGCATCGCTTCCCATCGCCGCTTCAGCCGGGAAGGGGCGGTCATGCTGCTTCTGGTCTCGGTGCTCGGCATCGTGCTCATCGTCGGCGGGGCGCTCACGCCGATGGTCGTGCAGCAATCGGCCCAGCTCGCCAAGGACGTCCGGTCCGGCAAACTGGAACGGTCGATTTCCGCGGCCATCGAGAACGCCCCGCAATCGCCGCAGGAGTTCATGGATCGCATCCGCGGGTTCTTTGGGGATGACGAGCCGGATGCCGATGCCGACACTGGCGGAGGGGGCAATGGCGGTGCGGGGGACGACGCGCTCGCCGAGGTCCAGCCAGGCGACGCGGGCGAATCGGCGGGGCCAGACGATGGCCGCGCCGCAGCCGACGGGCGGGGCGAAGCTGCACGAGCCGCGGGGGCGACCGATGCACCCGACGGCAGTTCGGCCGCGTCCGACGCAGGCTACGTTTCGGGTTCGGGTTCGGGTTCGGGTTCCGGTTCCGGCTCGAGCGACGTTCCGGCCCCGGCCGGCTCGGTGGAACGCGTCCTCGACGATCTGCTGGCCGCCCGTGGGGGCGACCCGCTGGATCCGGGCGAGCGCGCGCGGCTGCAAGCGGAGCTTGAAGCGCTCGGTCTCGCGCCGGCGCCGGCTCCCGGTGCGTCGGACTCGTCCGGCGGGCTCGCGACGGGGTCCATCTCCGACGACGAACTCGATCGCCGCATTCGCCTGGCGATTGCCGAGTCGACCGCCGCGCCCGGTGAATCCGCCGCGGGCGGCCGGACGGGCGTCAACTACTTCGGCCTCGTCCGCAGCAGCGTCAGCCGCGTCACAGGATTCCTCGGGGCGATCGTGCAGGCCGGCCTGCTCGCCTTCTTGATCCCGTTCTACTTCTACTACTTCAGCGTGTACTACCCGCGCATCGTGAAGTTCATCGCTTCGATGGTGCCGCACCACCGGCGACGGATGGCCTTCCAACTCGCCGACCGAATGGACGTCGTGGTCGCTGGCTTCGTGCGCGGGCGCATCGTCATCAGCATGTTGATGGGCGTGCTCTTTGCCATCGGCTGGTGGATTGCCGGCGTGCCGTACGCCATCCCGATCGGCCTGATCGTCGGCATCTTCTCCGCCGTGCCATACCTCGGCGTGGTCGGCATTCCACTGTCGGTGGGCCTGGTGCTGTACGACCAGTACACGATGCCGCCCGACGATCGCATGGCCGTGTGGCTCATGTTCGTCGGTCCGGTGGCGGTGTTCGCGATCGTGCAGTTGATCGAGGGGTACGTGCTGACGCCGCTGATCGCGGGCCGCGCGACCAACCTGGATCCGGTGACCATCCTGGTGGTGGTGCTGGCCGGCGGCAGTACGCTCGGCGTGTACGGCATGCTGCTGGCGATTCCGGTCGCCGCGTGCGGCAAGATCCTGCTCACCGAAGTCTTGATGCCACGCATCGACGCCTGGATCCGCGGCGACGCCAAGGATCCGTTGCCCTTGGATCGCTAGCGCGGGGCCTGCGATTGGGTGTGGGCTGGCCTGTACCGGCGCCATCGGATTCGTGGTCGCCGGCGGTGCGCAGTGCCTCGCCGCGCGTCGGCGTTCCGCCGGCCGCTTACTTGCGCTTCTTGCGGCTCTTGAAGCCGGAGCGGCGGCTGGCCGTCTTGGTCGAGCCGCGGCCGCCGAGTCCCGGCATGCCCTTGAGGCCCGGCACCATGGACGGGTCCATTGACTGCATGTCCTTCATGGCGTTCATGCGGCCCTTCATGCCCATGCCGGCCATCTGCTTGGACATCTTCTGGATCATCTCGAACTGCTTGGTGAGGCGGTTCACGTCGGCCGGTTCGGTGCCCGATCCACGGGCCACTCGGCGGATCCGGCTCTTGTTGAGCGTCTTGATGTCCTGGCGTTCGCCGGCGGTCATGGAGTGGACGATGCCCTCGAGTTGATCGAGTTGGCCGTCGTCGACTTCCACGTTCTTCAGGGCCGAGCCGACGCCGGGAAGCATGCCCAAGAGCTGCTTCATCGGCCCCATGCGGCGCAACGACCGGAGCTGCTTCAGGAAGTCGTCCATCGTCAGCTTGCCCTCGGCCATCTTGGCCGCCATCTTCTCGGCGTCTTCTTCCGTCACCTCTTGCTGGGCCCGCTCGACCAGGCTGACGACGTCGCCCATGCCCAGGATGCGGCCGGCCATGCGTTCGGCGTGGAAGGGCTCGAGGGCGTCGTGCTTCTCGCCGGTGCCGATGAACCGGATCGGGGCGCCGGTGATGCGGCGCACGCTCAGGGCCGCGCCGCCGCGGGTGTCGGAGTCGAACTTCGTCAGGATGACGCCGTCGATCTCCAGCCGGGCGTGGAATTCGCGGGCGGAGTTGACCGCGTCCTGCCCGACCATCGCGTCCACGATCAGCATGACGTGGTGCGGGGTGAGCGAGCGGTTGACCGCTTCAAGTTCGCCCATCAATTCGTCGTTGACGTGCAGGCGACCGGCGGTGTCGAGGATGAGCACGTCGGCCTTGTCGGCCCGCGCTTGGTCGAGGGCGCGGCGGCAGACGCCGACGGCCACGCCGACCGCGCCGCCATACTCGGCGCACTTGTCCGGTTCGGCGTACACGCGCACCGTGCCCGAACCGCGGGCTTCGGCCTGCACGGTTTCGCAGACGATGCGGAGCTGTTCGACGGCGGCCGGACGCTGGAGGTCAGCCGCGGCGACGGTCACCGACTTGCCCTGGCCCTTGAGCCACGCCGCCAGCTTGCCGCAGGTGGTGGTCTTGCCGGAGCCCTGCAGGCCACACATCATGATGACGGTGGGGCCGGGGTCGACCATCATCAGGCCTTCTTCGACCGGCCCCATGAGGCCCACGAGCCGCTCGTGGACGATGCCGATCATCTCCTGGCCGGGCTTGAGGCTCTTGGTGACGTCGCGGCCGAGGGCGTCCTCGACGACTTCGTCGCAGAATCCCTTGACGACATCCAGGTGCACGTCCGCCTCGAGCAGCGCGGTCCGCACCTCGGCCATCGACTCGCGGATGTTGGCCTCGGTGATCGTGCCGCGGCCAGAAAGCCGCTGCATGGCGCCGGTGAATCGTTCGGAGAGCGTTTCGAACACGGGAGGCGGGCCTCGGCAGAGCGGGGGAAAAAGCGCGGCGCGATCCGCGGGATCCGCCGGATCCGCTGGCCCGAGAGTGGGCCCGGGCGCGCGGGTCACACCGGATCATACCCGCGGCCCGCGGTCGGTCCGCCGAGGGAGGCGATTCCGCTCCAACGGGGCCACCGGGCACCACCGCATGGCCGCGTACTGCCGCTCAGGCTCGGCCGGCAATCAGGCGGCCGAACCCTTGGCGTCGGCCTCGGCCGCGGCTTCGGGGTGGATGTCGAGATCCGCACCTTCGGAGGCGATGATCAGGTCGGCGACCGGCGTGCCCTCGGGAATCGGGTCGCCGGTGCCGGCGCGGACCGGGACGATCTGCGGGTGTTCGACGTCATTGGTCGCCAGCTTGGCCTCGAGTTCGGCCTTCAGCTCCTCGTCGAGCTCCGCCCACTTCCCGCGGCCCTTGCACTTGGGGAACGTCGAGCAGCCGAGCCACGGGCCACGCTTGCCGCGCCGCACGTAGAGCTTCGCCCCGCACTTCTCGCACTCGAGGTCGGTCGTGACCGGCGGCTGCGACGGGTACTTGATGCCCTTCTTGCGGTCGAGGTTGATGATCGCCCGCTTGAGTTCGTCGTCCCGTTCCTTGTCCTTGCCGAAGGCATCGGGGGCGATGAACGGACCGAAGCGGCCGTTGCGCAGTTCCATCGCTTCGCCGTCGGGGCCGCGCACGTCCACGCGCTCGGTCAGCATGGGCCGGCCGCGCCGGTCAATGGGCGAGGCGTACTTGCAGTCCGGGTAGCCGGTGCAGGAAAGGAAGCGGCCGTTCTTGCCGAAGCGGAAACACGTGCGCCGCCCGCAGTCGGGGCAGGCGTACGGGGCCGGCTGGATCTCGGCCTTGGCGTGGGTCAGCGATTCGTGGGCGTGTTCCAGGGCCGCGGTGAACGGGCCGTAGAACTCCTTGAGCATCGCGATCCAGTCGTGGTGCTGCTCGGCCACCTTGTCGAGCTTGGCTTCCATCTGCCGCGTGTACCCAAGGTCCATCAGGTTCGGGAACGCTTCGAGCAGCTTGTCGGTGACGACTTCGCCGAGGTCCGAGGCGTGGAAGCTGCGGTCGACGAGCTCGACGTACTTGCGGTCCTGGATCACCTGGATGATCGAGGCGTAGGTCGACGGACGGCCGATGCCTTCTTCTTCCAGCTTCTGGATCAGCGCGGCTTCGGTGAAGCGCGACGGCGGGCTCGAGAACTGCTGCCTGGGTTCGATGGAGAACGGCGCGGTCGCGTCGCCCTCGCCCAAGTCGGGCAGCGTCTGTTCGTCGCTGCGGGTCGGCACGCCGGCCACGCGGTAGAAACCGTCGAAGGCCAGGGTGCGGCCGGTGGTCCGAAGCACCGCGCCGGTGTCGCGGTCGGCCCGGCGCAGATTGATGGCCGTCTGGTCCCATTCGGCCGCCGTCATCTGGCAGCTCACGAAACGGCGCCAAATCAGCCGGTACAGACGACGTTCGTCTTCGCCGAGCTTGCCGACCTTGTCGATGTCATCCGGATGCCGGATCACGTCGGTCGGGCGGATCGCTTCGTGGGCTTCCTGCGCGTCCTTGTTCGACGAGCCGAAGAAGTTCGGCTTCTCCGGCAGGTAGGTGTCGCCGTAGGCCCGCTTGATGTGGTCGCGGGCCATGCCCAGTGCGTCACCCGACAGGTGG
Source organism: Phycisphaerales bacterium (assembly GCA_045106735.1). Classification (GTDB taxonomy): domain Bacteria; phylum Planctomycetota; class Phycisphaerae; order Phycisphaerales; family SM1A02; genus JBGCEZ01. The sequence continues at coordinate 34,152 of JBGCEZ010000023.1, read as the reverse complement.
GTCGAGTCGGTACGCATGTAGGTGATGAGGCCGACCTGGCCTTCGCCCGGCAGGTCCACGCCTTCGTAGAGCCGCTGGGCCGCCCGCATCGTCCGCTGGGCACCAAAGCCGAGGCTGGTCGATGCGGCCCGTTGCAGGCTCGACGTGATGAACGGGGCGGAAGGACGGGCACGCGTGCGCTTGCGTTCGATCGAATCGACGGCGTAGCGGCAGGCGGGATCGACGTCGCCGCCGACGGTCACCGGACGGGCGGCGGGGCCGCGGCCATCGGGGTCTTCGCCGACTTCCAGCTTCACCGACGACAGGCCGACGGCATCGGCCATCGCGCTGACCGCGGCATCGAGCGCGCCGGCTTCGCCGTTCTCCGCTTGCGCCGCGAATTCGTCGGCGCTGCGGGCGATCGAGAAACGCTCGCCGCCAAGCTGCCAGAGTTCGGCGGTGAAACTGTCGTGCTCCGCGAGCCAGCCGTTACGCGACTTGACGGTCGGGCCGCGGCCGCGCTCGTCTCGCGTGGCCATGAACGCTTGCCACGGGCCGAGCAGGCCGGCGGCCTTGGCCGGATCGAGCGAGAGGCGCACGGTGACCGCCCAGGATTCGTCGGGAATGAAGGCCCGGATCTCGCGTTCGCGGTCGACGACCAGTCGCACGGCCACGGACTGCACGCGGCCGGCGCTGAGGCCGCGGGCCACCTTCTTCCAGAGCAGCGGACTGACCTGGTAGCCAACGATGCGGTCGAGGATGCGCCGCGCCTGCTGGGCGTTGACCTTGTCTTCGTCGATCGTGCGCGGGGTATCGAAGGCTCGCTCGATCTCGGTCTTGGTGATCGCGTTGAAGACGACGCGCTTGGCTTCGGCCGGATCCACGCCGAGCACCTTGGCCAAGTGCCAGGCGATCGCTTCGCCTTCGCGGTCAAGGTCGGTCGCGAACCAGATCGTTTCGGCCTGCTTGGCCAATCGCTTCAGCTCGGTGACCGTCTTCTTCTTTTCCGGCAGCACTTCGTAGCTGGGCTCGAAGTCATGCTCGATATCCACGCCCGGGACCGGCTGCTTGACGCCCTTGGGGGCGCGGGACGGAAGATCGCGCACGTGGCCGACCGAGGCCTGCACCACGAACTCGGGGCCGAGGTACTTGTTGATCGTCTTGGCCTTGGCCGGGCTCTCGACGATCACCAGGTGCTTCCCGGCGGCGGTGGCCGCCCCACGCGACGTCCGCGTCGACGTTTTCTTGCTCGACGGAGACTTCTTCCGCGTCGAGGTTTTCTTGCTCGACGGGGCCTTCTTGCTCGACGGAGCTTTCTTGCTCGACGGGGCCTTCTTGCTCGACGGGGCTTTCTTGCGGGTCGTGGTGCCCGAGGCAGCGGCCGACGTCTTCTTCTTGGTGGTGCTCTTCTTGGCCATCGTGGCGAGCAAGCTCCGGGGCGGGGTCGGCCGGTGGGGCGAACCGAGCGGGGCTCGGGGCGTCCGGCGTCACCGGGGCGGGGGGCAAGGGGCGGGAGGGATCGAAGGGCCGACGGACGGGATCGCCCCACGGGATCGCCGTCGTCCACCGCCGGTGAGGGTCGCGGGGCGACCGGTGGCGGAGGTGGAACGGGGCGGACCGCGCGATGCAGATCACGGTGTCGGCCCGGGATTCAACGATCGGCCCCCGGGGGCTGTCAAGGTTGAAAGGAAGCCGAGGAATGTCCGGACGGCCCGTTTGGGTCGAGTCCGGCCTCTTGGTGGATGATCTTAAGTGCTTGTGAATGAATGGCTTGGGGGTCGTTCGTGGCGGCGTCGAGAAAATATGACCGCGGAAGCCCGCGAAAGCGCCGAAGCCACGTCCGCTGCTGCTTGGCGTAGCGGCGGGTCCGGATCTTGATCTGCTCGACCGCGTCCTTGGGAACGTGGGGGGCGAGGGGATTTGGGGCGGCGTTCTGGCCTGTCTTCTGGTCCGCGTGCGGGTCGGCTTGCGGGTCGGCTTGCAGGTCGGCTCGCGGGCGGGCTTGCGGGCGGGTTTGCGGGTTGGGTGCATCGCCAGTCCGAACGACGCCGGCGGCCTCAAAGACGTCGGCAATCTGGCGATAGGCCAGGGCCTGGCGGGCCTGGAGGCCAAGACCGGGACCGGTCATGAGGCGGTAGACCTCGTCGGCCAGGCCCTCGTCCATCATTTGCCGGACCCGGGCGTTGATGCGGCGATTGATCGCTTCGACCGGCCAGTCCAAGGCGATCGTCAGGGCGTCTTCCCTCGGCTCAACCGCGGTCCAATCGCGCTGGACTTCGCTCATCGGCCGGCCCGCGCCCGCGTGGACTTCGAGTGCCCGGACGGTTCGGCGTTCGTCGTGCGGGTGGATCCGGGCCGCGCTCACGGGATCCACTTCTTCCAGTCGCTTTCGCCGTTCAACGGGGTCCATCGCGCGGAACCGTTCGCGCACCGCTTCGTCCGGGGCCGGGCCAAAGTGCAGACCGTGCAGCAGTGCTTGGACGTACAAATTCGTGCCGCCGACGATCAGCGGCCACTTGCCGCGGGATCGCACATCGGCGATCGCCGCGTCGGCTGCTTCCAGCCAACTGTCGACGGTAAAGCCCTCCTCGGAAGGCTCCACCAAGTCGAGCAGGTGGTGCGGGACGCCGTCGCGTTCGGCCATGGGCGGTTTGGCCGTGCCGATGTCCATGCCGCGGTAGACCTGCATCGAATCAGCGCTGATGACTTCGCCGCCGCCCGGGAGCGACTGGGCGAGGGCGATCGACAAGGCCGTTTTCCCGCCGGCGGTGGGGCCGAGGATCAGGATGATCGGGCGATTCGTTTCGGACACGGAGGCGATCTCGGGGGTGGGGGGCGAATGCGCCCAGGGCGGGGGCCGGGATGGGCCGGGACGGGGCCGAGCCGTGGCTGCGGCGAGATGCATCGGCTGACGTGGCCGCTCTGGCGAGTGAACGGACGCGCGATCTGCGGTCCGCGGATGGTAAGAAGGAGTTAAGGCGAGCGCCGTCTCGCCCAGAATCGACTCGGAGGATCGCCCATGACCCCGGCTGCCCGCACGTTGGATTTGATCATCGTCGCCTACCGGCGCTGGCTCTCGCCTCACACGCCGCCGTGCGCCCTGCGGACACACCGAGGTCGCTGTTCGTGCTCGGCCTTCGGGCGCCGAGCGGTGCGACGGGCCGGCATGCGGCGGGGCGTCGTCTTGATCCGTCGCCGCACGCAGGCCTGCCGCGGCGTGGCTCTGGCCGGAGCGGCGGCCGGTGCGGCGGCCGGCGTGACAGCGGGCGCCGCCGCCGATTCGATCCACTTCGCCACTCGGGAAGATCGCGGCGCACGAAAAAGGCAGCCGCGCTCTTCCAGCGACGGCTGCCTTCAGGATTTGCTTGCGTGGATGGCGTGTTCCGCGCTCTTCGAGCTGTTCAGCTGCAGTAGCTGAACGCCGCCGAACGCGAATCACATGGCCGAGCCCATGCCCGCGGCGCGCCGCCACGTCGAGATCTGGCCGAGGTGCACCATCGGGTGGGCCGAGAGCAGGAACATCACGGCGGCGCCGTTGGTGTTCACGCGGCTGGCCAGCGGCGACTCGGGGTCGATCGCTGCCGACAGCAGGGCGTCGTCCGCGCTGGCCAGGTGCTCCGTGACTTCCTTGGCCCCTTGGAGGTAGCGGGCCAGGATCTCGTCCTTCGACGGATACTGGCCGGTGTCATCGTCACACGTGGCGTGGTAGTTGAACATGTCGTCCCAGCCGTCGGGAGAAGCCGAGGCGTGGTCGCCGAGGCCAGCCATGCCCATCGCGTACCCGTGGTAGAGCGACAGGTGGCCCATGCAGAACGCCGGGTGGTTCATCGTCGGCGCGTGGCGCCGGGTGAACTGATCGGCCGGGATGTCGTTGCAAAGCATGTTGGCGTAGCCGACGCACAGATTGTGGGCGTCGCTGATCATCGAACCGATGGATGCGGTCATGGGAATTCCTGGTGCAAAGCGGGGGGAATCAGACGGGAAGCCGGCATCAACCGGCGACCCGTCTCGGTCAATCCAGTGGATCGTCGCGTTATTCGCTGATCGTCGGCAGCCACGCGGCCAGCAGATCGACGGAGGCTTGCAGGTCACCGCGGTCGATCGACTCGGTCACGGTGTGGATGTAGCGGGTGCCGGCGACGATCGCCGCGGTCCGCACGCCGCCGCGCGAGCGCTGGATCGCGCCGCCGTCCTGGCCGCCGCGGGGCAGAACGCACTTCTGGTAGGGAATCTTGTGCTTTTCGGCCAGGGCCACAAGGTCGGCCACCAACCGGTGGTCGGCGATCAATGAACCGTCCTGCACCTTGATGCCGGTGCCGGCGCCGTGCTCGGTGACCCGCAGGTGTTCGGCCACGCCGGGGGTGTCCACGGCCAGCGTGACGTCCAGGCCGATGCCGTAGTCGGCGTTGGCCGCGTAGGCAGCGGTGTGGGCGCCGCGGAGGCCAACTTCTTCCTGCACGGTGAACGCCACGACGATTTCGGCCGCGTGGGTGGTCTTGGCGTCAGCCAGCGCCCGGACCGCTTCGATGGCCACGTAGCACGCGTAGCGGTTGTCGATGGCCTTCGAAACGAGCTTCTTGGGCTGCTCGAGGAAGGGCTCGTGCATCACGACGAAGTCGCCGATCTGGATCTTCGCCTTCACGTCGTCGGCGTCCATTCCCAGGTCGATGAAGAATTCGTCGACGTCCGGGACCTTTTTGCGGTCTTCGGCCGAGGCGATGTGCACCGGCTTGCCGCCGGGGTTCATCACGCCGACGTAGTCGCCGTCATTGGTGCAAACGAGGACGCGGCGGGAGAACAGGTTGCGGGTGTCAAAGCCGCCGGCCGGGTTCACCCAGATGAAGCCCTTGTCGTCGATGTGCCGGACGTAGAAGCCGATTTCGTCCATGTGGGCGGCGATCAGAATCCGCGGGGCCGAGGCGCCGCCGGTGGCGGTCGGGCGGCGGGTACAGATCAGCGAACCCATGGGGTCGGTGTGGATCTCGTCGAAGAGATCCTTGACCTCGGCGGCGATGAGATCGCGGACGCGTTCCTCACGGCCGGGAATGCCGGGAGTTTCGCAGAGTCGGGCCAACAGTTCGATCGACATGGTGTCCTATCCTTCGGGCGTCCGCGACCCGCGGGCTCGGCGGATGCCGTTCCGCGTCGCGGGATTGGGTTGGGCGAATGGAGGCGACATGCTACACGACACCCCCTTGCGTTCCCGCCACGAGCAGTGGCTGGCGGCCACCGTTCGCGGCTCCTCGGAAGGCCAGGCTGCCGCCCGCCCCGGGGCGGCCACCGGGGAGCGGACCGAGGCGGAAATCGAATGGATTCCGTACGGGTTGATCGAGGACGGGACCGGTCCGCTCTGCGAGATCGTCACGACCTACGGCGGGGAAGTGGAGTCCGAGTACGCCGCGATCCGCCGTGGGGCGGGGCTCATTGATGCCCCGCAGCGCGGGACCATCGTGCTCCGGGGCGAGGATCGGCGGGATCTTCTCGACCGGCTGGTGACCCAGCGGCTCGACGACATGGGCATCGGCGGCGTCCGAGAGGCCTTCCTGCTCAACCGCAAGGGCCGAATCGAGGCGGACCTCCTGATCGTCCACCTGTCGGACCTGACGATCCTGGACGTCGACATCACCCGGGCGGCGGCGGTGGCCGAGCAGATCGATGCGTTCATCTTTGGCGAAGACGTGACGGTCGAGGATCGCACCGCGGTGAACCACCGCATCTCGGTGCACGGCCGGAAGGCCGGGGCGGTGCTCTCGGCGCTGACCGACCCGGTGAGCGTGACGCTGGATCCGCTCGAGAGCGGCCGGATCGTGCTCGAGGGGGCCGAAGTGGTGGTGGTGCGGCGCGACCAGACGGGCGAACCGGGCCTCGAATTCATCGTCCCGCGTGATGCGGCCGCGGCCGTCTGGGAGCGGCTTCTGGCCCTGGACGAGACGATCGCCGGTGGTCGCCGGGCCATCCGGCCCTGCGGGTGGTACGCCTACAACATCGCCCGCATCGAGGCGGGGACGCCGCTGTTCAACGTCGACTTTGCCACCGACTCGCTGCCGCATGAGACGACGTTGCTCAGTCGCCGGGTGAGCTTCACCAAGGGCTGCTATCCCGGGCAGGAAGTCGTGGCCCGGACGGAACACCTTGGGCGACCCAAACAGGTGCTCGTGGGGCTTGCGGTCGACGGTGAGGCTGAACCCATGGCCGGCACGCAGGTCTTTGAGCGGGATCCCGACGGAGCGATGGGGGCGGTGATTGGCGCGGTGACGTCGAGTACGCCCAGTCCGATGCGGGGACTCGAGCCCATCGCCATCGCCACGATTCGGTCGGCCAAGGTCGCCCCGGGGGGTCGCGTGATCGTGCTCGCCGGCGGCGAGCCGGTCGAGGCGACGATCGGCGGGCTCGTGGGGTGGTCCGGAGGCGAGGGCGTTGCGGCGGTTGATGCGGCCGATGACGTGGGGGCCGGGGGGGCGGACGCCGAGGCCGGAGCTGAAGCGAACGCCGAAGCCGGACCCGGATCCGGAGCGAAAGCCGAAGCCGAAGCCGAAGTCACAGTCGACGCCGGAGTCGACGCCGAGGCTGAACCGAAGGCCGATGGCGGTGCCGTCGCGAATGCCGATGCCAAGGTCCCGGCGGACGCCGGCGCGGCTGGGGATGGGCCAGCGCCCGCCGTCGACGCCGGTTCGGAGGCAGGATCGTGAGGCGCGTGCACGGGAGGCGTGGGCACGTGCGGCGCGGGCTCGGGGTGCCGGCGATGGTCTCGGCCGCCGCGATGTTCGCGGTGGTGGCGCTCTCCGGCATCGCGCCGGGCGCTCACGCCACGCCAGCCGTGGCCCCCGATGCTGCCGCGCCGATCCGCGTGCCGGATCCCTTTCTCAACCCACCGGCCGGAGCCGAGGAGTCGTTGCCGCCGCTCGCGCCGTTGACGCCGCCGGGGGAGGGCGTCTTCGATCCGCCGGCCGGCCAGGAGTACGAACTCGCGTTCTTCGTCGTGGCCGGCGTTTTGACGCTGCTTTTGGTGGTCGGCGTGATCGTGCTGTTTCTCAAGTTCGATCGCGATCCCGGGGATGGCGCCGACGATCCGGTTGAGCCGGGCGAGCCACGCGGCTGAAGTTCTTCGGGGGCGCGGCGAGCGCGGCGAGCGAGCTGGACGGGTGAAGGCGGCGTCTCCGCTGGGGAGAACGTCGGCTTCCGCGGGCGCGCGGACAGACGCGGTGCGTCGCTGCGTGGCGCCGCGGATTCAGTCCGGGGCGGGGCACTCAACTTGATGGTGTTGACGTCGGCGTTGACGTCGGCGTGGCGGTGACGCCCGAGGCCTCGGGAGCTGTGGGGGCTCCCGTTCCGTGGTGGGCGCGATCCGATGCCGATGTCGATGTCGATGTCGATGTCGATGTCGAGGCGGGCGGCTGGCCGGCGGGCGTTTCGGTCGGGGGCGCTTCGGTGGCGTCGTCGGCCGGTTGCGGCAAGTCCCACGAGCGGGCGATGCGTCCGAGTCGCCATGTGCCGGCGCGGAACACCAGTTCGTGAAAGCGAAGGGCGGGGCCGTCCACGACGACCGCCCGGGGGCGGCACGGTGTCGAGAAGCTGCCGGTATTGATGATCGTTCGGTCCCCGGTCCGCCACACGCCGGGCCAATGGGTGTGACCGGTGACGACCCACTGGGCGTCGGGGTCATGGGCGGCCGCAAACTCGGCCGCCCGGCGGGGAAAGATCGCCCAGTAGTGCATGACCTGGAACACGGACCAGGGCCGCAGCAGCATTTGCACGATGGTCGATCGCCGGGCTTCCCGGGCGATGGCCGCGTCGTCTCGCCATTCGGCGAACGCGGCGTGTTGGGAGGCCGCCAGTCGGGCGGTCAGTCGATCTCGGACCTCGGTGGGCATGGCCGCGACCGCCTCGCGGTGGGCCGCCCGCATGCGTCCGGCGGCCGGTGACCAGGGGGCGACCGCCGGGTGCATCGCGTCTCCATGGGTCACGAGCACGCTGCCGCCGGCCAGTCGGAGGTGCCGCAGGTCGCTGATGTACGGGTCGTGGTTTCCCGAGAGCACGGTGAGTTCAACTTCGTCGGCGTCGCAGCGGTCCATCAGGGCCAGGACGGACCGGGCGGCAGTTGACCAGTGGTCGGGGTGGTGGACCTCGGCCGTATCGCCGTTGAGGACCACGCGATCGACGTCTGACCAGAGCGGAGCGAGGCTTGCCGGGCCCCGTTCGGGGCCTGGGCGGCCCAGATGCAGGTCCGACAGGATGAGGATTCGTTCCGCCACGTCGACACCCTATCGGTCCGTCTCGGCGTCGGGTCGATGTCGAGACGGCACGGATCAGCGGCTGGCGTGGGGATGCCTCGTGGGCGCCGCCGACGACGGTGGGTCGGCAGGCCTGGGGGCCACGGCAGAGCGTGAATGCGATTCAGCCGCCAATCCATGAGAAGCGGTGTAACGCAGTTGCGAAAACGCAGGACTTGCGCGATAATGGCGTTTCCGCAGCCGCATTCAGGCGGCAGTGTCCGGTGGAGTTCAGCGGCCCGCAGAACTGGGGCGATGGGCGAAGCGGGGGCCCGGGGCAGTTGGCGTGCGGTCGAGCAACCGCGCCGGCCGGGGCAATTCATGAGGTATGGCCATCGCCTTTTTCTGGCGATGTGTTACATATAACAATGTGTAAGAATCGGGTGCTCGGCACGAAAAAGCCGCCCCCTCCGCGGAAGCGGTGAGGGCGGCTTGCATCGCGTTCAGTCCCGTGGCCGATGCGTCATTGACGCAGGGTCAGGGGCAGCGTGTCGCGTCAATCCCGACGACGACGGCGGCCGAGGCCGGCGAGCAACAGCAGGCCGATCGCTCCGGGCGCGGGGATGGTCGAGAGGCCAGAGCCGATCGGCTGGCCGGTGGTGAGAATCTCGGCGGAGCCCGGGATCAGCGGAACGTCTCGGACGACCGGGTCATTGCCGCCGAAGCCGGAGCTGAACGGCAAGGCAATGTCGCCGCGGATGATCGACTCGATCTCGCCATCGATGCCGAGTGGATCATGAAGCCGTGGAGCCGGCGCGTCGATGCCAAGCGAGTCGCTGGGCGGTTGGTTGGTGTGGGCGAAGGTGTTCAAGCCGACAGGGCGATGGGCGGCCTTCTTCTTCCCGAATCCGTCGGGGCGTTCAGAGTGCAAGACCCAGTCCGGGCGCGGAACGATGACGTCGGCGTTGGCCTGCGTGCCGCAGAGCAGCATGAGGGCGATCGCGAACACGGTGCAGGAACGGATGATCATGTGATTCGTGCAATGCATGGATGTACTCCTGATCAAGCGAAAAACGCTCAGTCGCGACCGACGACCTTGGCTGAGTTGAGAATCTGCCAACCGGTTTCCCGGAAAGACGGATAGCGAGCCATGGTTCCGGTGATGATTCGAACATCGTCTTGGTCGACGACACACGGAATGTCAAACCCCGTGCATCCGACCGCTCGTTCCCAACGCGTGTGTTCCATCGTGAACACCCGTTCGCGAAGAGACCAGCTGTCAATCTGCTCGGCGATCTCATCGGCCTTGTTGGTGAACACCGCCATGTGGCTCTGCAGATCGCGTTCGTCATCGAGTGATCGCAGGGCGATGTTGCAGCCAAAGATGCACCACCAGGCGATCGATTCCAGGGAGTCGCCAGCCAGTCGCTTGCCGGCATTTGCTTCCTCAATCACGTCATGAATCCGCTGCAAACCCGCTTCGGCGTCGATCTGGCCGGTGGCCACGTCGATCTCCACCAAGCCGCCTCGGCAGGTCGCCGCGATGCCGAGCAAGTTCGTGTTGCTCTCTTCGTGGGCCAGTTCGGTGTACAGCTCAATGGCCCGCTCGAGATGCGATCGGCCACGAGCACCGTTCTGGTCGGCTTCGTCGGATTCGGTTGTGAGCAGCCGGCGGTGGGTGTGACCGACAACGTAGTTGGCGAATGCTCGCGTCCAGCGATCGGTCCGAGACAGTTCGCCGGAGTCATCCCAACGGGCGAGCAAGTCGCTGGCCACGGCCTTCGCTTCCACGAGCGACCAAAGGGAGTAGTAGGCGTTGGCCAAGTTCGATTGCAGCACACGGCGAAGCTCGGCGGACACCGGCGACTGCTGCAATCCCAACTGGACCGCTTTCATCGAATTCTGATACCGGCCGAGGCCATCCCAGCCGCCGGCTTCGCGGTTGCACGCCATCGCTCGTTCGTTCGGTGTCTCGGCGATCTCGAACGCTCGCTTGGACAGCTTGATCATCATCTCGTACTGACCTTCGCTGTGCGCGTCGCGAATGGTCGCGTCGATGGAGTCGAAGTCCATCGATGTCGAATCAGTGTGCTCCTCGTCGGGGCGATCCCAGAAGAGTGAGACAACGTCTTCAATGCTCCAGTCGAGCACGCCGGCCAAGTCGACGACCAGGTCAAGCTTCGGGACGCCACTGCCGGGCACGAGCTTGGTGGGGTCGCGGCGCAAGGCGCGGGCGAGCTCCTTGCGGGTCCACCCGCGATAGGTTTGCGCAAGATCGAGAATGCGACCCAGACGCTCTCGGCGACTTTCGGCTCGGTCCATGACTGTTCTCCTCGTTGGTACTGGCGGCTCCTGCCGCGTTGTCTCCTTGTCCCGGCCGCGCTTCCTCCCCGGACCACGACGTCGTGATCCATCGCAACTCGAGGGCCCCCATCGAACGGTGTGTAATGCATTCGAATGAGGTCGAGTTACCGGCTCGGGACGGCAATGCTTATAACCGGGGCTCGCGCGGAACCTCGTTCGAAAGCCCTTTTTTCGGGCAGGTTGTGCGCGACCGTGCGGGTGATTCCGGTCAGGAAATGAGAAGTCGGGAAAGGCTGGAACCCCCGGGGATCCGGGGAATCGAGCGTGATGTCCGGTAATGACTGCCGCGTTTTTACGTCGATGGCACACAAAGTCGCGCATCGCGTGTTTGTGCGGTGGATGCACGGGTTTTGCGTAGATCCGGTCGCGCGGAAGCGAGGAACTTCGACGAGCGATGCGTGATTGGCGCGGTTGGGGCAAAACTGCGCAGACTTCTGGCGGTGGCGGTGGCGGTGGCGGTGGCGGTGGCGACGGCGACGGTGACGGCGGACTGGGCCGCAGCCGCATTGCACGTGGCGGCGGGACGCGTTTCTGCGTCGGGGGTTCGGCACGCCGGAGGGCGGCATCCGCGTTCGGGACCATCTGTTCGGGCCGTGCGTCGGCGAAAGAGGCGTTGGGAGGCCGATTCGCCGAGGCTGGCTCTTCCGGAGCTGGTGACTGGATCGGGCCTCACTGCCAGTAGCGTGGCAGTCGGCTCGTCAGGGCACCCGAAAATCCCACGAACGTGGCTTGACGGCGGCCGTCGACCGCTGGATCCTGACGGCACCCGAACAGAAACTGATCTCACCGAATCGAATCGGACGATGGTCGGGGTATGGTCGGGCAGTTGCGAGGCTGGGGTCGGCGGAGGCCGGGCGGATCAAGGCCGGCGTGATACGGACAGAACACGAACACACCTACTGGGGGAGCAGCGAACAACCATGAAGACCAGTGAACTGAAGAGAAAGCGTGCCGCCGGAGCTCCGGGCGTCCGGCCTGCCGAATCGAGTGCCGCACGGGCGGGGGCGAAGGGGCCGGTGTCTGGAGCGAAGCGTCGAGGCGGGGGGGAGCCGACCGCGCGAGAAGAACCGGTTGGGCCACGCCGGCGGCGGACTCCCGCGGGCCAGTCGTCAACCGTCCAGAGGTCGGCCGGCCAGGCGTCGGAAGGTCAGGCGTCCGCAGGTCAGGGGTCGGCAGGGCAGCCTGCCGCGAAGCAGGCGGCAGCAATTCGCGCCGACGAGGCTCTGGCCGGCGAGATCGCCTCCGCGGACTCCGCCGGGGCCGGCCCACTCGAATCAACCAAGGTGATCGAGGACACTGTGTCAGCAGCACCCGCTGATTCAGCTTCGCTGGCTCGAACCGGCAAGAATGGGACTGGCGACGGCCCCAAGGCGAACGCTTCGATCGAGCCGAAGGACGCTCGTGAGAAGACGAAGGCGACCGGCACGACGCGGTCGCGAACGAACAACGGACGTTCCGCGGCAGCAGTGCCGGTCGGGACGAGTCACGATACGAACGGTCACGGACACAACACGGCACCGGCGACTTCCGCCGGAACAAAGGAGCGAACGGTGGCTCGAAGCAAGGACTCAGGCAAGAACGCAAGCAAGGGCACGACGACGGCGTCGGCCTCAGAGACGGGCCGAGCCAAGGCGCTCGATCTGGCCATGGGCCACATCGAGAAGACCTTCGGCAAGGGCGCCATCATGCGGCTCGATGGATCTCAGCAGCGAAAGATCCAGGGCATCTCGACTGGTGCATTGAGCCTGGACTTGGCGCTCGGTGGTCGCGGCGTTCCGCGCGGCCGAATCGTCGAGATGTACGGGCCGGAATCCTCCGGTAAGACGACGCTCGCCCTTTCGGTGGTGGCCCACGCCCAGAAGGAGGGCGGGGTCGCGGCGTTCATCGACGCCGAGCACGCGCTGGACCCGAGTTGGGCCAAGCGCATCGGCGTCAACGTCGACGAGTTGCTCGTTTCACAGCCTGACACCGGCGAGCAGGCGTTGGAAATCTGCGAGATGTTGGTACGGTCGAACGCGGTCGACGTGATCGTCATCGACTCCGTCGCGGCGTTGATTCCCCGAGCTGAAATCGAAGGCGAGATGGGTGATACGCACGTCGGTCTCCAGGCCCGGCTCATGAGTCAGGCCATGCGGAAGTTGACGGGGGCCATCGCCAAGAGTGATTGTGTGGTGATCTTCATCAACCAGTTGCGCGAGAAGATCGGCGTGATGTTCGGGTCGCCCGAGACCACGCCAGGCGGTCGCGCCCTCAAGTTCTACTCGTCGGTTCGGATCGACATCCGCCGAACCGGAGCGATCAAGGACGGCGATCAGAACGTGGGGAACCACGTTCGGGCGCGGGTGGTCAAGAACAAGATCGCGCCGCCGTTCCGCGAATCCGAGTTTGACATCATGTTCGCCGAAGGCATCAGCATCACCGGCGATCTGCTTGATCTCGCGGTGAAGGACGAAATCATCGCGAAGAGCGGCGCGTGGTTTAGCTACGGCGAGATTCGCCTCGGCCAGGGTCGCGAGAACGTCAAGGTTTTCCTGAAGGAGAACCAGGACCTCTTCGAGGAGATCCGGCACAAGGTGCTCGTCGCCCGTGGGGTCATCGGCGGCGAGTCGGAGGCGGTCGCCGAAGGCGGAGACGAAGCGGCGGCCAGTCTCAATGGCGAAGCGGTTGGAGCCAGCTGATCCAGCTGATCCAGCTGCCCTTGACCGCCGTCGGTAGACGCCCCTCGGGCCCACCGGAGTATCCGGACGGGGCCGAGGGGCGGAACTGGCTCGGTGGTCGACTTTTCGGGCGGTTCCGCTCAGCGTTTCGCGGCCGGATGGAGGGGATTGGTCGGCCTCGCTTACCTTTTCTCGGGTCCCTCCCAGGGCTCCGGGATCCAGTCCCCGGGACCGGGCGACGCGATGGCTCGATGGGCCGGTCTGGCTTCGGCTGATGCCGGTTCCTTGGATCGGAAGCCTTCGTCTGTTCCATCCTCCGGTCGTGGGCGATATACTCCCGCCCTCGCCGCGGCTGTGGCGGAATTGGCAGACGCGCTAGATTCAGGTTCTAGTGGGGGTAAAACCCCGTGGAGGTTCGAGCCCTCTCAGCCGCATGATTCTCGACGACGCCCCCGCCCAATAAGGACGGGGGCGTCGTTGTTTTCCGGGCCGAGGCGGTTTTCGGAGATGATGCCCGCTCCGGACCGCCGGGGCACACGAGAGGAGCTTCCACCCATGGGTGCGGAGCCTTCTGAAGCACATGGGCGCGACGCGTGATCTCGGAGCGATGAATCGATGATGAACCGAGGTTTCGTCTCCCTGCTGGCCAGCCAGTTCTGCGGCGCGATGAACGACAACATCCTGAAGCAGGTGCTCATCTTCATGGTGATCGCCGACGGGGTCTGGGCGGGGTCGCTCGGCGCGGGGGGGCAGGGCATCGTCAGTGCGCTGTTCACGCTGCCATTCATCTTGCTCTCGGGCTACGCCGGCACCTGCGCGGACCGGTGGAGCAAACGCACGGTCACTGTCTTGGTTCGCGGCACCGAGATTCCGATCGCCATCATCGCGGCCATCGGCTTCGCCACTGCGAACCTCTGGCTCACGATGTCCTCGATGGTCCTGCTGAGTGTTCAGAGCGCGTTCTTTGGACCGGCGAAGTACGGCTTGATTCCCGAATTGGTCTCCGCCGGAAAGCTGAGCCAGGCCAACGGCGCGATCAACATGCTCACCAACATCGCCGTGATCGCCGGCGCGGTGGCTGCGGGCGTGGTGGCCGAGGGGTACTACCCGAAGCCCGGGCCCGTTCCGGCCGCGGCGATCGTGGCCGCGCCGAATTCGGTCGCGTCAAGTTCAGGCGCCCCGGCTGCCGCCGGGTCAGTCGACGACCCCGCTCAAGACGCGGGCCGAGACGCGGGCCGAAACACCGGCCAGGACGCGAGCAACGACGCCAGTCGAAATGCCGCAGAGCCTGCGGCGCGTGCATCGGTTCCTTCGCAAGCCGGGGCGACGTCGGTCACTCGCGGACCGTCGTCTGGTGCCTCCGGCCCGGCGGTCGGCGCCTCTTCGGGGCCGTCCGCCGCGGCGTCGGCCGCCCGTGACGTTGCGGGCGGCGCGAATCCATTGCCGGCCGCCGCGACCGAATCCGGAGCTGCGGTGCGGCCGCTCCGGCCGTGGTTCCCAGGCATCATCTTGATCATCATTGCAATCGGCGGCCTGCTCGCCGCGGTTCCGATTCCGCGGCTCCCAGCTCGCCGGCCGGGGCTTCCGTTCGATGTCAATCCGCTCGCGACGTACCTCCAAAGCGTTCGGGCCATGCGCGAGGGGCCACTGCTGACGATCACCCTGACCTGGGGGTTCTTCTATCTCCTGGCCGGCGTCGCCTTGCTCATTCTGCCCGAGTACCACAACGTCCTCGGCATCGATCGCGTCTACGCCTCGCTTCTGTTGGCCATCCTGGGCGTCGCCATCGGCATCGGCAGCGTCATCGCGGGCATCGTCTCTGGATCCACCATCGATCTGCGATTGGTGCCAGCTGGCGCGATCGGGATCGTCGCGTTCTTCGTGCTGTTGGCCATCGATTCGTCGACGTTCGTCCGGGTCGCTCTGTACATCGGCGGGGCGGGTATTGCGGCCGGCCTCTATCTGGTGCCACTTCAGGCCGCAGTTCAGCGATTGGCTCCGCTCACCGATCGCGGTCGGTTCATCGGGACGGCGAACGCCATTTCGTTCGTGTTCCTGTTGATCGGATCCGTCGTGTACTGGCTCGTTCGCCCACACGTCGGCGACGTGGAACACCTCTTCGGATTCTGTGCGGCACTGATGGCCGCAGGGATCCTTGCGTGGCTCATCGCCGGCCGGGGCATTGGAACGCGGGCCGCAGCCGCCATGCACGCGGCGCACGCAGACGATGTCGCGGACGTGAAAGCGACCACGACCACGACCACGAGCGCGAGTACGGACGCCGACGCCAACGCCAATACCGACGCCAATACCGACGCCAACGATGACGCCAACGCCAACGATGACGCGACGACCCGCGATGCTGCAGGTGTGACCGAGGGTCAGGGGGCGGATGTCGGGCCGTCGTTGGATCGTCCAGCGTCCGATGAACACGGACCAGCGACATCCGATTCGCCGTCCAGTCGGTCTGGAGGGTCGCCCTCCGAGTCGCCATCTGATCCGCCTGCCGACTCGTCGCCTGATTCATCCTCTGATTCGCCCCCCGATTCGCCCCCGGATCCGCCGAAGCCGGGCGGCACGCCCGCGCCGTGATCTACCTCGACCACAATGCGACCGAGCCGACGGCGCCCGGGGTCGGTGCGGCGGTGGCCAGCGCGCTGCAAGACGCGTGGGGGAACCCGTCGAGTCCGCATCGCGTTGGGCAGTCCGCTCGCGCATCGGTTGAGCTCGCCCGGGCCTCCGTCGCTGAACTCGTGGGGCGGCCTCCGTCGGACGTCATCCTCACGTCGGGGGGAACCGAATCGAACGGGTTGGCCATCGCCGGGCGATTGGCGGCCGATCCGGCTCGCCGGCGGATCGCGACGCTGCCGACCGAACATGCGGCGGTGCGCGACGCGGCGCGAACCCTGGCTGGGCGAATTGACGGGGCTGGTGTGGACTGGATGCCGATCGACGCCGATGGATGGCTCGATCCCGCCGATCTGGACCGGCACTTGGCCGAGCACGCGCATGAGACCGCGCTGGTCTCCATCGGGTGGGCGAACAACGAAACCGGCGTGATCCAAGACGTCAACACGTGCGCAGAAGTCTGCCGGAAGCATGGTGTGGTCATGCACTCCGATGCCGTGCAATGGGTCGGGCGCATGCCGTACGTCGTGCACGACTTGGATCTGATGACCATTTCCGCCCACAAGTTCGGTGGGCCCAAGGGAGTTGGCGCGCTGGTCGCCCGGCCGGGTGTTCGGCTCATGCCGGCGGTTGTCGGCGGAGCACAAGAGATGGACCGCCGCGGGGGCACCGAGAACGTCTCCGGAGTGGCCGGAGCTGGCACGGCCGCGCGGGTGCGTCGCGAGAGGCTGGCCGTCGCCGACATCGACCAACTGGCGGCACGGCAGGCAGCATTCGAGGCCCGACTGGTCGCCGCAGTTCCTGGGGCCCGCGTGAATGGAGCGACCGCTCGCCGGCTCTGGAATACGACGAGTCTGCACGTTCCAGATCTGGACGTCGAACTCGCAATCATGATGCTCTCGGAGCGGGGCATTCATGTCTCGGCCGGGGCCGCGTGCAGCAGCGGATCCCGTGAGCCATCGCCAGTGCTCCTGGCCCTGGGCCAAGATGAAGCGGTGACGCGATGCACCCTGCGACTCAGCGCGGGGCTTGACACCACCGAAGCCGATCTTGCCGCCGCCGCGGACGGCTTGATCGAGATCTTTGACGTGGCCCGGATGGGGTAGCGCCGCGCCTCGGTGGCAGCGAGGTGGCTCTGGGTGGTCGGGGCATCGGTATCCCGCGGGAGTTCGCGTTTCGAAAGAGTGTGTCTCGGGTCGCGGCGTTCGGGTTGCGAGCCTCGTGGTCTGCGTGCGTACGTATGTGCGCGTGCGTGCGTGCGTGCGTGCGTGTGCGTGCGTGCGTTTGAGCGTGCCGGTATCGCGTGTGCGGGTCGCGCGGGTGCGGGACGTCGGACGCATGGCTCCGATCCGGGGACAGCGGATGCCGTTTGCGGTCGGAACCGGGGGGTCCGGACCGTAGCCCCCATTTCTCGATGCGGTTCAGCGCGACGCGTGTCTCGAGCGGCCGAACGCCGCGATCATCGCCGTGATCGCGGCGGGATCGGCGGCCGCGGCCGCGCCACCGTTGTGCATGGCTGCCCGTGGCATGCCGTAGACCACGCAGCTCGATTCGCATTGGGCGACGGTTTTCGCGCCATGTTGCCGAAGCCGAAGCATCGCATCCGCGCCATCATTGCCCATGCCAGTCAGCATGACGGCCAGGACTGGCCCGGTTGCCGCCATACAGGTCGTGTTGAACAAGCGGGCCACGCTCGGGCGATGGTGGTCGATCGGCGGCCCATCTTCGATACGCACGAGCATCTGGTCTCCGTTCGATGCCAGGGCAAGATGGCGCGCCCCGGGAGCAATGAGCACCCGGCCGGGCATCACGCGGTCGCCTTCGGCCGCCTCGCGGACCTCGAGCGAGGAGACTTGGTCGAGGCGCTCGGCGAACGCCGCGGTGAATTCTGGCGGCATGTGTTGCACCACGAGGATGGCCGGAGCCGTCGCCGGGAGTTGCGACATGATCGACCGAAGCACTTCCGTTCCGCCGGTGGACGAACCGATCACGACCAGCGGTCGACCGGGTCCCGACGACAGTGTCCGCGGCGTGGCCGGATTCGGCGTGCCGATCGGTTCCGGCGTGGCCTGATGGGGGGGATGCGAGACCTTCGGAGATCGGACTCGCGGCGCTTCGGCGGGCAACGCCGCCGAGCGAGCGCCGTCGGCCGGAGGAGCCGGCTCTCCGGAGTGGTCGCGTTGTGTTTGCGAAACGCGTTCACGGTCGAAGCGACGTTCCAGCGGCGGACCGGTCCGGTGGCCAATCGGAACGCCGGCGTCGCTCGCGTCCGGGGCTGGGTCCGTGGTGCGTCCTGGGCGCGACGGTTCATCGGCCGCCGGGAAGACCGTACGGTCGAACGCTCGCGGATTCGAACGGATTCGCGCCGGATGCATCGGCGTCTTGCTGCAACCGGCCAACAATGCGGACAGCTCTTCAATCACCGCGGGAAAGTCATCGGCCCGTTGCGGCTTCTCCAGGACGCCGATCGCGCCGGCTTCCAAACACTCCATGGCCAGGCGCGGATTCTGTCGGATCAACGCACTGAGGACGACCGTCGGAATCGGCCGCTCGGCGAAGAGGTGGCGAAGGAACGTCAGCCCGTCCTCGCGCGGCATCTCGAGATCGAGGGTGATTGCATCGGGCGAGAGCTCATCAATGCGATCGCGAGCCTGAATCGGGTCCATGGCTTCGCCAACGACCGATACACCGGGGCGCGCGTGAAGTCCTCGGCGGAGCATTCGCCGGATCAGCGGAGAGTCGTCGATGATGAGGACGCGGACGTCAGGAGTCATGGTGGTCGTGCAGGGGAATCAAGAGGCGGCGGGTGTGGGTGTGGGAGTGGGAGTGGGAGAGAGAGAGCGTGCGGGGGTGACTCGTGGGGTGGGCGGAACGCGTCAACGCGAAGTGCGCCGGAATGGCACCGGCAGAACATCGCGAACGGGACGACGCGGGCAAGACGAAGCGGGCAAGACGTCGCGGGCAAGACGAAGCGGGCAGCGTTGAACGAGTCGAAGCCGGGCGAATGGGGATGCGACGCGGTCAGAGTGGGCGGGCATGGCCATCGGGGCTGGGCGGTTGGGATCGGGTGATCTCAGGCGGCGGCGCGATTCGAAGAGACGGGAACCCATGTCATCCGCAGCGTGCCGAGCTCAGCCACCACGTGGGTTTCCAGATGTCCGTCGGGCTTTGCATCTGCATCAGCGGTCGCGTTCCCATCGGCGGTGGCCGGTCCCTCTCCGTCGACCGATTCGGGGAGACCAAGGCGATGTTCGTGATCGGCTCCGCCAAGAGCTTCGGCGAGCGAGCCGCCGACGATGTTGGCCAGCTCGGCCAGGGCCATCTGGCCCTCGGTGTCCGCGTCGGTCTCTTCGGGTTCGTTGCCCAGCATGCCCGCCGCGAGTTCGCACACGAACGCGTCATCCGACTCGAGCCAGATTCGCCCCTCTGCGACGCCGCTGATGGAAATGCGGGCACATCGCGTTGGCGTCAATGGCTCCGGAAGATCTTCGATCTCGGAGACTTCGCTCATGATGAACGCGATCCGTTCAAGTGCGTCGACGGCCATGGTTCCGAGCGTGAAGGGATCGGGTGCTTGCATCAGGCGGCCCTCAGGTTCTGTTGGACGATGGCGGCAAGGTCTTCGGGTTCGAATGGCTTCTGGAGGCGGTCGGTGACCCCGAGTCGGCGGAGATGGTCGAGCCGCGCGCGGTTGGATTCGGTGCTGACGATCACCACGCGGGTGTCGGCCATGTCGGGGCGAGCCCGCAAGGCTTCCACGAATTCCTCACCGTTCATGACCGGCATGTTGATATCGAGCAACACGAGATCTGCGGGTGCCGCTTCGAGCCGGATCAGCGCTTCTCGGCCGTCGCCGGCGTCATCGATGTTTGCGTTGTCGATTCCCGCGAGCCGGACCACCTTGCGGATCGCGGCCCGGAGAATCGGGGAATCGTCGACGATCAATACTCGGCAGTTCATGCGGCATTCCTTCCCGGAGTGGCCGGGGCATCTGGCGTTCGGGCGGGCGGAGCGTCTCCGGAGCCGTTGTCGGGTGCCGTGACGGGATTATCGCTTCGGGTGGGCTGGGCAAGGGAACCGTTGAGCGCGAGGGCGAGACTGCCGGAGTTTGCGTTCGCGTCGGTCGCTTGAGGATCGAGTTCGCTCGTCACTGAGCCGTACCGGGTCCACACTTCGGCCATCCAAGATTCAACCCGGCGCGGGCTTCGGAGCAAGCCGCGCTGGACATGCGTGGCGACCGGATAGCGGAGGCCGTCGTGCCCGATGGCCAAGCCGGCCCAAAGGCTCATGGTGTCGGCTGCATGGATGAGGTCGTGGAGGGACGAATGGGCAGCGTCGCCAGGTGGTGCTGGCTCGTGGTGGGCGGCGATCGCGCTGATCATCTCGTCGGGGAGCTTCCATCGCGTGGCCAACTCCGCGCCGAGGGCGGCATGGTCCGCTCCGAATCGATCGCGCTCGACTTCAAGGAAAGACGTATCCGGGAGTGGCGGCGGGGGCGGCGGAACACGTTCCGCGCGGCCTTGGGCGGCGGCATCGCCGTCGACGTCATCGACCGCTTCTGCCGTGGCCGCGCCAGGATCGATCGTGTTGTCTGGGTTCTTCAGAACCAACTGGTCGATGACCAACTTGCCGATGTCTCGGAGCAGCCCGGTCGAGAACGCAAGTCCCGGCTCGATACCGCCGGTGCGTTCGGGTTCAGTTTCGGCGAGGAATTCGGCCGCCAAACCGCCGAACAAGGCGCCGCGCCACGCGGCGAGGCGTTGGAGGCCGTACGCCGTGCCGGCCTCCAGCATGCCGGAGCCGACTTGGGTTTCCAGGGCCATTCGAATCAGCGGACGTACACCCAGCCGGCGGACGCTCTGGCCGATGTCGAACGTCCGTCCCGGGACTCCCCATGCAGCGGAATTGGCCCGGCGCAGGATCGCGGTCGTCAGGCCCTCGTCGCGGCGGATGATCTCGATGATCCGCTTCAGATTCGGTTCTTCGGCCATCAACGCGGTGATGAGGGCCGGCGCGGAGTCTGGCAGCGCCGGCACGTCGTCGATGTTGTCCAGAATCTGGCTCAGGCTGCCCATAGCGTCCTCGTCATTCCACGGTGGCGAATGGACACCGTTCCATCGGTCAAGGAGAGGCTCATGGCGCGGCAGTCGTTCCCGCCGCAGTCCTCAGACTGAATCATCACGTTGTTCTTCCAGAAGAGCTTGCGCAAGACCGTGCGGTTGCGTGAGCCGATTCGGAATTGCGATTCACCGCCCATCACTTCCGCGCCGCCGGCGGCGCAGACAATCAACCGTTCCTTCGTCGCTCCGAGTTCGTACGCCCGGCGGAACAACAGGGGGACACCGGTGTCCGCGAACATCGCCGGCGTTGATCTGGCCTTTTCCTTGTTGGTCGAAGACAGTGGCAACATGAAGTGAAGCATGCCGCCCACTCGGGCGACGGGGTCCCAAATCGTGACGCCAATACAAGAGCCAAGCGCGTGCGTGGCGATCTCGGCGTCCGGGCCCGATTCAACGCTCATGTCAGCGACGCCGACATTGTGTCGAATCGCCGGACGCTCGGATGGAAGCTTGACACCTGCGGCGGCGGTCATCTGGGACGTTCCCGGAGCGGATGTCATGAGTCGTCACTCCGCACGTAGATCGCGGGAAAGACTGATCGCAGGCGGCTGCCGATGCCCGAGAGGCTCTCGGAACACCCAACGACCAGAACACCGTTGGCGCCGAGGAGCGACGCCTTTCGATTGACCAGACGCTCTCGCGTGTCCCGTGAAAAGTAGATCATGACGTTTCGGCACAGGATGGCGTCGAATGGTCCTCGGATCCGCCATTCATCCATGAGGTTGATGCGGCGAAACGTGACACGTGCGCGTAAGGCTGGATCGACGGTGAATCGATCGGGGCCTGTCGTGCTGAACCACTGGCTGCGTTCAGACGCACTGAGGGAACTGAGTTCTTCCGAAGAATAGGTGCCCGACTTGGCTTGGCGTAATGCTTGGGTTGAGTAGTCGGACGCCAAGATGCGAACATCCCAGCTGGTATCGAAGAAGCCGGCGAGTTGCATGGCCAGGGTGTACGGTTCGGGCCCGGTCGAGCAGGCGGAGCACCAAATGCGAAGTTTTCGTTCCGGAAGTGGCGGGGCGGACGCGGCCAAGGGTCCCCAGCGTTGGCTGGCCAACCACTCAAATGACTCAGGTTCACGGTGGAAGTTGGTGACATTGGTCGACAGGGCGTCGAACAGATCTCGCAACAGTTCCGGGTCCTGCGCGCCGAACGCGCGTTCCAGGAGCGTGTCGATCGAAATATCAGGGTGATCACGAAGCATCGCCCCCAAGCGGGACTCGACCAGTCCTCGTTTTCGCTCGGGCATCTCCAGTCCCCACGTCAGCCGCGCCGCGGCCGAGATGCGACTGAATTGTTCGTCGGTGACGAGGGTCATGAGGGGAGACTCCCTGGGGGGGAACGATCGGCTGGTGGCCAGGAAAGGAACGTGCGGCGACGCGGGCCATGGCGACGTGCGTTCATCGGCATCCAAGGATGCGTTCTGGCTGCTCGCGCGGATCACGGCGCTCACGCGGCGTCGGCGAACTCGTCGGACTCGCCGGTGAGGTCTTGAATCTCGCCGGCCAGGACGGCTTCTACTTCCAGCAAGGTGACCACACGATCACGAGCCTTTCCCAATCCGAAAATGAAGTTGGTGTCGAGCGTGCTGCCGAAACGAGGGGTCGGATCGATCGACCCGGTTGGAATGTCGAGAACCTCGTTGACCGTGTCGACGACGACGCCCATTTGGAATGCTTCGTCATTCTCTTCGTCGCTGACCTCGAGGACGATGATGCAGGTCTCTTCGTCGTAGGGAATGGTGTCCAGTCCGAATCGCGTGCGCAATTCCATGACCGGGATGATCCGGCCCCGCAGGTTGATGACTCCGCGGACGTAGTCGGGAGACTGCGGCAGCGGGGTGATGTCGACCACGCCGATGATCTCTCGCACGTTCAGAATTTCGAAGCCATATTCTTCCGGGCCGAGGGTAAACGTAAGAAACTTGTTCCCCGTGTCACTCCCGGCGCCGTCGATCACGAGTTCCTGCGGCGAACTGGACGCGGCCGTGGGAGATGATGCGGGAGACGCTTGCGGCGTATTCATGATTCGATTCCCGAAAGAGCGGGGGTCCGGGGCGTCTCGGCTTCTCGCCGCGCGGCGTAGCTCAGCCCCATGACGTCCAAGATCAACGCGACGCGGCCGTCGCCCAAAATGGCTCCGCCGGCGACCCCCTGGATCGCCGGGAGGCCTTCGCCGAGGCTTTTGATCACCACTTGTTGCTGTCCGATGATTTCGTCGACCGACAGGCAGAATCGTCCGTCGGTCGATTCGATGACGAGCAGGAGGCCTTCGGTGAGGTCGGTCGTTGTCGCCGTCAGGTCGAAGATCGACGCCAGGCGATGGATCGGAAGCAGCTTGCCGCGCACGCGGGCCATCTCGCCACGGCCCATCGTTGATTCAAGATCCTTGGCCGTCGGCCGGAAGCTCTGTTCGATGGCCAGGGTGGGCAGCACGAAACGCTCATCGCCAACGCTGACCACCATGCCGTCGATGATGGCCATCGTGAGTGGCAGGCGCATGCTGAAGGTGGATCCCTCTCCGGGGCGGGACGTGATCTCGACCTTGCCGCGAAGGGCCTCGATGTTTTTGCGAACCACGTCCATGCCAACGCCGCGGCCGGAAATGTCAGTGATCTTTTCAGCCGTCGAGAATCCGGGTTGGAAAATGAGATTGTCGATTTCGGAATCGCTGAGATCGCTGGGATCCGTATCCCCGGGGAGGAGTCCTCGTTCGATTGCCTTCTTCAGGATGCGTTCGCGATTCAAGCCGCCGCCGTCGTCCCGGATCTCGATCACAATGGATCCGCCCTGATGAAAGGCCGAGAGGCAGAGCGATCCGGTATCGGATTTTCCGGCGGCAACGCGGACATCTGGCGATTCAATTCCGTGGTCACATGCGTTTCGAATCATGTGGACCAACGGATCTCCGATCGCTTCGACCACATTGCGGTCGAGTTCGGTGTCTTCACCTTCCATCACGAACGCGATCTTCTTGCCGCCCTTCACTGCGGTATCTCGCACGAGCCGGGCCATCTTCTGGAAGGTTGACTTGACCGGGACCATGCTCAGGGCCATTGAGACACCCTGAAGGTCTCGGACAATCTTGCTGACCTGCGATAGGTTGCGTTGCACGCGTTGGCCATCCAGGCTTTGGATCGACGGATCTTGCAGGATCATTTGCTGAGCGATGACCAGCTCGCCGACCATCGTCACGAGGTTGTCGAGCCGAGACGTGCTGACCTTGACCGTGGATTCGATGCGGGCGCGGCGAGCTTTGTTCTCGTCTGCTTGGCCTGTCGCGGAGAGCTTGGCAGGTGCGGCCGATGGTTCGACGATCGTTGAGCCGTCGGCAGCCGGACGCGGAGTCGCGGGCGTGCCGGTGCTGATGTTGGCGTTAGCGTTGGAGTCAGGGTGGCGGTTCGGCTCGGCCGCAGCATTTCGCGCGAGGTTGGGCGCGTCACCGGTCACCGCAGCCTCCGCGGCCGACCCCTGCGAGGCCGGTGGATCCTGGAGGTGTTGGCGGAGCTCGAAAACAAGTTTGTTGAGCGATCCGCACGTGGGAGCTGACTCGCCTTCGAGGGTGGCGACAAGACTCTCGAGCATGTCGCACGCGCGAAGGACGCAATCGAGGCGGTCGCTGTCGAGGGTGATGCGACCGTTTCGTGCGTGGTCGAGCAGTGTCTCGGCTTCGTGGGCCAGTTCCACGATCGGAACCAAGTTCATGAATCCGGCCACGCCCTTGACGGTGTGAAACGCTCGGAAAACCGTGCCCAGTGGCTCTGCTTCTTCCGGCGTTTGCTCAAGGATCAAGACGGCATCTTCGGCCGCCGTCAGGTGCTCGCGGGCCTCCCCAATGAAGTCTCCGAGGTTCTCGTCCATGCCGAGATCATCGGGGTACGTCACCGGCGCGGGGTCGTCGAACGAAGCGTGCGGGACAGGGGCATGGTTGCCTGGCGGAGTTTCGTCGGCCGCTCCGGAAGCTTCCATTGGCAAGCGGACGTGGGCGACGGTCGGTGCGACCGAGGTCGGTGGGGCGGACGATGTGCCGCTCGCGTCGGCTTGTTCGGTCAGTGCGCTTTGCTCGACGACGTTGCACCGCGTGGCGGCCACGCGAATCTGGTCGAGCAGGAGTCCGGCATCGGGAAGTCCGCCGAGTGCGTCGCGCGACAGTGCGTCGAGGCAGCGCTTGAGCCAGTCGACCAGCGCGAGCAATTCCTCTCCGGGGAACGCAAGATCGGCCTGGAGACGAGCGTCGATGAGGGACTCGACCTTGTGGCACGCAACCCGAACCAGTTCCAGCGAAAGGAAGCCGGCTTCGCCCTTGATCGTGTGCACGATGCGGCGCGCTTCGGCCAGAAGCTCACCGTCGACGTCGCCCGGGCCCTCGAGGCCCACCGCCGTTGATTCGAGGATGGCCAGATGGTCGACCGTGGCCGACAGCCATGCCTCCAGCAGCTCGACGTCGATGTCTTCTTCGGCGAGGGCATTGGGCCCGTCCGAGGCGATCTGCGCGGTGATGCCGTCGACGGCTGCGCAGAGGGCCTCAAAGGCGGCGGCTTCGTCCTCGGCTTCACGGAGGATGATGGAGCCAGCGTGCTCGATGGCGGTCTCCGACAGCGACTCGACCGGGGCGGCGTCGTCCATTGTCAGGAGCAGTTCGAGCTTCTCTTGCAGTTCGACGAGTCCAGGAAGATCGGACTGATCGATCGCCGCGGCCAAGGAGCCGATTTCACGGACGAGGGGGGCGATGGACATGGCCGAATCTCCAGGCCGTGGGAGGCGAGGGGTGCGGCGATTCGGCAGCCGTCCCCGGACGGATGCGGAGCCGCACGAAGGCACCATCGACCCGTTTTCGGGTCGAACTGAGCCGGAGTCCTTGGCCGCCGCTGATCGGGCCCCAGCCGGCATCAATGGGCACGCCGGGCGGCGCAGAATTGCTTTCCTTCGCGCGGCCTGTGCGCGGCGACGGCGGAGGGCGGCCTGGGAGTGGTACGATTCCCCTTCTCCGACGGGCCAGATCGTGACCCGCGTTTCTCCTTTCCTTCCTGCCTCCCTCGAGGATCGCCGCCGTGTCCCATCCACTGTTTGACGCCCATCGCCAGACCCTCGACGCCGCCCTCGATGCGATCCGTAGCCGGACCCACCACAGCGCCTATCCGGAAGTGCCGTCCGGCAAGATCTACGGAGAGACGGCGAAGGCTGATGGCCTCGCCGCGTTCCAGGCTCGTCTGGGCAGCCAGTTCGAGCTGGGGCAGGCCGGTGACGGTGCCGCGTCGGTGGGCACCGAGGTTTCGCCGTTCGGGATCGAGTTGAATGTGCGCTACGCCAAGCCCGATCTCGAGGCGATGGTCGCCGCGGCCCAAACGGCCGCGGCCGGTTGGCGGGATGCATCGCGCGAGGCCCGGGCCGGAGTCTGCCTCGAGATCCTGCATCGGCTGAACCGGCGCAGTTTCGAGTTGGCCTTCTCGGTCATGCACACGACCGGCCAAGGGTTCATGATGGCCTTTCAGGCGGGCGGGCCGCACGCGCAGGACCGCGGACTGGAAGCCGTCGCCTACGCCTGGGACGAGCTGGCGCGGACGCCGGAGCGCGCCACCTGGACCAAGCGCGTCGGCCGCGACGAAACCGTGACCCTCGAGAAGACCTTCCGGGTGGTCCCTCGTGGCATCGGTCTGGTGATCGCTTGCTCGACCTTCCCAACGTGGAACAGTTACCCGGCGATCTTCGCCGACCTGATGACGGGCAACGCAGTCATCATCAAGCCGCACCCCGGGGCGATTCTGCCGCTGGCCGTGACCGCCGAGATCTGCCGCGACGTGTTGGCGGAGCACGGCTTCGATCCGAACACCGTGCAGCTGGCCGCCGACACGCCCGACGCTCCGATCACCACCGACCTGGCCACGCGTCCGGAAGTCGGCATCATCGACTACACCGGCGGCAACGCATTCGGCGAGTGGCTGTCGGAGAACGCACGGCACGCAGCGCTCTACACCGAGACTGCTGGCGTCAACTCGATGATCCTTGACTCGATCGACGACCTTCGGGCGGTCACCGGCAACCTCGCGTTCACCGTGAGCCTGTACTCCGGCCAGATGTGCACGACCAGCCAGAACATCTTTCTCCCAGCCGCCGGTCTCCAGGTCGGCGGCGATCACATGTCGTTCGACGACGTGGCCGCGGCCATCGTCAAGGCGGTTGACTGGCTGCTCGGCGAGCCCGCCCGGGGAGCCGAGATTCTTGGGGCGGTGCAAAATCCGGCGACGGCCGCCCGCGTGGATGAGGCCCGAACGGCGGGTGGCACGATCTTGCGTGACGCCACGCCCGTGACCAATGAGCACTTCCCCGAGGCCCGGGTCATCAGCCCGTTGATCGTGAAGGTCAACGCCGATCAGCGCGAACTCTTCGGTCGTGAGTGCTTCGGTCCGGTGGTGTACATCGTCGCCACGGAGTCGACCGAGCAGTCGATCGAGTTGGCGGCCAGCATTGCCCGCGAGCAGGGGGCCATCACCTGCGGATTGCACTCGAACGATGCGGACGTGATCGCCGCGGCCGAAGATGCCACCGCGCTGGCCGGCGTACCGCTGTCGGTCAACCTGACCGGCGGGATCTACGTCAACCAGGCCGCAGCGTTCAGCGACTTCCACGTCTCGGGGGCGAACCCCTCGGGCAATGCGACGCTCTGCGACGGGAACTTCGTCGCCGGCCGATTCCGTGTGGTGCAAAGCCGCATCCCCGTGCCGGCCGCCGTTCCTGCCGGAGCATGAGGTCGCGTTCGCGCGGGTGACGCCGTCCGCCGCCGCCGCCGCCATCGAAGGATCCGAGGAGAATTTCCGTGCAGTGCTATAGCTTCGAGGGTGTCCGTCCGGTCGTCGATCCGACGGCGTTCGTTCATCCCACCGCCGTGCTCATCGGCGATGTCCACATTGGGGCTGGCTGTTTGGTCGGGCCGAACGCGAGCCTGCGCGGCGACATCGGACGGATCATCATGCACGAAGGTTCGAACGTGCAGGACAACTGCGTGCTGCACGTTTTCCCCGGCAACGAGTGCATCGTCGAAGCCGATGGTCACGTAGGCCACGGGGCGGTGCTGCACGGGTGCCGCATCGGTCGCAATGCAATGGTCGGCATGAACGCGGTGGTCATGGACGACGTCGTGATCGGCGAGAATGCGTTCGTCGCCGCGATGGCTTTCGTCAAGGCGGGGATGCAGGTTGAGCCGGGCACCCTCGTCGCCGGGACGCCGGCCAAGGTGCTCAAGGAGATGAGCGAGAAGGAAATCGCGTGGAAGACTGAGGGGACGCGGGTCTACCAGCAACTTGCCCGCCGGTACCGTGCGACCAGCGAGCCGTGCACACCCCTGGCCGTGTCCGAGGCAGATCGACCAAGCCTGCCCGACATCATGTACGAGACGAAGATCGCCCGCGATGGCCGATCCTCGACGGCGGACGCATGACTGGCGGCGACGGGCTGGCCCCGACCAAAGTGCTGTTGGCGATGAGTGGGGGCGTCGATTCGTCGGTCGCGGCCGTGCGGCTCAAGCAGGCCGGCCACGAGGTCGTCGGCGTGTTCATGCGCTTGGGATCGCCGGGGGAATCACTCGATGAGTTGATTCCGGGCGCCGACGCATGCCCGACGGGGCGCGTTCGCATTGGCAAGCAAGGCTGTTGTTCGGTGCGCGATGCGGCGGACGCGCGGCTGGTGGCCGCCCGCCTTGACATTCCCTTTTACGTGGTGAACTTCAAGCGTGAGTTCGGCCGCATCATCAACTACTTCGTTGATGAGTACAACGCGGGACGAACGCCGAATCCGTGCGTGCGCTGCAACGACTGGTTGAAATTTGGCCGGCTGCACGAACACGCACGCGGGATCGGAGCCACGCACGTGGCCTCCGGGCACTACGCGCGGATCGGACGCAGCGATCACGGCAAGCCGCAGCTGCTTCGCGGTCACGATGCGGCCAAAGACCAGAGTTACGTGCTCTTTGGCGCCCCGCGCGAGAAGCTGGACGGCATGCTGCTGCCGATCGGCGGCTTCCCGAAGTCTGAAGTCCGGGCGATGGCCGCGGAACATGATCTTCCCGTGTTCGACAAGCCAGACTCTCAAGAGATTTGTTTCGTCCCCGACGATGACTACGCGGGCTTGGTCGCCCGCCGCTCTCCCGGGCAGGTCGAACCCGGAGCGATCGTCGACACCGATGGCAAGACGTTGGGCGAACACCCTGGGCACCAGCACTTCACGATCGGGCAGCGCCGGCGCATCGGTGTGGCTCTTGGGCACCCGCTCTACGTTGTCGAGAAGGATGCGTCGTCGAACACGATCACCGTCGGCGCCAAGGAGGCGCTGCTCGTCAGCGCATGCCAGGCGGGCGAGACCAACTGGTTGGTCGATCCGCCGCACGACTGGACCGAATGCACCGTGCAGTTTCGGGCCCACGGCGATCCGGCTCCGGCTGAAGTGCGGTCGGTGCGCGTTTCAGCGGCGGCGATCGGTCAAGTCGCGGCCGATGACGACACGACGAAGACGCTGTCGACCGAGCCCACGGCGTTGGTCGACGCCATCGATGTGCGATTTGCGTCGCCTCAGGAAGGCGTCGCGCCGGGCCAAGCGATCGTGGCGTACGACGGGGATGTTGTCCTGGGCGGCGGATGGATCCACGCGACACAGCGGGTCGATTGAATCGCTTGAGGCGACGAGTCACGAGCAACGGCGTTGGGGAGGGCGGGAATCATCCCGAATCATCCCGAATCAGCGCGAATCAGCCCGAATCAGCGAGCCGGCGGGGGGGCGCCATCCGCTTGTCCGCCGGACTCGTTCTTCGGATCATCTTCGGGCGGTCCCACTTCGGCCGGCGGCGGCGAAGCGTACGGCGTGATCATCGCGAGGGCGGCTTCGCTCAACGGCTCTTCCGCGTTCGCGATGATGGCGTCGGCAATGGCGGTGCGCTGGGCGATGTCGGTGGCGTCCGTGACGTCGGCGAGAGATTGCAGAACCTCCAGCCAGCCCGTGATGTCGACCCCCAATCGCCTGGCCGCGTCGAAGCCGCCGTCGAGCAAGCGGGTTCGGAGGGCGACGTTGACGAGGTCGGGATGGGCGTGTTCGGCGGCATCGATCGAGTCGAGCGCGGCGACCGCGCCCGGCACGTCGCCGGCGTCGAGTCGCAGTTGCACCAGGCGGGCGACGATCGGCGCCCGGGAATCGTTCGCCGGTCCACTTCGCAGCGCTGCAATCAGCATCGTCTCGCGCTGGGCGGTATTCCAGGCACTGGACTTCACCACGGTGTCGTCCCACGTGATGAACGCCGACGTGCTCATGCGGCCAAAGATCTGATCCGTTGCGGCCTGCCAAATCGCGAGGCCGGAGGGGTCGTTTCGGCTGGGCTTGAGCCGAATCAGCGGCAAGATCGCGCTGAGTGAATCCGGTTCCCGGCCGAGCGCCGGGAGCACGACGTTCCGGACGACCTCCACGTCGGCCCGGGCGATCAGTGGCTCGAGGGTTCCGCGGGCGGCGAACGCTTCGGCCACCGCCCGACTCACTGCCGGGCTTGCCGGAGCCCCAAGCCAGCTGGTGTACGGATCCAACTCAGTGTCTTCGACCAACCGCACGGTCAGCCTCGCCAGTGCAGCATCGTTGGGGAACGGCGGGGGACTGGCGCCGCCAGCCACCGGCGTCGGCACGCGGTTGAGCAATTGCTCGACCAATGACGTTCGAAGTTCTCTGGCCAATGGCGTGCGAGACGCGAGGTTGAAAATCGCGTCGGCGGCGGCGGCACGCACCGCCGGGGCGTCCGCGTCGAGGCGGTCGCGGATCTGACCGACGGACTCGATGGTGCCACGTCGCCCCACGATCTGGAGGGCGGTCAGGGTTGTGGTTTCGTCCGATGGCCACGCGATCGAAAATCGATCGGCGAGCCGCGGGCCGATGCTGTCGGCGCCGAGTTCGTCGAGGGCTTTCATTGCCTGTTGGGCGATGCTCGGTTCCGGCGACGCCACGAGATCCCAAATGAGCTCCTGGATCGTGGTGTCCAGCGCGCTCGTGTCTCGCGCTCGGCGCAGCACGCGGGCCAGCGCAATGTGCTTGATCGTGGACTCGGGGTCCTGCAGGTGTTCGGTGAGCGCATCCCGCTCGTCCTGACTCAGTGTCAGGAGTTCGAACCGGCTGTAGGCGGCTTCGAGTTCCTGGGCCAGGCGTTGCGAAATCTGCAGCCGTTCGCGCTCGAGCGCGGCGATCCGTTCGCCGTCGGCGGCGCGGATTGCCGCCCACCAACCGAGCTCGCCGAAGGCGAGTCGCTTCCGCATTTCAGCCAGGATCTGGGCGTCGTCGAAGTCCGGGCGCCCGAGCAGTCGCTGCAGGGCCGAGCGAACTTGGGCCCGCGCATCCGTGTCCGGCTCCGCGTCAACGTCGGCCGGCGCGGCGAGCACGGCCACAAGGACCGCTGCGTTGTCACGGCTCGGCGCGAGGGCGAGCAACCTCAGGGCGCGGAATCGGCGGCGAACGCCGTCACTGCTGGTGGGCCGCTCCGCCGCGATCAGCCGGACGCGGCGCATCGCCTCGGGCTGCCGGGCAACTGCCTGGGCGTGAATTTCGTCGTGGCGTGACCGTCCGTCCGGGCCAGTGGTCGCGGATCGGACCAGGGCGCGGGTCAATCGTTCGGTCGCGGCCGGCTCGCTCGCCCCGACGGGCATGGTGCGAAGGGCCGAGAGCACGATCTCGACCGGGAGCGGTTCACCGGTCTCGAGCACCTGGGCGACGGCGTTCAGGGCCCCGGGCCGTCCGCCGTCGAGGGCGTCGGCAACCAGGCCCACGAGTCCGGGGCCCGGCTCGGTGGCCTCCTGGATCGCGTTCAAGATGTTTTCGTTGACCACTGGCGGCGTGGTCGGGGCGGGCGGCACGGCCTCGGTCGGGTCCACTCGGCCGGCGGCCGGATCGGTGGTTGGCGGGCTGGTTTGCTGGATGGGCGGCTGGATGGGCGGATCCGTCGCCTGACCCGAGGCAGGTTTCGCGTCCTGGCGTGGTGATTGGCCCGCCGCTCGACCGGCTCCTCGACCGGCCGCGTCGCTCGCCGCGCTTCCGGCGGCGAATTCCGGGGCCAACTTCGATCGCCCGTCGTCGGCCGGGGCGGTCCGGAAACCGGCGACGGCCGAGGCGACGCTGAGCGCAGCGACGGCCGAGAACCACAGCGTCGCCCGGGATTGCCGGGCGATGGCATGGCGCGACCTTCTGCAAGGTCTTTCAGGGCATGGACTTCGGTCAATCCGGGGCGGCATTGGCGGACCTGGCGGTCGTGGTGGAGAAGCGTGAGAGAGCGGACGAAGGGTGCCGGTGAGATCGACCGCCCTCGATATACTACGTCGGTCCGCGCGGGCGTCGGCTTGCAGTCTGCGTGGATGCTCCTTCGGGAATCGAGTCTCGCCCGGCTCCGCGGACATGCGTCCGCGGGTCAGGAGAGTTCCCGGGGGTACGACGTTCGGCGGGACACCCGACCCGAACGTGCGGCCCGCGTCTTTGGCGTGGGCCCCGGGCTTTCCGCCTGCGTGCCCGAGCCCACGCGTCCCAGAAGGGGTGGTGGCTGCGAGTTCGAGTCGGCAAGCGTGTCGGCAAGCGTGTCGGCAAGGTGGTGGAGGCAACGGCGCATGAGCGACTGGCTGGACGCCGAAGGGCATGCGGACCGTGCCCTCGAGATGTTCGAGCGAGGCCGGTGGGCCGAAGCGGAGTCTGAACTCCGCAAGGCGATCTCATTGAATCCCGACCAGGCGGAGTGGCATTACAACCTCGGCCTGACGATCGAAGCATCCGGCCGTGACGCTGAAGCCCTTGCGTGTTTCGCCCGGACGGCCGAGATGATGCCCGACGCGGTTGAGCCGCTGCTCGCCGCCGGGGGCGCGGCCCAACGGTTGACCAATTGGGCCGACGCCATCAAATGGATGGACCGGGCGCTGGCCCTCGAATTTCGCAGTGAAGCGGCGTACGCCGGAAAGATTGAAGGCTTGGCGCGGCTGGAGCGTCACGACGAAGCCGAGACCGTCTTCTACCTGGCCCAACAAGCTCTGGACGCGCCGAGTGGACTCTGCCTCGCGTCGGTTGCCCGCAGCCTGATCGAGCGCGAGAGTTGGGAACGGGCGGCCTGGTGCCTCCGGGAAGCCCTGCGGATCGATCCAAGCATTCCACGCTTACGAGCGATGCTCGCTTTCGTGCTGGCCGCGCGCGGGCATCGGCAGCGCGCGGTGCAGCTGTACCTTCGCGAACTGCGCGAGGATCCGGGCAACATCGACACGCTGCTCGACTACGGCGAACTGCTCGTGGACATGGGGCGATTCAGCGAGGCGGCCGAAAAGTTCCGCCGCGTGCTGGAGCTCGAGCCGGCCAACGTAGAGGCCCACGAACGGCTTGGGTGGATCGCCACCGAGCAGGGCAATCTGGAGCAGGCCCACCTTGAGTACGAGTTGGTGCTCAAGCTCGACCCGGAATTCCCCGGCATCCGGCAGTCGCTCGCGGAATCGATGATGGCCCGTGGTCTGAAGGGCCCGGCCCGTCAGTCGCTCCGCGAAGAGTTCGACGCATGGATGCAGGAGACGGCCGACGCGACGTCTGCGCCGCCGCCGGACCCGGACGCCCTGGACCGATTCGCCCGATTGTTGCTCGACGCGGAACTGCCCGATGAAGCCGCGCGGCTTCTGGAAGCCGGCGGCGCCGCCACCAGCGATCAGCCGCAGGTCTTGCGACGACTCGCATTGGCCCGATTCCGTCGGGGGGACATCGACGGCGGGTGCGCCGCGGCTCGGCGCGTGCTGCGGCACGATCCGACGTGCATCGCGTCGATGCACAACCTCGCCCTCAGTGCGCTCAATGTTGGCCAGTTGCCGGTCGCGGCCGGGTGGATTTCGCGTGGCCTGCAAACCGATCGCCAAGACCTTGGGCTGCGTCGGTTGCGGATGCGTTTGTTGATTGCGTCGGCCGGGGGGTGGCTTCGGACATCCATCGGACGATGGCGAACGCGGCAAACTCGGGGCGCGTAAGGCGCGACCGGTACGCATCGGTACGCATCGGTACGCATCGGCATGCACTGCCATGCATCGCCATGCATCGCCATGCACGACCACACAGCGACACGCCAAGCGTCGTCGACGGCTGCCGGACCGACGGCTCCCGGCTCATTGTGGCAATGGCGGACGGCCGGCTCTTGTCCCAACCGTCCCGCGCATCACGCACCCGTGAC
>JBGCEZ010000022.1:0-273585 GCA_045106735.1 Phycisphaerales bacterium | reverse complement strand
CCCGCGGACGACGCGGCCGAAATCCCCGAGGCAGCCGACGCCGCGGGAGCCGTCGTCGACGATGTCTTCGAAGATTCAGGCGCATCTGGCGTCGTCGAAGCGGCCGCGGACGACGCGGCCGAGATCGCCGAGGCGGCTGTCGTCGACGATGTCTTCGAAGATTCCGACGCGTCTGGCGTCGTCGAAGCTCCAGCGGACGACGCGGCTGAAATCCCCGAGGCAGCCGACTCCGCGGGAGCCGTCGTCGACGATGTCTTCGAAGATTCAGGCGCATCTGGCGTCGCCGAAGCGCCCGCGGACGACGCGGCCGAGATCGCCGAGGTCGCCGAGGCAGCCGTCGCCGACGATGCCGCCGACGCATTCGGCGCATCAGCGATCGCCGAGCCGTCAATCGATGCCGCGGTCGCAATTCCTGAAACGACCGGCTTCTCGGAAACCGCCGTCGACGATGCGGTCGAGTTCCCTGTCGATTCTGGAGTCGCCCAAACAACGGCTGACGACGCAGTCGAGCTTTCTGATGTTGCCGACGTCGCGGAAGCGGCCGTCGACGACGCCCCCGACGTATTCGATGTCGGCGATGCTGAAGCAGACGATGTATGCGAGCTTCCTGGCGTTCAAGCCGTCGCGGACGCTGGCGTCAACGATGTGATTGATCCTTCCGATGCCGCCGCCATCGCCGAAACTCCGGTCGGCGATCCGGTTGAAGCTCCGACCCTCGGCGCCGTCGCCGAGGATGCCTCCGGCGTCGTGGACGACACGACTGGGTTTGCGGACGTCGCCACCGCCACCACCGACACGGCCACCGACACCGCAGACGACATCGACGACGATGCCGCCGCCGAACTCGCAGCCGAGCTCGCATTCGAAGCGATCCAGGCCGCTGACGCGACGAATCTCGCCGCCGCCGCCGCCTGGGACGGGACTGACGCCGCGGCGTCGGCATTCGAGCCGGAAGTGGACGCGCCCGGCGGTGATGCGATGCTGGATGCGGCATTGGCTGCCCTGGACGAAGATCCCGAAGGTGAGGCTGCTCCATCGGACGAGGCGATCGCCGAGTCCATCGGAGATGCCGGCGCACCCGCCGAGGATGTCGCCGATGGTGGACTCGTTTCAGGCGTGCAGTCCGAGGCGGACGCGCCGTCCACTGATTCGATTGACGCGTTTGCTCCGCCCGCCGACGCCGAAGCCGCGGACGAATCGGCCGTCGACGTCAATGGCGATGCGGTATCCACTGACGCACTGCCGGGACTCGGCGAATCGTCGGCCGACGGGGCGAGCGGTATGGGCGTTGATGTTGACGTCGATGTCCCCGTGATCCCCACGCCAGCCCTCGATGCAGACTCTGATCCTGACGTCGGCAGCCTTCCCATTGCGGACGTCGGCGCACCCCTTCAGCCGGACGCGCTGGAAGTCGCCACGTCGGGCGAGTCCGACGCGTTCGGCGACGCCGGCGCGCCCACCGACGCCGACGCGCCCACCGACGCCGCCGCGTCTCCTGAATCCGCTGACGTGCACGAAGCTTCTGCACCGATGGCCGCGATCGGTACGCCGACTGACCCGTCGGCCGACGAGGGCGAGATCGCCGCAGGAGACGTCGTTTCGGATCCGGCGAGCGATGTCTTGGATCACGAACCCTCGGGCACCGACGCAGCGGACGCCGAATTGAATGCGTCGGTTCGGGCGCTCGGGATCGACGCCGATCCCGTTGCGAACGAGGCCATCGAGCCTGGTCCTGAGGCGCACGCCAGCTTCGCCCTCGACTCCGACGGCGCCGCGGAAGCGATCGCGGCCGTCGACACCTCCGAGGGTTCGGAGCCGCTCGGCGACCCGGATGGTGTCGGACTTGGCCCTGTTTCAGATGGTGTCGACGCTCCGCATCCCGGTGCCGGTGGGTCGGCTGATCCCGCGATTGACGCGGCCGCTGGATCTCAAGTTGACGCGGACGCATCCGACGCGACGACTCCCCAGTCGCCGGCCGAAGATCTCGTGTCCGAGTCGCTGGATGCCGTCGCCGAACTCGGTCCGTTGGACGAGGACCGTGACTCGGAGCCGGTCTCCACGGTTGACTCGGACGCCGCTTCAGCGTTCGCGAGCGTCCCGGCCGCCGCGGGAGCGGAATTCGTTGCCGATGCCGACGATGCTCCGGCGGATCTGGACGCCGACCCGGAACCCATCAACCCGGAACTTGCCGACCCAGAATCAGCCCCCGTGGAACCCGCTGCCCCGGCCGCAACCCCCGACGCCGCATCCGCGCTCGATGCCGCCTGGGCCGCGGCGATCAGTCCGGACGAAGTGCAAGCGTTGGCCGAAGCCGAGGAGCCGCCGCCGCCGCCGCCGCCACCGATTGAAGACGACCTGCCCGAAATCGACGAACTGCTCGATGCCGACGCCGAGTTGGCCGCGTCGATGGACGCGGTGGAAACACTCGACGCACTCGAGTCCGCAGCGGATCCTGCGCTCGCGCCAGAACCCGCATCTGAACCCGCGTCCGAACCCACGTCCGAACCCGCGTCCGAGCTGATCGCTGAGCCCACTTCCGCCGCCGAGCCCGACATGCTTCTGGGTGATGACTCCGCTGTGGTCGGCGACATGCTGGTCGGCGACGACTCCGATGTGCCCAGTGACATGTTCGGAGTGCCGTCCGGCGGCGCGGACGAAGACGAAGCGTTCATGGAAGGTGACCACGGAGCGCGGATGGAAATGATCCGCGAGCTTGATCAATCCTTGGCCGACGGCGTCGAGACACTGCTCGACGGCGACTACGACACCGTGAGCGAATTGCTCGATGACGTGTTCGACGATGGATCGGTCGTCGCGCCGGCCGATGGTGACGCGACGGACGGAGACGAGCTCGACGGAGGTGCGTTCGGCGACGCGGGCGCCATGCTTGCAGCCGACGACGACGGCCCCGACTTCGCCGAAGAGGCCGCCCAGGCCACGGCGGGCGCGGAAGGCAACGCCGGCGATCCAACCGCCGGCGATCCAACCGCCGACGATCCGTTCGGGGACGCTGCGGCGTTCGATGCGCCCGATGCCAACAGCGAGGCCGCGGTCCACCACGAGTCGTTTGCTTCCGCCGGGAACGCCGTGCCGGCCGATCCATCCGACGCCTCAGCGATGGCCGCGGCGGTGGGGGGGACGATGCCCAGTGCAGCCGACGGCGCCGCTCCGGCCGCACCGCCGGCGCCAGCGTCGGAGGAAGCTGCGCTCGCTGCCTTCGAAGATGCGGTCGAATTCGTCGCGCCGGTCGAAGGTGATGTCGCCCACGCCGCGG
Source organism: Phycisphaerales bacterium (assembly GCA_045106735.1). Classification (GTDB taxonomy): domain Bacteria; phylum Planctomycetota; class Phycisphaerae; order Phycisphaerales; family SM1A02; genus JBGCEZ01. Next base: position 270,311 of record JBGCEZ010000022.1, on the reverse strand, counting down.
ACGCTTCGGCTGGCGCGAGTTCAGCTGCGGGTGGGCCGATGATCGGCGGGGCCACCGCGGCCGCTGGCGGGCCCGACGAGGCGGCGAACGCTGGTCCGCCGCTGGTTCGCCGGGTTGCCGATCGCGGGCTCGAGTTGCTCCATCGAGGACTCGGGGTCATTCACCGGCCGCTCGACCGCATCCCCGATCGATGGCGTTCGACCGTCGATTGGATGGCCCTGTCGCTGCTGGCTTGGGTTCCGATCGCCTGGGTCATTGCGTTCTTCATGGTGTGAGCCAGTCACCCAGCCGCTGGAATTGAGCCGTCGCCCGCGCCCTCGCCCTCGACAGGCGGCGCACGGACCAGCACGTGGTCGTCCACGGCCACGCCCCGGCCGCGGTCCCGCCATTGCCCAGCCACCACCCAGCCATCGCCAGACCGTCGCCCAGCCAGCATTGACCACAACGAGTCAGGGGCTATCCTCTTCGGCCCGACGCCCCGCACCGGCGGTCGCGCCGGCCGCGCACCCTGCGCCCACGCCCGCATCCGCAGCTCAGTTGGAGCCCCGACATGTCCATGGAGACGACCCTCATCATCCTCAAGCCCGACGCGGTCCAGCGAGGCCTCAGCGGCCGGATCATCTCGCGCTTCGAGGAGAAGGGCCTTCAGATCGTCGGCATGAAGATGATGACCATCCCCGGGGAATTGGCGGCCAAGCACTACGCCGACCACGCCGGCAAGCCCTTCTATGACGGCCTGGTCGGTTTCATGACGAGCAGCCCGGTCGTCGTCATGGCCCTCCGTGGCGTTGGCGCGATTGCGATCTGCCGCAACCTGATGGGCGCGACCTTCGGGTCCAAGGCCGATGCCGGCACCATCCGTGGCGATTTCGGCGTCTCGAACAGCTTCAACCTGATCCACGGTTCCGACAGCCCGGAAGCCGCGGCCAAGGAAATGGGCCTGTTCTTCGGGGCCGGCGACGTGCAGGACTACGAGCGTCCTGGCGATGCCTGGGTGTACGACGCGTCGAGCGGCACGCCCGAGTAAGTCCGGAGCACCGCATCGCCGCGTGACACCGCGGCGTTCTGGCGCGGTCGGCCGCCGTTCAGCGCCGACCCGTCCGCTCTCCAAGACGAGATCCATGACGTCCGTCCCCCGCGTAAGCCCGGGGGACGGATTGTCACGCGCGGAAGTCGGTCCGGTCGACGTTTAGGAGTCGCGACAGCAGACGGGGCCGCCGGCGGACGGCCGCGGGCAGCGAGGCTGGCGTTCGGTGGTTCGCAGCCAGCGAGAACCGAGCCTCGGGCTCGTGCGTACGGGATGTGTTGGGCTTGCCATTGGTTTGGCCGATGGCAGCGGGGAGAAAGACCCTTATCCGTGGACCACGATGGAATATCCGGCACATTCTCGGGGTTACGATTGGGACCAGCTTGGAACTGTTCTAGAATAGACCTGGAAATGAACGATTTGAACGGTTTCGTTTCCGACTTCGTGATATGATTCACGAACTGTCAGGCGGGTCTCCGATCCGTCTCTCGCCAGCGCCGACGCAGTGGGATGGCACGACGACTTCCTTCACCCCTCATTCGGGGACGGCACGATGCTTCAGAATGTGATTGGTACCGGTTCTCCTCTCGATCGCGTCCGGCGCAAGCGGACGGGGCTCGATGGTCCCACCCCGACACAGGCTTCCGGCTCGCTCGGGCGAACTGGCCGCGGACTTTCGGCCGCCGACGAAGAGCGGCTGACCGAGATCCTCAGCCAGCCGATGGACTACATCGACAACGAGATCTTCCGGACGAAGGACGCCGAGCGAACGATCTACGAGACGCCGGACGACATCCAGCGTCCGGACGTCGCGTGGTACCGCCCGCTGATGGACGACCTGACGGCCCACGGAGCCAATCAGCGGGGCGGCCGCCAGGGCGGCACGGTCCTCCTGAGCGGGGCCCAGGAACGCGTCCTGTTCCTTCAGTACAACTACGCCCGCTTCCGCATCAGCGAGATGCAGAAGACCCTTGGCCCCAGCGGTCCGACGTCGGAGCAGGCCCACGAGATCCTCCGCTGGTTCCGGATTGCCGATGGCTACCGGGAGCAGATTGCCGAAACGAACCTCGCCCTGGTGCTCGCCATGGCCAAGCGCACGCGGATGAGCGAGGTCGACTTCGCCGATCTGGTCAGCGAAGGCAACATGGCGCTGCTCCGTTCCGTCGACAAGTTCGACTGCGGCCGCGGTTTCAAGTTTTCGACCTATGCCTGCCGCGCGATCCTCAAGGCGTTTTCGCGGCAGGGGATGAAGCTGAGCAAGTACCGCCAGCGATTCCCCACCGACTTTGATCCGGCGATGGAGAAGTCCAACCACCTGGAAACCCTGCGAGCGGAGCAGGAGCGAGAGAGCGCGGCGGAAGTGAAGCACATTGTGCTGAGCAACGACGCGGACCTTTCCAGCGTGGAGCGGACGGTCATCCATCACCGGTTCGGACTTGGCCACGAAAAGCCGACCAACCCGCTCACCCTCGAGCAGGTCGGCCAGATCATTGGCGTGACCAAGGAACGCGTCCGGCAGATCCAGAACAAGGCGCTCGAGAAGATCCGACTCCGACTGGAAGAGGGTCAGATGCTCGAGAATGCGGTTCCCGAAGATTCGCCGGCACCTTCTCGGAACTGAGTTCTTCTGGCGGGCCGCCGTCCGCCGCACGTTCTTCCTCCTCCTTCAACGACGCCCCTTTCGCTTTGCGTGAGGGGCGTCGTTGTGTTGGTGGCGGCCAGGTTCATGACCGGTATCGCGCGGCCCGGTGGTACCATCAGGCGGTCCCGGCCGGCGCTTGTTGCCGGCCGGGGCATCGATCCCCACTGGCAGCGAGATCCCACCGATGGCTGGCGACGCGAACACCGCAGGCAACGGACGTTGCGTGAGTCTTCCGGTGCTTTCAAATGGCGATGGGGCGGGCGGAAACGCCGGCGCCCCGCGCATCGCAAAGTCCAAGTCCACCCGTTGGCGAGCCATCGTGCTCATCGGCGTTCACGTGCTGATCCTGATCCACGTGCTGATCTGGTTGAGCGGCCGCGAAGTGCTCACGCCGGTGGAGCCGTCGGAGAGCATGGAGTTCGTGAAGAACGGCGTGGTGAACGCCGGCATCATCTTCTTCTCGCTGGCCATGCTCTCGACGCTCGTCTTCGGCCGCTGGTTCTGCGGCTGGGCCTGCCACGTCGTCGCCCTGCAGGACGCGTCGGCCGCGCTGCTCAAGCGTGTGGGCATTCGGCCGCGGCCGTTCCGCTCGCGCCTGCTGATGTACGTCCCGTTTGGCCTTGCCGTCTACATGTTCCTGTGGCCGGCGATCTACCGCTGGGGCGTTCATCCGATCATGGATCGCTTTGGCTGGACCCAGCGGGCCATCCCCGATTGGCCGGGCATCACCTTCGAGCTGACAACGAGCGAGTTCTGGGCGACGTTCCCCGGCTGGATGATCGCCGTTCCGTTCTTTCTGATCATCGGCTTCGCCTGCGTGTACTTCCTGGGGGCCAAGGGATTCTGCACGTACGGCTGTCCATACGGCGGTTTCTTCGCGCCACTCGATCAGTTCGCTCCCGGACGGATCCGCGTCACCGACGCGTGCGAAGGCTGTGGCCACTGCACCGCGGTGTGCACCAGCAACGTGCGCGTCCACGAAGAAGTCGCGGCCTACGGCATGGTCGTTGACCCCGGCTGCATGAAATGCATGGACTGCGTGAGCGTCTGTCCGAAGGACGCGCTTTACTTCGGGTTCGGCCGGACCGCGGCCAATCGAACGGTGAAGGATGCGTCCAAAGAGCCGCCGCCGCGCTGGGATCTTTCGTGGCCCGAAGAGATCCTGCTGACCGTCGTCTTCCTCGGTTCGTTCTTTGCGTTCCGCGGCGTGTACACCATGATCCCGATGCTGATGGCCGCGGGCATGGCGCTGTGCGCGACCTTCCTCACCTGGAAAGCGTGGTCCATCCTGCGCCGGCCGAACGTCAGCTTCAGCCGGGCCCGGCTGCGGTATCGCGGCCGCGTGACGCCGATCGGCATCGGCTTCCTGTTGATCGTGACGGGCGTTCTGGCCTTGGCCGCGCACAGCGGCGCGATGCGGCTGCTGCATTGGTCTGCCGGCAAGGCCGACGAACGCGTGATGATGTCCCGCGAATCGGTCTTTGGCGCGAGCCCGCTTATGATGCCGGACGAGATGAACGCCGACGCGCAGACCGCGATTGATCGCTATGAGCGCACGCTGCCGGTGAATCGCGGCGGGCTGGGCTTGGCCCCGTGGCCGGGCGTCGACGTGCGGATCGGTTGGCTCAAGGCTTGCCAGCAAGACTACGACGGGGCGGTCGCCGCCTTCGAGCGGCATCTCGACACGTGGGGACCAAGTGACAATCTGTCGCGCGACATCGTGTTCCTCAAGCGGATCGCGATGGACGAAGAAGGGGCGGACGCCTGGGGCCGGCGGATCGTCGCCAAGCATCCGGACCACTTCCAGACGGCCCAGGCGGTGGCCGGGCTGATGATCGAACAGGACCGTCCGGAGGAGGCGATCGCATTCCTGGACGAGCAGATCGATGCGCTGGGCGACCCGATGGCGGGAACGCTGCCGCAGACGGAGGAAGGGCGGACGACGCGTTTGAATCTGCTGCGCGTCCTGTCGCTCGCCTTGCTCGACGTCGGCCAGCTCGAGCGCGGGATCGCGGTCACGGCCGAGACGCTGGAGATCGACGATTCGAGCCCGGGCGGCTGGACGATCTACGCCCGGTCGCTGGCCCAGGCGGGCCGGCTGGACGAGGCGGCCACCGCGGCGGAGCGAGCCTACGAACTCTCGCCCAACGGTCCGGCGGCCGAGCTGGTCGCGCAAATCCTGGAGTCCGGCGGACGCATGATGCAGGCGGTCCCGTGGCGACAACGGGCGGCGGAAGCCGCGGCGGCGGCGGCCGAGGCGGGCGCTCCAGCGCCGTCATCGTTCGGCGCGCCGGCGGTGCCGGGACGCTGATCGGGCGTTCGTGCCGGGGCGATTGGGGTGCGACGGCGGTTCGTACCGGCGATTCACGGCGGCGTGACGCAGCGGCGTGACGCAGTCGTGCCCTCATGCCCGGCGACGTGCGGCGGTGCGAGCCGGACAACGTTTCGGACAGGCGACGTGCCGGGCGGACGTGCCGCGGCTCCGTGTCGTCCTTACGTGTCGCGGTCACGGAGGAGCGTGAACAGTTCCTCGGACGTTTCGGCCGCGTAGGCCGTCCGGCGAAACGTCGCGTCGCTCATCATCCGGCTGATCTTGCCGAGGGCCTGGATGTGGTCGTGCGTGCGGTCGTTCGGGCTGATGAGCAGCACGATCAATTGCACCGGCTTGCGATCCATTGACTGGAAGTCAATCGGGTCGGTCGGACGGCCGATGGCCATGACCAATCGGTCGAGCCCGGTCGTCTTGCCGTGGGGGATTGCCAGCCCTTCGCCGATCCCCGTCGTGCGCTGTTGCTCGCGTTCCCACACCGCCTGTTCGACGTCGGCCGGACGGTCGATGAGGCCAGCGCTCGCGAGCAACTCGACCATCTCGTGGATGGCCGAACGTTTGTCGCTCGCCTCAAGTGGGACCTTGATCGCTTCGGGGCGGAGGATGTCGAGGATCTTCATGTCCGCACACCGCAGTGGGGTTCGGGAAGCGTCCGCGACGACGCCGGATGTCGCGGGGGCGGGATGGTACCACCGGTCACGGAAGCCGGGGCCGGGGCGGGGGCGGAGGGCGAGGCGGGGGCGCGTGGTTCGCCCGCTCGCTCCCGGGTTCGGCCTCAGCCGCCGGTGTGGTGCAGCAGGGCGTGGCCGCCGCCGTCGCGGTAGTCCGTCGGGGATTCGCCCGGCAAGCCGCTCGGCAACTTCCAACCGCTGCGGACGACTTCCAGCGGATGCCACTTCTGCATCCACGCGAGTTGTTGCTCGTTCTCCGCCGGCTCCACACTGCACGTGGCGTAGAGCAGGTGGCCGCCCGGCTTCAGCACGCGCATCGCGTCGGCGATGATTTGGCGCTGGGTCGAGACCAGCCCATCGATCAGCGTGTCCGAGCCGCGGTAGCGAGCTTCAACCCGCCGGGCCAAGACGCCGGTATTCGAGCACGGCACGTCGAGCACGATCAGATCGAAGTCGGGGCCGGAGGTCGAGAGCGAGGTGTACTCCACCACCCGCGTGTTGCGATCCTGACGCATGGCGGCCCGGAGGACCTCCATCCGATCATCGTCGACGTCGGTGGCCACAATCTGCGACTTGGGGTGCAGCGTGCGAAGCTGCCGCGTCTTGGTGCCCTTGCCGGCACACAAGTCGAGAATCGTCGTCGGCCGAATCTCGGCGGTGGCGGCGATCGGCTCAGCGCTCGTCGGATCTTGCACCCGCGAGCCACGGTGGTCGCGAAGCACCGCACCGAGGGTTTCGCGCGGGGCGTCGAGCACGAAGAAGCCGGGTTCGGCGTGCGGTTGCAGGATCGGCTTCTCGTCGTCGGGGCGGGCGATGTCGGCGCTGAGGCCGGTCACCAGGATGGGGGCGTCGACCAATGCGTGGCGGCAGAGGCGCTCGGCTTCGGCGTGGCCGAATGCGGCGTACCAGCGGGCGACGAGGTCCATGCCGATCGAGGTCTGTTCGCTCGTCCGTCGAATCGGGTCGGCGGAAAAGATGTCGGTGCCCATGCGCCACGCGCCGCCGTCGGCCAGCGGGATCTGGTTTCGACTTGCGGGGTCGAACGTGTCCAGGCGTTCCTGCCGGTCGCGGGCGATCCCGCGCAGTACGGCGTTGACCAGGCCGCCCGCCTTGGGCCGCACCAGCCGCTTGGCCAATTCCACGGAGGCGTGGATGGCCGCGTGTTCGGGGACCCGGTCCAGGAAGAGCAACTGGGCGGCGCCAACCATCAGGCACGCCCGCACCTTGGCCTCCACGCGATCCCAGCCGCGGGTGAGTCGCGGGGCGAGCAGCGCTTCGAGGGTCAGCCAGCGGCGGGCCACCGCGTGGTCGATGGCCGCGGCCAGGGCGGCGTCGCGTCGGTCGATGCCCGGGTCGTCGAACTCGAGCGGGCCGATCTCGAACTCGGGATACTGCCGGACCCGGCGGGTGATGCGCTGCACCGCGTGGACGCGGGCGTCGATCGGACCGCCCGTCACCATGCCGTCGTCATCGACGGTGGCGATGCGGTCGGCGGCGGCAGCGGAGGACGCTGGCGCTGGCGAGGACGCAGGGGCGGAGGCGGCGTTTTCGGGGCGTGGTTCGGACATTCCGCCCAGCGTACCGGGGCCGGCCGTGCGGTGGACCTCCAACCGCTCACCGGTCCCCTGGATCCGAAGGAAAGCCCGATGCCGAGGTGGACGACGATCAGACTCCCGGACCCGCCGCACCGTCCGGGCCGCACGGTGCACCCGGCTCGCCGGGCCGAGTCGCCGGTGCCGCAGGTGGACGCCCTGGCCGCCGGCTGGCCGCCCGCCCGCGAGGCGGCGAGAACGCTGCTGCCGGACGGGCCACCGGCGGAGCTGGATCTGGGGGGCCTCGACCCGGTCCACGCCGCGGCGATCGCCGCCGGAATCGATCTGCACGAGGGCGGCGCTTGGTGGGAGGCCCACGAGGCCTGGGAGATCCCGTGGCGAGCCTGGCCAGTGGGCGATTCACGCCGGCCGCTCGTCCAGGCCCTGATCATCGACGCGGCCACGTGGCTGGCCATGGACGGCGGACGCGTGGCCGGGGTGCGGCGCCTGCGGGACAGGTCGGCGAAGCGGCGAGCGGAGATCGACCCGTCGGCCGCGAAGTTCGCGGGAATCGACCACCGGGAGCGCGAGCGGACGGTCGACGTGTTCGTCTCGGCGTGGATGATCGGTGATCGCTCCGCGCAGGTCGTGCCGCCGGCGCTGTTCCCAATCGATTGAAATCGGGGCCGCGGCTGGGCGTCCTTCGTCCGTACGTTGAGCGTTCAGCTCGTCAATCGATCCGCCGCCCGTGCTGCTGCAAGACCACCGATTCGTACGGTCCGTCTTGCGGCACGACCTGCACGGGGCCGTCGCGCAGGTCTGGAACGACACGCCCGGCCTTGCGAGATCCCTCGATGCCCTCGGCCACGCCGCCGCCTACCGCTTCTTCTTGCCGCGGCCGGTGATGCCCGCCCGCGAGCGGGCTTGACCCGGCTTGGGACCGCCGGCCTTGGCCAGCTTCTTCTTGGTCACCACGCCGCCTTCGGGCATGCTCTTGAGTTCGTTGATCTGATCCCGCAGCCGCCCGGCCTTTTCGAACTCCAGTTTCTGCGCCGCGTCCAGCATCGCCCGTTCGAGTTCGACGACCAACTGGTCGCGGTCAAAGGTCTCTTCGGCTTGCTCCTTGCCGCTCATCACGTCGCGGGCGGTGCGGCGGGCGCGGAGCTCGAGCTCGATGCCGCGGCGGATCGCCTTGTGGATCGTCGTCGGCGTGATGCCATGCTTCTCGTTGTAGGCGATCTGCTTGGCCCGGCGCCGTTCGGTTTCGTCGATCGCCGCCTGCATCTGGGGCGTGACCGAGTCGGCGTACATGAAGACTTCGCTGCCCGAGTTCCGGGCCGCGCGGCCGACGGTCTGGATCAGGCTGGTCTCGCTGCGCAGGAATCCCGTCTTGTCGGCGTCGACGATGCACACGAGCGAAACTTCGGGCAGGTCGAGGCCTTCTCGCAGCAGGTTCACGCCCACCAGCACGTCGAACTGGCCTTCTCGCAACTCACGGATGATCTGCAGCCGTTCGAGCGTGTCGATTTCGCTGTGCAGGTAGCGGACCTTGAGTTCCTGCTCGTCCAGGTACGCGGTCAGGTCTTCGGCCAGCCGTTTGGTGAGCACCGTCACGAGTGTGCGCTCGTTGCGTTCGGCCCGCTCGCGGCACTTGGCCATGATGTCCGGGACCTGGCCCTTCGTCGGCAGGACGGTGATCGGCGGGTCGAGCAATCCAGTGGGGCGGATCACCTGCTCGGCCACCACGCCGCCGGCCTTTTCCAGCTCGTACGGGCTCGGCGTGGCCGACACGTAGACGACGTTCGGCACCATCTCTTCGAACTCATCGAAGGTCAGTGGCCGGTTGTCCAGGCTGGACGGCAGGCGGAAGCCGTGGTCGATGAGCACCTTCTTGCGGGCCTGGTCGCCGTTGAACATCGCCCGGATCTGCGGCAGGGTCACGTGCGATTCGTCGATGAACAGCAGCCAATCGTCCGGTTCGCAGCCCGGGACGTACCGGAAGTAGTCCATCATGCAGTGCGGTCGGCTGCCGCGCGGCCGGCCTTCCAGCGGGGCCGAGTAGTTCTCGACGCCGCTGCAGTAGCCGACTTCCTCGATCATCTCGAGGTCGTACTTGGTGCGGGCCAGCAGTCGCTGGGCTTCGAGCAGCTTGCCCTCGCCGCGCAACTCGCCCACTCGCAGATCAAGCTCGCTGCGAATGCGGCCGAGGGCATCCTGCATCTGCTGCTCGGGCAGCACGTAGTGCACCGCGGGGAAGATGAACGCGTTGTTGTCTTCCGCCAGCGCTTCGCCGCTCACCGGGTGGATGAGCTGGATGCGGTCGATCTCGTCGCCAAAGAGTTCCACCCGGACCGCGTGCTGTTCGTACGCCGGATGCACTTCAATCGTGTCGCCGCGGGCGCGGAACTGCCCGCGCTCCAGGGTCAGGTCGGTGCGGGCGTACTGCATGTCGGCCAGGCCAAGCAGCAGCTTTCGGCGGTCGACCACGTCGCCCACGGTCAGCGTCAGCACTCGATCGCGGTAGGCTTCCGGCGAACCCAGGCCGTAGATGCAGGAGACGCTGGCCACGACGATCGTGTCGCGCCGGCTCAGCAGGCTGCTGGTGGATTGGAGCCGCAGCCGGTCGAGGTCGTCATTGCGCGAGGCATCCTTCTCGATGTAGATATCCCGCTGGGGGATGTACGCCTCGGGCTGGTAGTAGTCGTAGTAGCTGACGAAGTAGCAGACCGCACTGTCCGGGAAGAGCTCCTTCATCTCTTCGTACAACTGGGCGGCGAGCGTCTTGTTGTGCGAGAGGATCAGGGCCGGGCGGTTCGTGCGTTCGATGACGTTGGCCATCGTGAACGTCTTGCCGGTGCCGGTCGCCCCCAGCAGCACATTGTGGCGCTGCCCTTGCTCGAGCCCGGTGACCAGCGCATCGATGGCCTGCGGCTGATCTCCGGTGGGGGCGAAATCGCTGACGATGGAGAAGCGGTCGTTCACGGGACTGATGGTAGCTCCGGCGTGTGACCCGGACCGCGCGTTTCGGCGTGCGTCAATCAGCCGCCGGACGCGTCGATCACGTCCAGCACGGCACGGTCGAGGGTGCGGGCCACGGCGATCTGAAACTCGCGATCCACCAGGAAGCCGCGTTCGGTGCCCCCGGTCTGCGTGGTCAGGATGCCGACGACGGCAAATCCGTTCGGCCCCGCCCGTCGGAGCAAGGCGCCGCCGGAGGCTCCGGCCAGGTCGACGTTCTCGTGCAATTGCAAGGCAGCCGTCCCGGGGGGCATGCCGCGCCCGGTGCGGGGGCTGCGGGCTTCGATCACCGTGGCCGGAATGATGTCCAGCCGCCGGGCCCGGTATCCGGCGATCCATACGCGGTCGCCGGCGCGGAGCGGGGCGGCGTCGAGGACTGCGGCGGTGGGCCAGGCGGGTTCGTCACCGGCCGCGGTCAACCGGCCCGGCCGTGCAATCTGAGGCCGGGTGAGCAACACGACGGCCCAGTCCGCCCGCAGGCTCGCTTCGTCGTCCATGTCGACGGTCCGGTCTTCCGGACTCGGGGCGCCAGGCGGTCGGCCGCCGCCGATCCACTGGTAGCGCACCCGCTGGCCGCCGGCCACCGCGCCGCCGGCCCGGGTCTGGTCAAGGCAGTGATCCGCGGTCAGCAGCAGGTCCGGTCCCAGGACGACGGCCGAGCCACGCCCGAAGCCGGGCGACTCCCAGGCCACGACGGGAATCTCGCCGGCACTCGGTCCGGTGCCGTGGACGAGCCGTCCGCAGCCGCCGGCGAGACTGAGGGCGGCGAGCAGCAGCATCGCGACCACGGCGTGGCGCGGCGGAAAGAAGCCGTCGGCCGGCCGGCGGCAGCGAGTCCGGCGGCGGGCGATGGGCGGGAGCAGGAGCGGGCCGCCGGCGCGGGGCGAATCGATCACGGGGGGGACTCGAGCAGGACGCGGCGGAGCAGCGCGATGGTTTCGGGCTGCTGGAAGTAATTTGTGTGGTGAACCGTACGGCTGGTGCCAAAGTCGAGCACCTGGGCCGGCTCAAGGTAGACATCATCCCCGAATTCGGTCATCGCGCTCGTGTCGACGACGAGATCATTCGCCCCGGGAAAGATCGTGTCCGCCGCCGCGTCGGCCAAGCGGCCGCGGACGCCGCGAAAGGCCCGCCAGAATCGCCAGGTCATGGCCTCGGGTTCAAAGTTTGAGGTGACCGCGTGGACGGATTCCAGGGCCGCGCGGCGGCCGGTTCGGTCGAGGGCGTCCATGCGGCCGCGCAGGGCGAGAATGTCGTCGTTGGCTCCCTCGCGGGACTGGGCGGCCAGTCCCGGGATCATCGAAACGCCCGCGTCCAGGGCCGGCGTCTTGGCCGCGACCGACATGACGCGGCCGAGCAGGCCGAAGAGCACGCCGGCGGCCGACGCGAATGGGGCGGCGGCCGGGACCACCATGCCGCCGATGCGGGCGGCGGTGCGCATGGCCCGGGCGTAGTTGGCCATCAGGTCCAGGGCGTGCTTGAGTTGCCGCGGCGCGGCGAGGGACGTGCCGCCGAGCGGCCCGCCCACGTTGATCGTGCGGGCGAGGGCCAAGCCATGAGCCAGGCCAGGAGCCAAACCAGGAGCCAAACCAGGAGCCAAGCCGGAGCCGGCACCGGGGGGCATGCCGACGCCCGCGCCGGGAGCGAAGCCAGCGGCCAACTGCCCCGGAGACGCGAGCCATTCCCGCCACCAGCGCGTGACCAGGCAGCCGCGGCTGTGGGCGATGACGTCGACGGTGGCCGCCGAACCGCGAAAGGCATCGGCCAGACGGGCCGCGTTCAGGATCGGGCTCGTCGACAGCGTCGGGTGGTTGAAGGCCAGGACCTGCTGGTAGCGGGGGCCCGACAGGCACTCGTCCAGCCATTCGCGTCCGGCGTCGGTCGCGCGAATCTCGTCGAGCATGTGTTCGACGCGGCTGAACGTCCCGTGGACCAGGAGAAGGATGCGGCCGTTGGCGGCTGGCGTTTCGTCTCGCACCAAGACGTTCCCCGATCGCGGCGAGATTTCCTTGAGGCCCTGGTGTGGATTCAGCCGTTCGTCGAGTGACTGGAGCCGTGCGCCGATCAGGTTCGGCGGCAGGTCGCGGAATTTGAACTGACGCAGGATGCGGGCGCGGCCGGCCGACTCGGGGCCGCGCCGTCCAGGGCCGCCGCGTCGTCCGCCGCTGCTGCCGCCGCTGCCACCGCCGCCAGGTCGTGGGCGAGCCGGAGCGGGCCCCGCGCCGAGTGTCCAACGCAGGATGCCGCCGCCATCTTCCACCAGGCTCATGCGGGTGACCGGCCCGTCGATCGAGCGCTGCCGGGCCCGGCGGAGATCACGCACGCTCGTTTCTTCTGGGAACGGAGGAGCTGACACCGGGCGGACATCGAAGTCCGGCATCGCTTCGTCGACGTCCTCCAGAAAGGCGGACTCCGCTGCACGGGCCTCAGCCTGTTCCGCGAACCGTTCGTCGTCGGCTGTCGTCGTCGTCATCGTCCACTCCTCGGGCCGCGCCGCCGCGCCGCGGCTTCCCGCTCGAATGCTGTGCCGGGGCCGCCGCGCAGGTCCGCGCCGAACTCGACGGCCCGGTCCATGCCTGCCCTTGGCAGCGGCGTGACCGGTTGGCGGGCCCGCCGCGCGGCGGTGACGTCGACCATGCAGTCGAACTCGCCGGCGGCCAGGATGTTCTCCCAGCCCTCGTCCATCGCGTCGCCGAACCCGCCGGCGATCGTCATCCAGACCGTCTCAATCGGGACGAGCCGGCCGTCGGCGATCTGATCGCGCACGTCAGCCCAGCGCGAGCGTGGCACGATCCAGCTCGGCACGTTGGTCCGGCCCGCGCTGCCGACCATGTCCTCGATCGCTTCGTCGTCGAGTTCGCCGAGGTAGTCCATGCTGAAGAAGCGTTCGCGGTCGACGTCGCTGCGCCACCAGCCGGGGAATGCGTGGCCCTGCATCAGGAAAATGACCGGATGCACGTCGATGTACTCGAGGCAGCTGCCAAAGAGCAGGGCCAGATCCAGGCAGGTGCCACGGCCGCCGCGAATCGTCTCGGCCGGGGTGCGCAATCGCTGCGACGCTTCGGAATAGACCGGCGGCGGATTGATGTAGCCGAGCGGCATGTCGTGCAAAAGCGCGGCCCAGATCGCCGCGACCTGCGCGTCGACGCGGGCGGACGGGGCATCGGCCGCATCGTCAATGGACTGGTAGCCGTCGAAGCCGGCCCGGGGATCGTCGGCGATGGCTTCGAGGTACGGCTGGGCGGCGTCGATGATCGTGCGCACTGCGGGATCCATCGGGTAGACGAAGCTCGGCAACCAGTGCCGGTCGGCGTCGGTGTCGGTCCACTCGGCGATCGGCAGCAGCGTCACGCGGTAGCTGCGGTCGTGGAGGATCCCCAGCCCGTCGATCGAGATGCGCACCGTCAGCGAACCTTGGACGTGTTCGTCGAGTGAACGGGCCAGTCGACTGGTCAGCGGCAGGAACACGTCGTCGACCAGCGAGAGCGGGGTGGGGCCGATGGCGATGCGGCCGCGCCACGGCAGACGTTCCGGTCCGGCCAGCAGGTCGACTTCGACCAGCACGTTGTCCACCGTGCCGGGACCGCGGTGGAGCAGTCGGAAGCGGTCGAACATGGGCTGGCGGTTGTGCAGCAGCGAATAGTTGAGGTTGGCCCGCGGGACGATGTCCGCCGGATCGATGAGGGCCGCACGGGCCGCGGCGAGGTCGGGATACTCCTGCACCAGATCGCGTTGCTGGTCGAGTCGTTCGCGGACCGCGTCGCGGTCGTTGCCGGCCACGCCGTGATTGGCCGGCAGAAGCGACGTGCCGCTCCAGAGGACCAGTCCGCTGCCGGTCAGGTTCCCGCCGACGTCGCGACTCGCCGCCCAGGCGAGTTCAAAGGCGAGCCGGGCGTCGTGACCGCTCTCGCGCCAGGCGGCGTAGAACTCGGCGACGAAGCGTTCGATGAAGTCGCGCGGCAGCGAGTCTTGCACGCCGAGGGCCAGGCTTGCGCCTTCGGCCACCGTCAGGGCGGCGGTGCGGGCGGCCGATCGCGGCATGGTGAAGACGGCCAGCGACGGGGCGGGGGCGCCGCGCGTGCAGGCCATGGCCACGGAGAGGGCGGGAACGGCGACCGGCTCGCCCCGGAGGCCTTGCAGCACGATGCCGTCGCGGCGGCCGCCGGCGCTGGTGGCCGCGCCGCCGGTCATGGTTCGCGTGGGTTCAAAGGGCAGGTCGTCGGCCGCGCTCCAGGGAAGGGCGTCGGGACGGAAGCCGGCCTTGGTCAATGGTTCGGCCGGCGCGGACTGACGCGTGTCGACGTCCGGTGCCGGCATGATCGCCCCGGAGAGCGGGGCGTAGCCGATGGCGCGTTGGGCGATCGATCCCGGCACGGGCGCGGCCGATGCCTTCGTCGCGGGGCGCGCGGACTTGCTGGCCGCGGGGCCCGTGCCCATCTTCGCCCGCGCTCCCGAGCTGGTCGTCGTGCTCGCGCTGCCCGCGGGGCCGACCGAGGGCATGGCCGGGTCGAGCAGCACGCGGCCCAAACGGTCGGCGCCGCCGTAGGTATCCACGCCGGCAAAGTGGACGACGGCCGGCGAAGCCTGGGCGACCGCGTCGGCGATCTGGGCCAGCGACGGGTTGCGCATCTCCGTGACGTCGGACGGGAGTTCGCGGAAGAGACCGTTCTCCAGCAGCCGGCGTTCGGCCGCCGCGTCGCGCTCGGCCTCGGGCAATTGGGGGGCGCTGGCGATGAGCATGCCGCGGTCGGCGACGGCCGGCGGATCGACGACGCCATTGCGCCGGTCAAGATGGCGAATCACGGTGAGGCCGCTGGTGCGATCGGGGCGGGTCGCGGCCGAGAGCAGGTACTCCCAGGGCATGATGCGGGCGGCCCAATTCGTCGACTCATTGTCGTAGGGCACGGTGACCTGGACGAGGCCGGCGGCGGCGAGCTCGGCGAGTTGGGCCGGCGTGACGCCGAAGTCGATGATCTGCTGCCGCGCCTGCTGGGCCTTCTCGTCGCGGCGAGCGCCTTCATTCCAGCTCGAGCGATGGGCGACGATGTAGGTCCAGCGCATCGCCGCCGACTCAAGGACCCGGGTGCCAGCGATCAGAATCGCGGGGACGCCGGGCGCACCGAGGATGCACGCCGGTTCGGCGGGGGGCGCAGTGCTTCGGGAACGGGTGGTGCGGCTGGCCACGGGCTCGGTTCCTCAGCTTCCGCGAGATGCCGGGACGACCGCCGGCCACGCATGGGTGAGCCGAGGGCGCCGCGAGCTCGCGATCGCCGCCGATGATACGGGCGGGAGGATGTCGGGGGAGGCCGTGCGCTTCGATGCGACAACGGGCGGCCGCGTGGCCGACATGCATCCGTCAGTGGGGTGTGGCGTCAGGACCTCGCATCGGAGCCTGACGTGCGGCGGCGAGCGGCCGCGGACCATGGTGCGCAGCGCGAAGCGCGAACCCGCGCACCTCGTCGCGTCAGGAAACGAGTTCGGCGGGGGTGCGTCGCAGCAGCCGGCGGGCGGCAGGCACCGCGGCCAAGACCGAGAGGATCAGCAGGACGACCCAGCCGATCGCCGCGGGGCCGAGGGGCAAACTGAGCGAGACGTCAAATCCGGCCAGGCCGCGAATCAGCGAGACATCGGCGGCCGCCATCTGCAGGCCAAGCAGCGATCCAATGATGCCTCCAGTGACGCCCATGATGACCGCTTCGGCCGCGACAAGCCGGGCGACGGTGCCGCGTTCGGTACCGATGGATCGCATCACGCCAAACTCGAACCGGCGGGCGGTCACGTCGGCGGCGATGACGTTGGCCACGGCCAGCGTGGCAAGAATGAGGGCCCCGAAGGCCACGCTGGTTTGGATGGCCAGCATGGCCGCGGCGATGTCTTCGACGATCTTCACGATTGACCGGCCGCTGCGGAACAGAACGCCGGGGGCCACTTCGGCCACCGCCGCCTCGGCCGCGGCATCGTCGATCTCATCCGAAAGCATGACCTGCACCAAGTGCACATCGCTGCTTTTGAAGACGTCGGCCACCGTCGCTTGATCCAGGAACACGCAGGAGACGGCCAACTCCGAGTACGCACTTTGGATCCCAAAGAGCTGCGCGGCCACGTCCAGCCCGGCCGCCCCGATCACGCCGAGGATTTCGAATTCCTGTTCGATGCGCCCGACGCCCAAGGTGATCGAATCGCCCACCGTGTAGCCCTTGGCCGTCAGGAACTGTTCGGCCACCAGGATGCCATCGCCGTCGATCAACTTGGGCAACGCGGTTTCGGCGTCGCCGGCCAGCCACTTCACTCGGTTGATGCGAAAGAACGCCTCGGCGTCAAAGCCGACGAGCACCACGTTGCGGGGACTGATGCCGTCAAGGCCAAAGACCTGCTCGCCCACGATCCGCACCTGGATCTGGCCGACCTCGGTGACCTCGTCCACGAACGGCAGCTCTCGGATGGCGGTGACCGTTTCGTCGGCGATGCCGCTGGGGCGGAAGGCAAAGCCGTCGGCGAAGCGAATCTGTTCGATGAAGCCGGCCTGGATGCTGCGCGCGCCGGCCCAGCTCGAGACCAGCAATGCAATGCCGATCATCAGGGCGCCGCCGGTAAAGCCGTGGCGGAAGGGCGTGGCCCGCACGGTACCGCGGAGCAGGTCCGCCGGCAGTCGCAGTCCGCGGCCGAGCAGCGGGGCGAGCACGTAGGAGACGCCGAGCACGACCGGAACGGCCAGCAAGAAACAGCCGACGAAGAGCAGGGGCAGGCCGATGAGTGCGTACCGGAAGTAGCGCTGCTGCACGTCGTCGGTGGCGAAGAGGCCGTGGTGTCCGGCGATCAACGCGAGACCGGCAATGCCGCAGAGCACGATCACGCCGCGGGACGGCGGCCGAGCGCGCACGCTCATTGCTTCCAGCGGGCTCGTCCGGGCCGCGGCGATGGCGGGCCAGAGCGCGCCGAGGCCGCCGGCGGCGATCGCCCCGGCCGCGGCCAGGCCGACACTGGTCCAGTGAATGACCAGTCCTTCGGCGACGTACTCGCGCCAGAAAGTCACGAGCGCCCAAGCGAGGGCGATGCCGATCGGCACGCCGGCCACCGCGCCCGCCGCCCCAATTCCAAGGCCGGTCAACATCTGTCCGGCGAAGAGCTGTCGGCGTTCGGCGCCGACCGCCCGCAGCATGGCCAGCTCGCGCTGGCGTTCGGTCACCGCGGTCGTCAGGCCGATGACGATGATGAAGCCTGCGCTGATGAACGCCATCGTCGTGAGGACGCGCAGGGCGATGTCGCCCGATTGCTTTCGCCGGTCGAAGCCGGTCCGCACCAATTCGGCCGGCTCCAGACTGACCTCGGCCGGCAAGGCCTCGGCGTATTGGTCGCAGAAGGCCTGCACGTCCGTGCCCTCCTCGAGCACGATGTAGATGCTGGTGAGCGAGCCGCGCAGGCCAGAGGCATCGCCGAGCAGGCCGCGGTCCATCCGGATGCGGGGCCGTTGGAGCGCGCCAAGGTCCGGCCGGGCGTAGCGTCCGACGACGGTCAGGCTGATCGGCGGGCCAAACCGTTGGACGGTGAGTTCGTCGCCGACCTCGAGTTCAAGCTCGCGCGACGTGGCCGGGTCGACGAGAATCTCATTGGGCCCGGTGGGCAGCCGGCCGGCCTCGAGGTCGATCCGGCGAAACGTCTCCAGGCCCTCAAATTCAAGCCCCTCGGCCTGTGGCGTGAGGCGGAGCGGACGGCCGGTTTCCTCGTTGGTGCGGCCATCGGCGCGAACCAGGGTGAGCGATCCGCCAAGGCGACCGGTGGCCGCGGCGACTTCGGGCCAGCCGCGGATCGTTTCCAGGACGGATTCTTCGAAGCGTCCACCGGACGGGTGCACCACGCGGGCGTCGGCGTTGCCGAGGAAGCGCGCGAAACCCGCGCCCACGCTCGCTTGGGCCGAGCGAATGGAACAGCCCACCGCGACCACCAGGGCGGCGGCGAGGGCAACGGCTCCAAAGAGCAGGGCGGTGCGTCCCGGTCTACCCGAGAGCGCGTTGCGCGCGAGCTGCCAGGCCGGCGGCATCGAGTCCCTCCACATCAAAGGTGTCGGCGATCGTGCCGTCCCGGAGGAGCAAGACGCGCTCGCAGTGACTGGCCGCTTCCGGTTCGTGCGTCACCATGAGGATCGTGGTGCCTTGCTGCTCGGCGAGTTCGCCAAGCAATGACCAGAGTTCGCGGCTGGTGGCGGAGTCGAGGCTGCCCGTCGGCTCGTCGGCGAAGACCACCGGGGGCTTGAAGCTCAGGGCCCGGGCGATGGCCACGCGCTGCTGTTCGCCGCCGCTCATGGCGTCCGGGCGATGGTGCATGCGCTGGCCGAGGCCCAAGCGCTCGAGCAATTCGGCCGCGCGGGCCGTGCGCTCGGTCGCGTCCACGCCGTCGAGCATCGCCGGCAGGGCGACGTTGTCGATGGCCGTCAGCGTCGGGATCAGGTTGAACTGCTGGAAGACCAGGCCGATGCCGCGGCGCCGGTAGCGGGTCAGCTCGGTTTCGCTCAGGGCGTCGATTCGCTGGCCGCCGACTTCGATTTCGCCGGTATCCGGCCGGTCCAGGGCGGCCAGCAGGTGGAGGAGCGTCGACTTTCCGCTGCCCGACGGGCCCATGATGGCGTAAAAGCCCGGCTCATCGATCTGCAGGCTGACGCCGCGAACTGCTTCGACCGTCCGTCCGGGCAGCACGTAGCTCTTGCGGACGTTCTCGGTGCGGATGATGGGCGGCATGGACGGGTTTCACCGGCTGTTGGGCACTGGAGAGAGGGCTGGGCGCTGTCGGCCGCAGCCGGGAGCGCCGGTTCGGGGGCGAACCCATCGGACCATCGCATTGGGAACCGGTGTCGGCGAATTGTCGCCGGGGATCCAGAACTCATGGAATCATGGGCACGCGAGCCACCGGCTTCCGCCTCCCATCTGACCATTCGGTTTCGGACGTCCGGCCCATCGGTCTCGCCGACTGGATCCATTGGCCGATTGAATCAGCGGGCGGTTTCCATCGTCCGGCACACCGAGCGGGACCCGGGACCCGGGAGGCGGACCCGCGGGCCAAAGCTGCGAATCGGCTTGGCGGGCTGGCTTGGCGGGCTGGCTTCGCGGGCGGGCTCCGCGAATTGGCTCCGCGAATTGGCTCCGCGACTCCAGGCCGTCCGCCGTATCGCGCCCCGTGAATCAATCCACCGGGTACTTCTGCTCGTAGGTGGCGTGGTCCATCAGGCCTTCCAGCGGCGAGAGATCGCTCACCTTGAGGCGGACGAGCCACCCGGCACCGGCCGGATCGGAGTTCAGCAGGCTCGGATCTTCGGTCGAGGCGGCGTTCACGTCGACGATCTCGCCGGCAACGACCGAGTAGATGTCGCTCGTGGTCTTGACCGATTCGACTTCACCCACCACGTCGCCGGCACCAATCTGGTCGCCCACTCCCCGCATCTCCACGTAGGTGATGTCGGTGAGCTCATTGGCCGCGTACTGGGTGATGCCGACGGTCACGACGTCGCCGTCGGTGCTGAACCACTCGTGGGAGTCGGTGTAGCGGTAGGAGGCGGGGTCGGCCATCGAAGCGAGTCTCCGGGAGAAAGTCGGGGGAAGCGGCGGGCCCAGCGGGGGCGGGCCTTGCGCCGGAACCATACCACCGCGGCGGTGGACCCGGGATCATGGTCCGCGATCCGGAGGCGGGATTGGGTTCCGGCAGCCGGGGGTCGTCGTGGGTGGGTGGATCGGACGGAGCCGCGGGGCCTGGGTATACCCTGGGGCCTGGGTGTGAAAATAGGATATTTGGGACGCTTCTGACTTGTGGGTGGTTGGGGACGAGTTACGCTGTCTTCGGTCGCGGGGAGCGACCCGTGGCCCGGCCCCGAGCCGGCCCGCCGAACCCCTCTTTCTCCCCTCCGGGAAACGCTGGCCGCGCTTGGCTGGCGTTTTCCTTTTTTTGGCCTTCGCCGGGCATCATGCGGTTCCGCGCCATCCACATCGGTTGTCCTTCGATTCATGCCGCGGGTAGACTCGCGCACCGCGGGGCGATCCTCTGGGAACGCCGCCCGCTCCTCCTCCTTCTGCGCCGCCCCCCGGCGATTCCCGCTCGAGGCCCCTTCCGTCATGCTGCTCACGTTGGCCACGCGAACGTTCGCCGGACAGTCGGTTCCCGGTCCGACCGGCGAAACACTCAAGCGGGGGCCGGACGCCATGTTCGGCCTGCCACGATTCGCCATCGAGCACCTGCAACTGCGCGGGCTCAGCATCTCGGCGAGCATGCTCTCGGGCTGGGGCCTGCCTGAACTCGACCGCCTGCGAGACCAGGCCGACCGCGTTGGCTGCCCGTGCTTGGTCTTGATCGAAGACACGCCGTTGCCGTTCGGGGCGACGACGCAGAAGCGGCGCGATTCCGCCGGCGAGCGGATTCGACGCCTCGGAACCGCCGCCCACCGGCTCGGCTGCAATTCGCTGGCGATCCGCATTGAGGGCAAGGACGACGACGTTGTCTTCGAACGCGCCGCGGCCGAGGTCAAGCGGTGCATGCCCGGCCTGGAACGCCTCGAGCTGAACCTGCTGCTCGCGCCGGCCGAGGGCCTGACGTTTCAGCCCGAGCGATTGACCGATCTCATCAAGAAGATCGGCGGGTTCCGAATCGGGTCGCTGCCCGATTTCGCCCACGCCCACGCGACCGGCGACCTGACCGGAACGCTGCGAAAGCTCGCCCCGTTCGCTGGCGCGGTGCACGCAACGGTCGACACCATCAAGGACGGCCAGCATCCTTCATGGGACTTGCGCGAATGCGTTGAGGCCATCGAGAGCGTTGGGTTCGCCAACACGCTGGCCATCGATTACATCGGGAGCGGGGATGCCGCGGCCGCGGTCGAGGTCGCCCGCACCTTGCTGGCCAACGAGACGATCGACGAAGACGAACTCATCGACCTCGACGGTGACGACTGATGCCCGCCACTTCCGCCACGTCGTCCGACCGGATCACCACGGTGCATACCGCCCAACTCATCATCACGATTGACGGCCCGGCGGGCACCGGCAAGTCATCGGTGGCCCACCGACTCGCCCGGCGGCTGGGGTTGGACTTCCTCGATACCGGCGCGATGTACCGCGGGGCGGCCTTGGTCGCCCTCGAAACGGGCGTCGATCCTTCCGACGGCCCCGGACTTGCCGCCGCCCTCGAACATTGCGGGATGCGCTTTGACTGGACGGCGGATCCGCCGCGCATCATGCTCGGCGATCGCGACATCAGTCCCCGCATCCGCGAGATGGACGTCAGCGGCATGGTGTCGATCGTCGCCGCCCAGCCGGAAGTTCGGCGGATGCTCATTGCCTGGCAGCGGCGGATCGGCGGCGAACATCCGCGGCTGGTCACCGAAGGTCGCGATCAAGGCAGTGCGGTCTTTCCCGCCGCCCCGGTCAAGTTCTACATGCACGCCGATGTGGACGTCCGGGCCGAGCGCCGCGTGCGGCAACTCGAAGCATCGGGGCGCACCGTCGCCACCGACGACGTTCGCCAGGACATTCGGCGACGCGACGAATTGGACACCACCCGCGCGGACAGCCCCCTCGTCCGGCCCGACGCAGCGGTCGACGTGGATACGTCTTCTCGCACGCTCGATGAGGTCGTCGACCTCATGGAAGCCGAGGTTCGCGCCCGGCTCGGCGAACGCCTCGCGCCGCCGGCCAGTCCGGGCGGAGGATCACCGGCGTGATGAGTCCCGGATGGCCGGAACGGTCCCGACTGCGGAAGTTCTTCGTGTGGGACATCGGCGGCGGCGTGGCGTGGCTCTACATCACCCTCGTCCACCGTTGGTGGCCGGACACGCGCGAAGCCTTGCCGGTGGAAGGACCGCTCCTCTACGTCGCGAACCACCAGTCCTTTCTTGATCCGCCGATGGTCGGATTGCAGTGCAAGTCGCGGCCCGCGGCCTTTCTGGCCCGCAAGACGCTCTTCGACAATCCGCTCTTCGGGCGCCTGCTTCGATTCCTCAATTCGATTCCGCTCGACTATGCCGCGGGAGCGCGGGCCTTCCGCGCGGCGATTGACGAATTGAACGCCGGACGATGCGTGCTGATTTTCCCGGAAGGCGCTCGATGCCGGGACGGGGCGACGCACGAATTCAAGCCGGGCGTGATGCTGCTGATCCGCCGCTGCAAGCCGACGATCGTGCCGGTTGCCGTCGAAGGGTGCTTCGATGCCTTGCCGATGAAGGGCCGTCCTCGCTTCGGGGCCAAGACGGTCAGTCGGATCGGCACGCCGATTCCCGCGGCGGAACTGCTCGCCCTTGATACGCCGGCGGCCTTGGATCGGATGCGCCGAGCGGTGGAGGAGATCCGCCTGGAGCTCCGAGCCGAGCTGCGGGCGGCCAGTGGGGGGACGTATCCCGCCCCTGGCCCCGGTGACCGTCCGTACTGGGAACGCGAAGCGGAAACGTCGCCAGATGGGACGGCGGATTCCGGCGCGGACACTGCTCGCGCTGCCGACACTGCCGACACCACCGCCGACGCGGCTCCATCGACTGCCGCTCGCGACTGACGCCGCCCGCCTGCCCGCCCGGCGATCACCTGCCCGTCCGCCGCCCGCCTGCCCGCCCGGCGATCACCTGCCCGCCCGCCGCCCGCCTGCCCGCCCGGCGATCACCTGCCCGCCCGCCGATCACCTGCCGCCGCCGCGTTCGCCGAGGCCGGGGCCGAAGCTGGGGCCGCGCGGTCACCAACGAGATGATTTTCGGGTCGCCGGAGGGATGCCCCGCGCGCCGCCCGCGTACCAAGCGGAGTCTGGCGCGGAGGCCATCGTCCGCCGGTCCCGGCGCGTTCGTGCCGCGGGCTCGCGGGTGAACGCATCGCCTCCCGTGCACCATCCACCGACCTGAGGAGAACGTCATGAAGCTGTCGTGCGCGATCGTTGTTGCTCTGGGAACCTCCGCCACCTCGTCGGACGCGGCCATGCCGCCAACGTTTGACGACGTCACCGCGCTGCTGGAGGCCGCGCTTCAGCCGGGCGGCCCGGTGGAGACGCCGCTGACCGGGGCAGCGCTCTTGGTCGAGCGTGATGGAGTCATCCTGTACCGCGGCGCGGTGGGGGAGCAGTCCACGGATGACGTGATTCCACTGGCCTCGGCCACCAAGTGGTTCAGCGGGGCCGTCATCGCTTCGACCTTGGACCGGGGGGAAATGCAGCTGGATGCGCCCCTGTCCACCTGGCTCACGTCCTGGGATGTTCCCGGCAAGGCGAACATCACGCTTCGTCAGGCGTTCAGCCACACCGCGGGTCTTCCGAGCAACTGGCCGGTCTTGTTTGAGGGGGGCATGACGCTCCAGGAAGTGGCCGACGCCGCGGCGTCATTGCCGCTCAACTACGCTCCCGGAACGATGTTCGGCTACGGCGGCGTCTCGATGCAGGCCGCCGCCGCGTCGGCCGAACTCGCCGCGGGATCCGATTGGGAGTCGCTCTTTCAGTCGCGTATCGCCGGCCCACTTGGCATGCTCGATTCGGGCTACACCGAGTTCGGCGCGCCGGAGAATCCGCAGGTCGGCGGCGGGGCGACGTCCACGCTGGATGACTACGGCTCGCTGCTGCGCTGCATGGTGCGCGGGGGGCGAGCCGAAGACGGCAGCATCGTCCTGACGCCGGAGGCCGTCGCCGCCATGCTCAGCGACCAGAGCGGCTCACCAGAGGTGTTCTTCAGTCCGTATCCGGGGCTCAGTGACTACGGCATCGGCGTGTGGCGCGAGCAGGAAAGCCCGGTTGACGGCCGGCCGGTTCTGGTCTCCAGTGCTGGGGCGCGCGGAACCGTCCCCTGGATCGACTTTGAGCGCGGCTTTTTCGCCGTTCTGATGGTGGACGACTCGTTGCAGAACGTGACGCCCTTGGCCAACGCACTGCGAGACCTGCTTGACGAACTCGTCGATCCCATCTGTCCGGCCGACCGCAATGGAAACCGTTGGGTGGGCATTGGCGATCTTCTCTCGGTCTTGGCCAGTTGGGACGCCTCGGTCGAGCCCTGGAGGCAGGGCGACGCGACCGGCGATGGCTTCGTCGATCTGGACGATCTGCTGGTGGTGCTGGCGGCGTGGGGAGCGTGCTGACGGCGGGTGGGAACCCTGCCGCGCGTCGGTCCCGCGTCGGTCCCGCGTCGGTCTCGCTCGACCCGTCCGCTCGGCCCTCAGACCAGGCCAAGGAACTTCAGCGACGCCCAGGTCAGCAGAAACACGAGCAGCGCTCGGATCCAGCGCAAGGGCAGGCGGTGGGTCAGCCCGGCGCCGATGAAGCTGCCGAGCAGGGCGGTGGGAGCGAGGCAGGCGGCGATCCACAATGGTTCGTAGGGCGACTCGAGCGGAATGTTCATGCTCTGGAGCGTCTCGGGCAACGTCAGGTTCTTGCGGAGTGCCCCGATCGGGGCGGTGACGCACATGATCGCCGCGCTGGTTGTGATGCACCGCCGCAGCGGGAGCCGAAGCACCCGCTGGATGATCGGAACGGCAATGATGCCGCCGCCGATGCCGAGCAGTCCGGCGGCGAATCCGGTGATGAGTCCGACGACCGTGGCTCGCCACCAGACGACGTGCGGTCCGTCGTTCACTCCGGCCAGGGCGTCGGCGGCCCGCAGCACTTCGGCGTCGGCTCGGGAGGCGGCATCGTCTGCCGCGTCCAGCCGGGCCAATTGCTCGGCCCGTTGCCGGGCGGTGGCTGCGGCGGCCCGGTCCATGGCCAGCCGCCGCACGTTCATCCAAATGACGTAGAGCAAGAACGCCCCGAAGCAGCGCTTCAGGATCGTTCCGTCAATCAGATTGCTGGCTTCCACTCCGAGCACGATCGCCGCGAGGCCGGCGGGAAGAATCCGCACGACCACCGACCAGTCCATCGCCTTGGCCCGCGTGTGGCGCACCACGCCGGCGAGGGCCACCACGATGTTGACGATCATCGCCGCGGCCTGGGAAATGTGCTGGTCGTGGGCAAAGCCGAGGGTCAGCACCGGGATCATGATGATCGATCCACCGATGCCGAGCAGGCCGCCGAGCACGCCCGCGCCAACCCCCACGAGCACCAGTACGCCGATCTCGCTCGGAGAGATCGCGGCGAGCGTCAGCATGTCGGGCACGGCGAGCATGGGCGAGAGTCTACCGGTCGCGCGCATCTTCGCGCGGGTTCCAGCCTCACTGCGGCGCCGGGAGCTCTGCCGATCGCGCCGAAAAAACCCGCCCGGCCGATGCATCGGTCCGGACGGGCGTCATGAGGTTCCGTTGCCGTGCCGTCCGGTCCTTGCCGTCCGGTTTGGGCTTGGGTTGTCGGGCTTGGGCTGTCGCGGCCCGGCTGCCGCGGCCGGGCCGTCAAGTCCGGGCCGGCGCGGGCGAGCTGTCCGGCGATCAGCCGGACGCGAGGCCCCAGTTTCCGAACAGGATCATCAGATCGTCGGCGTCAACCATGCCGCTGGCGTTCAGGTCGGCATTCGTTGTCGGCTGGCCGAATTGAGTGAGCAGGCTGAGCAAGTCCATGAAGCCGACGCTGCCGTCGCCGTCGAGATCGCTGGAGAATCCGGACTCGATCACCAGATGCTGCCGCGTCACGACATCGGTCAGTTCGGTGACGGAACCGTCGTTCCACGTGATGCGGATGGCGTCGACCATCGCGTTGCGGCCCAGCCCCAGATGCACCGAGAGCTCGCTCTGGCTGGCAAAGGTGCTGCCGCCGGTCATGGCCGAGGTCCAGGTTCGTTTCCCCGCGGTCACGGTGACGGATGCGCCGTAGCCGTCTGGCGCCAACCGCGGATGGGCCGATGTGTCGAAACGCATGTCGAGCCACGCCCGATCGGCCCGCTCGGTGAGTTGATTCTTGTAGATCCGCACGGTGTCGTTGAATCGGAACACCACCACGTCTTGATCGCCATCGCGGTCGTAATCGAAGCGGACCAGCCCGCGGCCTTGTCCTGAATCGTCGAGCCCGCAGGCGTCGGCCACGTCGGTGAAATTGAGTGCCCCATCGTTGTGGAACACGTAGCACGGCTCGTTGTCCCATTCGGGTTCGCCGTTGGCATTCAGCATCGGCCAGCCGTTGGTTTCGACGAGGTCCATGTTGCCATCGTGATCGATGTCGATGGCTTCCACGCCCCAGCCCCAGCCACCATCTCGGGCGGTGTTGTTCCCGCCGACGTCGAAGCTGTGGTCCCCGTTGGCCCGGTAGAGGTAGTTGCCGGTCCCCGGGATACTTGGGGTTGACGCATCCGGGGTGAAGATGCTGGTGACGTACCAGTCGAGGCGACCGTCGCCGTCCAGGTCGGCCACCGCGTGGCCCATGCCATTGCCGTCGAGGCCGGTGCCGGAGTCGTTGGTCAGGTTGGTGAACGTGCCGTCGCGATTGTTCCGGAGGTACCGACTGGTGCCGTAGTCACCGGCCACCAGGAGTTCCGGGTATCGGTCGCCGTCCATGTCCACGAACCGGGCGCTGAATCCCTGGACGCCACTGGTTTCCAGGCCGGCGGCCACCGTGACGTTCTCGAACGTTCCGTCCCCTTGGTTCTGCATGAGCCGGGTGCCGCCGCCGGTCCAACTCGGAATGGCCAGGTCCAGATCGCCGTCCAAGTCGTAGTCGCCGAACGCCGGACCCCAGCCAGCGGGAACCGCCCAGTCGAGGCTGCGCAGGCCTGCCGCGTCGGCCACATCGGTGAACGTGCCGTCGGCGTTGTTGCGATAGAGACGGTGGCGGTCCTCAATCGGATCCGTCGGCTCCTTGGACTCGCCGAAGCTGATGACGAAGATGTCCTGCCAGCCGTCCCCGTTGTAATCGCCGACGCAACAACCGATTCCAATGTGCTGCTGGGCGATGCCGGCCTCGGCCGCCCGATCCACCAGGTTGGTCCCGATGTTCATGTACAGACGGTCGCCCTCCGTGCCACCGCTGAGGACGAACAGGTCGGGCCGGCCGTCGTTGTTGAAGTCGCCAACCGCACCGGCTCCGATCATGGGACTCACGTCGATGACCGCCGACTGAAGATTCGGGGACGGTGTCTGGAACGCGGTCACGCCCAGGAGGCCGCTGATCTCGCTGAACTGTGGACCATCCCCGGCTTCGGCGGGGTTGGCGGCGACAAGGGCCAGCAGCCCGGCGCCGACGACGATCGACGTTCCGATCCCCTGAAATCCCTGCCGCACGCACGTCGCCGATTCCGGCCGAAGTCCGGTTTGAACGCGCGCACCGATCACCCGTCGCTGGCGCAAACCAGCGATTCCAACGCTTTCACGTTGTTGCATTGAATGTCCCCACCAGAGCTGCGCGCACCGACGGCTGCCCTCGCAAGCGAGGTGGCCAAAGGCGTGGGAGCGCAGACACCAGAATCTTGTGACCCGGACGTGGTGATCCGGGTCGTACCTCACGACGAATCCATTCGATCCGTCTCGCGGACGCGTGTCCGACGAGTTCCCCGGTCGAATGGGCCAACGTTCGGTGCGGTGGGAGCGGAGTCCATCGGACTCCTCGCAACCGTGCGGGACTGCCGACCCGCAGCTTCAATGTAACCCCCCAAAGAAGAGCTTCGCAAGATGTTTTGTGCAACCGGGCGCGCCGTCGCTGCGTGGGCCACGTCTTGATCTGCGCGGAGATCGGGAACTGGCCGGGGGGCGCGCTCTCCCGGTACAGTGCGGCGATGTTTGACTTCGACTGGTCGTTTCCGTATCCGTCCCAGCGCATGACCGTGCACGCACGGGATGTCATCACCACCAGCCAACCGCTCGCGGCCGAGGCGGGCATGGAGATCTTCCGTCGAGGCGGCAATGCGGTGGACGCTGCGATTGCCACCGCGATCACCCTCACCGTGGTCGAGCCGACGAGCAACGGCATCGGATCCGACAACTTCGCCCTGGTCTGGAAGGACGGGCGACTGCACGGCATGAATGCGTCGGGCCGCGCTCCGGCCGGTCTCGATCCCGAGCGTTTCCTGACCGAAGAGGCCATCAGCCTGTTCGGGTGGGACCCGATCACCGTGCCGGGGGCGCCGAGCGGGTGGCTGCACCTCTCGCAGAACTTTGGCTCCTTGCCGTTCGCCGATCTCTTCGAGCCCGCGATTCGCTACGGACGGGAAGGTTTCCACGTTTCCCCGCAGACCGCCTCGAGTTGGCGCGGCGCGGCCCGCCGGTGGCCCCGGGAGCGGCATGCCGACTTCCACGACACCTTCCTACCCGGCGGGCGGGGGCCGGCGACCGGTGAACTGCGGACGCTGCCAGACCACGCCGCCACCCTGGAAGCCATCGCGGCGACGAAGACGGAGGCGTTCTATCGCGGTGAACTCGCCGAGCGGATCGAAGCCGCGGCGATCGCGGCCGGCGCTCCGATGCGGGCGAGCGATCTGGCCGCCCACCGGGCCGACGTCGTCGAACCGATTTCGATCGACTACCACGGCTGGGAACTGCACGAGATTCCGCCGAACGGACAGGGGATCGCCGCGCTCATCGCCCTCGGCATCCTTCGCCACTTCCCGATGCGCGACATGTCACCGGACTGCGTGGACAGTTTGCATCTGCAGATCGAGTCGATGAAGCTCGCGTTCCGCGACGCCCACCGGTACGTCGCGGATCCGGATCACCTGGAGTTTGACTGCGAGCGGCTCCTGGACGACGACTATCTGCTCGAGCGATCCAAGCTCGTCGATCACCAGCGGGCCACGGACTTTGACCACGGCACGCCGATGGACGGCGGGACGGTCTTGCTCGGGGCGGCCGACCGCAGCGGGATCATGATCAGCCTGATCCAGTCGAATTACACCGGCTTCGGCTCGGGGATCGTGGTTCCGGGGACCGGCATCTCGATGCAGAACCGCGGCGGCTGCTTCACTCCCAAGCGCGGGCATCCCAATGCCCCGGGCCCGAACAAGCGGCCGTTCCACACGATCATCCCCGGCTTCATCACCCGCAACGGCGAGCCGGTCTCGGCCTTCGGAGTCATGGGCGGGGCGATGCAGCCGCAGGGGCACATGCAGATGCTCATGCGCATGGCCGACCACAAGCAGAATCCGCAGGCCGCGCTCGATGCGCCGCGCTGGCAGGTCACCGAAGGATTGAAGGTGATGCTCGAGCCGGGCTTCCCCGCCGACACGGCCGAAGAACTGCGGGCCCGCGGGCACGACATTCAAGTCGCCGAACGTCGCACCGTGCGTTTCGGCGGTGGCCAGATCATCGTTCGCATGCCCGACGGCGGGTACTGCGCCGGCAGCGATCTTCGCCGTGACGGCCAGGCGGTGGGCCGATGAGCAGTGGACGCTTTGCCGGCGTCGATCGGCCGCCGATGATCCTCGCCATCGGCCGGAACTACGCGGCCCACGCCGCGGAGATGGGCGGCGATCGACCGGCCCACCCGATGGTCTTCGCCAAGAATCCTGCGGCGTTGATCGCCGACGGGCAGGCGATCGTGATTCCACCGATCTGCCGCGAGGGCGAGACCGCCAGCGACGATGGCCGGCAGGTCGACTTCGAAGGCGAACTCGCGGTGATCATCGGCCGGGACGTGCGCGATGTGGCCGAAGCGGATGCCCTGGATGCAGTCTTCGGCTACGCCGCGGCGAATGATGTGTCCGCCCGTTGGTGGCAGAAGCACGGCAGCGGCGGGCAGTTCGTGCGGGGCAAGAGCTTCGACACGTTCTGCCCCATCGGGGAGATCGTGCCCGCCGACGTGGCCGGCGACCCGAGCGATTGGACACTGACCACCGACGTCGGTGGTGAGCGGATGCAGACGGGGACGACCGCCGATCTGATCTTCCCGGTCGCGTGGCTCATCGCCGAGCTGTCGCGGGGGATGACGCTGCTGCGCGGCACCGCAATCCTGACCGGGACGCCTTCCGGCGTCGGCCATGCCCGAACTCCGCCGCGCTACCTGCGCGATGGCGATCGGGTCCGGGTCGAGATTCAGAACACATCCGGGATGATGGCTTCGGTCGAGAATCCAGTCGTCGAAGCGAACTGAGCGCCGGTGACTCGCGTCGGTGGCCCGGCCCGAATGGCCCGGCACGAATGGCCGGGCACGAATGACCCGGCACGAATGACCCGGCTCGAATGGCCCGGCACGAATGACCCGGCTCGAATGACCCGGCTCGAATGGCCGGATGTGAGTGGCCGGAAGTGAACGGCCACGGCGACTGGCCACGGCGATTGGCTGCGGCGATTGGGCACGGCGATTGGCCAGGGCGGTCGGCGCTCTCGCCTATTCGGCGGTCGGGTTGGCTGGCGATCCTTGGATGATTCCCGCGACCCGGTTCCAGTCGGCCGGTGCGGTCCGCAGCAGGGCGCCGTACCGACCGGCGAATGCAACGGACTCAATGGACTCCACATTGATGTCCGCCGAGGCCACTTGCTCGAGGATGTGACGCAGCGCGCCGGGTTCGTCGACCCCCTCGACGAAACACACCGGCCGCTCGGTCACGGACAGGCCGGCGGAGTCGGCGAAGTTTCGAAACTGGTCGGCCGACTCTGGGACGCAGCCGACCATCGCCTGCTCGCCCGGTAGTTCGGGGACCGCTCGCAGACTGAGCAGGTTGACGTCGGCCGCGCGCATGGTCGCGGCGAGGGCGGCAAGCGCTCCCGGTCGATCGGGGAGCGCGAAGGTGAAGTCCGATCGCATTTGGCAGGCTCGCATGACGACTAGCGTACCCGCGGTCTGCGTGATCATGCGAAGGATTGGATATCTGGGCAAGTATGGACGATTCAGGGGCCCGGATTCGACTTCTCGGTCCCGAACAACGCAGCGCCGCGCGTCACATTGGGGGAACTGATGCGCGCGGCATGGCGACTTGGGTTCGATCCCACCGGCAGGCTTGCGCGCCGCGTTGCTGCCCCGTCAGGGTGCGAGTAGGGTTCAAGTGCCATGGGCCGCAGGATGTGGGGTGACGGGAGGAGATTCACCTCATCCGTTGCGGCCTTGGTTCGACCCCGGAGAAGAGAAGAAATGACCATCCAACGAATCACGTCCGCGTTCGCGGCGTGCGCTGTCGTCAGCTTGAGTGGAGTCGCCGTTGCCGGCGGCCCCGTCGCCGTTCCCCAGGATTACTTCGTCATCGACTTCGAAGGCTTGAGCGAAGCCACCGAAGTGACGAACCAGTTCGCCGCTTTGGGCGTGAACTTCGGCATCGACGGTGAGCCCTTCAGCGCCCCGATCATCTGCGTTACCGGCGCGCCCATCACCGGGTTCTTCTCGGTGGCGGGGCAAGAGGATGGCCCGATGAGCTCCGGCGTCGCCGGTCTCACCGACCCGCTGATCGATGGCAGCCCCTCGATTGCCTCCCCGATCCGCATGGACTTCGATCCCCCGGTGAACTCGGTCTCGATGAACATCATCGACATCGACGGGGGCGAGGGCTACACCCTGACCGCCCTCGCCGGCAGCACCGAAGTCGCCACGATGACCGTGAACGATGGTGACGCGAACGCCGGTGACGGCGTGATCACCCGCTTTGACGCCGAAGGCGCCGGCATCACCCGTGTGCTCATCGAGTACACCGGCGGTGCGGCCCTCAGCGGTGCCGCGATCGATGACCTCCGCTTCTCGCGGGACCGCGTCGACGGCGGCGGGGCCGTCATCCAGATCGCCCAGGAGAGCGCCCCGGGCGCCGGCGACTTCGACAAGAACATCCTCGGCGACGTGTCCAGCTATCGCTTCTTGGGCGATGCGGCCCGGCTTTACGGCTACGACACGGCCGGCACCGGCTCGTGGAACGGTCCGTTCCCGACCGCGGCCGATACCTCGTA
Organism: Phycisphaerales bacterium; assembly: GCA_045106735.1. GTDB lineage: Bacteria > Planctomycetota > Phycisphaerae > Phycisphaerales > SM1A02 > JBGCEZ01. The sequence goes on along the minus strand of JBGCEZ010000022.1, from coordinate 238,379 downwards.
CGTCGCCCTGATCGAGACGGACGAAGGCCCGGGCCTCGTCGTGGTGCACGATGAGGCGGGCGGCGGCGATGCCGACGGTGGCCGGGCTGAAATGCAGCTCGATGTTCTGAGCGGCCCCGGTGCGGCGGCCCGCGTGGTGAGCGATGACCCGGCGGACACCTTCACCGGTGAAGAAGGCGATTCGATGTTCACCAGCGTCCAGGATTGGACGACCGCCGACACCGATGGCTTCATCATCGCCGGCTTCGCCCTCTGTGGGTCGGAAGTGTCTCTCGGCTTCGAGGACGTGGACGGCGACGCCGGCACCGACGCGATCGCTGGCCTGACCGATTGGGTCCTGCGGTCGGCCGACGGCACCGAGATTGCCCTTGACCTCACCGAAGGTCGCCGCGTGCGGATCACCATGACCGACGCCCGAACCTGCCCGACGGACATCGATGGCGACGGCATGACCGGCTTCATCGACCTGCTCGAGGTCCTCGAACAGTTCAACCTCGAGTGCAACAACTGCCCCGAGGACTTCAACTGCGACGGCAAGATCGACTTCGACGACATCCTGCCCGTGCTCTCGGCTTGGGGCGATTGCCCGTAAGTCGCGAAGGCTGATTGATGCCCGTGGCAGGACTTCCTCGCCGCACGGAAACACGACACCGGCCTCTCGGGATCAACTGATCTCGGGAGGCCGGTCTGCGTTGGTCTCGGGCGGGACGAGGTTGGCGTGCGTTGGCCGAAGTGCCTCGGTGGGTCGGTCAATGCAGCGGCCTGATGGCGTGGGCAGGGCCCGGTTGGCCTCGGCCGACGCCGAGTGAACGAAACGACGCCGGTCCATCTGCCTCGCGGGAGGCCGGCCGGCGTCCGCCCGCATCAGAGCTCGAGGGTCTGGGCGACAAGTTGCCGGATCGCGGCGACCGGCAGGATCACCGGCTGGGTCATCGGTTGCCCGGCCATGAGGGCCATCGTGTCGACGCCATCCTCGAGGTCGATCAGGTCGACGACGGCGTCCGGGAGGTGTCCCGACTCGTCGAGGCACGGCGTGCCCATTTCGACGGCGACCGTCCAGCACCCTCTCGGCTGCTCGATCACCGCTTCCACGTGCCGGGAGGCCGCGGCCGGAACAGAGCCGGAACGCCGGATCAGGGCCGGATCAGGGCCGGATCAGGGCCGGAACGCGGCCACTGCGTTGGCCTGTTCAGCTGACGTTGAGCACCCGGTCGAGCACCGTGGCGGGGTCGGCCGCCGCCATCAGGTTGAACGAGCGCACGCCAGCGGGCGAGTCCGCCACCTTCGGGCGAAGCCGCGCGACGCCGAGGTGCAGATCCTTCAGCACCAGTTCCGCCCGGACGCGATCGCCGCCGGGAAGCTGGAAACAGTTAGGCGTGCCTTCGGCCTGGACCGTGGCCTGCGTCCCGGCCTGCGGTGCAATGTCGAGAGGCTGGTCGCCGAAGGGATTGCGGTCAGAGTTGGAAGTGAGGACCAGGCCCGACGCATCCACGACGGTGCCGACGATTTCGATCTCCTGTTCGTCGGATCCCAGCATCCCGAGGTCGATGGACGAGATGCCGTTGATGCGCGCGACCGAGTCGCGGTGGGCCTCGAAGGTCCGGCGCGGCGGGGCGAGGGCGTCCATTGCGGCTTCCCAATGCCGTCGCCGAACCGGGAGGCCTCCGGGCCGATCCAACCGGCGCGGCCCATGGATCGCGACTTGAACCCCGTCACCCGTCCTTGGATCGCTCGGCGGATCTGGGCGCCGAGCGCGATCCGAGCGAGTCGCCGATCAATTTCGTTCGCGCCGGACGGGCGTCATGGTGACCGGACCAATGCCACTGGTGGATAGGGGCGTTGGAACGGCGTGGGATTCGTTGGCGTGGGACTGGCCGAGTGGCTGGCGCCCAGCGCAGTACCGCCAGGTTCGGTCCTGGGAGGGGGGCTCGGCGTTGACCACGCGTCCGCGCCGTCGCTCACTCGCGAATTTCGGGGAAGTACCAAGCGCCGGCGCCCCCAAGGACCAGCAGGCCGAGGCCGGTCAGGACGGGTAACCAGTACGTCGGATCCTGCGGCAATCGCAGGTCTGTGGGATCGTTTGGCGGGTGCCGCAGCCGAATGCTGCTCGGCCACTGGGCTTCGTGGATCACGGGCACCGTGACATCGCGGCGATACCGCACGCCGGCCGAGAAGTGTTCCACGCTCAACAGTCCGTTGAAGAAGCCCGTCTCGTTCTGAGTGCGGTGCTTCCGTCCCTCGCGCGGAGCTGAATCGAAGGCATATCCACTCGATACGCCGAGATTCGGCGACAAAGCGAGGGGCGGAATGATCGCGCTCAGGACGGGGCGAGGTTTTTCAACGGGCTGTCAAGACTGAGGTTCGGCGCGGACCAGCCCGGCCATCAAGGACCGTCGCCACGACTTCGACCGCGGTCGAGTTGAACGTTCGGATGCGGTGCGCTCGCGGGACCGCGATCAGCAAGGTGGCCACGCCGCCGAGCATCATCAACCAGGCGTACACGGTCGCGGTTTCGAAGGGCCGTTCCACGCCATCACGGTACCAGCCTCGGCGGCGGCACTGTGCTCGCCGGCCCACGAACAACGCCCGCCCCGGGAGCCGGGACGGGCGCTGCGTCAATCGATCGTGGGCGGGCGATCCGTGATGGTGACCCGCTCAGTGGCCACTGCCCGCGACTACTCCTCCATCCCGATGAAGTTCGCCAAACGGCGACGACGGACGGGGTGCTGGAGCTTGCGGATGGCCTTGGATTCGACCTGCCGCACGCGTTCGCGGGTGACCTTGAAGATGCGGCCGACTTCCTCGAGCGTGTAGGTGTATCCGTCGCCCACGCCGTAGCGCAGCTTCAGGATCTCCCGCTCGCGGTAGGTGAGCGTCTTGAGGACGTCGTTGATCCGCTGCCGCAGCATTTCGCTGGTGGCCGAATCCGACGGCGATTCCTGACGCTCGTCCTCGATGAAGTCGCCGAACTGCGAGTCCTCGCTCTCGCCGACCGGCCGGTCCAGGCTGATCGGGTGGCGCGAGATCTTCATGACCCGGCGGGTCTCGTCGACGCTCATCTTGGCCTTGTCGGCGATCTCCTCGATCGTGGGCTCGCGTCCGTGGATCTGCAGCAACTGCTTCTGGATCGTGCGGAGCTTGCTCATCGTTTCGATCATGTGGACCGGCACGCGAATGGTGCGGGCGTGATCGGCGATGGCCCGGGTGATCGCCTGGCGAATCCACCACGTGGCGTACGTCGAGAACTTGTACCCGCGCTGGTACTCGTACTTGTCCACTGCACGCATGAGGCCGGTGTTGCCTTCCTGGATAATGTCCAGGAAGGGGAGGCCGCGGTTGCGGTACTTCTTGGCGATCGACACCACGAGGCGGAGGTTGCCGCCCGAGAGGTCGCGTTTGGCCTGCTCGTACTCGTCGAAGACGCGCCGGATGATTTCCAGCCGCGTGCGCAGCTGATCCGGAGTTTCGGTGACGAGGCTCGTGAGCCCTTCGAGCTCTTCGCCCATCACGATCGCGTCCTCAGGATCGACGCGGTCGGGATGCTTCTCGGCGCGCTCGAGCTCTTGTTCGAGCTGGCGGGCCTTCTTGGCGATGGACTCGAGCCGGCGCATGAGCGGCTGGATGCGGGCCGTCCGAAGGCAGCATTCCTCGATCAGCGTGGCGATCTTGCGGCGGCGCCGCTCCATCTCCTCGTGGATCTTCTCGCCGCGCGACTCGCTGCCGCCTTCGATCAGGCGATCGAAGTCAACGCGGTTCGCCGCGAGCAGCAAACGGATGGTGGCCAGGTTCACGGGGATGCGCGACGCAACCTTTTCCTTGGCGTTCTCCTCGGCCGTCGAGATGCGCATGGTGCGATCGAACGGCAAGTTGCCGTCGTGCACCTGCTGCAGCGTCTCGACCGCCTGCTGGGCGGCATAGTCCGATTCGAGCACGCGGCGGCGGAAGATCATCCGCGTCGTCTCGATTTTCTTGGCCAGCCGGATTTCCTCTTCGCGGGTGAGCAGCGGAATCGTGCCCATCTGCGTGAGGTACATGCGGATCGGGTCGTCGATCCGCTTGCTGCCGGCGTCGCTGATCGCCTCCTCGATGACCGCCTGCTGCTCCTCTTGGGTGCCTTCGGTGGTGGTCGTCGTGGTGGTGGTCGTCGTGGTGGTGCTCGAATCGTCGTCGAGCTCATCCGGCGGAATCTGGTCTTCGGCCACCTCGGGATCGTCAAGGTTGACGCGGGCAACAGCATTGCCCTTGTTCGGGTCATCGCGCTTGAACTTCAGGTTCGTCTGAAGGGGCGCGAGGAAACCGGGGCCGCCGAGGTGCCGAACGCGCGGGGCGTCCCGCATCTCGATGCTGGCGCCATCGACCAGCACGATCAGCTCATCGAGCCGCTCGGGGTCCACGAGCTCGTCAGGCAGGCAGGTGTTCAGCTCTTCGTAGCTGATCCACTGACGGGCCAGACCGGCCTCGACCAAGGATCGAAGCGGCGGATGCAGTTCTTCAAGGGTCACGCTCACGGCGCGGGACTCCGGCGGAGGGAAAAATGAGTCTGGACAGGGTCCAAGGGAAATACTAGGCGCGATTCGAACGCATGTCGGATCGACTTCTCCGGTGCAAGGCAATCCACCGGGTCAGGGAGGCGGGGCAGGATGGCGAGGGCCCGAGAACCGCCCGGATCGACCGTTCCCGGACGGAGGGCGGTATCCGGACCCGGGTCGGGGACCGGGGGGGCGCGGACTGCCGGGAGGCCGGCGAGCGATGGCCGACGGGGACGCACCCTGGCGGCGACGCTCTTCAATGAGGGCGGCGAGGCCCTCGGCGTCCATCGCGCCGGCGGCGGCGTCCATGCGGGCCCGATTGCCGGCCGCGGCGGCCCGTTCGCGGCCCAGGCACTCCAGCAGCGCGTCGAGGGCGACGGCCACGGGATCCGGGCCCGATGCATCGCGGGACCGGGCCGACTCGGACAGACGCTCGCCCTCGAAGTGGAGGGTGGCGACTTGCATGCGGGTCGACTCGTCGGGTGATTCGTCCATGATCCGGGCGGTGCCGGGAGCGGGGGCCACTTCGGAGCCGCCGGCGGCAATCCACTCGGCCATGCAGCGGGCCACGGTATGGGCGGCGGCGTCCGCGAAGCTCCCGCGGGCGGTGAGCCAGGGCAGGAGGGCGGGCGCGGTGTGCGGATCGTGGTCCTCGCCGAGCGGCTGGCCATCATGCAACCCGTCCAGCCGTGCGGCGATGCGGCCCGGCGGAATCGTGTCGGGATCGGAGGACTCACGCAGGGCGGCGGCGGCGGCGGCCCGGGCCTCGGCGTCGACCGCGGCCACCTCGCGGCAAAGTCGAGCCAGGGTCTCGGCATCGGTGAGGGCCAGGGCCGCGAAGTCGCGCTCCGCCAGCCGCCGGGCTCGGGAGATGTGTTCCGAGGCGGGCGAGGCGTGGTGCTCAGCCGCGGTGGTGATGACCGGGGCGGCCGCCGAGCGCGGATCGTGGTCGAGCGGTCCCGCCAGGGGGCCGACGTCATCAGGGTCGATGTCCACATCGCCGGGGGCGATCAGCGGGCGGCCGTCGGCGTCGACCGGGATTTCGGTGGACGGGGCCGAGGATGCGGCGGCCGCGGCAGCCGACGTGGACGCCGCGATTGAGCCGCCCTTCGGGCCGGACGTCGAGCCAGACGTCGAGGTCGTTTGCGATCCGGACTTTGCCGGGGCCTGCGCGGTCTTGGCATTGCCCGCGGTGGACCCTGACCTTCTTGCGGGGGCGGAGCCTGGGCCTGAGCCGGACGTCGGCGCCGGCGCGGACGCGGTCGACCGCGTGGCCGAGGTTTCCGAGGTCCCCGATGTGCCATCGGGCGCGGGGCGGGGCCGGGCGTCGCGGGCGCGCTGGCGATCGCGATCGCGGCGGGCGCGGGCGGCCCGTTCGGTTTCGCGCCGGCGGAGTTGGCCGTCGAGTTCCACGACCGGAATGCGGAGCAGGCGCTGCAGTTGGTCGAGCACGAGCTGGCGACGCACGGTGCTCATGGCGGCGAAGCCGAGATCGGTCAAGTCATCGAGAAAGGCGGAGAGGGCCTGCTCGCGGGCGGAGACGCCCGCCGACGGATCGGCGGCGGCGCGGAACCGGCCGAGCTTCCATCGCAACGCGTCTTCGGCCCCATCAACCTGGGCCCGGAAGCCCTCGGCCCCGTGCTCGCGCAGGAAATCGTCGGGATCCTTGCCGTCGGGCAGGATGCACACGCGGACATCCACGTTGGAGCGGAAGAAGACGGCGACGGCACGGTCCGCGGCCTTCTGGCCGGCGGTGTCGCCGTCAAAGACCAGGACCGCTCGATCGGTTGAACGGGCCAGGCGTTCGGCGTGGTCGGGGGTCAGGGCAGTGCCGAGGGTGCCGACGACGTTGGCCACGCCGGCCTGATGGCAGGCGATGACGTCCGTGTAGCCCTCGGTGATGATCGCGTGGCCGGCGTCGACGATCGCACGGCGAGCCAGGTGCAGGCCAAAGAGCGTCGCCGACTTGTTGAAGATCCGCGTCTCGGGGCTGTTCAGGTACTTCGGAGTGTCTTCCGGGTCGATGATCCGGGCCCCAAAGGCGACCGGTCGTCCCATCTCATCGCCGATGGGGAACATCAGCCGGTTCCGAAACGCGTCGTAGTTGCCGCCGCTGTCGCGCCGCTTGAGCAGTCCCGCCCCGACCGCCGACCGCACGGCGATATCGCTCTGTTCAATCCGCTCACGCAGGTTGTCAAAGCCCGGCGGGGCGTAGCCGATGCCGAAAGCCTCGACCATTTCGGGGCTGATGCCGCGCTGCTCGATCACGTCGCGGCCGGTCGTGCCGCGCTGCGGATGGGCAAGGGTCTGGCGGAAAAAGCCGAGGGCGAAGCGGCAGGCCTCAAGCAGGTCGTTGCGGGTCGGCTGGTCACTGGTGCGCCCGGAGCTTCCGCGGCCGCCGAGGGGCTGGAGCGGGATGCCGGCTCGCTCGGCCAACATCTGCAGGGCCTCGCGGAACTCGATGCGGTGGTACTCCTTCACGAAGGTGAAGCAGTCGCCGCTCGCCCCGCAGGCAAAGCACTTGTAGAAGCCCGGGCCCTTGTGGCTCACCACGTGCATGGACGGGGAGGAGTCATCGTGGAACGGGCAGACGCCCACGTGCTCCCGACCCTTGCGGTCGAGTTTCACGTGTTCGCCAATGAGGCGAACCAGATCGGTGGCGTCGCGGACCCGTTCAACGTCGAGATTGCCGCCTGAGCGATTCACGGGGAAGAGGGGCACCGATGGGCGATGACCGGCAAAGACCGGGCATTGCAAACTCAAGGCGAACCCGTCCGCGGGGGGGCATGGGCTTGGCATCCCGATCGACGCCGGCGAGCCTCACGAAGGTGAGGCAGCTCGGGCGTGAACGCGAATGCAGCGAACCATGACCACCACCGGGGGCAGGCGAAAGGTGTCGTGCAAGTCTCTGGAATCGAACGTCGCGGGTGTTGAGGGGACCGAAGCCGCGTGGGCCAGCCTCCCTCCAAATGGTCGTTCGCTGCACAAGCCTAGACCGGTCTGGGAAGGGAGCAAACGACGCGTGGACATTGCGTCCGATTTTCCCTGGGAATGAGGGATTTCGCCCGGCATGGACCGATCTCGAATCGCCAACTGGGCCGCCGAACATCACATTCTGCGCACAACAACGCGGCTCCCGCGTGGAGAGCCGCGTGATCTTGTTCGTGCACCGATGCGGACCCGCCCTCGGGGCGCGGCCCACCGAACCGGCGGGTGGCGTGGCGGTCAGCGCGAGGACCGTGGCATCAGTGGGCGGGCGACTGGCCGTCCCTTCCTACGAAGGCAGGGCCACGAGCCGACCGAGGATGCCGTGGACTCACTTGCCGGCCGCGGCAGCCTGGGCGAGCTTGCGGGTGTAGCCGTACTTCCGCTTGAGCGGCTTGACGACGAACCCGTTCTTGATCGCCTTGGCCGTCACCTTGATGCGGGCGGGCTTGCCATCCACGACCGCGCGAACGGTCTGGATGTTGGGCTTGAAGGTTCGCTTGCTGATCGCCGTGACCTTGAGGCCGATGCCGCCGAGGTACTTGGGGCGACCGCGATAGCGAAGACGACGACCGGTGGTCGTCCGGGCTCCGGTGAAATGGCAGACGCGCGGCATGGGTGAACTCCTCGGCCAATGCAGTGGATCGATGAGTATAGCGGTGCGGCGGCGGAGGCCGCAACCCGCGTCGGGTGGCCGAGAGGGGCAGTTCGCCGATCCGGATGCGTTCCGACCCAAGGGGTGTGGCCGGCGGCCGGATTGAAAACCGCCCCCAAGGCTGGGGGCGGTCGTCGTCAATCATCGGGGGCGGGCCAACTCGCTGGCCAACTCGCTGGCCAACTCGCTGGGTGGCCCACCGGATGGACTGGCACGTCGACTCAAGCCGACTCCTTGGCCTCCACCCGGCTCAGGTCGCCCAGGGCAGGGCGGCTGGTGACAGCATCCCGGTCGATCACGTAGGTGATGCCGGTGTTGTCGCAGTCGGGCAGGTCGTACATCAACTCAAGCATGAACTCATCGAGCACCGCGCGCAGGGCGCGGGCCCCGGTCTCGCGTCGCATCGCCTCTTCGGCGAACGCCTCAAGGGCGTCGGTCGCGAATTCGAGCTGGGCCCCTTCGAGCGTGAACAGGTGCTGGTACTGCTTGATGATCGCGTTCTTGGGCTCGGTCAGAATCCGGACCATCGCGTCGCGGGTGAGCGGCATCAGCGGGGTGATGATCGGCAGGCGGCCGACGAGCTCGGGAATCAGGCCGAACTGAAGGATGTCTTCGGGCGTGACCTGGGCGAGCACCTCGCCGTCAGCGGCCGGTCCGTCCGACGTCCGGGTGGCCGCAAACTCTTCGGCCGGGTTGGCCGAGCCGAAGCCGATCCGGGTGTGGCCGAGGCGCTTGCGGATGATCTCGGACAGGCCGACGAACGAGCCGCCGCAGATGAACAGGATGTGCGTCGTGTCCATCTGGATGTACTGCTGCTCGGGGTGCTTTCGGCCACCCTGGGGCGGCACGTTGGCCACCGCGCCTTCGAGCATCTTCAGAAGCGACTGCTGCACGCCTTCGCCGGATACGTCGCGGGTGATCGACACGTTCTGACTGGTCTTGCCAATCTTGTCGATCTCATCGATGTAGATGATGCCGCGTTGCGCTGCGTCCAGGTCGTAGTCCGCTGCCTGCAGAAGCTTGAGCAGCAGATTCTCGACGTCTTCGCCGACGTAGCCAGCCTCGGTCAGCGTGGTTGCGTCGCCAATGGCGAACGGCACGTTGAGGATGCGGGCCAGGGTGCGGGCGAGCAGCGTCTTGCCGGTGCCGGTCGGGCCGATGAGCATGACGTTCGACTTGTCGAGCTCGACCGGAGCGTCTTCGTTCTCGATCTGGGTCAGGCGCTTGTAGTGGTTGTGCACCGCCACGGCCAGGCTCTTCTTCGCCTGATCCTGCCCGATCACGTACTGGTCGAGGAACTCCTTGATCTGACGCGGGGTCGGGATCGTGGAGAACAACTGCCGCGTGGCCGCGGTGCGGCGACGCTCTTGCCGGAAGATGTTCTGGCAGAGGTCGGTGCAGTTCGAGCAGATGTAAATGTCGTTCGGGCCCTCGACCATGGGGCCGACTTCGCGCGAGGTCTTGCCGCAGAACGAACAGGTGGTCACGCGCCGGCCGCGAAAGCCACCGTCGTCGCCGGTGCCGCCCGCGGTGCCGCCCGCGGTGCCGCCCGGGCCACCGGGGCCGCTCGGGCCGCCGGTTCCGCCGTCGTCAAAGGAACCGCCACCACCGCCGCCGCCGCCTCGCGGGGAGGGACCGCCGTCAGCCATGGCGTTCGGATTGGGTTCGGGATTGGTCGGACTGCTCATGCGGGTCGATTCCTCGTCGAAACGCTCGGGCCCGAGACCCCCGAAAGCGGGGAAGGGCTGGCGTGGGCTCGCGGACCGGTTCTGGCGGGCCGACTGGGCGCGCGAACCGGGTCTCGGCGATATCGGTCGATTGTACGGCGGCTCCCCAACGACGGCGGGGATTCAGGCGCTTTCGTCCGGGTTCGCGGACCGTGCGGCGGCATCTTTGACCCCGGCGATCATCGCATCCCGCGCAGCGCGAAACTCCACATCCGTCATCTCGCCTCGCGCATGCATGGTTCTGAGGTCGTGCAGCGTGAATCCGACCCCGCCCGGCGCTTCTTCCGGATCGCGCAAAGCTCGCCGCACGCGGACGATCACCACGCCGCCAACGACCGCGATCACGACGAGTCCGATGACCCAGGGGAGCACGTCCGAGAACAAACCCCCGGCCGATCGACCGGGGGCGGCATGGGCGGTCTTCGCCACGGACACGCTCAGCGCGGAGCACCAGAGGGCGAGCGACGGAAGTCGCCCGGTCGGGCCGAAGTGGCCCAACCGGCGCGTACCGTTCGTCCGCCCGCCGGAATCCCCGTGGATCACTTGGCGTTCTTGGCCTCGACTTCGGCGTTCCAGTCGTCGGCCGGCACCTCGGAGATCGACGCGTCGTCGATGATGCGGTCCACGGCCTTGTGGTCGCGGATCTGCGTGCCGATCTGGCCGATCGCGCCGTTCTCGATCAGGTCCTTCTTGAGCTTGTCCGGACGCACCTGACGCTGCTGGGCGATCATGGCGATGCGGCCGTTCACTTCTTGCTCGGTCACCTGGATGTCCAGATCGTCGGCAAGCTTGTGCAGCAGGAACTGGAGCTTGAGCCGCTTGCGGCTCTCGTCCTGGGCTTCCGTGCGGAGCTCGGCGATCTTCTGCTCGACCTCTTCGGCCGACATCGAACCGCGGTACATCATCTCGAGACGGGCCCGCTCCAGCATGCGCTGGGCCTGGTTCTCGGTCATTTTCTCGGGCAGTTCAAACTCGGCGTTGTCGCTGAGGTAGGTGTAGACCTGCTCCCGCATCGCCGCCTGCTGTTCGACCGCGATGCGCTGCTCGAGGGCAAGCTTGACCTGCTCCTTGAGGATGTCTTCGCTCTCGAGGCCGAAGCGTTCGACGACCTCGGCCGGGGTGGCCGGATCGATCCGCATCGCCTGCTCGATGGTCATCTTGATCGTGAGCATCTCGCCGCGAATGTGCTCGAGTTCGTGGGAATCGGGGCCGGTGACGGAGACCGAAACCTCGTCGCCGAGCTTCTGCCCGATGAGCATGTCGTGCAGGCCTTCGACCAGGAGGCCGAGGATCGCACCGTTGCCGCCGTCTTCCTTCTCGGGGACGATGACATCAACGCCGGGGTGCTCGAAGAACGGCTCGTCTTCGCCGTCCTTGGTCGCGGTACCGGGGCCAACGATCTTGTCACCGGCGAGCAGGGGCATTTCGGCGTCGACGACGGTGCCGGCCTGCACGCACTGGCGCTCGATCTCGGCGGCGATCATGTCCTCGTCGGCTTCCTTCATCGGCTTCTTGACCGCGACGCCCTTGAGCTCCGGCATCGGGATGTCGGGGACGACTTCGACCTCGACGGAGAACGTCAGGGGCTTGCCGTCCACCAGCTCGAGGCTGTCGATGTCGTCGACCGGCTCGGGCTCACTCACCGGCTTGAGGTCGTTGGACTCCAGCGCGGCCGAGTAGCTCTCGGCGATGATCTGGCCGCGGGCTTCGTCTCGCACGGCGGTGCCGAAGCGGCGCTCGAGGAGGGCGAGCGGGGCGCGGCCCTTGCGGAAGCCGGGGAGGGCGGCGGTGGAGGCCAGGGCGCCCATCGAATCCTCGATCTTCGACGCGATGTGGTCGGCCGGCACCGTGATCTTGAGGCGCTTGCGGGCAGGACCAGCGTCTTCGACTTGGATGTCGTAGGGGCTGTCGGCGGTGGCGGTGGCGTCGGCCATGGCGGGGGGGATCCCGATGGATAGATGACTTGGTGAGCGTCAAGGCTGAGCCGGATCGCGGGCCGGCGGTCACACCGCAGCCCGCGAAGCGGAATCCGAGACGATAGCACACCCGCGGGTTGCAGCCAACGGGGACGAGCCGGAGGGTGCGGGTTCAGCCCTGGGCGGGCCGGGATCCTCAGCTGGGAGCCAGGACCCGATCGCCGATGTCGCGGCGGAAGAACGACCCGTCGAAGCGGATCTGGTCTGCGGCGTCATTGGCCAAATCGCGGGCCGTGGCCAGATCCTGGCCCAGGGCCGTGACCGAAAGGACGCGCCCGCCCGCGGTGACCAGGTCGCCGGCGGGAGTAGTGGCGGTCCCGGCGTGGAAGACGGTCACCCGTCCGGCCCCGCCGGCGGCCTCGGCCGCGTCGATTCCGGTGATGACCCGGCCCTTCTCGTACGCCCCGGGGTATCCGGCCGAGCAGAGCACCACGCAGCAGGCCGTGCGGGGATCAAAGCCGATCTGGACGTCGTCCAGCGTGCCGGCGGCGGTGGCCCAGCAGATCTCGACCAAGTCACCCTGGAGGCGGGCCATGAGCGGCTGGGTTTCGGGATCGCCAAAGCGGCAGTTGAATTCGAGGACCTTCGGTCCGCCAGGGGTCAGCATGAGCCCGGCGTAGAGGACTCCGCGGTAGTCGATCCCTTCGCGCCGGAGGCCGGCGACGGTCGGGATCAGGATGTCGCGCTGGATGCGGGCGAGCATGGCGTCGTCGAGTACCGGCGTGGGGCAGTACGCCCCCATCCCGCCGGTATTTGGGCCGCTGTCGCCTTCGTCACGCTGTTTGTGGTCCTGGGCCGGGTCGAGGATCCAGATCGTGTGCCCGTCGACCAGGGCCATCACCGAGACCTCTTGGCCGTGGAGGCGCTCCTCCACCAGCACCGTCGCCCCCGCTTCGCCGTGCACTCGGGCGCCCATGATTTCCTGCAGGGCGGCGATTGCTTCGTGTTCGTCATCGCAAACGACGACCCCCTTGCCGGCCGCGAGTCCGGTGGCCTTCACCACGCAGGGTTCCTCGCGGACGGTCACGTACTCGATCGCCGATTCCAGGTCGGTGAAGATCCGGCCCTCGGCCGTCGGAACCGACGCCTGCCGCATGATGTTCTTGGCGAAGGCCTTGTCGGCCTCCATGCGGGCCCCGGACTTGGAGGGGCCGAAGACCATGCGTTCGGGGGTCGACAGTGCATCGGCGATGCCGTCGGCCAGAGGCTGTTCGGGGCCGACGACGACCAGGTCGATCCGCTCGCGCGTGCACCACTGCTGGAGGTGGAACGGACGCTTGACGTCCATCTCGACCGGGCACTGCCGGGCGATCGATTGGATGGCGGGATTCGACCGGTCGGTCGTCCAGAGGCGGCCGAGGCGGCGGCTCTGGCGGAGCTTCCACGCCAGGGCGTGCTCGCGACCTCCACCACCGACGAGGAGGACGTTGCAGGAATCAGGGCAGGGGGGCGGCTTGGGCATAGGGGCGGAGTGTAGCGATCGACTTCCCTTGATTCGGAGTTCATGCTTGACGGATCGTGCGGCGCAGCCGATGCGCGAGGCCGCGGCCGATCCGGCCGAATCCCCGGGAGTGTCCGAGGCACGCGGCCCGGCATCGACCCGAGGTCCGCCGGCATGTTCCGCGCGGCTTGTGGATACGACGTGGGTCGATTCGGGGAAAAGGTGGAGGATTCGCGCGATTGCCCCCGATATCTGGTTCCGCGGCGACGGAGATTCGCCGACGAGATTGAGGGACGGCAGAGAAGGTCGAGGGCTCAGGGGCAATTCCGGATTCGCGAGCCCCTTGGAGGGGGCCAGCCATGGAACACCGATCGACGCCGGCCACTTCGAATGCGACCTCGACCGTCGCTGCCTCCGCCTCGCCCGCCGCTTCGCCGCCCGCCGGCCCGAGCGGGTCGCCCGACACGACCATCCGTTGCCTGGACGATCCACTCCTCGGCTGCACCGCCCGCGCGGCCGCCGGCGTCCGATTGCGCGGAGCACCGCTTGGTCCGATCGCCGGGCCGACGACTGAACCGCGGGCCGCACGCCGCTGCCGGCTCGACGAGCGCAATCAGCGGGCCGCCTGACGCTCAACGATCGACTGATGCTTCCTCCTCGTGTGGCACGCATCCGGCTCAGGCTCGCCTGCCCGGATCCGTGCCCATTTTTTTCGCGCCGCGCACGACAACCGGCGCGTCGCCGCGCCGGTTGATCGTTCGTTTCACGTGCGTGTCGCTCGTCGCACGAGCGAGGATCGAGCGGCGAGCAGCGGGCCCGCCGTCGACCGGCTTACGCTCCCGCGCCAGCCGTCGCGCCCGCGGCCGCCCGCAGCGCGTCGGCCTTGTCGGTGCGTTCCCAGCTGAACGTGCCGGGGCCGCCTTCGCCGGGCTCGCGGCCGAAGTGGCCGTGGAAGCTCGTGGCCCGGTAGATCGGGCGGAGCAGGTCGAGGGTCTCGATGATGCCCCGCGGCGTGAGGCGGAAGTGCTCGCGCACCAGCTCTTCGATTCGCTCTTCGTCGATCGTGGCCGTGCCCTGACAATCCACGAGCACGCTCGTCGGCTCGGCCACGCCGATGGCGTAGGAAAGCTGCACTTCGCAGGTCTCGGCCAGTCCGGCGGCCACGATGTTCTTGGCGATGTAGCGGGCCATGTAGGCAGCCGAACGGTCGACCTTCGACGGGTCCTTGCCGCTGAAGGCGCCGCCGCCGTGGCGGCCGCGGCCGCCGTAGGTGTCGACGATGATCTTGCGACCGGTCAGGCCGCAGTCGCCGTGGGGTCCGCCAAGTTCGAACTTGCCGGTCGGGTTCACGTGGACGGTGATGTCATCGTTCCACAGGTCGCCGAGCACCGGACGAATGACGTGTTCGGTGATCGCATCGCCGAGGGCGGGCTGCGATTCATTCCACTCCGGTCCGTGCTGCGTCGACAGCACGACGGTGAGCACGCGGCTCGGCCGGCCGTCGACGTACTCAACCGTGACCTGGCTCTTGGCGTCCGGGCGGAGGTGGGGAACCGCGCTCGAGCGGCGGACCTCGGCGTGCCGGGCGACCAACTGGTGCGAAAGCGACACCGGCAGCGGCATCAGCGACGGCGTCTCGGTGCAGGCAAAGCCGAACATGAGGCCTTGGTCACCGGCGCCCTGTTCCTTGTGCAGGCCGTTGTCGTCGTCGACGCCCTGGGCGATGTCCGGACTCTGCTCATCGAGCGAGACCAGGACCGCGCACGCCTCAGCGTCGAATCCCTTGCGACCGTCGTCGTAGCCGATGTCGGCGACGACTTCGCGGACGAGGCGCGGAATGTCCACGTACCCGTCGCACGTCACTTCGCCGGCGATCACCGCCATGCCGGTGGTGACCATGGTTTCGGCGGCGACGCGGCTCCGAGGATCGACGGTCAGCATGGCGTCGAGGATCGCGTCAGAGATCTGGTCGGCCATCTTGTCGGGGTGACCCATGGAGACCGATTCGGAGGTGAACTGGGTGGTGCGGCTGGCCATGTGGCGTGTTCTCTCGGGCGGGGGAGCGAAGTGGGTCCGGCGATCGCGACCCGTCATCATCGGCGAAAATCGGATCCGGGCCATCAATCCGTTCATCCGGATGATTGGATTGAATCCGAGAACTCTAGCCGCCGGCCGAGAACGTCGCAATCGGACCAGGGGGGGCCGGTCGGAGGACGTCAACCGGTCATGATTGGTCCCGGTGGCCGGAAAAGCGTGGCTCTTGGGGTGCCATGCCGTCATAGTGGGGTGGCGTTCGCCGGCTGGCCCAACCCCCGGCCCGTCCGACGAGCGTCCGATATCCCCGTCTGCTGTCCCCACCCGGCTTCGACCCCCTTCGCTCTTCGGCCATTCGGGCCCAAGGTGCGTCGGGATCGCGAAGGCGGACCCCAGGAGCATCCCCGAAATGAAGACCCTCCCCCTGGCTGGAGCCAGCGTCGCCATTCTGGCGGCGTCGGCCCACGCGGGCACCATCGATCCGGTGCTGCGCGGCGTCCTCGACAAGGCTGGCCCCGACACGATCGTGTCGGCCCTGTTGCACTTTGACGTCCAACTCGACATCGACGAACTGACCGCCGAACTCGACGCCGAGTCGGCCACCCGGGCCGAGCGGCACCGCACCGTCGTCCGCGCGCTGCAAGAAGTGAACGCCGAAGCCCGCGGCCGCATCGTGCCACAGATGAACCTGATGCTGAACGCGGGATCCCTTACGCGGGTCCAGTCGTTCTGGCTGGCCAACGCGGTCCGCGTCGAAGGCCCCGCGGCATCGATCGAGATGCTCGCCGGCCTGCCGGAAGTTGAGTACGCGTACTTCAACCACCCGATCGAATTGATCACGCCGACGGAAGAGATTGACGAAGTCAATCCGGTCGAGGGCTTGTCCCTCGGTGGAACGATCGAACCCGGCGTGCTCGCGGTTCGCGCCCCCGAGGTGTGGGGCCTTGGCTTCGATGGCAGTGGCGTCTTGATTGCGACGGTCGATACCGGTGCCGATGGCAACCACCCGGCGCTCGCCAGTCGCTGGGCTGGACTCGATCCTGCCTACGCCGGCAACCCGCAGTGGGCCTGGCTCGATCCGTACACCGGCGACAACTCGTTCCCGTTCGACGGCGGCAGTTCCAGCCACGGCAGCCACGTGACCGGCTCGGTCGTCGGCGGCGCTCCCGGCGACCAGATTGGCGTCGCCCCCGGGGCCAAGTGGATTGCGGCCGGCGCGATCGACCGTGGCGGCGGCATTCCGCAGACGGTGGCCGACGCCATCACCACGTTTGAATGGCTTGCCGATCCGGATGGCGATCCGAACACCGTGTGGGATGTCCCGCACGTTGCTTCCAACTCGTGGGGCCTGGTCACGAGCCACGGCTATCCGGAATGCGATGAGACCTTCTGGTCCTTCATCGACGCCCTGGAAGCAGTGGGCACCGTGGTGCTGTTTGCCGCCGGCAACGAAGGCGACAACGGCCTGCGTCGCCCGGGCGACCGCGCCTTGTCCGACTATCGCACCGTCGCCGTGGCGGCGACCGATCCGGGCTCGCCGGCGTTCCCGCTCGCCGACTTCAGTTCGCGTGGTCCGACCGCGTGCACCCCGACCGGGGAACCCGCCTTCAAGCCGGACATTGCTGGCCCGGGCGTGAACACGCGTTCGGCGCTTTCTGGCGGCGGGTATGGCTTCAAGAGCGGTACCTCGATGGCCACGCCGCACATCAACGGCGTCGTCGCCCTGATCCGTCAGGTGAACCCCGATCTTTCGGTCAACGAAGTGAAGGACATCCTGTACCAAACGGCCGTCGACCTCGGCGATCCCGGCAAGGACAACGGCTACGGCTACGGACACGTTGATGCGTTCGAGGCCGTGCAACTCGCCCTCGGCACCGTCGCCTTGACGTTCGACGTCACCGAGCAGCCCGAGATCATCACGCCCAATGGCGGACAGACCGTCCGCGTGACCGTATCCGGTCAGGCGGTGCCCCCGGCGCCGGCCACCGGCATGCTCCACTGGCGGGTCAACGGCGGCCCGTGGTTGGACGCCCCGATGGTCGAGATCGAGCCGAACGTGTACGACGCGGTATTCGGCACCTTCGAGTGTGGCGACGCGATCGACTGGTTCGTCTCGGCCCAGAACACCGACGGCGAAATTGCTTCCGAGCCCTTCCAGGCTCCTGACTCGTTCTTCACGTCGCAGGCCTTCACCGGCAGCGAGCTCGTGGTCGAGGAAAACTTCGAGCTGGAAGCTGGCTGGCTGGTGGTCAACGAAGACCTGTCCGACGGTCAGTGGGACCGCGGCGTTCCCGCCGGTGACGGCGATCGCGGCGATCCGACCTCGGACTGGGACGGCTCCGGTTCGTGCTGGCTCACCGACAACGTTGCGGGCAACTCCGACGTCGATGGCGGCCCGACGCGCCTGATCACGCCGGAATTTGACCTCTCCGGTCTGCCCGATCCCCGCGTCAGCTTCTCCCGCTGGTTCACGAACGACGACGACGACGGCGACGTCATGTTGGCCGAGATCTCCGGCGACGGAGGCCAGACCTGGGTGATTGCGTCGACGATGTCCGATTCGCCGACGTGGATCCGCACGAGCTTCCAGGCTCTTGAATTCATTGATGCTTCGCAGCTCGCGACCGTGCGCGTTCGTTTCACCGTCTCGGACAACCCGAACGACTCGATCACCGAGGCCGGCATCGATGCCTTCAGCATCCAGAGCTTCATCTGCGAGTCCGAAGGCGTCTTCGGCGACATCACCGGCGATGGCGAAGTCACCTTCGACGACGTGCTGGCCCTGCTCTCGTCCTGGGGCGAGTGCTTCGGTTGCCCGGCCGACCTGGACGGCAGTGGCTCGGTGGACTTCACCGACCTGCTGAACGTGCTTTCGGCCTTCAACCTCTGATCCGGACCGGCCAGGTCCCATCCTGAGATCACCGCCGCGGGCGGGCTTCTTCGCGAGGCCCGCCCGCGTTTTCATTGCGGCCGGGAGCGGAATCCGTCGGCCACGCGTGGATCGGGTAGAAAGGTGGCCGATGTCCGACGCATCCACCCATTCTGGTCGCCCCGCCTTCCCGCCGAAGGCCGGTCCATCGGCCGGTCCATCGGCCAGTCCGGTCGTCGATTTCGGCGAGCTGGCGATGCAGGTTCCCGTTGCGATACTGGTCTTCGACGCGAGCGGGGCGTGCGTCTGGGCGAGCCCCGAGTGGGCCCGCGAGAACGAGGGTGCCGGCGATCCGGTCGGCCGCAGTGCCGACGATTTGCTTCCGGCGGCCGGTCGGTCCTGGGCGGCGATGCGCGACGACGTCCTGTCCGGCTCGACCTTGGTTTCTGACGGTGAGGCATCGGGATCCGGCTCGCCCACCCAGTGGGAAGCACGTCCGTGGCGCAACGGCGGGGCCATCTCCGGCATGATCGTCCGCACGGACATTGACGTGGCCGGGGCGCAGACGTTCGGTGCATTGCGACGCCATGACGCGCACCTGCAACTTGCCTTGGACGCCGTGCAAGCTGGCACCTGGAGCTGGGACCGATCGCGCGGGGACGTCTCGTGGGATCAGACGGCCGAGCGCCTGGCTGACTTTCGTGACGCGCTTTCGGTGACATCGATCAACGACTTGCTGGACCATGTCGCGTTCGACGCTCGGAACCGAGTGGCCAAGGCGTTCCAGCTCACGGCGGCCACCGGCCGACGATTGGCGATCGAGGTCCCCGTCGAAACGGGCTCGGCCCGGCGGGTGCTCGAAGTGCACGCGGTGGCGACCGCGGTCGACGAAGACGGCGCGATCGGCATGGTCGGCGTCTGCATGGATCGAACCGTCGAGCACGATCGTCTGCGCATGGTGCGCGAGCACGATGAAACCCTCCGAATGGTGATCGAAGCGGGACGGATCGGTTGCTATGTACGCGATCTGCGAGCGGGCACGATTCGTCCTGATCCTGTCGCGTCGAGCTTGCTGGGCGGCCTGCCAGCCACCGTCGAAAGCTTGAACGCGCTGCATGCCAATGTCATCGCCGACGACCGCGGCGACCTTGGCATGCGCATTGCCGACGCCCTTTCGGGTCGGAACGCGTATACGGTGCGATACCGCGTGCGCGATGCGGACGGCGTCATTCGGCACGTTCGCGAATCAGGATTGGTGCGAAATGAATCGAGCCCCGGTCGCTTGATCGGCATGCTTGTCGACGAAACCGAACAGCAGCAAACCCTCGATGAGTTGCGCCGCACGATCGAGCAACTCGAACACTTCACGTCGGTGGCCTCCCACGACCTTCGCGAGCCGCTGCGGACGATCTCGAGCTACCTCTCCTTGATCGACGAGCGCTACGGCGCGTCGCTCAATGAATCGGGGCGTCGGTACCTGGGGCGGGCGGTCGACGGCGCCATCCGCATGCAACGGCTGCTGCAAGACATGTTGGCGTACGCCCGGGCGGGGTCGCAGCCGATTCATCCCGAACGCGTCGGCCTCGACGATGTGATTCAAGAAGTGATCGAAACGTTCCGGCCGACGCTCGAAGCGTCCGGCGGCTCCATCGTCGCCGGGGGCCTGCCGTTCTTGTTGGTGGACCGTTCGCAGATGGTCCAGATCATGCAGAACTTGATCGGCAATGCGCTGAAGTTCCGCGGCGAAGAGCGCCCCGAGATCGTGGTGCGCGCCGAACAGAGCGAACGCGGGTGGCTGATCGACGTCGTGGACAACGGAATCGGCGTGCCGGAAGGCGAACGCGAGCGAATCTTCGAGATCTTCCAGCGTCTGAAGGAGACGCGGGATCAAGAAGGGACCGGAGTCGGGCTGGCAGTCTGTCGGCGGATGATCGAGCGGCACCGCGGCACCATCGAAGTGCTCGCTGGCGCCTCGCGTGGAACAACGTTCCGGATCATGCTCCCGGATCGTGGCGTTCCAACGGACGGCAACGACGCGGCGAGCACCGCCGTGGGCGATCGCTTGCCGAATGGCTGAGCCGGGCGCGGGCAGCCGGGCGGGGGCGGTTGAGCGCGGGCGGACGGTGAGCGGGCTCGCGGTGCGTGATCGCGCGGTCAGTGGGCGCGCGGTCAGCGGGGGATGCGGGCGGCCAAGCGACGTACGGCAGGTGACAACCGGCGTCTGGCCTTGAGCTCGCGGTCGCTCCCGGAAGATGACGGGTCGACCGGGTCAGACTATTCTCAACCCGGCATGGTTCTCGGCTCGGCCTGGGGACACGGCGGCGTGGGCCGCTCGCCGATCATTCTCCGCACTTCTCCATCGTCGAGGCACGCATGCTCATCATCGAACGCAAGGTCGGCGCCATGGTGCGGATCGGCCGGCACGTCACGGTTCGGGTCCGGTCCATTCGCGGCAACCAGCGAGTGCGGCTGGAGATTGATGCGCCAAAGGAGATTCCCGTCGTGCGCGAGGAACTTGATGTGTTCGACGATTCACAGCGCGGCGTCCGGCAGATGACGGTGCTCATCGTTGAAGATGACGAGGCGCACGCGGAGATCGTCGAGCTGGCCATGAGCGAACGTCAAGTCGACACGATGTACCGCGTGGACAGTGCCGAAGACGCCCTCGCGACGCTCGACGGACTGGCCGAAGCGGGCGACTCCGTCCCCGATCTGATTCTGTTGGACCAGCACCTGCCGGGCGTGAGCGGGGAGGACCTGCTGCGGCAGTTGCGCGAGCGGCCGGATACAAAGCTGACCCCGATCGTGATGTTGTCGGGAGACGTTGACGACGAGTGCGTGCGCCGCTGCATGGCCGCCGGGGCCAACGCGTACCTCGAGAAGAAGCCGACGTACTCGGAACTCGCCGACGCCGTTGCCCGGATCCTGGCGCTCTTCGAGGTGTCCCAGCCCGCCAGCGAGGACTGAGTCAGGCCGCGGGGCGTCCAAGTCGCAGCGGCCGCCATTCCCGCGAGCGCCGCCGCCGCCACCGCCGCCGCCACCACGAGCACGCGGGGGTCTCGTCAGGATCGTGGCCGGAATCGGGCTTGGGCTCGGGATCTGGCTTGGAATCGGAATCGCGTTCGGGTCCGGGTCCGGGATCGGAATCGGAGTCGGAGTCCGGCGTTGGCTCCGGTTCTGGCACTGGCGCTAGCTCCGGCTCCAGCACTGGCGTCGGCGCTGATCAGGATCCTGCTCGGATCTGGCCGGCATGTCGCCCGGTTGACGGTGTGCGCCCACGCCGGTCGCACACCGAGCTCCTGCCAGTGCCCAATCCAACGTCGGTTTTTATCGGACACGATCCGCGGCGTGTGGGCATCTTTGTGACGCGGCGCAATGGTCGCCCTCGGCTGCGGTCCGTGACCCGCGCGGGGCTGCATTGCCGTCGTGTAGGGCCGCCCGAGCATCGGCGGTCCACTTCGTCGCGCCCCCGCGCCATCGAGGCGCGGGCCAGCGCGGGCCACGGACCCGGGCGGTCGGGACGGGAGCCCGCGGGAATTGATCCTCCGGCGGCCGGTCGGCCGATGCGGAACTTCGTCACCAACGCGGAGTTCCCCACGCATGCGCCGATCCCTCGTCCGCTCGTTCGCCGGCCTCTTGCGCCGAGTCACCCCCGTGGCGGCCGCCGCGGCCCTGGCTTGGACCGCTCCGGCGGCCGCTCAATGCCAACTCCAGAAACTCTTGCCGATGGATCCTGGCGACGGCGACCAGTTCGGCGACTCGATCGCCGTCAGCGGCGAGTGGATGGTGGTCGGCGCTTCGCGTGACGATACGCCCTTCGAGTCGGGGGGATCGGCCTACATCTTCCGGGACAATGGGCTGGGCTGGGAGGAGTTTGACAAGATCGTTCCGCCATCGCCGTCGGCCAACGACCTCTTCGGTTGGGCCGTCGACATCGATGCCGATGCCCCGGGCGGTCCGATCCTCGTCGTCGGGGCGTACTTGCACGATCAAGGCGCAGAGAACGCTGGGGCCGTCTACGTGTACCGCTTCCTGGGCGGCGAGTGGACGTTCGAAACCAAGCTCCTGGCCGTTGACTTCAGCAGCGGCGAACAGGTCGGTCAATCCGTGGCCGTGGACGACACCCTCGTGGTCGCCGGTGCGCCGCGGGCCGACGGCACCGCGTCCGACGAGGGCGCCGTGTTGGTCTGGCGCCGAGTCGGCGTGAACTGGGGTCCCTCACAACGCTTGATGGCCGAAACGCCATCGGCTCAGGACCGACTCGGTTCCTCGGTCGACGTGGACGTCGACGCCACGGGCGGCGCGTCGATCGTCGGTGGCTCGCCGCTGGATGATGTGGACGCGCTGAACAACGCTGGCTCGGTCACGACCTTCCAGTTCAACGGGAGCGTGTGGGCACGCGGTCCCTTGCTCACCGACGAGACGCCGGGTTCCGGGGACAACTTCGGTCACTCGGTCGCCCTTGGGGGCGATGTTCTCGCGGTTGGGGCGTGGCTTGATGACAACACCGGCACCAATACCGGCACGGTGAGCATTCTCCGCAACGACGGCCAGTGGTTCTTCGAGACCCGACTCCAGGCGGTTGACGGCAGTCCGAATGACCAATTCGGCCGCGACGTCGGCGTCGCGCCCGCGGGCGACATCGTCATCGTCGGTGCGGCCCAAGTCGATTCGGCTGGACTCGACGCCGGTGCGGCGTACCTCTACCGCGAGGCCGGCGGCTTCTGGTCGGCGGCCGAAAGCCGCCTGACCGCCCGCGACGCCGAAGCGAACGCGACGTTCGGGGCGGCGGTGGACGTGTCGGCCAACGTCGTGGCCATCGGGGCCCGGGGCGATGACGACGACGTTGCCGGGCCCAACGCGGGCGCCGCGTACGCCTTCACCGCCACGTTCGAATTCTGCGACGACTGCAACGAGAACTTCATCGCCGACTTCCTGGAGATCGATCAGGATCCTGATCTGGACTGCGACGAGGACGGCGTGCTCGATGTGTGCCAGATCCGCTTCGATTCGCCGGCCGGTGAGCCGGGCGAGTTCTTCTGCATCGACGACTGCGATGCCGACTGCAACGACAACGGGGTGGTCGACTCCTGTGATATTGCGGGCCCGGTGAGTGCCGACCTCAATGAGAACGGGATCCCCGACGAGTGCGAGGATTGCAACAACAACGGCATTCCGGACTCGATCGATATCAAGAACGGTGAGGGAGAGGATTGCAACGGCAATGATCTCCTGGATGAATGTGACATCGAGTTGGGGCTCGAGCCGGATTGCAATGAGAACGGCATCCCGGACACATGTGACATCGCCAGCGGCGCCTCGGGCGACTGCAATGAAGACGGTGTTCCGGATGATTGCAATGATTGCGATGGCAACGGCATCGACGATCAATGCGATATCGACGCCGGCGGACCTGACCTGAATGGCGACGGCATCCTCGACTTCTGCCAGGATTGCAATGAGAACGGGTTCCCCGACTTCATCGAAATTTCGGTGGATCCCAGCATCGACTGCAACGGCAACGGGCGCATCGACGACTGTGAAATCGTGCCGAACGAACAGATTCCCGGCGGGCCCTTCTATTGCCTCGAAGACTGCGATCCGGATTGCAACAACAACGGCATTCCGGATTCGTGCGACATCGCCAGTGGGTCCGAGGACGACGAAGACCTCAACGGCGTGCCTGACAGCTGCGAAGATTGCAACGACAACAACATTCCCGATGGTCTCGACATTGCCGACGGATTCAGCTCTGACTGTGACCAAGACGGCGTGCCCGACGAATGCCAGATCCTCGCCGGCAGCGTGCCGGGTGGGCCGTGGTATTGCACGTCCGGGTGCGACGACGACTGCAACGGCAACGGCATTCCCGACGTCTGCGACATTGCCGACGGCATCGAAGAAGACTGTGACGGCAACGGCATTCCCGACCCGTGCGATCTTGATTGCAACGGCAACGGCGTGCCCGACGGGTGTGACATCGTTGACGGAACGAGCACCGACTTCAACGGCAACGGCGTGCCCGACGATTGCGATCCTGACTGCGACGGCGACGGCTTCGCCGACTTCATCGAGATTCAGTTCGGGACGGAAGAGGACTGCGACGAGAACGGCGTGCCCGACAGTTGTGACATCGCCGACGGCACCTGGCCCGATGGCGACGGCAATGGCATCCCCGATGTTTGCGAGATCCTTCCGATGGACATCGACGGCGACGGGTTCGTGAGTTTCAGTGACACGTTGCTGGTGCTCGCCAACTACGGCATGTGTCCGGATCCCCCGGCCGAGTGCATCGCAGACGTCAACGACGACGACACGGTGAACATCGTGGACCTGCTGCTGGTGCTCGGCAACTGGTCGTAGCCCGCGGGTGACGTCCCCGTGGATTGGAGTCTGGGCCCCGGCTCGGTTGAACGCCGGGCGACCGAGCCGGCGATCGAGCCGGCGATCGAGCCAGCGTTCGAACCGGTGATCGAGCCGGCCGCCGAGCCCGTCGTCGAGAAGGTCATTGAGCCCGTCGTCGAGCAAGTCATCGGCCGGGCGGACCGCCGGGGCCACGGTCGTACGGCAGGTTGATCGCTGGTCGCAACGGAGCGCGGCCAGCGGTCTGCCCGCCACGCGGCGGGCTCGCCAATTGAGTTTCCTGACGCCAGCCTCCCGGTCCCGGGGGGCTGGCCTGCGTTGTGCCGGCGCGGCGGTGGCTGTCGCTGTCGCTGGTGCCGGCGACGACGCCGTGGTCCAGTACCCTGACCGGCATGAGTTCGATCGATGACATCGTGGCCCGCGCCCGGTCCGCTTGGGCCGCCGGCGATCACGCGGCGTGCCGCCAGTTGGCCGCCGAAGCCTTGGATATTCGCCGCGACGACTTCACCGCCCGCATGCTGCTGGGCGATGTCTGCGCGGCGGCCGGCGACCTACCGGGGGCCGCGCGGTGGATGGAACTGGCGGTGGCCAGCCAGCCGCGCAACGCTGGGGCGCGGCTCCATCTCGGGCGAACGCTGGTGCGGTTGGGCGAGGCGCGGAAAGCCATGCGGCAATTTGAGCGCGTGCGCCGCGATGCGCCGGCCGACCCCGGAGCGGCGGCCGGGCTCGCGTCGTGCCACGAGATGCTGGGCCAGCCGGCCAAGGCCGAAGCGGCGCTGGCCCCGGCCATGCCCGGCGGAGTGGAACGGGCGCCACTTGAAGTCGCCGCGACGCTGGCCCGCATTCGTGCCCGTACCGGAGCCGAGGCGAACACGTTGGTCGAATCGATCGCGGCCAGGTTTGTCGGTGAGGTGGCCAGCGATCCCTCCAGCAATGCGGCCGACGATCCGTCCAGCGATCCGTCCAGCGGTCCGTCCAGCGAGCCGGCCAGCGAGCCGGCCCGACATGCGGCCTCGCGCCCGGCCCGCGACTCAGCCCGCGATGCCGCCGGCTCGCCGCGCGACCGCCGAACCATCCTCCACGCGTTGGCCCGCACGCGCGAAGCTGCCGGTGACCACGCCGGAGCGTTCGCGGCGGCGACGTCGGCCAATCGACTCGACCCGCCAGACTTTGACCCGGACGTCTTGGACGCCTCGGTGGACGCGCTCATCGCCCGGGCGACCCCCGAGCGATTTGCGGGCATGCCGCGGCCGGAGACGCGCGACGACCGTCCGGTCTTCATCGTCGGCATGCCGCGCTGTGGCTCGACGCTGCTCGAACGCGTCCTGCACGCCCACCCGGCGGTGCACGGGGTCGGGGAGGCGGGAACGCTTGATCTCGTGCCGTCGCCGCCGCTGGCTGAGCGGCTCGGATCAGACCGGGCGATGCCTGAGTTGTTGGACGATCTGACGCCCGAGGCGACCCAGGGACTGCGGCGAGATTTGCTCGCCTGGATCCGGCGAGCGGCGCCGGCGGCGAAGCGGGTGGTGAACAAGGAATTGTTCAACCTCTTCCGCCTGGAGCTGATTGCCGCCGTGGTGCCGGAGGCCAGAATCATCCACTGCGTGCGATCCCCGCGCGATACGGCACTCTCGTGCTACATGGAGCAGCTTCCTCGCGGCAGTTGCGGGTTCACGTGCGACCGCGAGCATCTGGTGCGGTGGTGGCAGGCCCAGCATCGATTGGCCGAGCACATGGCCGGCGTGCTGCCGAATCCGTGGCTCGAGGTGCGGTACGAGGACCTGGTCGCGGATCTGCCCGGGCAGGGGCAGCGCGTGCTCTCGTTCCTCGGCTTGCCCTGGGACGATCGCTGCCTCGAGTTCCACACCGTCAAGCGGACCGAGACGACGGCCAGCGTGGACCAGGTACGCCGGCCGCTGTACCGGGGAAGCGTCCAGCGGAGCGAGCGATTCGCGGCGCACCTGGGGCCGCTGGCGAAGCTTCCGGCCGCGATGCCGGGCGACGCTCGGGCAGAACGGACCGAAGCGTTCGCGGCGGACTGAGGGCCGCCAGGCGGGGTCGTGCGATGGCGAGGCGGTGGCCGGGCGTGAGGCGGTGGCGCGTTGCGGGGGCGCGTGGCGGTGGCGCGAGGCGGGGGGCGCGTGGTGGGGGGGAAGCCGCGGGCTGTGCGGCCCTAGGCCGCTCGCGGCCCGCGACCGCGAGCGAGTCGCCCGGCTCGCTACCATGCTCGCCCTTCGCGGCGAACCCGACTCGGGTGGCCGCATTTCGTGCTGACCCCTCGATCGACCGGAGCCGCCAGACCATGGCCGACAAGCCCACCATCGCCTTTGACGACTTCATCAAGCTTGATCTCCGGGTGGCCACCATCACCGCCTGCGAGCCGCACCCCAACGCGGACCGGCTGCTCAAGGTCCAGCTCGACGACGGCACCGAATCGGGTCGCCAGGTCTGCGCCGGCGTGAAGGCCTGGTACGAGCCGGAGCAGTTGGTCGGCCAGCAAGTCATCATCTGCGCGAACCTCGAGCCGCGGAAGATCCGCGGCGAGATCAGCGAGGGCATGATCCTGGCCGCCTCGGACATCAAGGCGACGGACGACGCGTCCGGCGAAGTCACCGAACGAGACGTCGTCGTGTTGAGCGTCGAGAAGCCAGTGCCCGCCGGGTCGCCGGTCTCCTAACGGCCCGTTGAAGAAGCCCGTCTCGTTCTGAGTGCGATGCTTCCGTCCCTTGCGCGGAGCCGAATCGAAGGCATATCCACTCGATTGCGCCCAGATTCGGCGACAACGCGAGGGGCGGAACGATCGTGCTCAGGACGGGAGAAGGTTTTCCAATGGGCTGCGAAGTTCTGTCTGGCCGCCCAGGACTTGGCCGCCCCGGATTTGGTCGGCGAGGGTGAGGGCGCGGACCGCGAACGTCTTCGCGGACCGCGCCAAGCGCGCGACCACGCAGCGAGGCGGACCCGCGGGCGAAGCGGGTTCGACGGGTCGATTCCTTGGGCGGGGCCTTGGGTCCTCTCGCCTCGCCTCGCCGAAGCCCAACGCGAACGAAAACGCGGCGCCATCCAGCTCCACATGGAGGCGGATGGCGCCGCGTGGTGCGCGCCCCGAGGGTCGAGCGCCGGCCGCAGAGCTGGTCGGCTTAACCCTCGTCGTCGGCACCCTCGCCGTCGTCGTCGCCGCCGAGGCCCAAGTCGATCTCATCCCGCTCGCGGGCCAGCGGCTTGAAGTCGTAGCGTTCCTTCAACACATCGAAGCCGAAGGCCTGCTCCAGATCCGTGCCGATGTCGCCGAACTCTTCTTGGAGCAGCAAGCCGAGCGTGCCAGGAATTCCGAGGACCTGCTCGAAACGCTCGCGGTCGAGGCGGGTCTGTCCGGCGAACTCCGTGATCACAAGAGCGAGGCTTGCGTCGGCATCAAAGGCCTGGATCCGCTGGTCGGACGGAAGCGTGCCGATGCTCGCGTCGTCGCCGGGAAGTTGGAGGGCCGCGTCCACGATCGCCTCGGCCAGATCCTCATTCGCGCCGATGGCCGGGAATTGCGTGAGGCCGCGGGCCGCGAACCGACCTTGCAGGCCGATGAACAGCGAGGCATCAATGATCGAGATGTTCGAGATCCGGCGGATCTCGGCGTCCCGGTCGAGCGACACGGCCAGCAGACCGGACGTTTCGGCCGTCGCCTCAATCGAATCGCGCTGGGCCAGCAACTCCTGGTAGTGGGCGAGGCGCTGCAGGTCCGTGACGATTTCGTCCCGAACCTCGGCGAGGTTGAGGGGGGCGCGGGCGCCGTCGGCTTCGGTGATGCGGAACAGCACGATGCCGCCGTCGGCGTCGGTCAAGATCGGGCCGGTGACGTTCGCTTGGAGCGAGATGCTGCCGTCGCCGCCGAGTTCCTTGGTCGCGGGCACCAGGGCGGCCACGCTGCGCGGGGTGCCGAAGGCGTCCGTTCGGGCGTTGGGGAAGTCGTCTTCGCCGTTGAGTTCGCTGATCGGCCGCAGGCCGCCGTCGGCGCGGTAGGTCACGCCATCGAGTCCTTCGAACGCTTCGGGCAAGGCGTCGACAAGGGCGACGAAGTCGAGCTGACGCGTTGACCAATCATCGGGAAGCACGAGGAAGCCGTCTTCATCGCGGGTCAGGGCCCGGCTGCCGCTCAACTGGCGGGAGGTGAGCCACTTGATGATCTGGGCTCGCATCTGTTCTTCGCGGACTTGCAGGAGGTCTTCACGGACGACGTCCGGAATCGGCACGCCGCGCTGGAACGTCGGGAAGCCCTTGGCTGCGGCCGACGAAGACCAATGCTTGGTCAGCTCGACGATGTTCATCTCGCCGGCGGCTTCGACCGCGGCGTCGATCGCCTCGATCGGGATGTGCAAGAACTCAAGGCTCGCCCGGTTCGGCTGGCGGTAGCCAAAGCCGTACCGACCTTCGCCCGGCTCGACATCGGCGAACGAGGCGTAGTGGGTCTGGATGTCGGCGTCGCTCGGCATCGGCATGCCATCGGCGGAGGCCTGAATCACCGCGACGCGGGCGTCCACGGTGTGGAACAGCCGGGCGGCGATGCCTTCGATGCGGCGGTCACTCAGCGACGCGCCGAGCTGCCACATGCCGAGCATGTTGCGGATGCCGTCGAAGCGGGCCATCGCTCGTTCGTTGGTCTCGGTGTAGCCGCCCATGGCGCGGAAGATCTGATCGGCATCGGCCGGGGGAAGCCCGATGCTGCCGCGCGGCGGGACGAGCCCGGCATCGTCGGCGGCCTTGGCCAGCAGGTGCCAGTGGGCTTCGTTGCGGGTGTCGACGAACTCCGGCAGTCGGGTGTTCGGCGACATCTGGCTGAGGCGTTCCACCACGGCCAGGTCGGCGGCTGATTCCATCCGCACGTCGTCGCCGAGCTTCTTGCCGCTCGGGCCGATCTCAGCCCACGTGCTGCCCTTGGCCGCCCGCTGCGCAAAGAACTCCTGGATCGCCGTGGGCGCGAGGAAGGTGATCATCAGCAGCGAGCCGAAGACGGCCAGGATCCACTTGCTGTACAGGCGGAGGAACTTGAGCATCGGGTGGGTCCCAGGGCCGGCCGGGCCGGAAGTCGTCCGCGGGCGACGAAGTCAAAAACGAGTGCGAGGCCCGTGCCACGAGAGCGGCAGGGGCCTCGCACGTGGCTCGGTCCGGTGCGTGCGGCGATTGGTGGGCGATGCATCCAGAGGATGATCTGCCCGACGCCGACGCGACTGAATCAGCGGTAGAACTCGACGATCAGGTTCGTGTTCACATCGAACGGAATCTGGTCGGCGGTCGGCAGGCTCATCACGCGGATGCTGAGTTCGGCCGGGGCGACGTCCATCCAACCGGGCACGATGTGGCCGGCCATGGATTCCATGTTCTCGCGGGCGAGATTGTGGATGCGGTCGCGGAGGCTGATCACGTCACCGACGCGGATCTGGAAGCTCGGACGGTCGACCTTCTTGCCGTTCACCAGGACGTGGCCGTGGACGACCATCTGGCGGGCGGCCCAGATCGTGCGGACGAATCCGGCACGGCGGACGACGTTGTCCAGGCGCTGCTCGAGGAGCACCAGCAGGTTCTCGCCGGTGTTGCCCTTGCGGCGGGCGGCTTCGTCAACGTACCGGCGGAACTGCTTTTCCATCACGTGGTAGTGATGGCGCAGCTTCTGCTTCTCGTTGAGGCGGACGCCGTAGTCCTTCATCCGGCGACCACGGAAACCGTGAACGCCCGGAGGCGTCAACTGACGCTTCGCGGTGTGCTTTGGGATGTCCGCAATCGGGACACCAACACGACGGGACAGCTTCACCTTGGGACCGAGATAACGAGCCATGCGTCGTCCTGCTGCGGGGGAATCAATCGAAAACGCCCTGGTGGAGCCGCCCTTGGGCCCCGCCATCCCCGGGTCCGATTCGCCGCGATGGAAACCACCGCTGGCGCACCGCTCCCGGGCTGGAGCGAGCCGGACATTGAACCACCGGCCTCGCCCGGCGTCAAGCGCTCCGAGAGATGGGGTGGCACCCTCGTGCATTCGGCGCCCAGATTCCGGCCGGAACCCTTGGTATGTTCAGTTCGCGTTCGGGTGCACGAAGCCGCGAAACAGCGTCATCCAGAGGATTCGGAGGTCGAAGCCGATGGACCAGTTCCGAATGTAGAACAGGTCGTACTGGAGTCGTTTTCGCAGGCTCGTGTCGCCGCGGAGCCCGTTGACCTGGGCCCAGCCGGTCATGCCCGCCTTCACGTTCTGCCGCAGCATGTACCCACGCCAGTCGTCGCGGAAGCCAGCGATCAGCTCTGGCCGCTCCGGCCGCGGTCCCACGAGGCTCATTTCGCCGAGCAGCACGTTGAAGAGCTGGGGCAGCTCGTCCAGGCTCGTGTGGCGGAGGAATCGGCCGATTCGCGTGATGCGTGGGTCGCCGTCGCTGGTCCACGCCGCGGTGCCCCGACCCGCATCACGCAGGGACTGGGCCTCAGCGTCCATGTGTTGCATTGTGCGGAACTTGAAGATGCGGAAGCGCTGGCCGTTCAAGCTCATCCGCTCTTGCCGGAAGATCACCGGGCCCGGACCGCTGGCCCGAACCAGGCCGGCGATGATCGCCATCGGCAGCGCGAAGATCGCCAGGGCCAGTGCGCCGACGCCCAGATCCACCGTCCGCTTCAGCAGCCCGCCCCAGCCGCCCAGCGGACTCTCGCGCACCGACAGCACCGGCATGCCTTCAAGATCGCTGACCGCCATATTCATCGGCATGTGCCGCGGGTTCACGTCGGGCACCACGCGCACGTCGATCGGGTGACGGGCGAGCCGGATCAGCAGGGCGGGCAGTTCGGCGGCCATGCGTCCCGGCAGGGCGATGAACACGCCGGACACTTCGTGCTCGTCGAGAATGCGCTCCAGGTCTTCCAACCCACCGAGCACCGGGACCTCGCCGCAGGCATCGCGGCTGGTGCGTGGGTGGTGGGCGATGAAGTACGTCGGATTGATGCCGGTCCAGGTATTGCGACGCAGCGTGCGGTGGACGACCTGCCCGAGCCGGCCGGTGCCGATGATCGCCACGTGCCGCAGGTTCCAGCCGCGGCGCCGCAGGTATCGCAGCATGAGGCGGAACGATCCGCGCCAGGCGGTCAGCAGCACGACCAAGAGGCCGAACCACACCAGGTACTGCACGCGGCTCGGATCCCGGCCTTCGTACAAAACGCGCGAGAAGAAGCTGACGAACGCGAATGTCACAAATGTGCCGACGGCCGCCGCCCGCAGCAGGCTCCCAGCTTCCCGGACAAATCGCTGGTCGCGCCGAGCGCGGTACAGACCGCTCCACGCCATTGCCGCGAGCACGATCACGCCGCCGGTAAAGAACGGGATGCCGTGGGTGGAGAACGTGACCACGCCGACGAGATTCGTCGGGGGAAGGTGTCCGTCGATGACGAAGAAGCGGACCCACCACGCGAGGATCAAACATGCCGCCACGACGACCGTGTCGCAGGCGACGAGCAGGCTTCGGAAGAACCGGTGCCGCTGTCTCAGCACGGGAGGGCTCCGGCATCCCGGGCCGACATGGCGGCCGACGGATGCGGTCGAGGGATCCCGGGAGTCATGGCGTCCTGCCGCGGACCTCCGGGGGCGTCGGCAACCTGAAGGGCCGACGAAATCGGGAACGCCATCAGGTCGCTGCGTCCCATGGTCCCTCGGTCCGCGGATTCTGCAACTCTCGGCCCAGGGCTTCGAGCAGGCGTCGCCCGTCGTCGCTCACCTCCGACGGAACGACGATGCGGATCCGGGCGTGGAGATCGCCGCGGCGATCGGCAGGATCGACCAGGCCCTTTCCGCGGAGCCGCAGCCGGCGGCCGCTGGATGAGCCGGGCGGAATCGTCAGATCCACGCTGCCCTGGAGAAGGGGGATGCTGATCGAGGTGCCGAGGGTGGCCTCGGTGATCGTCAGGGGCACATCGAGGGCCAGATCCAACCCGTCGCGGGTGAACCACGGATGCTTTCCGACGTCGACCCGCAGCAGGAGGTCGCCGCGGGGGCCGCCGCCCAGGCCAACTTCGCCCTGGCCGCGGATCCGGAGCCGGGCCCCGGGTTCGAAGGCGGGGGGGATGCGGACTTCGATGGTCTCGGTCTGGCCGGGATCGCCGACCGAGATGCGTTCGGTTCCGCCGACGGCCGCGGTCATGAACGTGACCTGGATCGTGCGTTCGACGTCGCGGCCGGCCGTCGCGCGGGATCGGCCGCCGGGGCCCGGCCGGAAGCCAGCTCCCGGGCCGCCGCCAGCGCCGCCGAACATCTCGGACAAGATTTCTTCGACGTTGGTCCCGCCAAAGCCCCCGAATCCGCCGTAACCGTCGAAGCCTGGGCCGCCGGCACCCGCTCGGCCGCCCGCTCCCGCACTCGCCCCGGCCGCGACCCCGGCTTCGCCGAAGCGGTCGTAGCGGCCGCGCTTCTCGGCGTCCGAGAGGATTTCGTACGCGCGCGACGCCTCGGCGAACCGCTCGGCGGCGTCGGGTTCTTCACTCACATCGGGGTGGTATTGCCGGGCCAGCTTCCGAAACGCGGACTTGATCTCGTCGTCGGACGCGGACCGGGACACCCCGAGCACGCTGTAAAAGTCACGGCTGATGACGTCGATTCCTGCTGATTCGGGCGTCGGGCCGAAACGGCCCAGACGGAGAGCAAGTATAGCATGGGGCGAATGCACTCCGGCCCGAGGCGGCCGGGGATCCTCCATCCCGGCTGGTCGTGGTGCCGGCGATTCGAATTCAGGCGCGGCGATCTTTCGTGACGGCACCCCCCCATACGCCTTCGGTCATGAGCCTCGGCGACCACCTCGACGAGCTGCGCCGGCGATTGCTCTTCGCGTTGGCCGCGCCGGTACCGCTGATGTTCGTGGTGTTCTTCGCCAGCGACGCACTGCTCGGGCTCATCCTGCGACCGGTGTATGCGGCCATGAGTGCGGCCGACGTGCCGATGCGGGTGCAGACGCTCAGTCCGCCCGAAATGATCGTCGTGAAGCTGAAGCTCAGCATCATCCTGGCGCTGGTCCTCAGTGCCCCGTGGGTGCTGTACCAGCTCTGGATGTTCATCGCCCCCGGGCTGTACCGCCACGAGCGACGCTTCGTGCACCTGTTGATTCCGGGCAGCGCGGTCCTGACGCTCTCCGGCGTGCTGCTGCTGTACTACGTCATGCTGCCGCTGATGCTGCAGGTCCTGGTCCTGTTCGCCGCCGGCTTCGAGGTCGAGGTGGGGGACCGCTTCGATCCGGCGGTCGACACGATCGTGAGCCAGTTGGATGAGCTCCCGGCCCGGGCGAACGCGCCCGATGAGCCGGTCGCCGGCACCGCCTGGTTGCTCGTCCCCGAGAACCACCTGTACGTGGCCCGGGAAATCGACGGCGTCGTCGAAGTCGAACGGGTCTTGCCCTCGGGTTCGGGCATCATCGAGCAGCCGTACCGGCTCCGGGAAGTCGTCAACTTCGTGCTGCTGATGTTGACCGCGATCGTGATCGCGTTCCAATTGCCGCTGGTGATGATGCTGCTCGGATGGCTCGATCTTGCGCGGGTGGAGTGGCTGGCCAGTAATCGAAAGTACGCGCTGTTCGCCTGCGGGGCGGCATCGGCCATTCTGACGCCGCAGGACATCATCAGCATGGTCTTGATGATGGTCCCTCTGTACGGCCTGTTCGAGCTGGGACTCCTGTTGATGCGGTTCCTGCCGGCGGCGCGGGTCGCCGGGGAGAGGGAAACCGGAGAACGGGGGCAAGGAGCCAAGCGGGGCCGCCGAGGACCCGATGATGACTCCGGAGATGACCCGGGCGACGATCCGCCACCGGCCCGTCCGGGCGGTGGGCCGGCACTGGGACCCGGTTCAGGTACGGGTGGCGGCGGAGCCGCAGCCCTGCCACCGGGATCCTCGCCGTCCAGTGGGGCGACGGGGGACGTGGATCAGGCCGCACCGTGGCCGCAGCCCGCGTCGGGGACGCAGCCGCGGACCCCGGGGGGCGATGCCGGGGTGGATCCGGGCATCGATCCGGCGGCCGGCGATGAGTGGCCGGCGAACGATCGGGCCGAGCGGTCCGGGGATGAAGGGTGATGGCCGGGGGCGGCGATCCGAACGAGGGAAGCGCGCGTCCATCCGGGCGTGGATGGCTGGGAAGACTCATGACGCAATTGCGACTGGTTCGAGGACCGAACGCACCGCCGCGGGAGACCGATCGGTCCCCGAAGCGCGGGCGATCTCGGGCCGAAGAGGCGGCCCGGCGAGTGACGGAACTCGACGAACGCATGATGCAGCGGGCCCTGAAGCTCGCCGGCAATGCCGCGGCCGAGGGCGAAGTCCCGGTTGGTGCCGTGATCTACCGCGGCGAAGAGATCATCGCCGAGGGTTGGAACCTCCGCGAAGCCACAAACGATCCCACCGCACACGCCGAACTCCTGGCCATGAGCCGCGCCGGCCAGGCCTTGGGGGAGTGGCGGCTCAATGATTGCTCCCTGGCCGTGACCCTCGAACCGTGCCCGATGTGCGCGGGGGCGATGGTGAACGCTCGCTTGGGCCGGGTCATCTACGGCGCCCGCGACCCGAAGGCCGGTGCGTGCGACACGCTCTTCAGCATCCCCATTGACCCACGCCTCAATCACCGCGTGACCGTGGTCGGCGGCGTGCAAGAAGAAGCGTGCGGCGATGTGCTCCGCGAGTTCTTTCGGGCCCGGCGGGCGGAGAACAAGAAGCGCAAGCAGGCCGAACGGGCTGGCGGCGCAGCCCGGTCATCCGGCTCCGGCGGTGGATGCCGCCGCTGCGGCTGAGGCGGGGCGGGCGGCCGCGGCCGCTTCGCGGTCGTGTCATCGGCACACGTCGCGAATGAGACGCCAACGTGCCGCGGCCAACGCGGTACGCTCGGCCGCACCATGACGCAACACAATCCATCGAATGGACCGGTCCGGGCGGTGGTGGTTGACCTTGGCGGGGTCATCATCCGCATCCATCGCACCTGGTCTTCCGCTTGCCAAGCCAACGGGGTCGAGGTCCGCGAGCCGGTTCTGCCGCGCTTCGAGACCCCAGGCGTGCAACAGTTGGTCGACCAGTACCAGCGGTCGGACATGGACCTGCCGACGTTTGCCGCGGCCCTGAGTGGCCACGTGGACGGAGGCTACTCCGCCGCCGAGGTCGAGCAGGTGCACCGCGGTTGGATGGTTGGCGCGTACGACCATGCCGAAGCGACGATCCGCGCGCTGCAGGCGGCCGGGCACTTTGTCGGGGCGCTGAGCAATACCTGCGCGGCCCACTGGGTGACGATGGCCGACTTCGGCGCGATTCGCGCCCTTGACCACCGCATCGGCTCGCACGAGATCGGCCACTGCAAACCGGATCTCCGGGCGTTCGCCGCCGCGGAGTCGATTCTGCCGGACCGTCCGGGACGCGTGGTCTACTTCGATGATCTGCCGGCCAACGTCGCGGCCGCGGCCGAGCACGGTTGGGAAGCCCACCACGTCGACCACGCAGGTGATCCGCCGGCAACGATTCGCCGCGTGATGGGTGTGTCGCTGGGCGACTGAAGCCCGGCCCGTCGCCCCCGTCGCCGCCGTCGCCGCCGCCGCCGCAGTCGCCGCGGGCCCGCGAACGATTCAGTCTTCTTGGCCCGCTGGATCGACGTCGACCGAGGTCGCCGGGTCGGCCGGTGAAGCGCCCGAGGCATCGACCGCGTCGGTCTTCATGACCTCGCGCATCGCCATCGTGGCGTACATGCCGCGTCGCAGGTCAAAGACGCACTTCACGAACGTCCCGTGATCGTCGTAGTCGCCTTCGACGTCGACGTTTTCAATCGTGTCACGGAAGGGACGTCGCCGGCCTTCGGGCTTCCATGGCCCCGTGGTGATGAGCTGTTCATCGGTGTCGAGCGCGAGCAAGGCTTCGCGCTCGTATCGGAGGATGTCCGCGCCGGGTTCGGTCATGCCCTCGCCCCAGAGCGGGCCGCTCGGACTCACTTCGAAGGCGTCGTACCGATTGGTCAGCTCCGGGCCCTCCAAGTCGCCGCCGGTGACGGCGAAGACCGCACGGCTGTCGTGCTTCCAGGCCAAGTCGCCCTCGAGCATCTGGTCGGCGGTGCCGTTGGCCATGCGGTGGTCGAGGCACGCGTTGAAAGCGGCCGAACCCAGGGCACTGGTCCAGAAATTCAGCGTGACCCGGCCGATGGATCGCACCGCGGACTCCCAGCGTTCGCCGCGGGCCAGGGCCCGCGAGACGATGAGTTCGGCTCGGTCGGCCCGCGTCCAACGATCCGCCGCGTCGGCGTACTGACCGGCGTCAAAGAGCTCGCGCCGCTCGCGTTGGTACTCCGGAAACGCGCTGCCGGTTGAGCCGCACAGCTCGCGGCACACGGCCTCGTGCTCGCGCCGAAGGAGCAAGGCGCCAAGCCGCTGGTTGTTCAGTCGGTAGCCGAAACGCTGCTCGCCGTAGTACCCCGGCATGCCGCGGGCTTCCAATTCGCGCATCGTCCGTTGGGCCCGCGGGGCCGCGATCGGATCGACGCCGCGCACGCGGATCACGAAGCGATTGCCGACGAGGTGGCCGCGGCGAAGTTTGTTGCGATGGCGAGATGCCCACAACACCTGGATGCGGTCGTGGTCGGGCTGCAATTCGCGCGGCTCATCGAAGAGCTGCACGGAAATGACCTGCCGGGTGACTGCCTGCTTGTCCTTCATGCCCGCGTAGCCGATGGCCCGCTGGTCGACGCCGAAGTGCCGCTGCAAGACTCGCAACAACTCGCCGTGGCTGACCCCGACTTTCTGCACGCCGAGGTACAGGTGCTCGCCCTCGCCGCAGGGCTCGTAGCTCGGGATCTCCTCGACCACAAAATCCTCGGGGCGTTCCTTGAGCCGGCCGCCGATGCCTTCGGTGGTGGTGATGTGGTGCTGGGGGAGCGGGGACCGCGCGGTGGTGGTCACGGAAAAGCCTCGAATCTGCTGGGCCGGGGCGGCGGGGGCGTTGGGGGATCCCGCAGCGTGCGGGGGGGCGACGTCAGTCCCAGTCGAGGGGCGAAGCGCTCGAAGGGTCGGCGGGATCATCATCCGCATCGTCGGCGGATTCATCGGCCGACTCGTCGGCGACCTCGGCCGCCCGGCCCGCGGCTTCGAGCACTTTTTCGGCCACGAAGATCGGCACGTCGCCGGTCACGCCCAGAGCGATCGCGTCACTCGGCCGCGAATCGATCTCGATCGTGCCGGACTCGGTGCGGATGACCAGCCGGGCGAAGAACGTACCGTCGGCCAGGTCGTTGATGTGGATTTCCGTGAGCGTGCCGCCGAGCTGCCGAATGATGTCGGCGCACAGATCATGGGTCTGCGGCCGCGGGATCGTCTGCCCCTTGAGCCGGCGTTCGATCGCGAACGCTTCGGGCAGGCCGATGGCGATCGGAAAGAAGCGGGTGCCATCGCACTCGGTCAGCTCGATGATCTGCGTATCGATCATCTCGCGGATGTAGATCCGGGAGAGTTCCATCTTCACGGACATGCTGGGACTCCTGATCCGGCGACGGGCAACGGGCAACGGGCGACGGGCGGGACCGGCGGTCGCGCGGACCATGGTGGGCGGTCCGATCGTCCGAGGCAAGTGCAACTCGCGAATCAATCGACGGTGGTGGACGTCGTCGCGGGAATTGTGGCCACCGGGGCTGCGGTCGCCGCTGTCGGTTCGATGGCGTTGAGGTGTTCGAGGCCGAGCAGCAACGCCTGGGTCCCGGCCCGGCCGTGGCCTTGGGCCCGGACCGCTTCGTAGAGCTGCCGGGCGAGGGCAAGTCCGGGAAGCGCGAGACCAAGCCGGCTGGCTTCATCCAGGGCGATCCCCAGGTCCTTGATGAAATGCTCAACGTAGAAGCCAGGGGCGAAATCGCGCCGGAGCATGCGGGGACCCAGGTTGCTGATGGTCCAGCTCCCGGCCGCGCCAACCGCCACCGACTCGATCACCCGCTCGGGGTCCAGGCCGGCCCGGGCCGCGTACAGCAGCCCCTCGCAGGCTCCGATCATGCCGGAGGCGATGAGCGTTTGATTGACCATCTTGGTGTGCTGGCCAGCCCCCGCGGGGCCTTGGTGGACGATCGTCGCGCCGAGCGGGTCGAAGAGCGGGCGCACGAACCCGACGGCGGCATCCGATCCGCCGACCATGATGCTGAGGCTGGCGTTGCGGGCGCCCACATCGCCGCCGGAAACGGGGGCGTCGACCGACAGAACGCCGCGGGTGGCGGCGGCCTCGGCGATCTGCTCGGCCAGGGCCGGCCGGCTGGTGGTGAAGTCGATGATCGCCCGGGGCGGGACGGCGGCGGCAAGCGTGCCGTCCTCGGCCAGGTGCACGGCCGCGACGTCGGACGGGAATCCGACCATCGAACAGCAGACGTCGACGTCGTCCGCCGCGGCCGCGGGGGTGGCGGCCCAGGATGCCCCGGCCGCGACCAGGGCATCGGCCCGCTCGCGGGTCCGGGTGAAGATCCGCAGGCGGTAGCCGGCGTCCATCAAGTGGCGGGCCATGGGCTCGCCCATCACGCCGGTGCCGATCCACCCGATGGTCGACCCGGGGGTGAGCGTGGGGGTGGCCGTTGGGGCGACCGCGGGGGTGGCCGCGCTGGACGTCGATGTCCCGGGGGCAGAATCGTGGCTCACGTCGAGTGCTCCGATGGGCGGGGATGACGCCAGGTGAAGGCGCAGCGGACACCGAAGACTTTCTCGAACAGCACGCTCTTGCGTTCGGCGCCCCACAGATCAGCGTCCGGTCGCTCGTCGGCGATCGCCTGAAAGGTCACCGTGCCGTCGTCGACGGTCAGATGCACATCCTGCACGCACGCGGCGTGCGCCCGATCGAAGCCGACGGCCAAGCGCAGGATGGACGACAGCTCGCGGACGATCGTGCGTTGGTCGGCTTCGAGCCGGCGGAATTCGGCGTGCTTGAGCCGCGGGGCGGCGCGCCGGTGGTAGCGAGCGATCGCCGCGACCGTGGCCAACTCGTCGGAACGGAGTCCGGGCAGCCGAGAGTGGATGATCAGGTGCCAACTGTGCTTGTGGTGCCGCCGGTAGCTGATGTAGTAGCCGATGTCGTGCAGGATCGCGGCGATCTGCAGGAGTTCGCGGCAGGCGATGTTCGACAGGGCCGCCCGGCCGTTGGCGATCTCCGGTTCGGTGGCGAGTTGGTCATACAGCCGCAGGGCCAGGCGTTCGACCTGTCGGCTGTGGTCGACGTCGCGGTTGCAGCGGTGGGCCAGGTCGCGGGCCGCGGCGATGCGATCGGCCGGGCCGCGGCGGTGCCGCTCGCCGGGCTGGGTACGACCGCCGGCCATTTCCAGGAGCAAGCCGTCGCGCACGCCGCCATCGTGCACCATCAGTTCGTTGATGCCGAGCCGGTCCATGA
Organism: Phycisphaerales bacterium; assembly: GCA_045106735.1. Lineage (GTDB taxonomy): Bacteria > Planctomycetota > Phycisphaerae > Phycisphaerales > SM1A02 > JBGCEZ01. The sequence continues at coordinate 198,430 of JBGCEZ010000022.1, read as the reverse complement.
TCGTGTCGGCGATGGCGATGCCGGCGACGATGATCTCGGCCCGGTCAGGGTTCAGCCCGGGCAGGTCAGCTCGCTCGCGCACCCCCATGCGATTCAGCGTTTCGAGCAGCCGGCGAACGTCGGCCCGGTGGAGCCGGGCCCCGCGAATCGGCGTGGCCGCCCGGTCACCGCCTTCGTTGGGGCCGCCGCGCCGCAGTTGGTGCATCGCCGCCATGGTGGTGAAGGTGCCCCCGGTACCGATCATCATGGCCGGGGCGATGGGCGGCCGGCCAAGGTGTTCCCGCACGTGGTCGCGAACGATTCGGGCCATGCGTCGCAGGCGCCGCTCCGGTTTGCCGCTCGCTGCTTCGGTGAGGCGCACCGCCCCGACCGACATGCTCGCGACCTGGCCGACCAGACCATCGGAACACAGCGAGATTTCGGTCGAACCGCCGCCGATGTCGACCACGGCCAGCTCGCGTCCGCCAATGTCGAAGGCGCCGGTCACACTCGCGTAGGCAAGATCCGCCTCGCGTTCGCCGCTGATGACTTCGACTTCCAGGCCGGCCTGCTCGCGGACGGCATCGACGAAGTCTTGGCGGTTGCTCGCCTCGCGCACCGCACACGTGGCGACCGCGCGAATCTCGTCGACGCCGTGGCCGTCGGCGATCTGGCGCATCGTGCGGACCGCGGCGGCGGCGACTTCAATGGCGTCGGCGTCCAGGCGATGGCTGACGCTCGTCCCGCGTCCGAGCCGGGTGACGATCTTTTCGTCGTCCAGGACCTCGTACGAGCCGTCTTCGTGCAGGGCGGCGATGATCAGTCGCAGGCTGTTGGAGCCGATGTCGATGGCGGCCACGCGACGCGTCGGAACGGGGTCCAGGCCTTCGCCGCGAGAGCGCGGGGCGGGCCCGGGGGCCCCGGGGGGATTGGCCGGCGGTGGCGAAGCGTGCGGCAACGGAAGGCGTCCGGGGGGGCGAGGGGCGAATCTACGGCGGGGACAGGGGCGGGGGCAGGGGCGACGGGGGCGACGCCGCGTCGATGGACAACGCGGCGCTGCGGCGAGCCGGGGGGCCGCGCGACTGCGGGGCGCTGGGCTCGTGGAGCCTTCGATTCTACGTCCGCCCCGTCGGTCGGGCGTTCAGCTTCCCTCGCCGCGGATGCCCGGACGGGTGATCGAAAAATCCCAGCGCAGCGGATCGGACGGTTCCAGCTCGCTCAGCCGCTCGGTGATTTCCAGGGCGGTGGACAGATTCACCGTCCGGCGGCGGGTCCAGCGGCGTTCGCGGGCCGTGCGGTAGACGTGGGTATCGATCGGCATGACCAGCCGGGCGGGGTCGAGTCGGTCCCAGCCGCCGGGGTCGATCGCGTCGCAGCGGACCATCCAGCGCAGCCAAAGCATCAAGCGTTTGCACGCGCTGCCATCGCGGGGGGCCGGCAGCAGATGGTCCAAGCGGGTCGGGCTGGCCCGGCGCAGTTCTTCGACCAAGCCGGCAACTCCGGCGACGATCGTCGGTCCGCCGTCGTCACCGGCGAGGATGCAGTCTTCGAGGCTTCCCCGGGCCCCGCGCACCCGCCGAACGGCGATGAGCATGCCGGCCACTCGCTCGCCGGGCGTCACGCGGTAGCGAAAGTCGGCGAGCGTCCGCTTCAGGTCGGCATCGCTCAGGCCGTCGAGCCCTTTGGCCGGATGCTTGCCCAGCACCGCGAGCACCGTCTCGATCGCCGGCCGCATGGCCGTCACGTTGCCGTAGGCCAGGGCCGACGCGACGAGGCCAGCGACTTCGCGGTCGGCGGGAGAGGGCAGGCAGCGAACGTACTGCAGCGGGTCGGGATCGATGAATCGCGGGTCGTGGTGGACGGCGTACAGGTCCTCGAGCCAGGCGCGCTCGCGCTCCCGCCGCGCCCGCGGCCAGCGCCGCTGCGGGTTGCTCGAAGACCGGCCGGAGCCGGTCGGGCGTTCGGCCGCGCCGGTCACGGCGCTCCGTCGGCGGGCGCGACGATGGCCGTCGGCTGGTAGTACGTCTCGGCGCCGGGGCCAACCGGCAGTTTGAACCCAAAGACCCATATGTAGAACAGGGCGATCCATCCGAGCAGGAACACGATCGAGTACGGCAGCATGGTCGACACGAGGGTGCCGATGCCCAGGCGTTTGTCGTACTTCGCCGCGAAGGCCAGGATCAAGCCGAAGTAGCTCATCATCGGCGTGATCGTGTTGGTGGTCGAATCGCCGATGCGGTACGCGGCCTGGATCACCTCGGGCGAGTAGCCGAGCTTCATGAGCATCGGCACGAAGATCGGGGCGGTGACGGCCCATTGGGCACTCGCGCTGCCGAGCATCAGATTGACGAAGCAGCACATCAAGATGAAGGGGATGAACACGAGCGGATTGTCGAGGTTCATCTTGATGAGCAGGTCGGCCCCGTACACGGCCACGATTCCGCCGAGGTTCGACCAGCGGAAGTAGGCGACGAATTGGGCGGCGAAGAACACCAGCACGATGTAGAGCCCCATGGAGCTCATGGCCTCGGCCATCGCGTCGATCACGTCGCGGTCGGTGCGCAGGGTCCCGACGATTCGGCCGTACACGAATCCCGGAAGCACGAAGAAGACCAGGATCATGGCCACCACGCTGCGCAGGAAGGGCGACGGCATGACGCCGCCGGTATCTGGATCACGCAGCACGCCGTGGGCCGGAATCGCGGTCAGGATTCCGTCGACGGTCGCCCGCCAGCCTTCGGTGGCCGGGCGGTGGAGGGTGACGGTCGCCGATTGCTCAAGGGCCGTCGCCGATTCGACCAGTGCGGCTTGGCCGGCGTCGTCGAGCGTGCCGAATTCCGCGAGCGTCGTGCCCGTCGGCACCACCGCGGACTCGCCGAAACGCAGGCCGCCGACGTGGGCGAAGAGCAGCACGCAGGCCAGGCAGGCCAGGCCGGCCCAGCGCAGTCCGCGCCGCTCGCCGGAGCTGAGCGGATCCATCGACGGGTTCTTGTCGAGCGATTCGTCGGCCCCGCCGGCGTCCCATTTGCCGAGCCGCGGTTCGACGATCCGGGTCGTGACCAGCGTGCCGACGACGGTGATGAACACCGTGCTGACGGCCATGAAGTAATAGTTGACCGCGGCGTGCACTTCGTAGGTCGGATCGACGAAGCGGGCCGCCTCTTGGGTGATGCCCGCGAGCAGAGGATCGACGGTGCCCAGCAAGATGTTGGCGGAGTAGCCGCCGCTCACCCCGGCGAATGCGGCGGCCAGGCCGGCAATCGGATGCCGGCCGAGGGCGTGGAAGATGGCCGCGGCCATCGGAATGATGACGACGTAGCCCATTTCCGAGGCGGTGTTGCTCACCACGCTGGCGAAGACGATGACCAGCGTCACCAGACTCTTGGGGGCGCTCAGGATCATGCCGCGAATCACGGCCGAGAGCAGGCCGGACTTTTCGGCCACGCCGACGCCGAGCAAGGCGACAAGCACCGTGCCGAGCGGGACAAAGCCGGTGAAATTCGTGACGAGGTTCGTGGCCATCCACCGAATGCCTTCGCCCGACAGCAGGCTCCGGGCTTCAATCAATCCGTTGTCCGCCCGGCCCGGAAAGCCTTCGGGACGTGGGTCCGCGGCCGAGACCTCCAAATGGCCGGCCACGGCACTCACCACCACGATGCCAAGGGCGAAGAGCGCGAAGAGTGTCACCGGATGCGGCAGGAGATTTCCGAGCCACTCAACCGCCCCAAGGAAGCGGGCGAACCAGCCAGAGGTGGGTCGGTCCGTCGGGCTCGTTTCGGGGCCATCGGCCGGGTCACCATCGGGGCGGGGGGGCGTTTCACTCATTCGCGGAGCATAACTGCCCGCGGGATCTCCCGGGATGGGCCCCTGGCCGCGCCCGGTCGCCGGTAGGAATCAGGCCCGGTCGGGCTTCGCCCTGGCCCGTCGGGGCAGACGCACGAACTCCGCTGGCCAGTGCCTGTGACGAGTCCGGCGGACCTCAGGGGAGCCGGTATGATCGCGCTTCGGTCCGCTCCGCGCGGCCGACCTTCACGACCCTGATCCCTCCGCTTGCAAGGACGCGAGCCATGCCCGGACCGCCGGCTTCAACGATCTCTGTGCCGCCCGCCGCTGGCCCGCCTGTCGGCTCGCCAACCCGCCGGCCAATCGGCCAGCCAGTCGGCCAGCCCAGCAGCCAGCTCACCGGCCGGCCCAGCAGCCAGCGAACCGGCCAGCCAACCGACCAGTCCGTCGTCCGGCCCAGCGAGCAGCGCGGGGGTCCCGCGAGGGGCGGATCGGCTGTCCGGTCCGGGGACTCGTCGGCCGGCCTTGCCTCGGGCGACGGCCAACCGTCGGCTCCGTGCCCGTGGTGCGGCCAGCGACGCGGGACGGTCCAGGTCCACGGCCACGCCCAGTGCGCCGGCTGCGGCACCAACGTCGATCCCTGCTGTTCCGGCGAGACGGCCTGCCCGGCTGGCCGTTCGCCTTCTGCCGCGGACTCCGCGAACCCTCGATCGAAGCCCCGGCCATGACCACCACCAAGACGCCACGATCTTCCCGTTCCCGCAGCCGCGCCACGGCCGAGTCCATGGCGTCGATGCAGCGCGAGATCTCGGTCAGCGAGTTTTTCGCCAAGAACCGGCACTTGCTCGGGTTCGACAACCCGCGCAAGGCGATGCTGACGACGATCAAGGAAGCCGTCGACAACTCGCTCGACGCGTGCGAGGAAGCCGGCATCCTGCCGGACCTGCACATCGAATTGCAGCAACTCGGCGAGACCCGGTTCATCATCCTGGTCCGCGACAACGGGCCCGGCATCGTGCGGCGGCAGATCGAGAACATCTTCGGCAAGCTGCTCTACGGCTCGAAGTTTCACCGAATGAAGATGAGCCGCGGCCAGCAAGGCATCGGCATTTCCGCCGCCGGCATGTACGGACTGATGACCACGGGCAAGCCAGTCCGCATCATTTCACGGACCGGACCCAAGAAGCCGGCCCACGAAATCGTCTTGAAGATGGACACGTCGAAGAACCGCGCCGAAGTCGTGACCGACGCGGAGTACGCCGCGGCCGATGAGCTGTTCCCCGGTGGCCATGGCACGCAGGTCGCGATCGAGCTTGAGGGCAAGTACCTCAAGGGCCGCCAGTCGGTCGACGAGTACCTCGAACAGACGGCCATCGCCAACCCGCACGCCCAGATCACCTACATCCCGCCGTCCGGCGAGGCGGTGGAGTTTCCGCGCGGCGTCGAGGAGCTCCCGGAGGAGCCGCGGGAGATCAAGCCGCACCCCAAGGGCATCGAGCTCGGCACGCTGATCCAGATGTTGGAACGCACCGAGCACAAGCAGCTCGGGCAGTTCTTCCAGAAGGATTTCTGCCGCGTCGGCCCGAGCAAGTCCAAGGAGATCGCCGAGGACGCCGGACTCACCGCGCGGACCTGGACGGCCAAGGTTGGCCACGAAGAAGCCGAACGCCTCTACCACGCGATCCAGCGCGCCCGGATCACGGCCCCGCCGACGGACTGCCTGGTCCCGATCGGGTCTCGGGCGCTGCTCGCCGGCTTGCTGAAAGAAGTCAATGCCGAGTTCTTCGCCGCCGCCACCCGGCCGCCGGCGGTCTACCGCGGCAACCCCTTCCAGATCGAAGTGGCCATTGCGTACGGCGGCAATCTCTCCGGCGATCAGCCGGCCCGCGTCCTGCGATTCGCCAACCGTGTGCCGCTGCTCTACCAACAGTCCGCCTGTTGTTCGTTCAAGGCCGTCGTCGAGACCGGCTGGAAGAACTACGCGATGACCCAGCCGCGGGGGGCCGTGCCCACCGGGCCGCTCGTGGTCATGGTGCACATGGCCAGCGTCTGGGTGCCGTTTACCAGCGAGTCGAAGGAAGCAATCGCCGACTACGACGAGATCCGCAAGGAAATGAAGCTCGCGCTGCAGGAATGCGGGCGGAAGCTCGGGACCTATCTGCGGCGCCGCAAGCGCATGAAGCGCGAAGCCGAACGTCGCAGCGTCTTCGAACGCTACATCGGCGAGATTGCACGAAACTGCGAGGCGATCACCGGTACCGAGGCCCAGTCGATCTACGACGCCCTGATGACGCAGGCCCGGCGGAAGACCGAAGAAGCCGACCAGCAGCTCGACCAGGACGGCAAAATCGTCGACGACGGTGGCCGATTGGCCAAGGACGACAGCGTCATCATTCTGGACGACCGCATGGGCGGGCCGGACGGCGACGGCGACAACGATGCGCCCGTCGCCGAGACAGCCGATCCGCTCGAGGCGAATTCCGCAACCTCGGCCGGTGCGTCGAATGCGGCGGGCCTCGATGGCCACGGCGATGGCGATAGCGATGGCGAGGGCCACGGCGTTGACGACGGCAGCCACGGAAACGGCGGCGTGGATGTTGATGTCGACGTTGACGGCGGCGGGCTCTTCGGCGGAGCTGTCCTGGACGCGGCCGATACGCCGGCCAAGTCATCCGGCGGACGATCATCCGGCGGACGAGTGGTGAAGCGGAAGACGAAACGCAAGACCAAGAAGAAGACGACGCGCAGCGCGAAGAAGGCGGGCAGCTGATCCCATGGCAAAGAAAAAGACCACCCGCAAGAAGACCACGGCCAAGGCCGGCGCCGGCAGCGCGGCGAGTACTTCGCGCGCGAGCGATCGCCGGGCCGTCTCGGCCGAACGCGACGCCGAGACGCAGGCCAAGATCAAGACCTTGGCCAATGGCGTCGTCAAGTCGAGCCTGGCCGGCCGCGATCCGTTCGTCGACATCCCGCTCCGAACCGTCGGCAACATGCGATGGAACAAGAGCCGCCGCATCCTGGAGATGGGGTCGAATACGCAGCGGCGGAACCTATTCAACCTGGGGCAAGCCCGAAAATTCATGCAGACCGTGTTGCACGCCAATACGTGCCGCGAGCTGTTGGACGCCGGGAAAACATCCAGCTTGCGTGGCATGTTTTATGCTGGCCTGCACACGATCGCCGGCACCAAAGAGAAGACGTTCAACGATCAGACCGAGAGCGACGGGATCTTGGAAGATCTTGAGGTTTCGCTCGACGGACTGCGCGAAGAACTGCACGTGTTCGCCAAGAAGCGCGGCACCATGGTCGGCAACCTGACCATTCTCGACAACGGGGACGAGATCAACTGCCGGCGCATGGGCACCGGCGGCTACGCCATTCCGTCGATCTGCGAGCCATCGGTCATTCAGTTCAAGGACTGCGAGGCCGACTTCGTCCTGCACGTCGAGAAGGACACGGTGTGGAGCCGCTTCAACGAAGACCGGTTCTGGGAAACCCACAACTGCATCTTGACCGAAGGCTCTGGCCAGCCGCCGCGCGGCGTGCGTCGCCTCCTGCACCGGTTGAACAAGGAACTCGGGCTGCCGATCTACTGCCTCCTGGATTGCGATCCTTGGGGGCACTACATCTACAGCGTGATCAAGCAGGGCTCGATCAACCTCGCGTTCGAGTCCAAGCGAATGGCCGTCCCGGACGCGAAGTTCATGGGCATTCGGTCGATGGACTACGAGCGGTGTGAGCTTCCGGACTACGTGAAGATCGATCTGAACGATCGTGACATCAACCGGGCGAAGCAGATCGCCGCGTACCCGTGGTTTGCTGACAAGAAGCCGTGGCAGAAAGAGATCAAGCTGCTGCTCAAGCAAGGCTTCAAGATGGAAGTCGAATCGCTGATCACCAAGGACATCAGCTACGTCACCGAGCAGTACGTTCCGGAGCGACTGCGACTCCAGGACTTTCTCGACTGATCACTTGGTTGTTGGCTCGAATGGCGATGATCTGATTCGTCCGACTGTCCGACTGTCCGACTGTCCGACTGTCCGACTGTCCGACTGTCCGACTGTCCGACCGTCCGTCCGTCCGTCCGTTCAGCAGTCAGTCAGTCAGTCAGTCAGTCAGTCAGTCAGGCAGGCATTCAGCCAGCCCGGCCGGGAAACTGAAGCTCTTCCGTCGACGCGGGTTCGTCGGCGGGAGCGGCCGCGACGTCCGGCTCCAACCCTTCGTCCGGTGGCGGGGCCAAGGCGTCGACCGGCAGCGTGATGACGAAGTCGCTGCCGCGGCCAAGCTCACTGATGACGGTGAGCGTGCCGCCGTGTTCTTCGACGATGCGGCGGGCCGTGGGCAGGCCGAGTCCGGTGCCGCCACGCTTCTTGGTCACGTACGGATGAAAGATGGACTCGCGCAGGTCATCGGGGACGCCGGGGCCGGTGTCGATGACGTGCATGCGCACCGCTTCCGGATCGTCTACGTCCAGACGCAGCATCAGTTCGAGTCCGGTGGGGGAGACGTCGTCTCCCTCGGCGTGATGCTCGGACATCGCCTGCACCGCATTGATCATCAAGTTGAGCAGGGCTTGTTTGAACAATCGCGGGTCGACGGCCCCGGTCACCGGCGCGTCGGGGCGCTGCACCCGCTGCCGCACGCCGGCGGCCGACGCTTGGGGCAGGAAGAAGTCGGTCATCTCCTCGAGCAACTGGCCGAGGTCGACCGGCTCACGGGACAGATGAATTCGGCCGGCGAACTGCAGGAAGTCTTCGAGGATCCCACGCAGCCGCTCGCACTCGCGGCTCAGTGAATCAAGACGTCGGACGAGCCGGCCTTCTTCCTCTTCCGGCAGGCCGGCGTCGGTGATGCCCTCGCGCAAGAGTTGGGCGTTGAGCAGAATCGTCGACAGCGGATTCTTGATTTCGTGGGCCAGGCCCCGGGTCATCGATCCGAGTTCGGCCAATCGTTCGGCGTCTTTCGCGCGGCGCTCGGCGTCGCGGGCTCGCTCGCGGGCCCGGTGTTCCACGCGCCGGAGCAGCGGCACAACGATCGCCACCGCCACGAGGGCGGCCACGCCAAACCCGATTCCAAAGGCGGCCAGCGGGCTCACGGCCGCGACCTCGACGTCATCCCAGTCCACCTCGGAGGTCGCCGCCGAACTTGCTGCCGAGCTGCGACATCATCTTGCGAAGTTCGGGATCCTTGCCGCGATCGACGGTGTCCTCGAGCTCCTTGGCCTTGGCCGCCTTGAGCGACAGTCCGATGCGCCGGCGTTCGGCGTCGTACGACACGACCTTGGCCGTCACGACTTCGCCTTCCTTGACGACGCTGCTCACGCGGTTGACGCGTTCGTGGCTCAGTTCAGAGATGTGGATCAGGCCTTCGGTGCCCGGGGCGATCTCAACGAACGCGCCAAAGTCCGTGAGCTTGGTCACGCGGCCGGTGACATCGCCACCGACTTCGATCGTGGCCGCGGTCGCCTCGAAGGGATCTTCCTGGCATTGCTTCATGCCCAATCCGATGCGGGGCGGGTCCTGCGACGTGTCGACCTTCAGGATCTTCACCGTCACGTTGTCGCCAACGGTGACGACATCCTTCGGGTCCTTCACGCGTTCCCAGGCCATGTCAGAGATGTGGACCAGGCCATCGGCGCCGCCGAGGTCGACGAATGCCCCAAAGTCCCGCACCGACACGATCGTGCCTTGGACCGTCGCGCCTTCCTTGAGGGAACCCATGAGTTCGTCGCGGGTGCGGGCGCGCTCGGCTTCAACGAAGCTGCGGCGACTGAGCACGATGCGGCCGCGGCTGCGATCGAGTTCGATGACCTCGCAGGGAATCTTCTCGCCGACAAAGACGCTGAGGTCTTCAATGTGGCGAATGTCGACGTGCCCGGCGGGCATGAATGCCCGGTGGTTCGCGACTTCCATTTCCAGGCCGCCCTTGTTCGTCCCGGTGCAACGGGCTTCGACCATCTGGCCGATCTCGAGGCTTTCCCATTCCGCCTTGCGGACCGCGCCCTTGCGCGACAGCACGAGCATGCCGTCCTTCTTGTCGAAGCGTTCGACGGTGAAGCTCATGCGGGTGCCGGTGACCGGGCGCTCTTCGAAGTGGGCCAGCGGGCACAGGCCGATGCTCTTGGGTCCGAACTCGACCATCACGTCTTCGCGGTCGATGCGGACGACGGTGCCCTCGCGGGTATCGCGGTCACCGGTGCGCTTCGGTCGGTCGGCGTAGTCGAGCATGTCCTCGACGCTCATGTCACCGAGGGCGGCGGCGATCTCTGCTTCGAGTCCAGGTTCCATGCCGCCGCGGGGCGTCTCGTCGCTCATGATGGTCCTTCGGGGGAGGGTCGTGGATCCCGGTCGGATCGCGTGCTCGCCGCGGTCAAGGCCGCGGCCGAACGGATCAGCCGGTCAGCTGGGGAAGCGTGATGGTGGAGGCAGCCACGTCGGTGGCCACGATCGCATCCGTGTCCAAGGCATCGGCCCGGACGTGGAGAATGCTACCGCGCGGCGCGTTGGATCGAACCCGGACGCGGACGTGATGGTCACATCGGCCGACGATCCAGTCGGGATGGTCGGGATGGTCGGGCGGTACGGGGTGGTTGGGAGGAGCGGGGGCGTCCGTGGTCCGCCGGCGGGATCCGGCCTCGGCGAGCTCCGCCGGACCTTCGACGACGATTCGGAGTGTCCGGCCGATGAGTCGGCGTCGGAATCGGTCGGCCAGGCCGTCGCCGGGTCGCTGCTCAAGCTCCATCAGGTCGCGGACCCGCCGGCGGCGGACGTCCATCGGCACCATGTCCGCCTTCCAGCGGGCGGCGGCCGTTCCCTGGCGGGGGCTGAACGGAAATGCGTGGATGTGCAGGTAGCTGGCCCGCTCGGCCATGGCGACGGTGGCCTGGAAGTCATCCTCGGTCGAGCCGGGGAAGCCGCAGATGATGTCGGTGGTGATCGCCGGCGGGAGTCCGTGCTCGGTCAGGGCGCTTTCCACCCGGTCCAGCATGGCCCGGTAGTCGTCGGCGTCGTACTGCCGGTTCATGCGACGGAGGATGGCGTTCGACCCGGATTGCAGCGGCAAATGCAGGTGCGGTACCACGACGCCGCGGTTGGCGACCATCGCATCGAGCAGTTCGTCCGTGACGTCCATGGGCTCCATGGAGCTGATCCGCAGGCGTTCAAGCCCGGGGACCGCGGCAACGGCATCGAGCAGCTCGGCCAGGTAGGGGGCTCCGGGGGCCGACTGGCGGCGCCGCAGGGCGGTCGGATGGCCAAATGCACCGAGAAAGATCCCGCTGAGGACGATTTCCACGTGGCCGAGGGCGACCAGGGCTCGAGCCTCGGCCACGGCATCCGCGATCGACTTGCTGCGGAGCGTTGGGCGGATCTTCGGGATGATGCAGAACGTGCAGTGGGCGTCGCAGCCGTCCTGGATGCGGATTTCGGCCCGGATGTGGCGGGATGGATGCGCGGGAAACACGACGGGGAGTGAGATGATCTCGCCGGGGGACGGGGTCGGGATCGGCGGCTCAGTTGACGTTTGATTGGTATTTGGTAGGGTGTTGAGGGTGAGTTTGGCCGTTTGAAGCCAGCCATCGAGTGCCTGGGTGAATCGTGTGTTCAGGGTGCCCGAGGCCTGATGGGCGGGTTGGTTGGAGCCCGCGTCGTGCGGAATGACGGCCATTGCACCGATATGGGGGGGGTGTTGGTGAGTTTGTTTGGGTATTGGCAGGGTCGACGGCCGGTCGACTGGCTGATGTTCTGGCTGGGAGCCGGCGTCCGGAGCAGGGGTGCGGTTCGGCGGCGCGCCCAAAGCAGCTTCGGCGGCGGCGTCTGGGTCGCTGCCGGCGAAACAGCCGGTCACGAAGACCGCCGGTGCGGAGGCTTGTGGATCGCTCCGGCGTCGAACTCGCCGAATCGCCTGCCGGCTCCGAGCGCCGGCTTTCGCGGTCACGGTGCAGGTGTGCACCACTTCGAGATCGGCATCCTCGTCGGCCGAAGCTGGCTGGAGTCCTCGGGACCGCAGAATGGCCTCGAACTCGCGCGTTTCCGCGTGGTTGGTTCGGCAGCCGAGAATCGTGATGCGGTAGCGCGTCGTCATGGGAGGTCCGGGCCGGCTTCCTGGGCATCCCGGAGCCGGCGGAACCGGCCGGAGCCGCCCGCGTAGAGCCATTGGGGCGACCGGTGATCAATCCGTCATCACCGTTATAGTCTCCGCTTCCCCCGGTGTCGGCCCCGAACCGCCGCCGGGCATGTGTCGTCAATCGCCTCGGAAGTCCGCTGTGTCGCGGGCGAGAAGGGGTGGGACGGTGGGACACGGGAACTTCGGGGCGTTCGATGCGTCCACCCATTGGGTGTTGGCCTCGGTTTGGGCCTGCACCGTGGCGGAACGTGGATCGAACATTGGCGGCTCCGGGCCCGACGCGGGCGAAAGAGCCGGGACATTCATGCAGCCGATCGCCCGTGCGGGCATCGGAACTCGGGGCGACCGGCCAAAGCGGCCAACAGGGAGTCTTCCATGGCAGGACCACGGGCAGCGTGGGGCATCGAGATCGGAGCCGACGCGCTCAAGGCGATTCGCCTCGAGCGGGAAGGTGACACCGTTCGGGTGGCCGACTTCGCGTACATCCCCCATAAGAAGGCACTGACCGATCCAGAGGCAGAAGCGGACGACAGCGTCCGCATCACCTTGGGTCAGTTCATGAACCAGAAGGACCTCGAGGGCGAGCACGTGGTCATGAGCGTGCCGGGCCACGAGGCTTTCGCGCGCTTCGCCAAGCTGCCGCCGGTCGAGGCCAAGAAGGTCCCCGACATCGTCAAGTTCGAGGCGGTGCAGCAGATCCCGTTCCCGATCGAAGAAGTCGAATGGGACTACGAGACGTTTACCCGCGATGACACCCCCGAGGTTGAGGTCGGCATCTTTGCGATCCACCGGGAGAAGGTGAGTCGACGTCTGGAGAACTACGGCGACCTGAACCTGACTCCGGAAGCGATGACCCTCAGTCCGCTCGCGCTGTTCAACGGTCTGAGCTACGACCTGAACCTCGGCGAGAACTCCGATCCGGTCGTGATTCTGGACATCGGCAGCCAGTCCACCGACGTGGTGATTGCGGAAGCCGGTCGCTGCTGGATCCGGACGTTCCCCCTCGGTGGAACGCACTTCACGGAAGCCATCAAGGAAACCTTCAAGCTCAGTTACGCCAAGGCGGACAAGCTGAAGCGCGAAGCGTCCACGAGCAAGTACGCCAAGCAGATCATGCAGGCGATGCGGCCGGTCTTCAGTGACCTGCTGCAGGACCTCCAGCGATCGCTGAACTACTACGGCCAGATGAGCCGCGGCGGCGAATTGACCGAGATGATCGGTGTCGGCTCGACGTTCAAGATTCCCGGACTCCGCAAGTTCATCGGCCAACAGCTGCAAATCAACGTGGTGCGTCTGGACGAGTTCCAGCGGATCCAGGTGGCCGGACGCGAAGCCGCGAGCTTTGCCGAGCACGCGGTCAATATGGCCACGGCCTACGGCCTCGCCCTGCAGGGGGTCGGATTGGCGCCGATCGACGCGAACCTCGTTCCCGTCGGTGCGCTTCGCGAGACGATGTGGGCCAGCAAGACCAAGTGGTTTGCCGCGGCGGCCGCCGTCTTCGTCGCTGGCGCGGCCACGACGTTGATCAAGCCGTTGACCGAGGGCGCGCAAGTCGCCGATCCGATTCCGAGCAGTGTCGAGCGAACGCTGAGCACCGCGACGGCGGCCAAGCGAGAGCTGAACGAACTCGAGAGCGGGACGAGCACCGGTTCGATGGGCACGAACATGATCCGCTTGGTGGATCACCGTGACGTGTGGCCGAACATCGTCGCCGACGCCGCGACCGCGCTGAATTCGACCAACCCGCAGCCGGAACTCCTCAGCGGCGACCCGGAGATTCGCGCGAGCATCGATCCCAAGGACTCGCGTCTCGTCAAGCTCATCGCGCTGAACGGCGAGTATTACTCCGAAGGCACGGGCGCCCAAGCCAAGCGATTCATTGATGTCACGCTGGACGTGGCCACGACGAACGGCGACCCGACCGGCTTCCTGGTCGATTCCGTCGTCCGGTGGTTCCAGGACAATGCGGTTCGGGACGGCGTCCCGTACGTGATCGTCGACGCCGACGGTCAGGGCGTGCAGGCCAATCCTGGCAGCAAGCGTGAAGCCACGGTCGGAGAAGACGGTCGTCTTCCCGACGGATTCGGCGGACCTTCCGATCCGGGACAGCGATCCCCCCTCGGCGGATCCGGTGGCGGCACGTCCGGCGGTGGTACATCGCCGGGAGCCGGCGGAAGCGTCCCGGGTGCCGGAGGCGGCTCCGGGCGTCATCAGCAATCCGGCGGCGGCGGCCGCGGCGCTCCGGGCGCGGGCGTGGGCGGCGGCGGGGCCCCCAGTGCCGCGGGCGGAGCCGGCCGATTCCAGGGCGGCGGCGGGCGCGCCGCGCCCGGCGGCTCGCTCGGCAGCGGCGGTGGCGGCGCGCAACAGCCTGGGGCTGGCGGTGGCCAGACGCGTGGACCGCGTCAGGATCGTCCCAACCGGCCAGGTCGTGGATCGACCGGCGCCCCGAGCGGATCGGGCAATGCCAATGACATCGATCTGGACTCGATCGTTCAGATGGATCCGCCCCCCGCGGCATTCCCCGCGGGAACCCGCGTGCATCGATATCCGATCACCTTCACTGTCGAGCTCCTGTCGCCGGAAGCACTTCGCTCCCGCAACGTGGCCGACGCGTCCGCTCCTTCTGAGGATTCGCAGTCATGAATGGCCGTCAGGTGCTCGCCTGGATCAAGGGCAATGTCGTCATCGTGATCTTCGCGATCATCGGAATCGCGGCCGTGGTCGCCATCCCGATGCTGTCGTCGAAGATGAATGCCAGCATCCAAGCGAAGATGAAGGAAAAGCTCGACAAGGTCGACGAGCTCGCGCGGTTGGAGTCGACCTCGTTCAGTCTCGACGAGCAAGAATGGTCAGCCACCGTCAACGAGTCGTTGGTCCGTGACTACCGCGCGTATGTCGAGGCCGAAGCGGCGGACGCCCAAGAGATCGTCGAACAGGCGGTAGAGCACAACTCCAAGGGCCGCACGACGGTCATGCCGGACTTGTTCCCCGTCCCCAACGGGTCGCTGGAAGTGCTCCCCGAGCGTTACCACCCTCTGATTGTCGCCGCCTACGACGAATTGCTCGAGTCGGTGAACGCCGGCAGTCCGCCGCCGATCAGTGAAACGGCCGACACGCTGGAGCGGCAGCGTCGTCAGTTCTTGACCGGCCGACTTCAAAAGGAAGAAGGCGCGGTCCTGACCCAGGATGAATCCGAGGGTCTGCGCGAGTACCTCGCCGGTATTCGGATGGGTTTGTACCGCGACACGGCAGACGAGCGGTCGTTCTACCTCGACCGCAGCTCGCTTCCGATTCCAATCTGGAACGGAAACCCCAACGCGTACCAAGACATGGATCTGCTGTTCTCGTGGCAGTGGGATCTGTGGATGATCGAAGATGTTCTGCGTGGTCTCGCCACGGCGAACCTCGGCAGTGATTCGGTGCGGCTCGCGCCGGTCAAGCGGGTGGTCTCGCTGGAGATCTTCCCGGCAATGACGCCCGCCGCCGCCGGTGGGGCCGGCGGAAGCACGCCGGGCCCCGGCGGACGCGGTCAAGCGCCCGCCCCCGCAGGCCCGCCCGCGACCCCGCCGAATGAATCGACCGCGTTGCCGCTGAACTTCGCCGGAAGCCTGACGGGCCGGAACAGCAATCCGCTGTACGACATCCGGATGGCCCGGCTCCACTTGGTCGTCGAGACCGCCCGCCTTCCGGAAGTCTTCGACGCGCTCGCCGCCCGGAACTTCATGACGGTGATCGACGCGGACGTGTCGCCGGCTGATCCGTACGCCGCCATCCGTCAAGGATTCGCGTACGGCAACAGCCCGGTCAGCGACGTGATCATTGAGCTGGAGACCGTCTGGCTCCGGCGCTGGACCCGCGAACTGATGCCACGAGAGACCCGAGCCCGACTCGGGGTGTGGTCAGCGGCCGACACGCCGGCACCGACCAACGGGTGACGCGGCCTCTCCGTGATCGGCTGCTTCGATGGCCAATCGCGAGCGCAACGAATTCTGCAACGAAACGATTGAAACGCCCAATCCCCCTCAGTTGAGACGAGCGACCCATGAAGAAAAAGGGCATCACATTTTGGGAGCAGAACATCGAGTACATCGTGCTCGGTGTCGCGGTCCTGTTCTGCCTTGGATTCGGCGGCTGGCAATTGCTGCGATCCCCGAACGTCGTCAATGACGTCAAGCCGGCCGAGGTGAGCGACAAGCTTGCGGCGGCAGAGGAAAGCCTGAATCGCAAGCTGGGCGGCGAGCCCATCGACTTGCCGGATCACGAGGCGGTCGCGCCGGAGTTCAGCTCCATGCTCGCCGCTTCCGTTTCGCCGCTTGAGCGGCTGGCGGCCCTCGATCACCCCAATGACTTCGGCGGGGGCACGATCGGTGGCGATGACGGCGGGGTCTTCCCCGAACTGAATATCCCGGCCCCCGAACGCGTGCAGGTCATGACGGATTACGACGGCTTGGTGCCGTCGGTGGTGGAAGGCAACGAAGCGTTGTCGGCCATCTTTCCGTCCGCTCCGTACGACATCGATTGGACCACGGTCGGGGCGGTCTTCAACCTCCAGGCGATGCGAGAGCAGTACCGGCAAGCCGCCGCGGAAGGCATGAACGCCATCCCGGAGAGCTGGTACCAGGGCCGTGAAGAGATCGTCCGTGTCCGGGTTGAACGCCAGCAGTTGCTCGGAGCAGAGTGGGGCGAGACCGTGGAGATTGACGTGCTGCCGGGTGCGTTCAGCTTCAGCCCGCAGATCGCTGACGGCTCGCAGCCGGCACGCGACGAAGTCATGGACATGTTGGAGGATCCGCTCGTCCGACGGGCGGTCGTTCAGCCGGAGTTCCTGGCCACGCTGAACGATTCGTGGTCCGCTCCTCGCCCGCCGATCGACGATTCTGGCATGGGCGACGATACGACCCTCGATCCGGACGAACTGCTGATCCTCGACCTGCGGCGCCGGCGAAGCGAAGCCCTCGCCGATCGCTCGTCCAATCTGTCGCGGCTGCTGGAAGCCGGCGGCCGGGACCCCAAGGAAGAAGACGCCCTCAAGGAACAAGAGCGGCAGTCAGAACGCGAACGCGAGCAAGAAGAACGGCGTCGCGAGCGTGAGCAGCGCGATCGCCAGCGGAGCGGCGGCGGCGGCTCAGCGGCCCCCGGCGGCGGCGGCCTCAGCGGCCAAGGCGATGGCAATGACCGCAACACCGGCGGAAAGCGTCGTGGCGCCCCCGGCGGCCAGATGTTCGGCGGCGGGTCCGGAGACGGCGATGAGTCGGAGCGTGGCATTGAGCAGCTCCGCAAGCGTCTTGCGGGCAAGATCCGGACGCTCGATCGTCGAATCACCCAGATCGAGAAGCGGCTCATCAACCTGGGCTTCGACGTGAACGCGATCGTCGACGAGGCCAGCGAGGTCGTCGTCGATCCGTTTGAGTCCGACGAGGTCATGATTTGGGCCTTTGACATCGACGTCGAGAGCGGGGCGACGTATCGCTATCGCCTCATTGTCGACTGCATCAACCCGTTCTTCCGCAAGAAGCTCTACCTGGATGAGTCGATCCACGATCGAGCCGAGTCAATGGTGGTCGCCAGTGCGGCCAGTGACTGGTCGGACGCGGTTGAGATTCTTCCGCCCACCAGTTTCTTCGTGACCGCGGCGTACCCCGAAAAGGGCGTGCTCGGCATGGGGCAGATCGATGCGGAGGTGTACCGCTTCCACGATGGTCGATGGTGGAAGGAGACCTTCCGCCCTGAGCCTGGCGAGCCCATCGGTGCGTCCAAGGCCCCCCGGGATTCAGACGCGGGAGTTGTCATCGACTTCAACACCGGTTGGTACGTCCTGGACATTCTGAACCGGGCCGATGCGGACACCGACGATTCGTTTTCCGTTGGCGTCGGGGAAGCCATCGTCCAGCGGATCGATGATCCGAGCCAGGTGCGCGAAGAGAATCCGATCCAAGCGATCGGGAGCGTCAGCCGCCAGGAGCTGGACGAGTTCGTGCGGGACGCGGAAGCCGCAGCCCAGGAACGAGCCCTGGGAGACGGCGGCTGAGGTCGCCGCGGGTTCACGGGGTTCAGGTGCCGTTGCGCTGCCAGGCCGCGTGAGCGTGTCTGGAGGACTGATGAAAGACCCATCCGGTGCATCCCGGCGACCCAAATGGGTGCCTGGATGCACCGGATTTTTCGTTGGCGACACCCGATTCGGGGGCTCGCGAGATGCGGCGTCAGCCGAGCGATGGTCATCCCGGGCGCGGTCGGACCCGCCTGCCGCTCCAGAATGCGGCTCTGGCGGCACACGATTGGTTCGCACGGGTGAATGCCGGTCAGCCTGGCGTTGAAGTCAACGTGTGGAATCCACGGGAAGTTTGGCCGTAGGCCCGAGCGGAGGTCGCCGTGGTGCCGAAACGTCGGCGGTGGCCGCCCCGGCCAGATCGACGCTCATGATCGCGGGGGGGGGCGATCGGAGTGCTCCGAGGTCTTCCGGTCGTGATCTGGTAGTGGGGGGGCTTCAGCGGATCCGAGCCCTTCCCGGCGCAGGCGCAGATCTTGCCGGCTGGACCGAAGGCGTCGACGCCTGGAAGTCCCTCCAACGGCTCAGCCGTCGCTGGGGAGGAGGCTCCCGCAGCCGACGCCAAGAGGGATGCCTGAAGGGCGTGAACATCGACTCAGCCGCGGCTGGAGGGCGGCTCGGTGGCCGCAACGGGGTCCTACCGACGGGGAGGCATACGGACCACCGCAGCCGGCTCCTCGCCGCAGGGCCTGGACGGCTGCGTCGGGATGAAATCACTCCGCCAAAGGGAGTCTCAGCGGGCCATGGTGCGTCCGGCCGAGGCACGATTTGTACGGTGGATGAACGCATCCGAACCCCGTTTACGGGGCTGAAAATGCCGATTCGGGTCAGCGCCGACGTCCGGCGTGGCGAGGAACGGAAGTGTTCTCCGGTCAACCTGCCGTTGAAACGTCGAAAAAATCGTCAACCACGCCGAGTGGGTTGGTTGACAGGTTGGCGGGCGTCCCTATCCTACGTGACTCGCCCGTCAGCCACACCGCTGGCGGGGAGCCGGGTCCCACCACGATTTGTGGCGGGTCTTCCAGCTCTTTGACAACTCGTGGGCAGTATGAGAACGATTGTCGTCCCAAGAAGAGGGCGACAAAAAAACAAGAGATCAAGAAGTGACTGAGGTGTCACTCGTCTCGGCGTTTTTCGTTGGCGTTTCATCACATCAGCTTGCTGATGGGGTGGGTCGCTGTCGGGATCCGGTCGGGGCGATCAAGTGACAAAGAGCACACGGTGGATGTCTTGGCGTTGAGAGGCGATGAAAGACGTTGGAACCTGCGATATGCCTAGGGGAGCTGGTAACCGAGCTGTGATCCTGGGATTTCTGAATGGGGAAACCCGGCCCTTCGGGGTCATCTATACCCGAATGCATACGGTATAGAGGCGAACGTGGCGAACTGAAACATCTCAGTAGCCATAGGAAAGGAAAGCAAAAGCGACTCCGTAAGTAGCGGCGAGCGAAAGCGGATTAGCCAATAGTGTCATGAACTGGCTGGAAAGCCAGACCAAAGAAGGTGACGGTCCTGTAGTGACATAGTTGGTGAGCCCTAGAGTAGCACGGGACTCGTGAAACCCTGTGTGAACATGGGGGGTCCACCCCCCAAGGCTAAGTACTCCTCAACGACCGATAGTGAACCAGTAAGGTGACTGAACGATGAAAAGTACCCCGACAAGGGGAGTGAAAAGTACCTGAAACCGTGTGCTTACAAGCTGTGGGAGCCCTCCTTGAGGGGGTGACCGCGTGCCTTTTGCATAATGAGCCGACGAGTTACTCTTTGCGGCAAGGTTAAGCTGAATCCCAGCGGAGCCGAAGGGAAACCGAGCCTTAAACGGGCGTCGAGTCGCAAGGAGTAGACGCGAAACCAGGTGATCTACCCATGGGCAGGTTGAAGGACGGGTAACACCGTCTGGAGGACCGAACTCACTAACGTTGAAAAGTTAGGAGATGACCTGTGGGGAGGAGTAAAAGTCTAATCAAACCTGGAGATATCTCGTTCTCCCCGAAATAGCTTTAGGGCTAGCCTCTCGTTACACCCTGTGGGGGTAGAGCGACTGGATGGGGCTGGGGGGCCACAAGCCTACCCACTCCAACCAAACTCCGAATACCACAGGACTCTGTCGAGGGAGTCAGTCCGCGGGAGATAATTTCCGCGGTCAAAAGGGAAACAGCCCAGACCGTCAGATAAGGTCCCTAAATATCACTAAGTTGTTAAGGTAGTCGACTTGCCGTGACAGCCAGTATGTTGGCTTAGAAGCAGCCATCATTTAAAGAGTGCGTAACAGCTCACTGGTCGAGGAAGTCGGCGCCGATAATTATCGGGGATAAGTGTTATACCGAATCTGCGGCTTGCCTTCGGGCAGGGGTAGGGGAGCGTTCTTGTCAGCATCGAAGCATCACCGTAAGGAGGTGTGGAGCGGCAAGAAGTGAATATGTCGGCTTGAGTAACGATAAATAGAGTGAGAATCTCTATCGCCGAAAACCTAAGGTTTCCTGGGGAAGGTAAATCCGCCCAGGGTTAGGCGGGACCTAAGGCGAGGCCGAAAGGCGTAGTCGATGGACAGCAGGTTAATATTCCTGCCCCTCCATGTGCGGTTGATCCGGCGTGACGAATTGTGAAGTTCAACGGGACAGTGAAGCGTCCAGGCCTTCGGGCCGATGTTGGGTGGATTGGTTCCAAGAAAAACCGTCCGGTGACAAGCATGGAGCCCGTACTAAAACTGACACAGGTAGGTGTGGCGAATAGCCTCAGGCGCTCGAGAGAATGGTCGTGAAGGAACTAGGCAAATTGACCCCGTAAGTTCGCGAGAAGGGGGCCCTACTGGAAACAGAGGGCGCAGAGAAAAGGCTCTGGCGACTGTTTATCAAAAACACAGCACTGTGCTAACTCGCAAGAGGACGTATACAGTGTGACGCCTGCTCGGTGCCGGAATGTTAAGGAAGTAGGTTAGCTTCGGCGAAGCTTACGACTGAAGCACCGGTAAACAGCGGCCGTAACTATGACGGTCCTAAGGTAGCGAAGTTCCTTGTCGGGTAAGTTCCGACGCGCATGAATGGCGTAACGACTGGAGCACTGTCTCCACGACCAACTCGGTGAAATAGTAGTGGCGGTGAAGATGCCGCCTAACCGCAGCAAGACGGAAAGACCCCGTGGACCTTTACTGCAGGTTTATACTGGTCACGGATTCGTGATGCGTAGGATAGGTGGGAGGCTTTGAAGCTCGGCTTTCGGGTCGGGTGGAGCCATCCTTGAAATACCACCCTTTACGTGTTTGTGGCCTAACCTCGATTCCCATGAAGCTGGGCGAGGGACCGTGTATGCCGGGCGGTTTGACTGGGGCGGTCTCCTCCTAAAGAGTAACGGAGGAGCGCAAAGGTTGGCTCAGCACGGTTGGAAACCGTGTGTCGAGTGTAAGAGCACAAGCTAGCTTTACTGCAAGACCGACAAGTCGAGCAGTCTCGAAAGAGGGCTCTAGTGATCCTGCGATCCCGTGTGGAAGGGTCGTAGCTCAACGGATAAAAGGTACCCCGGGGATAACAGGCTTATCGCTCCCGAGCGTCCATAGCGGCGGAGCGGTTTGGCACCTCGATGTCGGCTCATCACATCCTGGGGCTGTAGGCGGTCCCAAGGGTTGGGCTGTTCGCCCATTAAAGTGGTACGCGAGCTGGGTTCAGACCGGCGTGAGCCAGGTCGGTCCCTATCTGCTGTGGTCGTTGCAATACTGACAGGATTTCTCCCTAGTACGAGAGGATTGGGAGGGACCCACCCCTGGTGTGCCAGCTGGACCGCTCGGTCCATCGCTGGGTAGCTAAGTGGGGCAGGGATAACCGCTGAAAGCATCTAAGCGGGAAGCCCACCTGGAGATGAGTATTGCTTGCTCGCCTTGAGCGAGTGTGAGACCCCCGGAAGACCACCGGGTTGATAGGCCGGATGTGTAAGGGCAGAGATGTCCTCAGCTAACCGGTACTAACGGTCGAACGCTTGATCGTTCCGACCGGGTTCCGCCAGCATTGGTGGAAGTCGGTCCAGTGAACACCAAGTCACGGATTGATCTCGTTGGTTCGCCAACGTACTGCCCACGAGTTTCGCCATGTGTGCCGTTCTGCGGTTCACTTGGTCTTGTCGGTGAAGATAAGTAAGGGGAGACACCTGATCCCATCCCGAACTCAGAAGTTAAGCCCTTGCTGCCGATGATACTGCACAGCGGGAAAGTAGGTCATCGCCGACTTATATGAGCCCCTCCAGGCTATGTCTGGAGGGGCTTATCTTTTTGCCGTGGGTCAGTTTGCGAACGGCTTGATTGGTCGCTGTCTCGTCGCCGGTTCGTGAACGATGTGCCAAATGGGGGACGGACAGAGTGAGAACCTGGCTGGCGTCCGAGGTGCCTTCGGCTCCGGGGGGGAGCGGTCGCGTTCTGCTGGCGTTTCTGAGATTGGTCATGACCCAAAGACGATCGACGGTGATCGCACGGGGGCCGGGAGACCGCGAAACCTCAAGACTGGATGTTGGTTCGGCTGACAAGACCGGGCAGGCGAACGATCGTTCGGCGAGCGCTGGGCTGCGTTCTTCGTCCGATGGCCCGATCAGTGAGTCACTCTCGGCCTCGATTGGACGTTTGCTCAATGGATCTCGGCAGTGGTGATCCTGACTCGTTCCCTTGAGCGACCAACGAAAGGGCCCCTCCCAGTCGAACTGGAAGGGGCCTCTCGATTCTCGGCGCTCGAATTGATCCGGGACGCGGGCGGTTTGGCGACTGAGGATCCGAGTCGTGGTCCCATTGGTCAGCGCGGACGGGCGATCGCCGTTAGTAGCGGAACCGCTTGAGCCGTGCGGTGAGGCCGGTCGCTTGATCGGCCATGGCCGTCGCGGCGGCGGATGCTGTTTGCGTGGTCTCGAGCGTCTTTGTCGCTCGATCACTGAGGACGTTGGTGGAACGAGCCAGGCTCTGCGTGGTCTCCGCTTGCTCTTCAGACGCTCGAGTGATCTGCCCAATCGACTGCAGGAGGACCGCAGATTGTTCGACGATTTGACGCATCGAGTCCCCGGCGTCAACCGCTCGATCACATCCCTGTTGGACCGTGCCCTGGCCGTTCCTCATGGTTTCGACGGCCTTGGATGTTTCGGTCCTGATCATCGACACCGACGTGGCGACCTGTTCGGTCGCGGCGGTGGTGCGTTCGGCCAAGCCACGGACTTCATCAGCCACAACGGCGAAGCCTCGCCCGTGTTCGCCAGCTCGAGCCGCTTCGATCGTGGCGTTGAGGGCGAGCAGGTTCGTTTGCTCGGCGATGTCGTTGATCATGTCCAGAATCGCGGAGATCTCATCGCTCTTGTGGCCGAGTTGCTCGACCATCTGACCTGCGTCGGCCACCGTTTCCGTGATGGCCTGGATGTCGTCGATCGTCAGTTGGACGACTTCTGCGCCCTTCGAGGCCGACTGCCCCGCAGCATCGGCCTGTGACTGCACTGACTGACATTCAGTCGTGACCTGGGAGATCGTCGTGCTGAACTCCTCGGCCGCGGCCGCGATCTGTTCCACTTCCCGCGTTTGATGGTCGGCGTGGGTGGTGAGTTCGCCCATCAGATCAGTCGTGCGATTCGATGACTCGATCACTTCATTGCACGTCGTGGCGACCTCTCCGACGAGCTGCTGCGTTGTCTCGAAGAATTCATTGAGCATGTGGCCAAGCTGGCCCATCTCATCTTCATCACACTCCGGGAAGCGAGTCGACAGATCGAGCTGATCGCCGGACATGCAATCGCGGAACTTCGTGATGAGCTGTTCGATCGGACTCAACACTGCCTGACGAAGTCGCTTCGAAACGAAGACTCCACCGGCAACGCCTATCGCGCCGAGGATGATCGAACCGATGAGAAACTTGTAGGTGGTGGCGGTGGCACTGGCGACCTGTTGATCCGTGGACTCAGCCAAGGTGTCCATCGTCGAACCAGCCAACGACGCAATTTCAGGCCCGAGAACATCCAACGTCCCACGGACGAGTGCGTTTCGTCGATCGGCGAGGGTCTTGACCTCTTCGACCGTGACCTCGTATGTCTCGATGTCCCGGGCTGCAGCGGTCAGAAACGGGTTCTCACCAGTGATGGCCCGAAGCGAGGCGAGTGCCGTCTGCGTGGACTTGATTTCTTTCAGGACGCGGTCAGCGTACGCCGGATCGCTGGAGCGAAGGTACTTCAGAAAGTACAGCCGCACCTCGAACATGTCATTGTTGAGACGGGCCAACGTGGTGATGAGTTCGGGATCGCCACTGTCCGCCGCGTCATAGACGCTGTCTTTGAGACGCCCCGCGAGGTCCGGGCCAACGACGTCGAGCGTGCCGTAGATGAGCTGGTTTCGACGCTTGATGACGTCGACGACCTCATCGAACGTCTCTTCATACTCGTGAAATTTCGAGTTGATCTCGGCGAGGTACTCACGCCGAGTCGGATTCTGAAATCGCTCATCGCAGACCGCGAGCCACGACTCCATCTCCGTCTTCCACTCGTCGTACTCCTGCAGCTCCTTGGCGTCGTTGACGAGCAAGTAGTCCTTGACGTTCATCCGCACCATCAGCATCGACTTGGTGAGATCGGCGCCAGCGTTGCTGTCGATGGCGATCTCAGCGAGGTTGTCGACGCTGTGACCGGTGGCGCGCAGTCCGACGATCTGTCCGATGGCGAGGAGGGCGATGAGCCCGACGAGGAGCGATATCCCCAACTTCAACGTGCGTTCAATGCTCATCACATGCCTCCTGGGTGAGCGACGGTCCGGCGGTGGAAATTCGACCGAATCGTTCGGCCTTGAAGTGGAAGAATCGTCTCCGGGCGCGAAGAGCTTGAGGCCGTTGATGGCGACCCGAGTCATCCCCATGTGAACCGGGGCGGAAAAGGTGCGACGGGTTGAGCCGGAGGGTCCGATAGCGAGACTCATAGAGCGCAACGCAGCGGAATCGCGTCGATCTACGACGCGCGATCGACGCGCACGATCCGGATTGCCACCGTGCGCGATTGACGTGTCATCGGCTCGGCAAATCGGTCAATGCGGGAAATGCGATGGGTGCCGAGATGGAATCGGTCTTTGACACGGAGCGATGTTTGTCGGAACGTGATTCCGGCAACGGCAACGGCAACGGCAACGGCAACGGCAACGGCGTCGGCGTCGGTGCCATGGGCCATACGGCTGCGGGAATGCGCGGTTCGACGGCGAACCGTGGCCGTTCGTCAGACGCTCTTTGGGCATATGCGATGGATGTTGGATCGCGGGGTGTTCGTCCCGCCGTCTCGCCTGCCGTCCCGCCGTCGCGGGACCCGGGCGCCCGATCGACTTCCCGGCGGTTTCGCTTTTGGGGGCGTATTCGCGTGCAATCGGCAGGGAGCGGATGGGCTCTCTCGGCTCGGCGCGCGAACTGATCCCCGGTGGAATCACACTGTTTGATCCCGTCTCGTCGCGAATTCCCGACGTCTCGCTTCTCCAGGCCCGATTCTCCAGTCCCGCTTCCCCGGTCCCGCTTCCCCGGTCCCGCTTCCCCGGTCCCGCTTCCCCGGTCCCGCTTCCCCAGTCCCGCTTCCCCGGTCCCGCTTCTCCGGGCCCGCTTCTCCAGGCCTGCCGTGCGGGTCGCGCCGCGTGAGCCCCGCTCCGGGGACTTCGTGCGGCCGAATCACCCCTCCGGTTCGGTCACGCGGAGTCGGAGTGAAAGCTCGATGTCTCGCGCCTTCTCGCTCGTGTACGACAGATTCAACGTCGCCCCGCGGCGGCCTTCGACGAGCATCCGGACGATCCGCTGGCCCCGTCCGGGAATGCCTTGACTGAGCACGACCCGCCCCGGCTCGGGCGCGAGCGTTCCCAGCTGCGTGTCTCGGCGTGACCCGATGAGGCTGGTGGCCAGCACGTCAATGCCGCCACCTTCGGCGGTGAGCACATCGGGCCGCCCCGAACGAACCTGCCGGGCCCGTGCGGTGCGGGTCGGGATGAGCTTCTCGTTGGCGATGGCCACCGTGATCTCCCATTGGCGCTGGCTGATTTGCTTGACCACCGGGCGCTCGAAGCGCACGATCGGCATCTCGTCGGCGTGCAGCATTGTGAACGCGAAGTTCCGGTGGCACTCTTCTTCCAGCATGAACGTGGGCGTGGACCGGCTGGACCACTTGTTCGGCCCGCCGACGAGCACCGTGCCGTGTTCCGGGTGTTCGACCTCGGTGTAGTCCGTAAACACGTCGCCGAAGGCAATGCGGTCTCGCCACAGCCATTGCTGCGCCTGGGGATCTCGGCCTTCGCCCGCCTGGTAGAAGTACTTTTCGCTCGACCAAAGTTCATTCGTGAACGCGATGACGCCAAGGCTTTCGCTGAGCCATGTGACGAATCCGCCATGCACGTTGTAGAGGTCGGCGAAGATGACCAGGTACCGATATCCCGGCATCATCGCCGCACCAAGCTCACCGAGCTCGTCATAGACGGCCACGTCCGGGCGGGGATACGCACCTTCCATATAGTCGGTGCCAGGCCCGCGAAGCAGCATGCCGCCGGTGTTGTGGTAGCTCTGGCCCGCGGCGATGTTCGGGTGGGCCACGATGAACTCGGCAACCGCCCGCGTCTCCGGGGCGCTCAGAGCATAGGGGCCGGCGCCCCGCTGGATGAACGTCGGCTGAAAGTCGCCCGGCCAGTTGCGGTTCATATCGTCGCCGGAGATGCCATCTTCGTTGGTGCGACCGTCTCCGTCGTCGTCGATTCCTTCGCTGCCCAATCGTGACCACGCGCCCTTTTTGCCGGGGCCGACGCGGCGGAAGACACGCGGATCATCGGTGTCGCGGATCCACCCGCCATCGGGATCGCGAATCCACATCTGGGTAATCGATCCATCGCCGTCGAGGTCATTGGGCGGATCTTCATCGATGAGGCCATCGCGGTCATCGTCGATGGGACGAATGTTCGCCCGCGAACTGCTCGGCGAATTGGGGGCGTCGAACCAGTTCTGCCGGCCATCGGGATTCACCATCGGCATCAAGTAGAAGCTGGAATTCTTCAACAACTCGGTGATGCGTTCATTGCGCCCGTACTCCTTGGTGAGGTACCAGAGCGAGTAGAGCACCACTTCCGAGGCTTGGATCTCATTGCCGTGCACGTTGCCGTCGATCCACATGCCCGGTACGTCGGCGTGGTCATTTTCCGGGGCGGTCACGATGGCCAAGAGCATGGGGCGGCCGCCAAGTGACGTGCCGATCGTGCGGAGTTCGACGAGTTCCGGGTACGCATCCGCAATTGCCCGCAGATGCTCTTCCGTCTGGACGGTGTCGTAGTAGCGGTTGAAGGCGATGTCCACGGCTCCGGGATCGTTCTCCTGGGCGGAGGCCAGCGACCCGGGCGTGCTGGCCATGATTCCGCCAAGAAGCACGGCCGCAACGCCGCCAACATGCGGACGGGCGACGTTGGAAGTGGTCACGTTCGACTGGTGGCCGGCGGAGCAGGCGAATCGGCGAAGGCGAGTGAGCAGGCTGGTAGGCACGGGCGAATCCTCGAGGTTTGGGCGACCAAGATGGTTGGGACGACCAAGGTGGTCACGGGCGACCAAGCGATGGGAGCGAGGGCAGGAGTGGCGATGCCGGGCGTGGGAGGGGCAGCATCGGGCGCGGGGCAGGGGGCATGCCGTGTGGAGCATCGAACATGGCGGTCGGCGGAGAAGACGAGACGGACGGGATGGCACGCGCGTCGCTGTACATGCGTCGTCGTACCCGCAGCGCTGCACGCACGGGCGGTTTCAGGCGACCGCCCCCCGTGGACGCTGACGACTCAACCGCCGTTCGCGGCGTCGAGTGAAGCGTCCAGTTGGCCGGCGACTGGTCCTTCGACCGTCACGCGGAGCGCGCCGGGATCGTCGGTGCGGACGACCCAGGTCATCGTGCGCGTTTCATCGGCGGCGAGCCGGTCAATGCGGATCAATCGGCGGCCACTGACGATGGTGGCGGGGTCGCCGCCGTCCGACAGGTGGACGCGGATCGGCGGGACTCTCCGGGCGCGAACCCCCATCGCCGAACGCGTTGGCAACCGGCCGACGTTTCGGAGGACCACGCCCACTTCGTGCAGGCCACCGCCGAGGGACCGGCGTTCCGTTCTAAGAATCTCGACGCGCGGCAGGTGATCGACGAGTTTGAGCACGAAAGCGACTTGCCGCTCGGCCATGGGCGTCACGAGTGAAGCGGGAAGGTCAATGCTGAGGCGAGGGTCAAAGCCGCCGATTTCGACCGGGCCGAGTTGCGGGTGGTCGAAGGCGGTCCACTCGGTGAATTGCGGGGCCGAAGACTCGGCGCCGCGGTCAGCGTCGGCCGACATGCGATCGGTCCATTCGAGCCATGCCGCCTCGTCCGAATCCGGAGCGTTGGCTTTCTTGGACGAACGTTCGGTGTCCGCTTCGTCAGGGTTCGTCGCCATTTCGCCAGCCACTTCGCCAGCCATTTCGCCAGCTGGATCATCCTCTGGACCACCTGATGTGCCACCTTCGCCGTCGCCCGAATCGGGGGCCTCGGGTGCGGTCAGCGGGCCCATGCGGTCGGGGCGGTCCCACAGTGGTGTGGCCAGCGACCACAGGCCCAAATGGCCGTACGACCAGGCGTCGAAGCTTCCGCCGCGCCGGGCCGCACGTTCGCCGGCATCAACTTCGGTTGACTCGCGGTAGGCGTCGACGAGCGTCTTGTGGTCCGCTTCATCGTCGCCCAAGATGCCGAGGGGGATGCGTCCGGTGACATCGTTGCCGCGGGTCACCGGCGTGGCGGTCGCCGACGCCCCGTGGTCATAGACGATCGTGGCGACGAGGCTCGGCGTTGCCAACACCCAATCGGCCAGCGCACGGGCTCGGCCGTGGTCGAGTGGCCAACGCCCGGCGCCGTCGCTGAACTCGGGCCAGCGAGCGGGGAAGTGGCGGCCGAGGTCGATGCCGCCTGGGCCATCTTCGGCGAAGCGCCCGTCACCGTCGGCGTCGCGGCCTTCGACCATGACCGCGTGGGTGGCGACTTCATCGTCACCCGCGGGGCGTACGACGCGCCGGTCATCCGCGTCAACCACGTGCGTGGCCACGAGGCCGGACAGTGGCGACGGATCGGCGATGCGCATGGTCAAGATGCGGCCGTCGCCGTTCACATCGGCCGGTGGATCTTCATCGATTCGCCCGTCGTGGTCCGCGTCATCGCCGGCGTCGATTCGCCCGTTGGCCAGCGACTCGGGGATCACGGCAGGGGCGACGTAGATCGTTGACCGGTCGAGCGCATCTCCTTCGGCGGCCAACAGTCCGGCGGCAACCTCGATGGCAACGTTTGTCGCGCCGACCATGCGGCCGTCGAATCCGGCGACGAGCAAGATCGCCGGGCGAGCTTCGACATCGTCGCCTCGTCCCAGCCGGGCAATGACGAACGCCGGATCGTCCGGATTCGGCCGAATCAAGCGGACCGACCCGCGATGGGATGCGGCGAGCTGCTCGAGCTGGGCCGCTACCTCGACGTCGCTCACCTGTTGGGTGCTCCGCGTCGCACGCGTCGCACGCGTTTCACGGGCGGAGCTGGCGGCCGAAGTGAGCGCTGGGGTGGCGGTCCAGGTTCCCGCCGTGGAGGCCGCCGAAAACTCGGGGGTGGCCGGTGTGTCCAATGACGGGCCCTCGGCCAGCCGCGCAGAGGCGGCGTTCGCGGCGAGGGCGGTGGCGGCCACGGCGCCGCAGCTGGCGGCGAGGGCACGTCGAAGAGCGGGGCGGTCGCGGTCAATCGGGGCCATCGCGGCAGGACTCCGTGAATCTCAAGACAGTTCAGAAAGCGGACCTGGCCGCCGAGATGGCGGATGCCCAAAGGATGCGGGTTGGGTGCCGCAAACTCCTGGCTTGCCTGTCTTTGCATGAATTTTGCAAAGCAACCCAAGCTCAGGCGGTCCTCTGAGCAACCGAGGCCCCGCCCCAGCCGTACCTCTGACCGAGGCACGGGATGCGGCTTTCAGCCGTCGCCGGCGCCTTCTGATCCCTGTGCACCCTTCATTGGCCCATCCCTGGCCCTTTCCCTTCATTCCGCGGGCCCTGAAGCTCGCAGCCGCAACCGTCCCCAATCCCGTCGCTGCCGTCGCTGCCACCCCGGCGCGATCGTTGCGCTTCATTGTGGTTGGACCTCTCGGACGTCCGACCCGGAAGATCAGTTCGCCGATGCGAACTGGTATCCCCATTCCCGCGTCCGTCCACCGTGAAGCCGTGCTTTCGGCTCGACCGGCCTCGTCGCTGGTTCGACCAAGAACGTGAGATGCCCACCCCGTCCCCCGAGCCACATCCTCGCTCCGAGCCGACCGACGCCGATGGCGCGGGAGGTCGGTCGCGCGCGGTGCGGGCGGCGAGCGTCCGGCCTTCGGCGCCGTTTGACGCCCTCGGTCGACCGACCGGGCACTCGGCCTCACAACTGGCTGAAACTCGGCGATCCGGAGCTGGCTCGGAGGCCGGGATCAGCCCTCGTATGGCGGCTGGCCCGACGCGGACCACGGAGGCGTCGCCGGCCAGCCTCAGCCCCGGCACGCCGCCAGCTGGAATCGCGGTCTCCGCGTCCGCGTGGAGCAAGGGCAGGAACATCTTGGTCGCCCGGATGTTCTTGGCGCACCTCATTTTGGTCGGCGTTCCCCTGGGGACCGGCGTGGTGATGGACATCGCCCTGGGGCGCCCCGTCTCCGGCGAAGGCGGATCGCTCGTCCGGCTGCTTCCCTTCATCGCTGGCGACATCGCTCTGGTGGCCGCCCGCGCGGTGGCCTGGATTGCTGTGCTCGGGGGGCTGGCCTTCATCGGGGGCCATGCGTGGCGCGAATACCGCCGCTCCGCCCCGGTCGCGGAAGCCGACGGCCTGGTGGATCCCGTCACCCTGAAGCCCGTCGACCCGGACGTTCGTGGTGGGGCGAACGCCCGAGCGTACTGGTGGACATGGATGATCACCGGCGAGTCGCCCGCGCACTTCGCCCGTCGGCGTACCGAAGCGATGGCTGGACGTCCAAGTGCGGGCCTGCAGATCGTCACGGACACGGTCGTCGCGTTTGCTGCCCCGGTGCTCCTGCTCGTGGGGGCTCCGGCCCTGGTGGTCATGTTCATCGGCGGCAGCATGATGACCGCGGGCTTGGTTCCTGCGGCCGCGGCTGTCCTCCTCATTGCCGTCCATCTGCTTCCGCGTTTGGCGGTTCCCGCCGAAGTCCCGACGGGGCGCTGCAGCGGATGCGGCCACCACCGGCTGGCGCGATCCAACCGGTGCCCGGAATGCGGGGCGGAGCTTGAGGCGGCCCACGGTTCGGCCGGCCGTTCTCGCCGTTGCCGGCGCACCGTGCACGCATCGGCGCGGCGCGACAATCGAACACGGCGCACCACCGCCGGCCTTGGGCTCATCATTGCCGGCGCGTGGGTCATCAGCTTGTTTGGCTTGGATCCGGCGGCCCGGGCGCTCCGAACGAGCCGAGCGATTCCGACCTCGGCCATGATCGCCGACTTGCAATCCGGCACCGCGTGGGACGCCGCCCGGTTTTCGGCCCTGTTGCAACGACCGTTGGACGCGGCCTCGCGACAGCGCCTCGCGGCGGCCCTCTTGAATCGCCGGGCCGTTGGCGCCGAGACGCGGCCCGCGGCCTGGGCGTGGTTCGATTCGCAAACGGAAGCTGGCGCGCTTGCGCCGGCAACGATCGAAGCGCGGTGGTCCGGACGCATCGAACCCGTTTCGGTCTTGATGGGGCCGCTGGATCGCGATGGGCAGTCGCGGCATCTCGGCCTTCGTTTTCTCCGCCGTATCGAGCCGGGGGCCACCGACCGTGCCGGCTTCGTCGTGCGCTCCGTGCGGATCGACGGTGGAGAACCGTGGACGCCGACGGATCGCCACGGGCAGCCGTTGATGATCTTGCGGGGCCGTGCGCCAGCCGCGGCGGACTGGCTCTCGACCAAGGATCGCTGGTCGCGGCCGTGGCCAGCCCCGCCAGAAGAGATCGCCCTGATTCCGTTGCGATCGGCGTTGCCCGATCGCCAGGTCGTGCCGGTGGAGATCGAACTGGTTCGATTCGTCGCCCGTTCGGCGGAGGTCGACGTCAGCTACGACGTCCAGGGGGACGCGATTCCGCGCGGCGACATCGTGTGGTCGGAAGCCTCGATGTGGCAGACGAAGTTGTCGCCGCCGACCAGCGACGACGGTTCGCCGGCTCCTTGAACGGCCTCCTGATTCGGACGGCAGCGTTCACCCGGCCACCGCCGATGCACTCCGCTCTGGTCGCTACGCTGAAGTTCCGCCGGAGGAGCTTGCGTGGCCGAACCCCCGATCCATCTTCCGAACGACCGGCCGAACGACCAGCCGAACGACCGGCCGAACGACCGGCCGAACGACCAGCCGAACGACCAGCCGAATGACCGGCCGACGCCGGCCCGCATCGCCGCCGCCGTCGCCGCGTTCGGGTTTGATCCCGGGCCGTCCTGGGACGAGATGCAGGATGGCCGCGACGCCCAGGCGGCAAAGGTCAGGCGAGATCGCCGCCAGCGATTCTTGATCGCCGGCGCGTGCATCGTGGGCGTTCTGTTCATGGTGTATCCGGGATGGTCGCGACCGTTCGCGGGACGCAACGCGGGTGGCGGAGTCGGACCTCCGGTCTCGCTGCTTCCGGCGTCATCCGGCGGGCGGGCGTTCGCCCCCGACCGAACGCATCCGCCAACGGGCATGCGCCGCATCGAGCCATCATCGGACGTGGCCGAACCACAACGCGCAACGAGCGCCGACCGCGAACGGGCCACGGTGCACCGGGCCCGGTGGGGCGGGGCGGCACTGGTCATCGTCGCGCTCGGGTCGACGGGTTGGACGATCATGCGTCATCGGCGACGCGAGCGGGCGTTTGCCATGGCCGAGGGCTGGGCCGACCCACGAACCGGCGAGCCGCTCGCCGTGCCCACGACGCGGGATGAAGCCGAGGCTGCGGTCCGTGCTCGCTTGTTCGCCGCGTTGTACATGGCTCCTTGGCCACGATGGTCGAGCGTTCGGCGCGTCTTGGAGCCGTCCGGCGCGTTCGTGCGCGGCCGCGGCCGCATGCTGCTGCGATTGGATCTGGGCACCGCGCTGCGCATGGGGGGCATGATCGTCGGCGCGCAGTTGCTGATGACGAGTCGGTGGCGTCATGACGCCCCCATCGATGCGATCCTCGACTTGGGGCAGTGGCCGATCTTCGTCTTGGCGATCTGGCTGGTCCCTCTTTCTCGGATTCGCGGGATGGATCAACGGTGCGTGCGGTGCGCGCACGAAGTTCCGCCGGAGCCTGCCGTCGTCCCGGCTCGCTGCCCAGAGTGTGCCAGGTCATGGCGATGGCCAGGGTCGATTGTCGTCGGGCAATCAAAGCTCCGCCCGGCGATATTCACGATCATCATGCTCGCGATCGTCTTCGGACCGATCTTCGTGCGCTTGGCCATCTTCCGCCCCCGGCTGGGCCAAGGGGCGTACCTGCCGAGTTGGTACCGGTCGGCGGTCGTGCGCGTCACGCCCGAGCGGCGCATGGTGACCTACGGATCCGCGTACGCTCCGGCGGCGTTCACCGCCCAGGAACTCGAGCGCCTGGTCCCGGTCATCCAAGACGCGCTGTCCAGCCGTCGGCCGAAGCTCCCCAACCAACGTCTGCTTGCCGCGTGGCGGGGCGACGAATGGTTGGCCAAGGCCGCAGCGGGTGGCCGGCTTGCTCCGGCCACCGTGGACAGCTTGGCCGAGGCATTGCTCGACGCGGAAATCGTGGGACTGCAACGCGGCGAAGACGGTGCAGTGGCGGTCGAGGTGCGCTTGAGTGGCTGGCTTCCCAGTGGTCCGGGCGCCGCGGATGCGGGTGTCGTTGTCGGTGCCGTGTCGGTCGACGTGGGCGACGGACTCACGTCGGCGTTGGCCGCCCCTGACCCCGCCGCCGGCGCCGCTTCCGCCGAAGCCCCCGCGGCGTGGGTCGCCCCGTCCGTGGCCGACCGTTGGACCCGGCCGCGCCGCGTCGATCGGATGGCCGTGCACTGGGTGGACGACCGATTGCCCGTGGCCGCCGGCCGCGTCGTTCCGTCGCGCTGGCCCGGCGACTCGGGCGATGGCCCGCTGCGCGTGGCCACTTCCGTCTTCATCGAGATCCCTGCGCTGCCGCGCGAGACGCTCGCGCGGATCGTCGCGGGCACTCCGGTCACCGTGCAGCTTCGATTCATTCGCACGGTCAATTTCAGTACCGGCGCACCCCAGGGCCTCGCTGCCACCTGGACGGTCGACGGCACGCCAACGGTGATGGGCGAGCACCTGAGCTCGTTCGAGCGTGCCGCAATCTGCCCCTGGCCGGCGGAATGAAAACGGGCCCCCGCCACGGCGAGTGACGGGGGCCCGGAGTCGTTTCATTTCGTCGCGTTCGATCAGACGTCTCGGCCCGCCAGTGGGCACGCGAGCCCGCGAGTCAACGCATGAAGAGCATTTCCGCGTACGTCGGCAGCGGCCACAGATCCTCGGGGATGATCTGTTCGAGCCGGTCCGACGCGGTGCGGCAGGCTTCCATCGCCGGCAGCAGGTGATCGCGGACGTGGTCGGCGTGGCGATCGACGCTGGACGGCGCCTTCTCGAGGTGCGTCCGAACCGACGCGGATCCAGCCCGCAAGTCGGCGATCGACTCGATCAACTCTTCCAGGCGGTCCATGCTCGAGGGGCAGTCGAGTCCCGTGGCGTGCACCGCGGCGATTGATCCGGCGACTTCGCCTTGGGTGCGGATCGCGGCCGGCAAGATCTGGGTCTCCACCATCTGCAGCAGCGTGCGGGCTTCGATTTCGACCTGCGTGATGTACTGCTCGAACAGGACGTCGACCCGGGCACGGAGTTCGCGGCTCGAAAGGACCTTGGATTTGGCGAAGAGCTTGACGATGTCCTTGCGACGGAAGACCGGCAACGCGCACGCCGTCGTTCGAAGGTTCGGCAGCCCGCGGGACTCGGCTTCGTCATGCCACGCATCGGCGTAGTTGTCGCCGTCGAACACCACGCTGCGGTGCTTCTTGACCACGTCCTTGAGCAGGGCCTTCGCCGCCGACTCAAGCTTCTTCTCACTCGGCTTGGCGCCCGCCCGACGTTCCAACTCGTCGGCCATGTACTGCAGCGAGTCGGCCACCATCACATTGAGCACGGTGTCCGGCCAGGCGATCGGGGCGGTCGAGCCGACGGCCCGAAGCTCCAGCTTGTTGCCGGTGAAGGCGAACGGGCTCGTGCGATTGCGATCGCCGGCGTGGCGGTTGAGCTGCGGCAGCACGCGGGCGCCGAGGTCCAGGTTGCCACCCTTCTTGGTGGATCGCGGGGCTCCGCGTTCGAGCTGATCAAGAATGTCCGACAGCATCTCGCCGAGGAAGATCGACATGATCGCCGGCGGCGCTTCGTTGGCCCCGAGCCGGTGGTCGTTCGCCGCCGAGCCGATGGACGCGCGGAGCAGGTCGCCATGCAGGTGCACCGCGCGGATCACGGCACAGAGGAACACCAGGAACTGAAGGTTCGTGTGCGTCTCGTCCTTGGGGTCGAGCAGGTTCACGCCGGTGTTCGTGGCCATCGACCAGTTGTTGTGCTTGCCCGATCCGTTGACGCCGGCGAACGGCTTCTCGTGCAGCAAGCAGCGGAAACCGTGCCGCGGCGCGGTGGTTTCCAGGACGTGCATCAGCAGCATCTGGTGGTCGGCGGCGACGTTGTTGTGCTCGAACAGCGGGGCGATTTCGTACTGGCCCGGCGCGACTTCGTTGTGCCGCGTCTTGACCGGAATGCCGAGTTCGTACAGCCGTTCCTCGGAGTCGGCCATGAACGCCAGGACGCGCTCGGGAATCGCGCCGAAGTAGTGGTCGTCGAGCTGGTGGCCCTTGGGGGCGGGGGCGCCGACGAGCGTGCGGCCGCAGATTTGCAGGTCGAGCCGCGAGGCGTAGAACGCTTCGTCGACCAGGAAATACTCCTGCTCGCAGCCGAGGGTCGTCTGCACCCGGGTGACGCCTTCGTCGGTCCCGAAGATTCGCAGGATCCGCAGGGCCTGTTCGTTGACCGCGTCCATCGACCGGAGCAACGGCGTCTTGAGGTCGAGGGCTTCGCCGGTGTACGACACGAACACGCTGGGAATGCAGAGCGTGGCGGTGGCGCCGGACTTGAGGATGAACGCTGGGCTGGTGGCGTCCCAGGCGGTGTACCCGCGGGCCTCGAAGGTCTCGCGGATGCCGCCGGACGGGAAGCTCGAGGCATCCGGTTCGCCGACGATGAGTTGGTCGCCGGGGAACACGCTGATCGCGCCGCCGTTGCCGTCCGGGCTCAGGAAGGCATCGTGCTTCTCGGCCGTGTCGCCGGTCAACGGCTGGAACCAGTGGCAGTAGTGCGTGGCCCCGTGCTCGATGGCCCATTCCTTCATGGCCAGCGAAACGCTGTTGGCGATCGCGGGATCCAGGACCTCGCCCTGTTCGATCGTCTTCTGCAGCTTGCGGTAGACATCCGTCGGCAGACGCTTGAGCATCATGTCGCCGGTGAAGGTCAGCGAGCCGTAGATCTCATCAGGCTTCCGATTGGACTGCATCGTCGCGCGTTCTTTCAACGGTCCGGTGGAGTAGGTGGCCGACTCGGTGGCGATGCTCATGGCGGTGCTCATGGCGGTTTCCGTCCGACGGTCGACCGCCGATCGAACCGGTCACGGGCGAGCTTCGACCGGGGGGTCTCCCACGGAGGAATCTCGGGCCGAGAACGAGCGAATCGGGTCGCCGGGGACCAGTGCGGCGGAGGAGGGGCGGGGGACGTTTCCGGGCGGCCGCACGCATCCGGAGAATCCCCATGGGAAGTCCGCAATGTTCGTGACCTGGCCGCGCATGACAAGGGGAGCCCGCACCGGACTGACGGAATTCCACAAGATTCTGCGGGGGGCGCGGCTTCAGCGCCGGTGCAGGGCCGCGGCGAGCGAAGCGGTCATGCGTTCGGCCGCCGCCACCGGGTCCGCGGCATCGCCCATGGTTCGTACCAGGGCCGAGCCGACGATGGCCGCGTCCGCCTTTTGGGTCACCGCGGCCACGTGCTCGGGCTGGCTGATGCCGAAGCCGCAGGCGATGGGCAGATCGGGGGCCAGCCGCCGGATGCCGGCGACCCCGGGCCCGATGTCCGGAGCCTCGGCCCGCTCCCCGGTGATGCCGGCCCGGGCCAGGAGGTAGGTGAATCCGCGGCTCAGGCCAACGAGCCGCTCGCGGCGGGCGTCGGTGGTGGTCGGGGCGATCAGCATGGCCAGAGCGACGTCGCGGGCCGCAGCCGCGGCGAAGAGGCGTTCCGCGGCATCAAGATCGGCATCGGGGACGATGAATCCGTCGAAGCCCGCGTCGACCGCCTCGTCGATGAATGCCGGGCCGCCGAGTCGGTCGACGATCGAGCAGCTGACCATGGCCACGATTCCCAGGTCGAGGGATCCGCGGACCCGCCGGACGAGTTCCAGTACGTCGGCCGGGCGAACGCCGGCGGCCAGGGCCTCGTGCATGGCCGAGGCAATGACCGGACCGTCGGCGATCGGATCACTGAAGGGAATGCCGAGCTCGACGATGGACGCGCCGGCGGCCTGGAGGCGCGGCAAAACGGCCTCGGTGACCGCCAGGTCCGGATGACCGGCGGCGATGAACGGCATCAGGGCGGTGCGGCCGTCGGCCTTGAGGCTCGTGAAGATGTCGTCGATGCGGCCCACGGTCGTTGCTCACGGAGATTGGGGGACGAGGCGGAGGACGGGAGGTTTCGGGGTGGACCGCGGAGGGCTCGCGTTCGGAGGCGATCCAAGGGGGGACGCGCGGTTGATCCCGGGGCGGAGACGAAATCCGCGGCTGAGGCCGAGCCAGGCGCTACTTCGTGCCCTCGGGGCCACCGCCGGTGATGTACTTGGCCGTGATCGCTTCGGTCAGGTCGACGCCGGCGATGTTGGCCAAGGTGGTCAGCCAGGCGAGGACGTCGGCGAACTCCTCCTGGAGATTCGCGGGATCTGGATCGCCGCGTTCCATTCGGCCGAGGGCGTGGGCCAATTCACCGACTTCTTCACTGAACCACAGGAACGTTCCGCCGGCCCCGCGTGCGGCATCGGTTTCGAAGTACCGGTCGCGAATCATCTTCTGAAACTCGGCGATCTGCATGGTGCAGCGACTCCGACCGGGCGAGCGGGCCAGGATGGGTTCGGTGGATCGGAAGGCGTCAGAGCGAGCGTGATCCGCTTGGGCGTCGCCTTTGGGGTATCGCCCTGGGCCAGGGCCGGGCGATGCGGCTGGTGGATCACGTCGCGGCCCGCTTCTGGATCAAGCGGCGAGCCTGCTTTCCAGCCTGGCCGCCAGCTCGAAGATCGGCCGGCCGACGCCGGTGATGGTGGCCGTGCGATCGAGGGTTCGCGATCCGGGCCGTGCGATTCACGCCGATCGGGAACCGATTCGGCTGGCGCGGGTCGACGTGGACCCGGCACGCGGAATTGGGCCGACGCCACGCCCCACGGAGGGAGCGGAGAGAAGCGTCCGCGGCAGGACTCGAACCTGCAACCTCTGGCTTCGGAGGCCAGCGCTCTATCCAGTTGAGCTACGCGGACTGGACGAAGTACGGTATCCCGAGGCGCGGGATCCGGCAACCGGACCAGGGCGATGGACCAGGGCGATGGTCGAGCCGTTGGTTCGTGGGTCGAGCCGTTGACCGGGCCGTTGACCGGGCCGCTGGCGGGGCCGCCGGGTGACGCCAACCCAGGCCTGAACGCAGCGTCTGAACGCAGTCCCGGAACGACGCCCCGGAACGCAGTCCCGGAACCATGCGGCCGAATCGATCCGACCGGCCGGGCGGGCCGTGCTACGCGGGGGCGGAGATTTCACCGGACTCGATCGGCGGGAGCACGACACGGACGCGATGCTGGTCGCCGGAGACGACCTCGTCGCTCAGCCGGCCGCCATGGGACATCACGATGTTGCGGCACATCGAAAGGGCAAAGCCCGCCCGGTGGTCGCTGCATTCAGTCCGGGGTGGTCCGTTGTCGACCACATCGATCAATGCGTCCCCCGAGGACTCCGAGACGGAGCCGCTGACCTCGATCGTGATGCCGACCTTGCGATCTTCCATCGTTCCCGATCGCGACCATCCGGGGCCGCTCGCGTTGAAGAGGGCGTTCTCGACCAAATTCTGTACCAAGCGGACGAGATCGATCGGATCGCCGGCGAGCATGCAGTCCGACGTCAAGACAAGGTTGGCCCGCGCTCCGGCGATATCGGCGGCCAGTTGCAAGCGCACGGTCTCAACCACCGAGTGCAGGCGACACGGCCGCACCGTCACCGGGGCCCGGCCCGTCCGGGCCAAACGCAAGACCCGATCGGTCATGGCGTGCGCGGTCGTGGCTGCGGCTCGAATGCGTTCGAGCCGGTGGCTCACTTCAGGATCCTGCGGACCGATGTCGGAAAGCAACCGATCGGCAAAGACCGAGATCGTGAGCAACGGACCTCGCATGTCGTGGGATGCGTACCCGCCAATGAGTTTCATGTCGTCGCGCAGGCGTTCCAGCTCGCGGTGCTCGCGGTGGACGGCCACGACACGATCGACCCGCGAACCGATGTCCAAATGACCAAGGTCAGCTTTCGGAATGTAGTCCGACGCCCCGCGGAGAATGGAGTCGGCGGCCAGGCGTTCATCGCCGCCGCCGCTGACCACGATCGACGGCACGCCGGCCTCCCACAGTTCGCTCACGAAGTCGAGTCCGCGGCCGTCGGGAAGGGATTGATCAACGATCGCCGCGGCCGGGAGGCCCTCGGTCATGCACGAGCGAGCGTCGACGATTCCGCCGGCTTCAATGATCTGGCAGCGATCGCCAAGTCGCCGTGAAATCAGAAAGCGATCGTCTGGGTCGTCGTCGACCAGCAACACGCGGTGTGCGGTTTCGGTCATGGATTGGACTCCCGGAGGTGATGGCCGGCGTGGTGCCACGAGAGGACATCCCGACGAATGTCGAAGGCCCCGCGCTCCCGAAAGTTACCCCAGAACCCCAGAAGATCGCGATGATTCCGCCCCGAAGAGGGCATTCCCGAGGGGGCAATTGCGGCCTCGCGCGGTCCTCGCGCGGATCTCGCACGAACCATCGGCGCGAACCGGCCGTCTGCGGCTCAATTCCAGCTCATGCCCTTGGGCCAGTCGCGCCAGCTTTGCGCTCCCGCGCCGTCAATCAACGAGCCCATGCGTTCGAGCTCGCGTCGCACCATGGAGCAGCGTTGCCGGACGTCGGCCTCGGCCAGCAGGGCGTACTTGGGCTCCGTTCGTCGGACGAGCACGAAGCCGAGCAGATCGATGAGGGCCCGCGTGGGGACGGAATCATGGTCGGCCCATTGGCGGATCGTCTCGATCGCCTCCAGCCGCTCAAGGCGTTCGGCGTGCAGCAGTTCCCGGAGGTGCGGACGCATCTTGTCGATCGTCCCGTCGTCGGGATCCACGTCCAAGGCCGCGAGATCGGCCGCGCGGTAGAGGCGGTCATCGTCCGGTTCGTGGAGCGTCCGGATTCGGGCTCGGCAGACGCCGTGCAAGAGGAGGTTGACGCAGCCATCGGGCTGGGGTTCGTGCTGGATGATCTGGCCAACGCACACCACGGGACGCAGGGCTGGAGCATCGGATTCCGACGTCCCGTCCGGATCGACCGTGGCGATCGCGAACTGGCCAACGCTGTCCAAGCACCGGCCGACCATCTGGCGGTAGCGCGTCTCGAAGACGTGCAAGGGCAGGGTTTCGTGCGGCAGAAGCACCACGTCCCGGAATGGGAAGAGCGGGATCTTTCGACCGAAGTTGACGCGAACCGGTTCCGCCATGCTCGAGTGTAGGCCGGTCGCGCAGCGCACAGGCGGTCAGAAATCGTGGCGGCCGGCCAGTCGGTGCAGGAGGAAGTCCCCAGGCGGGGGCAAAATGAACGCCGCCCCGCCCCCGCGGATGGCGGGACCGGGGCGGCGTCAGTTGTCAGGGCGATCGATCCGGAAGCAGGATCAGCCGCTGAAGGTCGCTTCGACTTCCTCGAAGGCCTCGGGGAGCTTCTCGACGATTCGGTCGACCTGCTCGTTGGTGATGTTCAGTTCGCCCAGCACGGCCGGATCGATGTCCAGGCTCGGCAGGTCAAGGCGGAACGCAAATCCCGCCCGCGCCGCGACGCGGTCGGCAACGTACACCACCGCGGCGAGCGTCCGGCTGCCGTGGGGGAGTTCCATCGGCGTGTGGTGGTGGCGGGTGACGTACGTGAAGCTCTTCGGGAACTTCCACGACTCACACAGAGCCGAACCGAACGCACAGTGGTCGGCGCCGATCGACTCGTTCTCGACCTCGCGCATGTCCTTGGCCGGGGCGCCCTCGGCGTTGACTTCAAGCTTGCCGATGACGGCGATGAGTTCGTTTCGCTTCGACTGCATCTCGACCATGATGCCGATGTCGTGGATCAGTCCAGCGAGGAACGCTTCGTCGGGCAGGCCAAGCTTGAGCTCATCGCAGAGCAGCTTGCTGGCCGTGGCCGTGGCGATCGAGTGGATCCACAGATCGCGGGCCGAGAAGTTCGGGCAGAGTTCGCCGCCGCGAAAGAGTTTGGTCAGGCTCGCGGCGATCGCGATGTTCTTCACGGCGTTGAGGCCGAGCAGCACGATCGCACGGTTGATCGAACCGATTTGCCGCGGCAAGCCGTAGAACGCGGAGTTCACCACCTTCAGAATGCGGCTGCAGAGCGCCAGGTCATTCGAGATGATGTTGTGCAGATCCTGGGCGGTGCTCGACGGATCTTCGACCAGCTCGATGATCCGCAGCGTGATCTCGGGCAAGGTCGCAATGTGGCTGATGCCGCGAATGGCGGAATCGACGATCGCCGCCTGGCCGGTACTGGTCGTGGACATCTGGGTGTGCTTCCTGGCATCCGGGATGAGCGGACCGCATCGGCACGCGCCGGGTCCGGATGCATTCGGCATCGGCAGGACGGCAGCCCGACTTGACCGGCGGATCCCCGCCAATGGCGGACTTCGCGCGTTGCGGGCTGTCGTGGGGCCGGAGGCGGCGGATCGACCGCGCCGATTCGGCGCTCAGAACGTGTTGCGCTTGGTCAGCGGGTGCTTATCGGGCGCGAAGCGTCGGACGACTTCGGCGATCGCTCGCCCGGCGTGCCCGTCGCCGTAGGGATGCCGGAATGGCACGATCGGCTCGTGGAATCCGCGTTCGAACGCGCTGTACAGGGCCGCTTCATCGAATCCGGGGCAGGCGATCAGATGGCGCGGTCGCTCGCGCCCGGCTTGCCGGGGTCCGATGCAGACGGTCCGTACCGGGATCGCCGCCGCTTCAATGCGCCCGGCGCTGGAGTTCCCGGCGAGCAGTCGAACGCGCCGAAGCAGGCCGATGAACGTTGGGCGGGGCAGGTGGTGGACGGTCGGCAGGTGGGGGCGGGCAGCGATGGCCGCGGCCACGCCGGCGCGGCCTGGGTCGTGGTTCGGGTGCATGGCCAACACGCGGCCGAAGCGTGCCGCGGTGTCCAGCACCGCGCCGGCCCGGGCTTCTTCGACCATGTCCGCTTCGCCCGTCGGATGCATCAGGACGACGACATCCGGTCGCTGCAGCTCGTCGAAGGCGGCATCGTCGAGCGGCGGAATCGTGGCCAGGCCGTCAATCGCCGGCGATCCTGTGAGATGGATCCGCACCGGATGCTCGCCCAGGCACAGCAATCGTTCGGCCGATCGCGGCGACGCGGCAAGGTGAACGTGGGCCAGCTTGCTGATCGCGTGGCGCATCGATTCGTCGGCCACACCTTCGGCTCGGTCACCGCCGTGGATGTGGGCGACGCGGATCCCGCCGATCGCCGCCGCACTCGCCGCCGCAAACGCTTCGATCCGGTCGCCGAGGACGAGCACGATGTCCGGAGGGCTGGCGATGAAAAGCTCAGCGAACCCGCTGATCCCGCGGGCCAGCGCGCGGGCGTCGGCGGGGCGCCCATCTTGTCCGGCGACCTGCATCGGGACTTCGGCCGCGACGGGGAAGCGCGCTCGAACGTCATCAACGGTGCGCGCCGGTTCGAGCAGATGCGTTCCCGCGACCACGACCTCTACGTTCAAGTCGCCGCGTTCGTGCATCGCGGCAATGACCGGGTCGAGCAGGCCGAAGTCGGCCCGGGAACCGGTGATGACCGAGATGCGGCGGGGTTCGTTCACCGAGGCGATCCGAGGGGAGTATCTGGTTCCAACAGCGCGCGGGCTCGGGCGAGGTCGCCCGCGTCGTCCACGTCGACGACGCTGCCCGGAGGCGTGACGATACCGAGTCGCCGCGTCCCGAGGAATGCGTGGGGATGCGGACCGGCGGAAAGCAGCTCGGATCGCACCGCGATGACGCCGCCGTCGGGGAGGTGGAGGCTCGGCAGTTCCTGCCGGCGGTCGGGAGCGTCCGGCTGCAGTGGTTCAACGCGCCCTTCGGGGCCTTCGAGTCGCACCATCCACGCCGGATGGTGCTTGCCGACGTCGGCGTAGCTCTGGACCGAGTCCGCCGCGTGGGCTCGAAGCGTGCGGACCGCCTCGCCGGCCAGGCCCGCCGGGCGTACCGGAACGTTGGCGTACAGGATGACGACCACCGACGGAGCGGACGCCGCTTCGGACGCCACCGCGTGCCGCACCGCGTCGATCACGCTGCTCGTGTCCGTCGCAAGGGCCGCGGGGCGCATGATGACGTCGGCGCCGGCAACGCGGGCCGCGTCAGCGATCTCGTCTCCGTCGGTACTCACCACGACGCGGTCAATCTCGGGGCAGGCGAGGGCGTGGGCGACGGACCAGGCCACCATGGGGCGTCCGGCCACGGGCAGGGCATTCTTGCCGGGAAGCCCGCGGCTCCCGGCCCGGCCGATGACGACCGCAAGGACGTCAGCCGAGGGCCTCATGGCCGGAGGCCGATCGGGTGGGGGATCGGAGGGGACGTCAGGCCGCCGGACGCGGGCGAATCCAGCGTCGTCGTCGGCGTCGGTGACGCGGTTGGCGTTCGAGCCGGCGACGGGATTGGCGACGTCGTCAACGCACTGATCGTCTGGGAGCGCGTCCGCGCGGTCATCCATTGGGTGGCCAGGTCCGCCGGGTCACCGGGCGCCACGACGAGCGTGTCGCCGGCCAGCCGGTCGACGACTTCGGGCGGCTCGGGCAGGGCGAGGATGGGGCGCGCATCCGACGTCGGTGGCGTGATCCAACTCGGGAGCTGGGCCTCGATGTGCGCCACGCCAAGGCAGTGCTGCCAGTGTTCGTGGAAGGCCGGAATCGCTTCGATCGTGAGCGGGTGTCGCCCGAGCCGTGGCACGATCCATGGGCGGGTGAGGGCCAGCAGACCCGACG
The DNA here is from genome assembly GCA_045106735.1 of Phycisphaerales bacterium. Classification (GTDB taxonomy): domain Bacteria; phylum Planctomycetota; class Phycisphaerae; order Phycisphaerales; family SM1A02; genus JBGCEZ01. The sequence goes on along the minus strand of JBGCEZ010000022.1, from coordinate 154,196 downwards.
GACCGCGCTCGACCGGCCGGGCGTCGATGAGCGCCTGGATGCGGCGGGTGACGTCGTCGTACGCATCGCATCCGTGGACCGCGCGGTAGCCCTCGGCATCGACCGCGTGCAGGTCGACGCTCAGGACGTCGACGATGCCGCCGGCGAGGGCGGCGACAATGTCCTGGGTCCCGGCGAACTGTCCGGATCGAGCGCGGAAGGTGGTGCGCACGTGCACGGAGGCGGCGCCGAGTTCGCGGGCGGCGCCGGCGACGTCCATCCAGCCGTCCCAGTGCAGGGGATCGAGCGGTCCGTGCAGGGTCAGGGCGATGCCGTCGAGTGGGCCAAAGGCGGCGAGTTGGGCCACGACATCGGCGGCGATCAGGCCATCCACCGTCGGAATCTCGATGTGCCGCGGTCGCGGCGCCATGCCGCGGGCCGCCGAGCGGAGGGCGGCGGTGACGTCGGCGGCCCCGGCATCGGCGGGCAGCGTGGCCAGGTCGACGTCGGGGGCCAGCGTGGCCGGATGATCCGCGTCGATCGCGCTGACGTGGCGGCGGAGGGCGGCCACAATGGGGATGCAACTGCGTCCGCCGAGGGGATCGGAGAACGAACGCATCGGTTGATGGACGAGCCGGCTCCCCAGCGTGCCGAGCCGGCCGAGGGAGGCGAGTTCTTCCAGCAGTGAGCGGCGCAGGACGGCGGAGCCCAGGCCCGGGGCGAGCGGGGTAAAGACATGTTCGTGCGCATCCGGATCCTCGCGGAAGCGGGCAACCAAGCGGTCGACGCCGAGGTCCGGGTCGATCCATCGCCAGTCGGGGCCGACGGGCACCACGGCGTCGATCGATCGGGCCTTGGCCACGTGCACCATCGTGTCGGCGGCCAAAGCCGTGTCGACGCCGCCGATGCCGGAGATGCCGCCGCGCCAGGCGCCCGGGGCAAAGGCCCGCGCGCTGCGAACCGCACCGCGTCGTTGCGATCCGTACGGCGCTGCATCCATCTGGACCAGCACGACGTCGGGGCCGCCGTCGGGGCGACGGCCTTCGATCCACTCCTGGACCGACGCCGGCAAGCGGACGCCTGACTCAAGGAGCACGATGACTTCGTCGAGTTCGCGGCTGCGCTGCAGCCGGCTGAGGGTCGCGAGCACACGGCACGGAGCGTCGCTGGCCGGAACCGGCGGAGCGCTGGCTGGGCCGAACGCGTGGTCCGCGTCATCGGCGTCGATCGGCACGATGGCGGCGACTCGCTGATCGCGCTTCGGGCGTCCGCCGGGTCCTGCGGCCGTGGATCCCGCCGTCTGGCCGTGCACCGAGGCGGAGCCTGGGCGATCGGGACGCTCACCGTCCTGCCGCCGAAGAACCCGGCGGGCGTGTTCGAGCATGTCGATGAGTTCTTTCGCCGCGTCGCCGATCCATTCGACGTTGACGACGTCGCGCTCCAGTTCGGCCCGCTGCGTGGCCACCGGATCATCGTCACCGGTCAGGGTGATGCGTCGGTCCGCCCGCAGGCGTTGAAAGACGCCAATCTGGTTGAGTTGGTCGACCAATGACAGTGCATCGAGTCGTTCGCTGACGCGCTCGCGTTCGGCGTAGAGTCGCTTGAACGCTCCGGGCATCCAGGACGCGTCGGACTGACGCTCGATCATTTCCTGAAGGAGTTCGTGGGAGCGGCCGGCGGCGTCGGCCAGGGCGGCAACGTCGCGGGTTGTCTTGCCCATGGCGGAAGCGACCACGGCACGGGGCGTGCGCGCCGCGCCGCCGCCCGGGTCGGCGTGGGGCCACGGCGAAAGCGGGCGGTCCAGAAACGCCTCGAGGGCCGCGTCAAAGTCCATCGCCTCGGTGGATCGGATGTCCGCTCCGCGGGCGGTGTTGATGACCCGCCGCTGGGCCGCCTGGTCGGCGGCAAAATCGCGTTCGAACTGCTGGCGGTACGAAATCATCTGGCCATCGGACAGCACGGTGCCGCCGCCGACCGCATCGACCGGCTCCACGTGCCCGCGGTGCCGCGCGATGCGTTGCCACTCCATCGACGCGACCGAGTTGAAGGGGCCGAGTTCCGGGGCCCACGTTTGGTGCACCGCCGCACCGGGTCCGTAGTACATGCGGTCGGTGAAGCCGAGGTCCTGGCCGGCCAGAATGAGCGGATCGCATCCAAGGTGACGAGCCAGGTACGCACACAGGTGGGCGACGGTCGCCCCGGCGGGCAGTTCGCCCATGGGCCGGGCGGCATCTCGCAAGATCCGGTCGAGGACCTTCGAACCGCAGCAGTGCACCGCGCCCGGGTAGGCGTCGGCGATCGCTGGATGCGCCTTGGGATCAATGACGAGCGTGATGCCGTCGACGTCGGTGGCGCTCAGGCCCTCGTAGTACTGCGTGGAAATCGGGTGGTAGTCGAGGGCGGTGACGAAGTGCGGACGGATCCCGCGTTCGAGCAGCGGCTTGAGCACGGTCTGCACCGCGATGATCACCGCGTGCTCGCGAACGGCGGGATCGGCGAGTCGATCGAGCGTCGCCGGCAGGCTCGGGCCGGCGGAGACGATGATCGCCGGACGTCCGGCCTGGGCGTCCTTCCATCCGGCCACGCCGGGACCGGTGGCGTACCGCGGCAGGTTGGCGATCTGGTTTTCCATCGTGGTCACGCCGCGGAGCATCGCGGTGGTGATCGACAGCCGGGCGTGCGTGGCGACGTCGGTCATCACCCGACTGAATCGCAGGGCTGCGTCGCCGAGTCGGACGCGGCTCGGTGGGTGGTCGAGGAAGGCAGTGCCCTGGCCGAGCAGCCAGCCGATGGCTTGCTGGTGGGCGCCGAAACCGGCCCGGTCATCGGGATCAGTCACGAGAATCACGTTGGACGCGGCCAGGCCCTCGGACAGATCGATCGTCGAAAACACGGCGTGGAGGAGCTCCAGGTCCGGCTCCAACACCACGATCGCGCCGGTTCGCTTCATGCGGCGGGCCAGCTCGGTCACGTGGGTGCCGAGGCCGAAGCCGTGGACGAAAACCGCGGCCGTTTCCAGGAGGTCAACTTGGTCGGCCAAGCGGTTGGCTTCGGCCACTGGGTCGATGGCCGAGGCGAGCGGCGTGCCCCGCCAGCGGCCGGTGACCCCGGATCGTCGGCCGGACTCGAGCTCCAGATCGCCAGGGGCGACCGGCCCGGCGGCCCGAATACGCTCGGCCATGCCGGATGCGTTCGGCCCCAGGGCGGCCAGGTTTTTCTCGAGCCGGGCAGGGTCCGGGACATGGAAGTCAGAACTGGACATGGCTGGCAGGATCCGCTGGGCACTGGGACGCGAAAGACGAAGGGGACCGTTTGGGCGTATCGGGCCACTTGGCTTGCCGCCTCCATGATCGGGCCTCCGTCGCCGGATCTGATCGAGAGACCCGGCGTCGGGCCGGCTTCCGGGCCGGCTTTCGAGTCGGCTTTCGAGTCGGCCGCCGCGCGGCTTCTGCGCGGTCCAACCACCAGCGCCGTCCCCGCCGAGGGTCCGGCGTTTCCCGGACGATGCCGTACGCTCCGGCCGATTCGTTTCGCTTCTCGCTTCTCGCTTCTCGCCTCTCCCTTCTTCAGGAGCTCATTCGGTGCCCGACGCCCCCGACCGTTCGACCCTCATGCACATGCTGCTTGAGGATCCGTGGCTCATCTTGGCCGTGCTCGCCATTGCCGCGATCGTGTTCCTGTGGCGCGCGGTCACGGGCGCGGGCCGCCGCGAGGCTCTGATCGGCGTCGTGCTGCTGGCCGTTGCCGGCGGGATCTACGGATTGGCCCGGTTGGTCGTGACGCCGGCCGAGCATGGCGAGGCGACGGTTCGGCAGTTCATCGAGTTGGCCGGTGCGGGCGATGTCCCGGGCGTGGACGGGATCATGTCTTCGGACGCCACGCTCCATCGCGTGCGAGAATCGAATATCGGCGCCGATCGCGCGATCGTCCTGGCCGGCGTTGCCACGGTGCCACGCTACAACGTCGTCGGCACGCGGATCACCAGCATCGAGTCCTACCCCGACGGCGAAGGCGGGGCGATCGTGCATCTGGGCGTTTCGGCCCTGACCAATGACGGCGGTAACCCGACCCGCTGGGTGATTCGGGCCGGCGAAGAAGCCGGCGCGTGGCGGATCACCAAGCTCACGTGGGTCAGCTTCTTCACCGGTCCGCCGCCGAGTGTTCCGGGACTGCGATGAGTTTTTCGTAGGCGAAGCGCGGCGTGTTGGCCAGACCGCCGCAGCCCCACCATCGCGGCCGAATCACCAGGGCCGATTCAGCCGGGCCGACTCAGCAGGGCCGATTCAGCAGGGCCGAGTCACCAAGGCCGAGGCGATCCAGCTCCGCTCGGGCCGCCGGTGGACGTTCGCGTTCGTGTACGCGCTCGCGCCCCGATCTCAGCCATCCCCGTCGGTCGGAACCGTCGCGGTGATCGTGCCGCCGAACCACGGCAGTTCCAGGTCCATGTTGAGCTGGGCTGAGCCGTTGCGTTCGATGACGCCGTACCGAAGGGTGCGCCCGGCGAGGATGTCCGCGCCGGCGGGGATGCGGAAGGTTCGCACGCCGGTCGCTCCGGGGGCCAATCGTTCCAGCGGTCGCTGCTGGCGTCCGAGGCCGGGGCCGCGGATGAACGCGTCGAGTTGCACCGCTTCCGTGCCGCGATTGGTGACGAACTGGCGCACGATCAGATCCTGCTCGCCCGTTTCGGCATTGGGCGTGACCAGCCACGTGGCCGAGAGTTCAACGTCTTTCCAACCCACGCGGATGGGCAGATCCACCGCGAATCGATCGGTGTCCACCGCTTCGACGGTGACCGTGGTCGGGACGATGTGCTCGCCGGCAACCGCGCCGCGATCAAAGACGATCGTGACCGGGCGACGCCGGGTTTCGCCGGGCTGCAAGGTGAACGGGTGGCGAAGCGGCCGAATGCGTCGCTCGTCGCCCTCGTCAAAGGCGACCAGTCCAGAGATCGCGACCGGCCACGGATTGCTGATGACCAACTCGACTTCGTGCGCCCGGTAGATCGCGGGGATCGTGCCCGGGTCAATGCGAAGCGCGGCCCGAAACCGCAGGAGCTCCAGGTCGACGCCGCGGATGAAACGCGGGCTCGGGCCGACGTGGAAGACATGACGGCCCGTCTCGTCGGTGGCCACTGGCGATCCGTTGCCTCGGAGGTCAATCGATTCGATTCGGTTGCGACCGAGGCGGATGGCGAGTTCCGTCGGAGCGTCGCCGCTTCGTCCCTCGGTCCACACGACGAGTGCGTGGTCGTTGCTGTCCCGGCCACGAAGCATCCACGCCCGGACGTGCTCGCCGAAACGAAGTTCGCCCGCGAAGGTGCGCGCGGTCAGGGCGTCGCCCATTCGGCGGAGGGCGGGCACGACCGGGTCGAGCCAGGGACCGGACTCCGTCTCGCGCGGGCTCCGCCAGGGAGCATCCACGAGCACTGTCTGGGCGTCCGCCCGCCAGGCGTTGAGGATCCGCAATGCAAGGTCGATCTCGGCGTCGCGGGCATCCAGTCCGGGCGGCCGGGCGAGGTGCACGAGGCTGCGATCTGGGCCGATCCAGTCACCGATCGACTCGGGTGACGCGGCGTCCGGGATGCGGATCAGCAGCTCGTCGGCATTGCCTCGGGCGGCAAGGGCATCGATCGCGTCGACCGGAAGGCCGAAGATCCCCGCCGGGAGTTCAGCAATCAGGTTGGCCCGGGCCCGGGCGACGTCGGCGCCGATCGGCAGCGGGGCGTCGATCGCCGCGCCATTGTGATCGGTTGGCCGCGCGGCCCCAAGCAGCCATCGGGTGGCCCGAAGACCGAATTCGATGATCAGTGGCTCGAGATCCGGATCCCAGACCAGCGGATCACCGGCCAGGCCTTCGATCACCTGGCCGGGGTCGCGGGAGAGTTGGGCCGCCGTGTCGGGATGCAGCGACCGGAATTCCATCAGCAAACGCACATCACGGTCCAGCAACTCGTTGATGGCCGCCCAGACTTCAGGCTGATCCGGTCGACCGGGCGGCCAGACCGGCATGCTCGCGGCGTCGGCGGCCAGCAGATCGATGAACGCCGGGATGTCGGCGGCGGCCACCCGGACCGAGTTGGGGACCAGGAAGCCGAATCGCTGCTCGGGCATCGCCGAAGGCCGCCGCAGCGGGGGCACCCACGCGAAGGTCAATTCGCGGCTGCCCGATGGATTGCCGTCGGCCACGATGTCGAGCTGGGCTCGGTACCAGCCGAATCGCGGAACCGGCAGATCGATGAGCATCTGCTCCCGGCCGCGCACCTGCTCGACCACTTGTCGGTGCACCATTGCCCCCGCTGCGTCGAACACCGACAGTCGGGCCGTGAGGCCGGCGGTGGTGAGGTCGAAAACGGTGGCCGCGAGGCGCGGCGTGGCCGGAGCGGTGACGACATTGGCCACCCCGTTGATCGCGATTTCGGCCCGCGACCGATGCTCGACCACGACCTCGTCGAACCATGCATGCCCGGAGACGTCGGCCAGCACCGGATCGCCAATGGCCAGTTGTTCGTTGGTTGCATTCGCCGGCGGCCCGGGTTGGTCCAGGTGCAACTCGACGGCCAGGCTCACCGCTTCCGGGTGGTGGCCTTCGACCGTGACTTCGAGCATCGACCAGCGATCAGGGCTCTGTACGCCTGGGCTCTCGGTGCGACTGCCGGGGATGATGTTGCCGGCGGCGTCGAAGAGGGCGGCGGACAGGCGAGCCCGGGCGTGCGTCAGTCCCTCGGTCCGTACGCGGCAACGCACGCGGTAGTCGGTGAGCGGGTGGACCAGGATGACGCCCGAGGGCACGCCGGAAGCAAGGGAGACGCCGTCGGGACTGAAGCGAAATGACCACGCGCCGCTGTACGCATGATCATTCTCGAGGAGCGCGGTGCCGAACGCGGGACGGCCCAGGGTCGTGGCAAGGTTCTGCCAGTGGCTGGGGTAGAAGATCGGTGCGTCGACGGCATCTTCAAACTCAAAGACCCGGATGATTCGCGACGCCAACGTGGAGGCCGGTCCGGGTCGCGATGCAGGAGCCAGCGGGCGCTCGATGCCGGTTTCGGCTCCCACGTCGCGCGTGAACGATGGTGCCTGGCCGGCGACCGGGCCGCCCGCGACGAGCATGGTCCCGATCAAGCCGAGGACCGCGGGCCATGATCTCAAGGTGGTTTTCGGACGCTTCATGGGACTCGCATCGGCTTGCCTGGGGGTCGGCTGAAGCGAGATCTCTGAGCCGGCCGGACGGTGCGCAAGGATGGATTCGTCCGGCGCGAGAGCGAATGGCCGTGGTCGGCAGATTTCTCGCCGGGCGCGCGAATGCGGCTGGCCCCTTGGGAGCCAGCCGCGTCGCGTTGAAGGTCGATGTCCGGCGGTCGGGCCGGGCTTTGCAGCCCGTTGAGAAACCCTTTCCCGTCCTGAGCACGACCATTCCGCCCCTCGCGTTGTCGCCGAATCTCGACGCAATCGAGTGGAGATGCCTTCGATTCGGCTCCGCGCGAGGGACGGAAGCATCGCACTCAGGGCGAGACGGGCTTCTTCACGGGCTCTTAGTCAAAGGCGTCGAACGTGGAGACTGCGGCGATCGGCGTCAGCGGAATGGTGGTGGTGATCATGAAGTTGGATTGAACGGTTCGGCGTTCGGCGTGGAAGATCTTCAGGCTGTAATTGCGCCCGTCCTCCAGCCAGTCGAGCTCGTCGAGCGCGATTGACTGCTCTTCGCGGGAGTGCACGCCGCCCAGGTCGATGACCAGCTTCCCGTCGATGAAGACCCAGACATCGTCATCGCCGGAGAACGTGAAGCGCCAGTCCTCGCCGCGTTGGAAGTTGAACGTCGTCGAGACCTCCGTCGTGAAGTGGTAGTTCGTACTGCCGCCGGCATGGTGGGCGTAGTTGCCGAAACCTTCATTGTTGAGGGGGAAGAATCCGGAGATCGCCAGGTCCTTCATCCAGGGATTGAGCTGCTTCGATCGGCCATCCCGGCTGTCGTAGACGAAGACGCCAGAACCGGCTGATGTTTCCTCGAGGGTGATGCCGACGGACTTGGAGATGTTGATTCCCGGGACATCGCGGTACCACTGGGCGAACGACTCCGCGGATTCAATGCGCCGGTCACTCCGGCGTTCGAGCTCTCCTTCCTTCTTGGCCGTGAGCGTGCCGTCCAGTACGAGCAGGGGATTGATGTTGTTGTTGTCCGCGTCCTTGTACTGCTTCTTGACGCGCCAGCCGGCCAGGTCGGCGACGACGGGCTTGCCATCTTCGTCCAGCTTGGTGTCCACCAGGCCCACACGGGACTGGCCGCTCCAACGCTGGAAGTCAGGGTGGTGTCCGGATGCGTGCTCGGAGTCCTTGTACGCAATGAAGTCCCGCACCACGGCCGTCAGTTCAATCGTCGCCCGACCATCTTGTGGCTTGGAGGCGGCGATCGTGGGCGAACCGGTGACGGCGAGGGCGGCGATGAGAATGCTCGATCGAGCGATGACGTTCATGATGGTCGACCCCTTCGTCCCGGAGTCGCTCGCATGTCCCGAAGGACCCATGCGAGGCGGCGTGCCCGGCCAACGGCTCCCTTTGGAGCGAGTCATGGTGAGTGCCCGCCATCAACCTTCGACGGCGGTCCATCAAGAGTCGAATTGAGGAGGGACCGTTTCATGCTCGAGGCGCAGGTTTCGCGCGATGCGGGGCGGGCTGCTCCGGATCGAGGTGACACTGCGGCCTGTGCCGTTTGGGAAGTTCGCGGCGGCGCGAGACCGGCGCCAAAGCGGTGCCCCAACATGACGACGCCGCCGGAAGCCGGCGGCGTCATGCATGGGGGAATGGGTTCGGGTCCGGCGCGATGCGCTCGAGAAATCAGTCGTAGGCGTCGAAGGTCTGGACTTCGGGACGTGGTTCGAGCGGGATCGTCGTCTGGATTCGGAAGTTCGATTGCACCGTCCGACGCTCGGCGTGGAAAATCTGCAGCGGATAGACCGCTCCGTCTTCGAGCCAGTCCAGGGTGTCCAAATCGATGGTCTGCGATGCCGCCACGTGAACGCCGCCGAGGTCGATGACCAACTTGCCGTCAATGAAGACGAACACGTCATCGTCGCCGGTAAACGTGAAGATGTACCCTTCGCCTTGCTTGTACGTGAATCGCGTATTGATCTCGGTCGTGAAGTGGAAGTTCGTGCTGCCCGCATCGTGTCCGGGGTAGTTACCGAAGCCGCGGTTGTTGATCGGGAAGAATCCGTCGATGGGCAAGTCTTGCATCCACGGGTTGAGCGAGATCGACGGGACTCCGTGGCTGTCGTACACAAAGACACCCGAGCCGGCCGGTTCTTCGTGCAGCGTGAGGTTCTGCAGGATGGACGTGTTCACCCCGGCAACGTCGCGATACCACTGGCTCAGGCTTTGTCCGGACTGCACGCGGGGATCGCTGCCGGCTTCCAGGCTTCCCATCACCGACGCGGGAATCGAGCCATCCTCCACGAGGCGTGGATTGATGTTGCGGCCGGCTCCATCGAGGTACGGCGAAGTGATCACGAATCCGTTGCGGTCCCCGAGCTGCGGTTTGCCTTCGGCGTCGAGGGTGTCGGCCACCAAGCCAACGCGGACTCCGCCGCTCCACCGCTGGAAATCATGGTGCCCCTTGTGCTGATCGTTGCCGCGGAAATCGCGGATGACCGTCGGCAATGTAATGGTGACCGGCGGGGCGACGAGTTCGGCGTCCACATTCTGCGGCGGTCCGAGGATCAGGCCCGCGGTGGCGGCGGTGAGACCAATGGCGGCAACGGTAATCAAACGAGCTTGCACGGCGAATCCTTTTTGCGAATCGATCCTGCGGGACGGAACGGAATCCCGGTTGCATCCGTCCGTCGAGTCCCCCGTTTCGTCAACCGAACGCGATCGGTCCGGCCAAGGTGCCGTTCGCGCCCACGCTCACCCGCGTCGAACGCGGAGTGGCTTCGATCGAATCCCGTTCAAGTGACGGGGATCGAATCTGGGGTACGGGAAACATGCTTCAGGCCGATGGCTGACGCGAGGTCGGATCCGTGAGATTCACCAGTCTGCGCTCGGCCATTTGGCGTCGGCATTCTGGAGAAGGTCATCCGATCAAACGGATGAATCGGATCGTTCGAGTGGACCCGGGACGTCCAGGCTGGCCGATGCGTGCTCGCGGGCCGTATCGGCGAGGCGAGCGAGTCGCGTGGGCACGGCGATGCCGATCCAGTTCAATCGAATGCGTCGCTCGTCGGCAAGCCGGGGTACGACTGCAAGCGGATCGACGTCGTCATGCGGAAGTTGGAGCCGCCGGCCCGACGTTCGGCGTGGAACACGTGGAGGGTGCAGAGTTGGCCGTCGGTCAACCACGGCAAGGCATCCAGATCGATCGTCTGCGTCGCCGGCCCGTGTACGCCGCCGAGATCAATGACCATCTTGCCATTGATGAACACCCAGACGTCATCATCACCGGCAAACTCAAAGACTTGGTTTCCGCCGCGAACGTGATTGAAGGTCGTCAGGATTTCCGTGGTGAAGTGGAAATTCGTGCTGCCGCCATCGAAGTCGGCGTAGTTGCCGAACAACTGACCGTTGATGGGGAAGAATCCAGGGATCGGCAAGTCGGCAAAGATCGGGTTGTGATCTTCGTCGATGTTCCCGCTGTCGAAGACGTAGATGCCGGAGCCGGGCTGTTCCTCGACCAATGTCAAGGGCACGGTGGTCGACATGTTGACGCCAGGAACGTCGCGGAACCATGAATCGAACGACTCGGCCGACGTCATGCGGCTGTCGCTGCGGAGTTCGAGCGTGCCGGGGGTTCCGGGAATCGTGCCGTCGATGACCAGTTGCGGGCGTACCGGCCGGCCGGCCATATCGCGGAACGTCTCGCGAAGCATTTCGCCGCTGGTCGACGCGGCGACCGGCTTGCCATCCGTCCCCAGCGTGTCCTGGAGCAAGCCCACCCGTACGGATCCGGTCCAGCGCTGGAAGTCCGGGTGACCATCCGCTTCGTGGTACGCCCGAAAGTCGCGGACGATCGCGTGGAGGGTCAGGGTGGACGCGTCGGCGGCCGCGGCCTCGGCCGTCGGAGTCGTCAGCAGGCCAATCCCGGTGGCCAGGACGGCGCCGGCCGGAACGACAATGGATCCGGCCAAGATGACGTGATCGCGCACACGATGGATGGCGGTCAAGATGTTCATGCGAGTTCCCTTCATCACCGATCGGCCCAAGCCCCGGGCGCCGGATGACAGGTGAAGCGTGGAATCCGCGCGGGGCTGGGGCGCGGTGGAGGATGAGGAAACCGTTCTTGCGCGTGCGCCATCATGGGACAGGGAACGGGTGCCGGTTGTGCGGCCTGGGGGCGTGCGCGGCCGCCGATGGGCGGCGGGTGCCCTCTCATCGGCGTGGCGGGACTACGATGGCGGATTGTCGAAAGCGTGTGGCGTGCGGCGTGCGATGCCATCGGACGGGAACGGATGGATCGGTTCCCGCGAAACGCGGCCGGACGGCGACACAGGACGGGGTGAGTCACACGATGCGAATGTTCGTGACCGGGGCAACCGGATTGGTCGGCCGACGCTTGGTCGAAGATCGCGTCGCGCGTGGCGATGCCGTGGTGGCCCTGACCCGCAGTGCGGACAGCGCTCGTCGGCGGCTCCCGGATTCCGTCGAGGTGGTCGAAGGCGATCCCTCGATTCCCGGACCCTGGCAAGCGGCGGTTGCCGGCTGCCAGGCGGTGGTTCATTTGGCCGGGGCCAACGTTGGCGATCGCCGTTGGACGCCCTCCTACAAGCAGATCATCATCGACAGCCGCATCGACTCGACCCACCAGGTCGTTGAGGCGATCCGGATGGCCGAACCCGGCGACCGCCCCGTGGTGCTGCTCGCGGCGTCAGCCGTCGGCTGGTACCCGCCCAAGTCCGGGGATCGCATTCTTCTGGAGGATGCCGCGCCGCAGCCTGGCGACTTCTTCTCTGATTTGGCCAGGGCCTGGGAAGGCTCGGCGGTGCCGGTGCGCGAGCTCGGGGTTCGCTTGGTCCATCTGCGGACGGGCCTGGTGCTGGACGAGCGCGGCGGCATCGTCGACTCGCTTCGCCGCATCTTCCGTTTGTTCATTGGCGGGCCGATCGATCTGGGCCGCGCGTGGATGCCGTGGATTCACTGGCGCGATGTGGTGGGTTTGATTGACCACGGGCTCCGGACATCGGCGGTTGATGGACCGATGAACCTGGTGTCACCGGAGCCGGTGCGCAACGCCGCGTTCTCGCGGGCGCTGGGCCGGGCCATCGGTCGTCCGAGTTGGCTGCCCGTGCCATCGCCGGCTTTGCGGATCGTGCTCGGCGAGTTCGGCCGGTACGCGGCGGCCAGCCAACGCGTGCGTCCGGGGGTGGCGGAGGCCACGGGGTACCGGTTCCATTACTCCGACGTCGGCGCGGCGATGCAGTCGCTCTTCGCCGGCGGCGATGATCGCCCGTCTCCGCCGGTGCCGGGCGCGGCCGATGCGGGTGCCGTCCCGCCCTCGGTCGCCGCGCCCGCGGCCGACGCCGCCGACCGTGCGGCCCGGGCGGCCGCGCACGCCGCGGCCGAATCCGCTCGGCCAGATGAGCCCGTCCGACTCGTGGCGCTTCCGCTGGATGGTGCCTTGCTCGAATCCGGCCGGGTGCCGGCCGGTTCACTCGCCGCGGCCCAGGCGGTCGTGGCCGCCGGGGTGCACTTGGTGTTGGCCACGGGGCGGCCGCCGCGGGGCATCGTTTCCACGGCCGAACGCCTGGGGCTCACCGGACCGGCGATTGCGTACAACGGCGCGCTCGTCTGGGATCTCGCCGCCGGCGCGGCGATCCATCACCAGCCGCTTGCCCCGGACGTCGCCCTCGACGTCATTGCCGCCGTCCGCGCCGCCGCGCCAGACGCGCTGGTGGCGATCGAACGCCTCGACCGCTGGTACACCGACCGGGCTCCGGAGGACGGGGTGGGGGCCCCCGATGGCGTGGGGCCGCTGAACGAGTTCCTCGGGGCCGCGATCTCGCAGCTCGACATTCGCGTGCCCGCCGGCGATGTCCCCGCGGTGCGGGACGCCCTGACTCCATTTGTCCGGGACCGGCGGGCGGCCCGGTACGAGCGGGGCGGCGGGCTGTTTCAGGTCGCCCATCCCTTGGCCGAGAAGGCGATCGCCCTGCAGCGGGTGGCCCGGGCAGCCGGCGTCCCGCGTGGCGGCGTGATGGCGATTGGGGCCGGCATCCACGACTGCGGGTTGGTGGAATGGGCAGGATTCGGGGTGGCCTTGGCCAGCGCCCCCAAGCCGGTCCAAGCCCTGGCCCGGGCCAGGGTGCCCGCCCGGGCGGCTGGGGGGGTGGCCCGGGCGCTCACCCGGTTCGTCGTGGCGGCGGGCGGAGAGACCGAGGCCGGGATCGCGTAGAATCGGCCCTCCACGCACCCCCACGAGGAAGGACCCCCGATGACCAGCACGCAATCCAGTCCGGAACTTGAGTCCGGCCGCGTCACCGATCGACCGCTGATTTGGCTCGATGGCACCCTGGTCCCCAAGTCGCAGGCGACCGTTTCGGTCTACGACCACGGCTTCCTGTACGGCGATGGCTGCTTCGAGGGGATCCGAGCGTACGGCGGCCGCATTTTCAAGCTCCGTTCGCACCTGGAGCGCATGTTCGCCTCGGCCGAGATGATCCGCCTCACCCCGGCGTACTCGATCGACGAGGTCGAAGCGGCGGTGCGCGAGACGGTCGAAGCCAATGGCCTGACCGACGCCTACATCCGGCTCGTCTTCAGTCGCGGCGTCGGCACCCTCGGCCTGAACCCGTTTCTCTGCCCGAAGGCGGGCACCATTGTCATCGCCGACTCGATCACGCTGTACCCGCAGGAGCTGTACGACAACGGCATGAAGGTCATCGTGGCCGAGCGGCCGCGGATTCCGATTGAGTGCCTCGACCCGGCGATCAAGAGCCTCAACTACCTCAACAACATCCTGGCCAAGATCGAAGCGATCGATGCCGGCGTGCTCGAGGCGATCATGCTGAACGTCGAGGGCTTCGTGAGCGAATGCACCGGCGACAACATCTTCGTCATCAAGGACGGCCGGATCGTCACGCCGCCGACCGGAGCCGGCATCCTTCACGGCATCACCCGACGTTTCGTCATGGACGAGCTCTGCCCGGCCGAAGGCATCGAGATCAGTGAAGGCATGATGAAGCTCGACGACGTGTACGCGGCCGACGAGGTCTTCCTCACCGGCACCGCGGCCGAGGTGATCGGCGTCACGAGCGTGGGCGACCGGGTGATCGGTGACGGCGCGGTGGGCCCGATCACGCGCCGGTTGACCGAACGATTCCGCTCGACCGTGGCGAACGACGCCCCGGAAGATTGAGTATGGACGAGCCGGGGGCGGACATGACCGAGGCGAAATCAAAGCAACATGCGGACGCCGCGGCGGTGAAGACGCGGCGGGCACGTGGTGTCATGACCGTGGTGTCGTTCTTTTCCGCCCTCGGTGGGATCATCCTGCTCGGCGTGTCGGATGCCTTCGAGTTTGAGCGCGAGTGGATCTACGCCGCGGCCGGGGCGTTGATGGTCCCGCTGGCCGTGGGCAGTCATCGGGCCGAAGTCGTCGGGCGATCGGCGTGGGTGCGCTGGGTCGTCCCAGGAACGGCCGTCCTCATGCTCGTGATGTCCATCGGCCTGCTGGCCCGTTCCCTCAACCTGGGGGGCAATTGGCCACTCCGGTCTCCTGCAATCATGCGCACGGTGGCGGCGATGACCCTCTTGCCCGGGTCGATCGGGCTGGTCTTCGCCGCGGTCTACGCGCCGCAGCTGACGCGGTGGTCCAGACTTGCGGCGCTTGCCGCAGTGCTCCTGCTCGGGATCGGCGTGGTCGTGCTGCAGTTGCAGGCAATCGAGTTCTCGCTCGGCGCCACGGCGGACGCCGAAAAGATCGCCAGCGTCACCGTCCCAATCGGCTTGGTGCTGCTGGCGTTGCCGTACTGTTCCAATCTGCTCCGGCGCAGGAGATTCAGTGGACTGCGGCCGGCACCGCCGGTGTGCGGGTTTACCTGCTTGCGATGCGGTGAGTCGCAGTCGCAGACCTCCGATCGGTGCTGCGTGCGATGCGGCTTCGAAGTGGAGATCGGGACGCGATGAGTACGCCTCCGTCGACGCCACCGCCACCACCGCCACCGCCAGGGCCACCGCCGTCGCCACCGCCAGGGCCCGATCCGCCGGGTGGGCGGGCCCGGGGGCGCGCGTCGAGCGGTCGGCTGTCGAGCGCGGGAATTCCGCCGTGGATTCGTGTGCGGCTCGGCTGGCTGGCCGGAATCTCCGCCCTCGTGGCCGTCACGTTGGTGACGACGCTCAGCGCCAGCGACGCTCTAACGCCGTATAGCGATCCGCCGCTCGAACTGTTCATGATCGCGATCGGGATGTCCGTCATCGCGGCATCGGCGAGCGCCGGGCATGAGTTGATCGGATCCGGACGGGAACGGCTCGGGTGGGCGGTGGTCACGATCGGTGCGGTCTCCGGCTTTGCGCTGAGCGGATTTTGGTTTCTGTCGATGATCGGAGCGGGTGCCTGGGAAGAGGGCATGGCCTTGGCCGGGCTCGGGGTCGGACTCGCGTTGCTCTGCAGTTTTTCGGGCTTGCTGTTGGCCGAACCCACGCCATCGGCCGCGGTTCGGATCTACCGGCGATTGGCAGTGGGACTGTTGGTCGGGTGCGCGGGCATCTTGCTGGCGATCGGGTTCATCGTGGTTGGCATCATCATCTTGGGCTCCGAGTGGGTGCTCGACGACATCGGAGGTCAGGGGCAACTCGAGATGGTGGTGATCTCCGTCCTGACACTTGCCTACACCGGGTCGATCGTTGGCTTGCTCGCGTGCGGACTCGTTCCAGGTTTGTTGCAGCGCGGGCGACGGAATCGGCTCCTGCGTTCGACCACCGTGGACGGGCGCCGTCCACTCGAGATGAACTGTCCACATTGCTCCGCGGCGTGCCTGGCATCGCCCGGTTCCAGTCAGTGCCGGGCGTGCGGCGGGCTGATCCACGTGCGCATTGCCGAGCCGGAGTGTGCGTGTGGCTACGTGCTGTTCCGGATGTCGTCGGACCACTGCCCGGAATGCGGCGTGGTGGTGCCGAACGCCGAGCGATACCAGGTCAACCGGATGGAAGCGGGGCGGGCGGCGACGGGTGGCGCATTTGGCGACGCTGTCGTGGGCGATGACGTGCGTGACCTCGCGAACCGCGCGAACACGACGGGCGACGAGTGATCAAGGAACCAAGGCACGTGCCGAGTGATGGAGCACCGTGCCATCGTTCTCTCGTTCGTGCGACGGGCGATTGGGGAACAGAGGAATCGGCGGCTTGCTTCGCATTCGGTGTGGTTGGCGTCACCGATCGCGCTCCACGTCTCACCCACCGCCGCCGCTCGACGCCGGGTCGATCTCCGTTTTTGCACTGATCGACAGCGCCACGTCCGCGTCCTGCGGCGCGTCCTCGCCCATCGCGTTCTGGGCGTGGAGCTTGCTGGCCCGGACGGTGGACCAGTCGGTGATCTGCTGGTCGGGGGCGTCGGCGCCGTCGTGCACTTTGAGCACGTTGTAGGCATTGTCGCGCTGGGCCGGGATGAATCCGGCGTCGCGGATCAGCCGGTTCAAGACCGGCTCGCCCAGGCAGTACGTGGTGCCGGCGCTGGACACGACGTTCTCTTCCATCATGACCGAGCCCATGTCGTTGGCCCCGTACGCGAGGGCGACCTGGCCGACGTGCGGCCCCATCGTCACCCAGCTCGAACCGATCGACCAGATGTTGTCGAGGTAGAGCCGGCTGATCGCCTGGGTGCGCAGGTACTCACTCGAGCCGACCATCCGCAGCCGTCGACCGAACTCGGGATGCATGTCCTTGGTGCCGCTGCCGTCAAGCCGGGCGACGACATCGCCGGGGAATGCGGCGCCGAAGTCATCGCCCTCGGCCGTGCCCCATTCGCGGAGGCGGCCAAGCGGCGTGTTCTCGCGCTGGAACGGCCAACTGATGAAGGCCATGTAGCGTCCGCCGCCGGAACCGGCGAAGTCGTTGACGGCCCGGTCCTGCCAGTCGCGCACCATGTCCATGTGGTGGATGCGATCGGCAATGCCCTCGATGTGGCCGTACATCATGGTGGCCGACGTATTCATGCCGAGCTCGTGGGCCACGCGCATCACCGTGAGCCATGCTTCCGCGTCGCACTTGCCGAGTCCGATCTTCCGGCGCACGGCCGGAGCGAAGATCTCGCCACCACCGCCGGGCACGCTGGCCAGGCCGGCGTCGCGAAGCCGGGTCATGACCCAGCGAATCTTCTCTTCCAGGTTCGCCCCCGGCGGATCGAAGAAGTTCACGAACTCGATGAACTCGGGCGGACTGAACGCGTGCACGTGGACGGTGGGGAACCGCTCGCGGATCAGGCCGAGCAGATCCAGGTACCAGTCGAGCGGCAGGTCGGGGTTCATGCCGCCCTGCATGAGGATCTGGGTACCGCCGATGTCGACGAGTTCCTGGATCTTCTGCAGCAGCTCGTCGTATTCGAGCGTGTAGGCGTCGTCCTCATCGCCGTCGCGGCGGAACGCGCAGAAGGTGCACTTCGCGCTGCACACGTTCGTGTAGTTGATGTTGCGGTCGATGACGTACGTGCGCAGGGTGTCGCCGTGCAGATGGCGGGCCCGGGCGTCGGCCCAACGACCGAGCGTCTGGATCGGCATCTCGCGCTGCAGGCGCAGGGCTTGCTCGGCGCTCAGTCGCACGCTCCCGGTCACCACGTCCTGAAGAAACCCAGGATCGAAGGCATCGATGTTCGGGCGCATCGGCGGCGGGGAACCGGCGGCGGGGTGGGCGGTGGCAGCGGCATCGAGGGGTGCGGCCATGGGGCCTCCTGGGAGCTTTGGCGGTCAATCGGCCGGACCGCCGAAGGGGCGGCGATGGCGCGGATCGAGCGCGTCCTCAACTATAGAACCGCCAGACCGTGGCGGCTCGCCTTGGGTCTGGGATCCTGAGGCCGGCAGGCCGCGGGCGGCCGTCCCGCCAATCTCGCCGCCAGTCCTCCCGCCAGCCGCGTCAGCACAGGGCCGCGGCGGGAACGGCCGAGAATCCACCAAGTCGGCCGCGAGGCGGGGGTCCGATGGGCCGATACGACCCGCATGTCCACTGGCCACCCGTCCAATCCGCTTGGCGAAACCGCGCCCACTTCACTGACCGGTACCGAGTGGGGGGCGCCCCGCACCCACCGCTCGAGCGTCAGTATCGCCCTCGGCCAGCTTCGGGCCATGGTGGGGTTGTGCTGCACACTGCTGATGCTCGCCTTAATCGTGCAGGGCGTCGTCTTCACGGCGGCGGCCTATGGCGGGATGCGGTACGAGCGGCTTGCGGCCGGGGTGGGGACCGCATCCGAAGCACCCGAATCAGTCCTGATGCTTGATGAGAGTCGGGTCAACGAAGCGGATTTCGACCCACTCGGCGAGCGCATCGGAATGAATGCCCCGGAGCCGGCGGATGTGAACTTCGTGCGCTCGACGCTCGACCACGTCTTCATGTCGGCGGCCGACATCGCGGCGGCATTCGGCCGATTGGCCATGGCCGCACTGATGCCGCTGCTGGTGCTTGGCGTTTTGCTCGCGGCCGGATCGGCGACGGACGGCGTGGAGAAGACCGTCACGTCGTTCGTCTGGGCCGTGCTCAGCCTGTTTCTCGTGTTTCCGATTGCCGCTCGATTCGGCATGCCGTGGGAGGGCGGGGCGCTCTGGGGCTACTCGACGCTCGCCGGGACACTTGATGGAGCAACCGCCGTTGGGGCAGCGTTCTTCGTGCAGTACATGGTGCTGCCGATCGCCGCCTTTGGGACCGTGGGCGTGACGTGGCAGAAGTTCAGTGCTGGCGTTCGCGCGGGACTCATCCGCAAAGAGAACTTCGAGCTCGACCCGGAACTCGAGCGCGAGGCGGCCAACATCCGGCCGGGCTCGAACTTTGGCAGCCGGGCGGCGCGAGCGATGGACGAGATCGGAATGGGTGCCGACGGTGGACCGGTGCCGCCAGGCGTCATGGCGCCACCGCCGCTGGCCCGGGTCGATGGGACGACCACCGCCGCGGCCGCGACCACGGCCGCAGCCGGTTCGTCCTCGGATCAGGCTTCGTCCCCCGACGCTGGACTGCGTCCGACGGGAACCGACGGCCCTCCAGCCGACGATGCGTCGCCTCGACGATTGATCTGAGTCGGGGCGTCGCGATGCGACGTGGCCCGCGAGGTGGATCGATCAATGCGGCGAACCGGACAGTGCCGAAAGAGGTCCGATGGTCCGACTCGTTTCGCGGCGGCGACGGACTCCGCTCCGTGGCGAGACGCGCGACGCGCGGACGCGGCACCGGCTCAGCCCGCTTCAAACAATCGCTTGCTCGTCCCGCCGGGCCCGATCAGGGCCTGGACCTGCGCCCCGCACCTCGGACATCGGCCTTCATACGCCGTCTCGTCGCGATTGCGATGCAGCCGGCCGTAGGTGTGGCAGCAGCGAAACCAAATGCTGAGAAATGGCCGACGCCGCCCGGCGGCGTCTGGCGCATCATCTGCGCCGACGGGCTGGCCACGCAGATTGAGTCGGTCCTGGGGATCCATCGGGGCGCTCGCTTCCGGCTACCGCGGGGCGGGGCCAGAGTGGCTCAGCCGCGGACGCCGTCCTCGATGCTTCGGCACGCTGCGGCCGCTCGCTTGAGAGACGATTCGATCGTGGCTTCGCAGGCCGACTGAGCCGCCGCGTCGTCCAGCATCGGCAGGTTGATTCGGACGTTCCAAAGGGCCGACCGAACCGCGGCCTCGGCGAGGATCGCGGCAATGGCCAAATCGCTGCCGAGATGCCGGTTGCTGTGTCCGACGAGCCGCTCGAGCACGGACAGGGTCTCCAGGCCGAGCTGGGCCGCGGCCATCGGGGCGTCAATCGCCGCTTGCACTGCCGCGGGCATGTCCCGAACGCGGACCGGATCATCGGCCGGCCGCTTCCACAGCTCGTTGAGGGCCCCGTAGGCCCGCGCGTCTTCGGCCGCGAGCTCGATGGCCCGGGCCCGGTGGGCGTCCAGGGCGTTGCCGGCGGATTCCAGCCGGTTGGCGTGGGGGGCCAGGGCCTTGCGCCCCCGAGAGTAGGCCACGACCATGGAGCCGAGGGCGGCGCTGATCGCGCCGACCAAGGCGGCTACCGCGCCGCCACCGGGCGTCGGCTGTTTGGCCGCGATGGAATCCAAGAGGTCGCCGAACGGCGGACTCGTCAAATCAAGACTGGGCGTTGCGGCCGCGCTCATGCCCGCACCTCGGCCTGGATGGCGGCGAGCGACTGCACAATCGCCTCGACCCTCGGGTCGACCTCATCGTGGGTCAGCGTCCGATCGTCGCGGCGGAACCGCAGCCGGAGTGTCAGGCTGCGCGAACCGTCGGGCACGCCTTTGCCGCGGTACGTGCCGACGAATTCCACCGCGTCGAGATCGTCGGCGGCCGGGCGCCGAACCGCCGCTTCCAAATCGTTCCAGCGGACCGCGTCCGGGACGAGCAGGGTCAGGTCGCGTTCGATGGCCGGGAAGCTCGGCAGCGATTCCGCCGTGCGTTCCGGCGGGTAGCCGGCGTACAGCTTGGGCAAGCCGAGCTCGGCCGCCATCCACGTGCCTTCGAGGCCGGTCGCGGCGGCGGCGGCGGGGGACAGCGCTCCGATCACGCCAAGACGTTCGTCGCCGAGGAGCACGGAAGCCCCGGGGCTGAGCCAGGTGATGCCATCGGCCTCAGCCAAGGGCTCAACGCGCACGGCGGCGTCGGGCCCAAGCAACAGGCCGGCCAGCCGGTCAACGATGCCGCGGGTTTCGCGCAGCGGGTTTTCGTCGTCCGACGCTTCGTGCAGCAGTCCGAGGTTGATGGTCTCCATGTGCGGACCATCGGGATCGGGCGTGGTCAAGGCAAAGGTTGCTGCCTGCTCAAAGACCCGAACGTCGCGGCCGCCGTGGTCGCGGTTGCGCGCGGCCACGCGGGCGAGGCTCGGCAACACGCTCGGGCGCAGCATGGGTTCGGCGCCGGCTCGCTCGTCGTTGACCCGCAAGCCGCCCATGCCCGGGGGCAAGAACGCAGCGGCGGCCGCCTCCGAAACGAGCGAATGCGTGACCGTCTCGATGAATCCGGCGCCCACCAAGCAATCGGCCACCGCGCGCCGGGCCGCTTCTTCCGGCTGCACCGCGTTGACGCGAACCGGAAGACGATCGGCGACCGGAATCGAGTCGAGGCCGTGCATCCGCGCGACCTCTTCGATCAAGTCAACTTCGCGTTCGATGT
This sequence comes from Phycisphaerales bacterium, assembly GCA_045106735.1. Classification (GTDB taxonomy): domain Bacteria; phylum Planctomycetota; class Phycisphaerae; order Phycisphaerales; family SM1A02; genus JBGCEZ01. The sequence continues at coordinate 132,935 of JBGCEZ010000022.1, read as the reverse complement.
CGAGGCGGTGGACCGGCACCGTGCACGTGAGCGTGTCGCCCGAAGTCGCCGGAGCAAAGCCCAGGCGTTCAAGCATGCCGGCCATCGTTGGGTCGTCGATGTCGAGGCCGAGCAAGCGGCGGGCGCGCGCCGGACGCATGCTGACGGTGCGCGGAGCGGGAATTGGCGAGCCGGCGTCGAGCGTGCCGGGCGAGAGCTGGCCGCCGGCGATTTCGAGAATCAGGGCCACCAGTCGGTCGGTGGCGGCGTCGATGGCCGCCGGATGCACGCCGCGCTCAAAGCGGTAACTCGAATCGCTGGAAATGACATGCCGGCGCGAGCTGGTGCGGACCGCGACCGGATCAAAGGTCGCCGCTTCGATCAGCAGGTCCACGGTGTCCTCGGTGACGGAGGCGGGAGCGCCGCCCTTGACTCCGGCCAGAGCGACGGGACGTTCGGCGTCGGCGATGACCAGATCGTCGGCATCGAGCGTGATCGGCGTCGCGCCCTCGCCCAAGGGCAGGAGCGTTTCGCCGGCGGCCGCGCGGCGGACGATGATCGACGGGCCGGCCAGCTTGGCCAAGTCAAAGACGTGCGTCGGCTGGCCCATCTCAAAGAGCACGAAGTTTGTCGCGTCGACCACATTGTTCCGCGGAATGTCGCCGCGCCACCGCAGGCGATCGGCCAGCCACTGCGGACTGGGGCCAACCTTCACGCCGCGAATGATGCGGGCGGTGTACCGCGGACAGCCGATGGGGTCGCGATTCTCCAAACTGGCGAGGGTGGAGGCGTCCGGGGCCGACGGATCCGGCTGTGGATTGGCGGCGGGCGGTACCAGACCGTGCCCGCCGATCGCCGCGATTTCCCGCGCCATGCCGAGGTGGCAGGTGCAGTCGCCGCGGTTGCTGGTCATCTCGAAGTCCTGCCGGACATCGGGCCGTCCGTCGCAGTCCACGTCCTCCCGCTCTTCCAGCGGGAAGCCGGCTCGTGTGAGGAGATCGGCCTGGGCGTCGGCCGAGAGGTCGGCGTCGAGGTAGTCGTTGATCCAGGTGCGACTGGCGTACATCGGGTGATCCGTGATCGGGGACCTGAGAAGCGGCCGCGGGCGATCCGGCGGCGGACGCCCAGCGTACCCGGGGCCCGAGCCCGACGGGATCTTCCCCGCGGGTATCCTCTGCGGCGTGAACCACACGCCCACACCGTGCTCGCCCGACCTCTCCCGCCGACGTGCTCGACGCGTGGCCGACGGAGCCGCTGCCGTCTTCACCCGGGGGGGATCCCGACGGGTGGCCCGTGGCGTCGTCCGGGGGTCGCCCGGCGGGTCGCCTCGCCGGCGAATCTCGTCGCTGGCCTCGTCGCTGGCCTCGTCGCTGGCCGCCGCGTTTGCCGCCGGGATCTTCGGACTGGCCCTCGCCGGCTGTGCGACCGATGCCTCGCACCAGATGACTCGCGGACAGGCCGATGTGGACGCGGCGGCGGCCGCTCCGGCCGACTTCACCGTCGATGCCTTGGTCTTGGCCGGCCGGGGATTTCCTCGCGGGGCCACCGTCGAATCGCGACCGCTGCGGCTGACCGTGTCGGCGGACGCCTCAATCCACGCCGCCTCGGCCGAACCGATCGATGCGGCGACCGTCCCCGAACGCATCCGGGCCCTCGACCGCCAGCGAATCGCCGGACTCTGGAACCGGGCCGTCGCCCTTGGCCTGGCGACCGCCGCGTCCGATGGCGGCGACGCCCGGACTGGCGAACGGCTGCCGCCACGCGAGAACCCCAAACGCATCGACGTGGCGGAAGATGAACGCGTGGTGGTGCTGACGATGACCGGGAACGGACGTGCATGGTCGTGGGTCACGCGCGAGCGGGCCGGCGACGCCGCGCCGGACACCGGTCAACGTGACGCGGTCGCAAGTTTCGTCCGGGGGCTTGCACTTGAAGCGTGGCTGCCCGATCGCCCTGACGATGCGGCCCGCGTGGTGCCGCGCCGGTATGACCTCGGCGGCGATCCGTACCGCCGCTTCAGTGGGGCGACTTCCGGTGGGGGAGTCCGGTGATGGCGTGCGGTCACCGCCGGCCGCGGCGATTCGCCTCCGGGCAGCTCCGGCCCTTGGCGACGGCGACCGCGTCCGCGTTGCTCGCGTGTCTGGTCGGACTCGGTGGATGTGCGAGCGGCCCTGGTGTCGCGGTCGAGCAGCCCCTGGAGGGCATCGACATCGCGTGGCTCCGCATCGCGCCGGCCAACGGGCGGGCGGAGTGGTTCGTCCGTCCGACGGGCGAGATCGAGTACCGCGGAGGCGTTGACTCCGTCCTGAAGCGGCCGACGTGGACGGGCGCCCTCGCGGCCGACGATGTCGCCCGACTACAAGCGATCCTGGACGACGCCAGGGCGTACCCCAGCGGACTCGAAGACGGTCCTGAAACGGGCGTCGAAACCGAGTTGATGCTTCGGCATCCCTCGGTGGATGGCGGTCGCCGGCGCACACTCGAGGCCGCAGGGGATCCGCCGAACGCCAGTCCGTTGCTGCAGTTCCTCCGGGACGTGTCGAGCCCGCGGCTCCGTGCGGTCCTCGATCGGCTCCCCAAGGCCGGGGCCACCCGCTGAGCCCGCCGAACGGGCGATCATCCGGCGACGCCCGGATTCCTCGGCCACGGTCTGAGTCCGCGCCCGATCCCTCAGTCGATCCCCATGTCGATCCCCAAGTCGACCTCGAATCTGATCGCACGCCCCAGCCCCAGCCCCAGCCCACGCCCCAGCCGACGCCGACGCCCCAGCCCAAGTCCGAGATCCGACGCTCCGCCGCGGCCGAATCGACGTTTCCGGGCACCGGGGATGGTCCGCCGGCGAAATCCGGGGCGATCCCGTCGGCCGCGTCGAACCCCGACTCCCGGCCACCCGTACCAGACCCGATGAGTCCTCTTCCCTCGAGTTCGCCGGCCCTGTCCGGGGCGGATGCCGGTCCAACCGGTTCCGCCCGGACGGACCGCGGCGCGGGCTGGTCGGACGAGGCATTGCTCGGGTCGTACGCCGATGGCCGGCGGAGTGCCCTGCGCGAGTTGATCGGCCGGTACCACGACGAGCTGCTGAACTTCCTGACGAAGTTCCTCGGGTCGAGGGCCGCGGCCGAAGACGTCTTCCAGGAGACGTTCCTTCAGATTCACCTGTCGGCCGAGACCTTCGACCGCGAGCGTCGATTCAAGCCATGGCTCTTCACGATCGCGGCCAACAAGGCCCGCGATTACCACCGCAAGCACAACCGGCGGCACGTCTTCAGCCTCGACGTTGAAGTCGGGTCCTCGGGAGATGGGCAGCGATTCGTTGACCTGATGGCCGCGGACCTGCCGGCCCCCGACTTGGCGATCGACGATGAAGAGCAGCGTCGCCGCGTCCGCTCCGTGGTGGATGAACTGCCACCACACCTGCGAGAGATCCTGCTTCTCGCGTACTTCCAGCGACTCGCATACCAGCAGATCGCCGACAGCCTTCAGATCCCGCTTGGCACCGTGAAGAGTCGTCTTCATGCCGCCGTCGCGAATTTCGCCGCCGCCTGGGAACGGGTGGTGGGCGAAGACCCGGAGTCCCCGTCATGAATCACGGCACCCCTGACCCCCAAGACGGTCCCACCTCGTTCGCCGGTGACCATCGCCTTTCGAGCCGCGACGCCGCGGCGATCGACCAGGTCTTGGCCAGCGGTTTCGATCCAGCTCGACTTCCGGCCGACGATCGCGCCCGCCGCGTCCACGGGCTGCTGGGGCTGTTGGATGGCCTCCCGCAGGCGGGGGCTCCAGACACCGGCAGCGAGCGGACCGACGAATTGGCCCGGTACGCCCTGACGGAAACCACGCTGGCCGGGATCGATCGATTCGAACGTGAGCGGGGGACCTCGGAGACGCCGTCGCTGGCGTCGGCTCCGCCGCGCGGAATCCTGGCCCGGATCGGGGAGCCGCTGCGGTTCGCGGCGGCGATTCTGATCGTCGTGGCCCTCGGACTGTGGGCATCGGCTTGGAGCAACGGGCCGGCCGACGGCCCAGCGGCCACCGGTTCGACGGTCATGGCCGGCGTTGTCCAGATTCCGATGACGTCGGCCGAAGCCCGGGAGGCATCGGCCGCCGAGCAGGCCGTCGACGTTCCGGCGGTCGCCGGCAAGCAGGGGGTCGTGGCCCGGGGAACGCTGTGGGAAATCCGGCGTCCCGAGGGCGAGACACAGGTTTGGTTCGTGGTGGAGGGGGCGTCGGTGCCGACGTCGCTGATCCGCCGTGGCGCCCGTTTGGTGGGGCCGTGCGACGTCCGCTTTGTGTCCCGGACCGAGGTTGGCCCGTCCGGGGCCGCCGGAGCACCTTCCGAAGCGTCGTCCGGAGCCGGTTGAGGCCCCCGAGACCCGTTGACAATCCACCGGGGGGGGCTATCCTCGGCGATTCGCCCGGTGCCATCCTCGGCCCCGGGTCCAGATCCTCCCGCTGCGTGCGGGGGATCGCCCCGCCTCGCGAGACCGCGTGATCCCGCAGATCCTGCCGATCCCACGGTTCACGCCCGTCCATGGAGTCCGCCCCGTGCCGAAGAACAAGCCGAACAAGGGCCTGCTCAAGCGCATCCGCTTCACCAAGAGCGGCAAGGTCAAGTTTCGTCGTGCTTTCGGCCGCCACCTGCGCAGCCACAAGAGCGGCAAGCTGATGCGGAGCTACCGGCGTCCCGCGTACGCCAAGGCCGGCGACGTCCGTCGCGTGCGGGCCATGCTGTTCACCTCGGTTCGGTCGGGTGTTTCCCGTCCGCGCACCGAGTCGAACGAATCGAAGGATTGAATCTGATCGCGGTGGCGACGTGGTGAAACTCAGGCGGACATCCGCCCTGAGAATCCCGAACGTCGCGTCACCGTTCGGACGAGTCCGTCGGCCGGGTTCGAGTGTCTGAGGCGTGCGAGCATCACTGGATGTTCGGCCCCCGGGCCCCCGCGATCGACGACAGCTCAGGAGTTGAATCATGCCTCGCGCACGCAAGGGCGCTGCCCGCAACCAGGCCCGTCGTCGGATCCTGCGATCCGCCCGCGGTTACTGGGGAACCAAGAGTCGTCACAAGCAGCAGGCCAAGGTCGCCCTGACCCGCGCCGGACAGTTCGCGTATCGCGACCGTCGGGCCCGTCGGCGTGAATTCCGTCGCCTGTGGATCACTCGCATCACCGCGGCGTGCCGCATGCGTGGAACGCGGTACAGCCTGTTCATCAACGGTTTGCAGCGGGCCGGCATTGGCCTGAACCGCAAGATGCTCAGCGAGATCGCCATCAAGGATCCGTCGGCCTTCGACGCCCTGGTGGCCACCGCCACCGAGCACTCCAACGCGGTTGCCGCGGGCTGAATCACCTGGCCCACGCCACGTGAGATCAAAGCAACGCCGGCCGCTCCCGATTCACTTCGGGGGCGGCCGGTTCTTTGTTTTTGGCCCAGACGTCGGCGCCGCATCGCACATGCTGCCGGGTTGAATGGGTGGCGAACCGGCACATGCACGCCAGGGGAGCTACCGTTCCGACGGGGGCGGCGTTCGCAGGACGGTTGAGCGCTGAGCCTGCAGCGCTCGGTGTTGGCGTCCGTCCGCGTCTCCGCCCGTCTCCGCCCGTTTCCGCCCGTCTCGGCCTCTCGTCTCGGTACCGCCTCTGAGCCTCGTCCCGACCCGGACTTCGCCAAGACCTGACGCCATCCGATTCCAACCTCCGCCAGATGCAGCCTCCGCCGGAGCCCTCGTCATGACCCGAATCAACGACCACTACCTGAAGTTGAGCGGTGCGTACCTCTTCCCCGAGATCGCCCGGCGCGTGGCGGCTTACAGCGAGCGCCAGGCCGAGGATGCCGCGCCGGTGATTCGGTGCGGCGTTGGCGATGTCACTGAACCGCTCACGCCGGCAGTGATCAAAGCCATGCACGCGGCGGTCGATGAGATGGGGTGCGGGTCGACGTTCCGCGGATACGGGCCGCCGTACGGCTACGATTTTCTTCGTGAGGCGATCGCTCGCGTTGACTTTCGCGAACGCGGGATCAACGTTGACGTCGACGAAATCATCATCAGCGACGGTTCGAAGACCGACGCCGGCGCGATTTTGGAGATCCTCGCCACCGGGACGGAGGGCGGGCAACCGGTCAATCGGGTCGGCATCACGGATCCCGTGTACCCGGTCTACGTCGACACGAACGTGATGGCCGGCAACACCGGTCGCGCTCGTGATGGTGGCGGCTACGAAGGGCTCCACAGCCTGGTCTGCCGAGCCGAGAACGGATTCGTCCCCGAGCCGCCCGATACCGAACTGGACGTTGTCTACCTCTGCTTCCCGAACAACCCCACCGGCGGCATGATCAATCGTCAGCAGCTCGAAGCGTGGGTGGCATGGGCGCGGGAACGTGACGCATTGATCTTGTACGACGCGGCGTACGCGGACTACATCCAGGATCCCGCTTTGCCGCGATCCATCTTCGAAGTTGACGGCGCCCGCGAGTGCGCGATCGAATTCCACAGCTTTTCCAAGAACGGCGGGTTTACCGGGGTGCGCTGCGGGTACACGGTGTGCCCGGCCGAGTTGACGGGTCTGGCCGCCGATGGCCGGCGTGTGCAACTGCTTGACCTGTGGAAGCGGCGGTGGAGTACCCGCAGCAACAGTGTGGCGTACGTCGTGCAGCGGGCAGCGGAAGCGCTCTATTCGCTCGACGGGCGGGCAGAATCGAGCCGATTGGTCGACGGCTACATGGCCAATGCGGCCGCGCTGCGACAGGCGTGCAGCGCGATGGGCATGGACGTCCACGGCGGCGAACACGCGCCGTACGTGTGGGTGCGGTGCCCGGACGGCATGGATTCTTGGGGCACGTTCGACCACCTCCTAGAGACGATCCAAGTGGTGGTGACGCCCGGTGTCGGCTTTGGCCCTCAAGGCGAAGGTTGGTTCCGCATCAGCGCGTTCAATTCGGCCGAGAACGTGGCAGAGGTCACGCGGCGGATGCTGGCCGCTCGAGCCGGAAGCGTGTCCGCGTAAGTTGGGTGCGGTGGGATGTGCGCGGCCGGTGCTGCGCGTCCGACGGTTCGAGGCCAGTGGTTCATTGCCACTGGCGGGCGGCCAGGGGAACGCGATTCAGGGCCCGCCGGGTGGCGGTCGGTAGAGCGATGGGCTCGACCGGTGGCGGACCGTTCCGTCGTCCGTTGAGCGGGGGATCGCGCACGTTCGGCCTTGCCGGGATCGACGGTGGCAGTTTGCCTGCGGCGGGAGAGCCCCTCAGGGCATGCTTCTCCATCTGGCGAACGGGCGATGGCGATCGGGCGATGGCGGTCGTCGATCGGGCGGCAAGTCGCGAGCTCGTCGCCGTGGCCAGCCCGGTCCCAAGCGCCAGTGCCGATCGCCGGCCGGCTCAAGGGCTCAATGGTTCACCGGCTCAACGGCTCGAGGGCTCAAGGGCTCGAGGGCTCAATGGCTCAACAGCTCAGTGGCTCAACCGCCCAATGGCTCGACGGACCGCGGCGGGCGACCCGTTCGGTGACCGCGCCGGTGACGGCCGTCGAGCCGGGTCGGCCAGGCGTCACGAACGCACCAAGTGGAATTGTCGAATCAACCGTTAAGCGGCCCCGCGCGCTGTCCGATAGCTCCGGCATGTGAGGTTTCGCGTTCTGTCGGTCAGCGACCTGACGCGGGAACCGCCACTGTTCGGGAGCCATCGACATGAGCCACGCGCCGCAGCAATCTGACGAGGCAAGGAACCCAGCGTCCCGCCGCCCCACCGGCTTCCGGACGAGCGATCCGGCTCGTCCCGCCCAGCCGTACGTCCGCATGACCCGGCTGGAGATGGAACGACAGCGCCTGCGGGTTGAGCGCGATGCCGCCATGTCCACGGTGCGACGCTGCGATGCCCGAAGCCGGGCCATCGATCTGCAACTCCAGGCGATCAACCTGGAAATCCGTCGCCATCGCGGAGCCGGCGGCCAAGGGCCGGCACCCCGGCACTCCATCCTTGAGATCGCGGCTGAGCATCCGGCCTCGGAGTGACGGAGCCCGCGCGGTTCTTGCTCGCCGGCGTCGTCGAGGCAACCACCGCCGATGGACTGCTTCGCCGCACTGTCCGCGGAGCTCCCGGACCGATCGCTCGCCCGCCAACCCGCCCGCCGATCGACCTGTACCGCGGCCCGCCCGCCAAACCGCCCGCCGAACGTTCCCCGCGCCCACCCGTTGGAGTCTCGCTGACCATGTCCGAAGCACGGTGCGTCTACGCGATCGTTCCGGCAACCACCGCCGTGCCGGAAGGCCTGCGGGGGTTCGCCGACGCGCGGCTCGAACGCATTGTGACCGGGTCCATCGCCGCGATTTGCAGTGTGCATGACGGGAGTGCCATCGCCCCGAGCCGCGAACGTGTGGCCATCCATGATGCGGTCGTGGCTGCGCTCGAGACCGGCGGCGTCGTGCTTCCCATGGACTATGGCACCGTCGCGGCGAGTGAGCAGGCGGTCAACGCGCTGCTTGAACAACGGCGGCCAACGATCCAAGAGCTTCTGACCCGTCTCGACGGATGCGTCGAAATGGGCTTGCGGCTCGCCTGGGACGTGGTCGACATTGCGGCTCATTTGGCTGAGCGGCACGCCTGCATCGCGGCATGCCGCCGCCGAATGCTGTGCGCGGATGCCACCGGGCGCGAATCCTCCGGCAGCGCAAGCCCTCAGGCGGCTGCTTCCGATGCGTCACGAGCTGACGCTCGGACGGTCGACGCGACAGCCATTGACGTGGCCGCCACCGATGAGCCAGCCGCTGCCACTCGCGATCGCCCATCGCCGTCGCCGTCGCCGTCGTCATCGCCGTCGTCATCGTCATCGTCATCGTCATCGCCGTCGTCATCGCCGTCGTCATCGTCATCGTCGCCGTCGCCGTCACCGTCACCGACGCCATCTGCCGCGTCACCGCTCCCGGCTGCACGCGCCGGAGGATCCTCCTCCGGCATGCTGCCGCGGTCGTCGGGCGACCTGGCCGAACTTGAGCAACTCATCGAACGGGCCCTCATCGGCGAACGGGCGGAACACGAACGCGTCATTCGGCGCTTGCTCGGGACCGCCGCCCGCGAGATCCACGTGCGGCCCACCCGCGAGCCGCACCAGATCATCGACTTTGCCGTCCTCATCTCCGGTGACGCGGTTGATGCGTTCGAAGACGCGGTGCACGCCGCGGCGGAACGCTTCGATGAGTCGTACGTCTTTGACCTCACCGGACCATGGGCGCCGCGGCACTTCGTTGCTGGCGAACTGGCGGTCGGAGTGGCCGCATGATGCTTCCTCGATCGATGGACGGGCGGTCGCCAAGCCGCGAACACCGTCCGGATGCTTCCGTACGTGACTCTTCTTGGAGTGTGTCGATGCCGATCGATCGCCGACCCACCGTCCTGATTGACGGCTCATTGGACCTCTGCTGCATCGGACGGGCCGAGACCCTCGGGATGCCGTGGTCGGAACTCGACGGGGTGGACATTGCACTTCGAACGGTTGATGTCGGCGGCATGCGAGCGATCGCCATTGATCGTTCGATGACCGGCTTGAAGGGAACGACCGGGCGATCCGATGCCGACACGCGTTCAGCCTTGAATGCCGCGGCATCCGTACGAGAAGCAGAGTGGCGTCGATGCCACGCCAAGATCTTGCGCGCCGCGCTGCGCACCGACCGAGTTGTTCCGATCCGATTTGGACAGGTCTTCTCCAGTCCGAGCGCGCTCGAGTCGATGCTTCGGAAGGACGGGCATCGATACGAAGATGCCTTGGATCGGGTGGCCGGCGCCAGCGAGTACCGGATCACCCTGCAGGTGAATCGGATCGCCGCACGCTGGGCGATGGGACGCGGTCTCCCGGTGTGGTTTGCCGCCGACGATGCGGCGCTGGATGCGTGGATCGCTCCGCGGGTCAGCCACGTGATCGACGCATTGGACGCGGTGGCCCGGATGAGTTGCCGGCATCGCATTGAACACGGGGCAACGTTCGACGGAACGTGGTCGTTTCTGGTCGACGACCAGACGCCGGACGCGCTTCAACGAGTGCTTGAGCTCGCATCCGAAGCGGGCGATGACGGGATTGAATGGACCGCCACTGGACCGGAGCCGGCGTGCAGCTTCGCTCCGGCTCCGAGGCGGTCATGAGAGTTGGTGGCGCACGACGCGCCGAAGCGCTCCCGGGTCACGCAGCGTGGCCGGACGGAGCCGGGTTCACGTATGGCTGGCGGGACTGGCAACCGTCGGTGCGTCTGCGCGGATCCGGGAGTGCTTCGGCGGGCCGTGGCCCGGAGAGAGGGCTGAAATGGAACGTTTGAGCGGCATGGCAGTGGTCGACGCGGGCCATCCCGTGGTGGCCAATCCGGCCGCCTGGCTGGATGTTTGCGGTCATGCGGTGCCGAGTGGGCGGCTGGAGTGCGTGGCCACCCAAGGCTTGGCCGTCGTCGGCGTGGTGAGCCCCGCGGAGTGTGGGCCCGTCACGGGTCGCGCCCGGGAATCCACCGGAGGGGTGATCAGCGACACATCGGCCCCAGACACATCGGCCCGAGATACGCCGGCTACCCAAGACACGTCGCTCGGGCATGCCGCCGACAGAGGGACCACCGCCGGCGATCCATTTGCGGGTGGAGCCACGGCCGGCATTCCCGCAGCCGGGGTGGTGGCCGCGGGGGGGCCGCCAGTGTGGCCTGACGAACGCTGGGCAACGTGGGTGACAAGGCTTCTGCGAGCGTTGCACGCCGGGGACGCCGCGGTGCCTTTGGCCTGGGGCCAGGCGTGGTCGCGGGGGGCGGCGGCCGAATGGCTGGCGGCGGAGGCCGTGTCGCTTGGGGCCCAGCTTGACCTCGGGCGGGGCGCTCTCGAAATCGCGGTCGAGGTTGATGCCCCGATGGGCTTGGCCCGATCGGAAGCCACTCGTTTCATCGAACGACTCGCCCGGTGGATCGAGGATCCGTCGGGCGTCCGCACCTGCTGCGTCTCGGGTTCGATCGGACACCGGGTCCGGATCCGGCTGGTGGTCGACGGCCGGGCGGCGGGGCGAACCATGCAAGTCATCCGTGATCTCGTCGCCTCCGAACGGTCGTCCGCGGTTGGGTTTTCCATCGACGGACCGACCGTACCGTCGCCCACGCTTGACCGGACGCTGCTCGGCGCGTGAGCCGCGCGACGGTGGGGCGTCGCGCAGGGCGGCTGGCGTTTGGGCCAGCGAACCTTGACGGCCGGCCGCCCCGCGGCATAATTGCCGCTCGCCCCGGAGGAGCTGGCCATGTCGCACCCATCTGTCATCTTGATCGGCGGTCCACCCGGAGCGGGCAAGACGACGCTGGGCCAGGCGCTCGCGGTCCGGCTGAACGGCGTGAGCATCACGGCCGACGACCTGCTCACCGCCGCCCAAGGCGTGACGGACCGGACGACCCATCCGGGATTGCACGTGATGCGGACGGGCGACTCGGTTGCGTATTTCACGGACCGGCCGGTGTCGCAGCTGATGGCGGATGCAAGCGAACAGGCCGAGGCCCTTTGGCCGGCGATTCGGCAGCTTGTGGAACGGCGGGCCCGTGACGCCACCCCGTACATCCTGGATGGGTGGATGCTGCGTCCGGACCGGGTGGCCGAACTCGACCGCTCGCGCGTCGGCTCGCTCTGGTTGATTCCGAGTGCTGAGACCTTGGCCGGCCGCGAAGGGGCGAACCCGTTTTTCGCTCGGTCGCACGATCCCGATCGGATGTTGACGCAGTTTCTCGCTCGCAGTCGATGGTGCAGCGAACTGGTGGCGTCCACGGCCGCCGCCCACGGCCTTCCGATCCTGCGTCAAGATGGATCGGTGGACGTCGCAACGCTCTGCGACCGGGCCGTCGAAGCGCTCGAGGCAGACGGCGCCTGACGGCGATTCGATTGACCGCGCGACATCAGGGTTGAGCCCTCGGCCCTCGGCCCGCAGCCGGAAGCGTTGCGCCCTCCGCGTTCAACCCCGCGCCCTCCGCGTTCCGTCGTTCACCCGTCGTTCTCAGCCTTCAGTCCTCGGGAGAGACCCGGAGCAGCTCGGTCGCGATGCGCCGAACGTCCGGTTCGAGGGCCCGGTCCCAGTTGAACGGTTCGTAGGCCGGAGCCCCGTGCGGCGGGGCGGCATGCGGCCCGGTGGCCCGACCTTCAGTTCGCAAGTGGTCGAGTTGTCGCCCTCCGATCATCAGGATCGCCAGGATCCCGGCCAACCGATCGGCTTGGCCGTGGGCTTGCCGCGCGGCCATCAGGCCCATGCTGACGACATCTTGGTTGCGTCCGTTCGTCGGCATGCTGCTGGTCGCCGCTGGGCCGCCATGGTGCCGCATCTCGGCCACCAGGGCGGTGGCCGTGATCTGGGCTCCGGCCATGCCCGCCGTCGGTCCAGGTTCCCAGGCGAGCAAGGGCGGCGCGTCGCCGTTGAATTCGGGATTCAGCAGCACATCAAGCTGCCGTTCGGCCAGCACGCCGCATTGCACCATCGCGGCATTGATCGAGTCGGCGGCGAAGGCGAGTTGCTGGCCCTGAAAGTTCCCGCCGTGCAGGATCGCCGGGGCACCCTCGCAGGCCCATGTCACCGGATTGTCGCTGACGCCGTTGAGTTCGGTTTCGATCGTCTGGCGGGCGTACTGGAGTTGGTCGCGGCACGCGCCAAGGAACTGCGGCGCGCACCGCAGGGAGTACACCTCCTGGAGCGGCCGGCCGACGTCTTCCCAGTCCCCGTCGCGGCTGGCTTCGGCGCGGATGGCGGCGGCACTGGCCAGTTGGCCGGCGTGCCCGCGGGCGCGGTGCAGCCGAGGGTCGAGGGCTTCGGCTCGCGCCCCGAGCAGTCGGTAGATCCAGCCGGTCAAGGATTCGGCGTGGGCCAGAAGACGATCGGCGGCGTCGAGGCTCAGAGCGGCGTACGCGGTCATGAAGTTCGTGCCGTTGACGAGTGAGAGCGCTTCGCGTCCCGACAATGGTTGCGGCGCGAGTCCGCACGCGTGCAGGACGCCGGCGGCCGGGACCGCGTCTCCGGCTTCGGTGCGGACGAGGCCAGCGCCGGTCATGACGCGGGCGACGTGGGCCATGGGCACCAGATCGCCGCTGGCTCCGACCGATCCGAGCTCGGGGACGGCCGGCACGATTCCGTGGCCGAGGAGGGCGGCGAGCGACTCGGCCACGCCGCGTCCGATCCCGCTGAATCCGCGCGAGAGCGTCGCGCATCGGGCGATCATGGCCGCTCGGACCACCGTCGCCGGCATCCACGTTCCCCAACCCGCGCCGAGATGGGCGAGCAATCCGGCTCCGTGCCCTTCAGGGTGGCCGCCGCCGGCCGACGCGTCGAAACAGACCAGCGGTCCGAACCCCGTGGTCAGGCCGTAGATCGGGGTCCCGGCCGCGTGGGCCGCGAGCAGGGCCGCCTCCGACCGCTCCATGGCCGCGATCGCGCTCGGGCCAAACTCGACGCCGGGACGTTCGAGGGCGGCGAGCGTCGTCAGTTGCCGGGCGTCGAGGTGGGTGTCTGGGCTCAGGCGAAGGGCCGGCTCGATATCGCGGGCCGCGGGAGCCAGGCCAGGGCGGGGGCGCGATGGGGACGGTGCTTCGGGCATGAAGGGACTCCGGCGAGCTCGTGGCGCGGACGGATCGCGCGTCGGCCCGAAGGGGCCATCGGTCAGCCGATGGTTCCGTCGCCACGGTGCCGCGGCATTCGGCGGGGGCGGTTACCGGGCGGCGCGGAAGATGCGCGGGTGGAGCGCGGTCTTCGCCTTCCGCCCGGGGGCACGAAAAAACCGCGACCGACGGCATGGATGACCGTCGGTCGCGGATGGATCGCTGCATCACATCGCGTCACGATCCCGCGGAACCCTCGGAAAGGCCGCGGGGGGCGCGGGGTGGACGCGCGGTTCGTCAGCTCTTGGCGACGAACACGTAGTTGGTACCCGAAGCTTCGTCGCGGTACAGATGGATGCGGACGTTGGTCGGCCGCATGCGGTACGTGAACGTGTAGGGGAAGAGCACGTTCATCGAACTCGCAGCCACCCCCTTCTTGAACGTGCCAAAGAAGAGCCCGTTGTTCGCGCACGGCGAGACGTCGGTGAAGAAGTTCCGACCCTCGGCCTGGTCAGCCGGCACGCCGGACATCTCGGTTTCCCAGCGGCTGTACAGCTCGACTCGGCCCGAATCATCGCACTTGACGACGCCGAAAGGCAGGGCGTCCATGTCTGCGCGGGTGAAGCTGCTGCACTGCTCGAGCACTTCATCCGGGACGAAACTGGTGGTGATGGGGGCAGCGGTTCTCTGGGTGGCGCTCATCGGTTGGTTCCTCCGGCGGTGGTGCGCTCGGTCCAGACGGCCTTGAGCGTCGGCGTTGCGTTGTTGAACTCAAGGACGACGGACTTCTCGGAGTACGTGCCGTCCAGTCGTTCGGCGAGGCGATTGATCTGTCCGATCATCGTGTCGGCGTCGACAAGGTCGTCGTCGGTCGACCCGCCGTAGGTGCTGTAGAGATCGTGAAGCTGCGCTTCCAAGCTCTGCACCATGCGCACCACGCCTTCGGGGTCCGAGATGCCGAGTTGATCGCTCATCCATGCGCGTTCGGCGTGGAGTGCTTCGATCTGATTCTTGAGCGACGAGGGCGACTTGCTCGTGGCCATGGTGATTCTGCCTTTCAATCGAACGGGCGGACGGCCAGCGCCATCCTCGAATGCGGGAGACGCGGCGACTCAGGCCGCCTTGCGGATCGGTTGCGCGAGGAAGACGGTGATCTGGTGGATGACGCCCTGATCAAGCAAGTCTTCGACCTGGCCCAGCAGTGAACTGCAGGCGGTGGCCCGGAACGCGAGGGTGGTATCGCAGACGCCGGTCCGGAACACTTGGTAGTTGATCTGGGTGTTGAACCCGATCCACTGGGCCTTGAGCTCGATGTACTTGATCGCGAGCGCCATCTCGGCGTCGGTCGGATCGTCGATGTCATCGAGCAGCTTGGCGAACCGGTCACGGATGCTCGTGATCCATTCCAGGGTGCTGGTGATGAGTGCTTCGTCTGGATCATCCCAGGTCAGAAGTGCTTCGCGCACTTCATTGATGACGTCATCACCGCGGATGGTCCGGGCGGCAAGCTGATTGTTCATGTGTCGGATTCCCGCGGCCAGCAAAACGCCAGTCCGTTCTTTCCGGATCGGCCGGATCACGGGGCGTCCGAAGTGAAGGGCACGAAAAAACGCCCCCCGCAAGCGGAGGGCGTTGGACGCGCGAGAGGCCGTGTCGTGGCGAGTCAGCCGAGGCCGGCACTCAATCGCCGCGCGAAACCCGCGCGAGCTTCTCGGCCTGCTCTTCGGCGTGGTAGGAACTGCGCACCAGGGGGCCGGATTCAACAACCTTGAACCCGCGATCGAGCCCGGCGATCTTGAAGGTTTCGAACTGGTCCGGCGTCACCCAACGATCGATGGGCAGGTGATTGCGCGTTGGCTGCAAATACTGGCCGACGGTCAGAATGTGGATGTCGCAGGCGGCCCGCAGATCATCCATCAACTCGATGACTTCGGGATCGGTCTCGCCGATGCCGACCATGATGGACGTCTTGGTCACCACGCCGCGCGAACGGATGTGGGCCAGCACGCCCATCGATCGGTCGTACCGGGCCTGCGGCCGGACCGCGGGGTGCATCCGCTCCACCGTTTCCATGTTGTGCGCGAGGATGTGCGGTTCGGCCTCGATGATCTCATCCAGGGCGTTGAGGTCGCCTTGGTGGTCACCGATCAGGCACTCCACGCTCATCCACGGAGCTTGGCGCCGGCATTCACGGATGACTTCCGCCCAGTGGGCGGCGCCGCCGTCTGGCAGGTCATCACGGTCCACGCACGTGATCACCACGTGCTTGAGCTTCATGAGCGCAAGCGATGCGCCGACCCGGCGCGGTTCGTCGGCGTCGACCGTTTCGGGGCGGCCGGTCTTGACGTTGCAGAACCCGCACGAACGGGTGCAGGTGTCGCCGAGAATCATGATCGTGGCCGTACCGCGGGTCCAGCATTCGCCGATGTTCGGGCAACTGGCCTCTTCGCAGACGGTGTGGAGGCGGTGTTCGTCCACGATCGACTTCACCGCCCGGTAGCCATCGCCCCCCGGGACCCGGGCCCGGATCCAGTCGGGCTTTCGCCGAACGGCCAGATGCTGGGCCTCGGCGTCCTGGTTGTTCAGGATCATCCCGCTCAGGCTCACGGCCGAGGTTCGGGCCACCGATCGGGCCGTATCGCCGCCCAGGGGCCGTGGGTGGCGGGCGAGGGTGCGTTCAACGGCTCCGGCCGACGGCGGGGCCGCCGAACTCGGAACGGAAGTCGTGGGACGCGTGGCCGGTGGCGTGGGGGATGCAGTCATGGCCCAACATTGTAGACCGGCGAATCCGCCCGTCGAACCCCCGTGGCCGGATGGACAACCCGTGGCGGTGGGGGAAGATGCGAGGGGCCTGCGGGACGCTCCGGCTGGGACGGACGTTCCGGGAATCGGGCCATTTCATCGAAGCCAGGTGGTCAGGCGGCCGATACCTCGAACCGGCGGCGATTCGGATCGGGCATCTGTCCCGAACACGGACCCTCGCCGTCGAGTACCTTGTACACCCTCGCCGGGACGCCTCGTCCGGTGTTCGTCAGGGGTTGCGGCACGCATGCCGCCCTCCGACCGGACCGCCTCCCGGAACGCGAAGAAGCGAGCAGGAACAGCCCATGAGCCGTCACTCCTCCGGTCGCCGAATGCTTCCCCTCATGCTCCTTGCCGCCATGGCGACGAGTGTGCTCTCTGGATGCAACGTCGACAGTTACATGAATCCGTCGGTGACCGGCTACTGGGAGAAGTATCCCACCAGCATGCCGATCCTGACTCGCCTTGACGCCATTGAGCCGGGCGATGAAGACTGGGCCAACGCCACGCAGGTGTCGGCCGAGGACCTCATCCCCAACCGGCTCGAGTACCGCTTGGTACCTGGCGACTTCGTGACGATCCAGGTCTACGGCCTGTATACGCCGCGTCAGTGGGCGAGCCGCACCAGCCGCATCGATGCGACGGGCAACGTCCGCGTGCCGGAACTCGGCGACGTGATCGCCGCGGGCCGCTCCGCCGACGAGCTGCAGTCGCAGCTCGAAAAGCTCTACGGGGCGATCATCACCCGCCCGCAGGTGGACGTGGAGATCGCCGAATCCGGCGGCTTCCAGTACATCGTGGACGGGGCGGTGGCCGGCGTCGGCCTCTACAACCTCCGCGAGGCCAACCTTCGCCTGCTTGAGGCGATGGCCCTGGCCGGCGGCGTGCCCCAGGCGGTCAAGACGATCTACGTGATCCGCTCGGCGGACCTCGATCCGTCGGTCCGGCCCTCGTACGACCGAAACCGGCAAGAAACGACCGGACGGCCCGAGCCGACCGCAGGTGACGGCAACGACGTCGTCGACGACCTCCTCGAGGGATTCGACGGTCGCCCGAGCCCGGGCGCCATGGGCCAGGTTGACCTCGGTCGCCCGATCCCTGGCCGCAACACCGTCAGCCCTGGCGTGCTTCGCCAGGACGGCGAGCCGGCCATCGACATCGATGACCTTGACGGCGTGCAGCGCCGTGGCAGCAACATGATCGACCTCGATCGTCCTGGCGACGGCCGGGTCGGGGCGTGGCGCTGGGACCAGCGGACCAACACGTGGCTGCCGGTCGACGGCACCACCTCCGGCGGGGGAGCGATTCCCGCGACCCCGGGTTCGGCCCCGATGATGGTGGAGCGGATCATCGAGATCCCCGTCGACCGACTGGTCGGTGGCGACAGCCGCTTCAACATCGTGGTTCGTCCCGACGACCGCATCTTCCTGAAGCCCCCGGACACCGGCGTGGTCTACATCGGTGGTCAGGTCAACCGGCCCGGCCCCTACAACCTGCCCACCAACGGCGACCTGATGACGCTGAGCCGCCTCATCGTCTCGGCCGGTGGACTCGGACAGATCGCGATCCCCGAGCGGGTGGACATCACCCGCGTCATCGGCGAGTACCGCGAGGCCACGATCCGGGTCAACCTCAAGGCGATCCGGAACCGTACCGAGCCGGACATCCTGCTCCGTCCCGATGACCACATCAACATCGGCACGAACTTCTGGGCCACGCCGCTGGCCGTGATCCGCAGCGGATTCCGCTCTTCCTACGGGTTCGGCTTCCTGCTCGACCGGAACTTCGGCAACGACGTCTTCGGTGCTCCGCCGTCCAACCAGTTCGGCAACTGATCCCGAGCCTCCGCGACTGAAACGACCGAGCCCCGTCCCGCCACCCGCGGGTCGGGGCTCGTTTTCTTTGGCGCCATCCGGCTCTGGGGCGATTCCGCCTCTCGCGCCCGAACGGGCAGCGAACCCCATCGGGATTCCCCGGTCCGGTCGCCGGCAATCCAGTGGCGTACGCCGCCTGGCCGGTCGATATCGAAGAGGCCAGTGAACCGCGGCCGATCCCGCGGCTTTCAGTGGCCTGAGGCAGTCTGGGGGGTGGCGGCGAGGGCGGCGATCGGGGAGACTTCGCAGTCCCCCCGACTGGTGCGATCCGTACGGACCACGCCGACGGGGGGAAGGGTGGGCGGGGCGGCGAACTCCCCGCGGATTCGATTCGTACCCACGGATCGAGGATTCACGAGGAGAAGTTCCATCATGGCGTCCGACGCCACGTCGACCCCCCCAACTTCCACGCCGTCGGGAGCCTCCTCCGGAGCCGCGTCCGAACCGCGCTGGCCTGCCACCCCGGTCTTGATCGGGGCGGGCATCGTCCTGCTCGCCCTCGGGCTGAGCTACTGGGATTTCTTCTCCCGGCAGATCGAGTTCGCGGTTCGGCAGACGTCGGACTGGGGCCACACGCTGGCCATCCCGCTCATCGCCGGGTGGTTCGTCTGGGCCCGCCGTGAAGACCTTGGCCGCACACCGTTTCGCACGACGTGGGCCGGCTTCATCTTCATCCTGCTCGGCCTGGCCTGGTACTCGCTGTGCATCTTCGGCCCGCAGCCGTTGCACCACCACAACTTGCGAGCCGGCGGCGTGGCCCTGGGCATCCTGGGGATCGTCATCCTGTTCTGCGGATGGCAGGTCACCTGGAAGCTCGCGTTCCCGCTGATCTATCTGTTCATCTTTGGCCAGACGATCAGCGACCGGTTCATCTTCATCATCACCGAGCGCCTGCAGGACATCACCGCCGTCGGGGCGGAGTTCTTGCTTTCGGCGACGTCGGTCGACGTGGAACGCGAGGGCAACACGCTCTTCGTCTACCGCAACGGTGTGCCAACGCCGCTGAACATCGCCGAAGCGTGTTCCGGCATGCGGATGCTCATGGCCTTCCTGGCCTTGGGCACCGCCATGGCCTGGGCCGGTCTGTCGCGGACGTGGCAGCGGTTCCTGGTCATCGCGCTGGTGATTCCGACCTCGATCTTCGTCAACATTCTGCGCGTCATCACCCTCGGCTACCTTTCCATGGTGGACGCGGGCTTGGCCGCCGGCGACTTCCACTCGTTCATTGGCCTGGTATGGCTGATGCCCGCGTTCATCATCCTGATGGGCGTGATCTGGGCCGTGAAGCAGTTGGTGATCGAGCCGGACGACGGGGCGGGCACATCGGGAGCCACGGCATGAGCGACGCATCGACCTCCACATCGACTGTGGCATCGACCTCCACGTCCGCGTCCGACACCAGCTGGCCGTTTGACGCCCGCAGCCGGACCGCGTTGATCGCGTTGGCCGTGGTGATGCTGTTGGCCACTGCCGGATTCCGCGGGGCGGCCATGGCGCTCAATGTGTATCTGGACAAAGAGCCGGTCGAGCTGCGATCACACTTCGACACGATTTCGACGCGGCTGGGCGAGTGGCAGTCCGCCGGCCCCCAGCAGAAGCTCGAGAAGGAAATGCTCGAGGAGTTGGGGACCGACCTGTACCTTGACCGCGTGTACACGATTGGCGACTCCGGCAAGGATCGCCCGTGGGTGAGCCTCCACTTGGCCTACTACACCGGCATCATCGACGCGGTGCCGCACGTTCCGGACCGATGCATGGTTGCGGCGGGCTTCAACAAGTTCAACGAGCCGGACAACCTTCCGCTCGCGGTGAACGTCGACGACTTCGCGACCGAAACCGAGATCGAGAACCTGGTGACCGGCGAACGCTACCGTTCGGTGGATCGCCGGGACCGGATCACCGGCCGAACGACGCCGGTGCTCATGCCGATCGGCGATCTCAAGCTCCGGACCACCCGGTTCGTGGCCGAGGACACCGCCAATGCCGACTCCGGCATTTTCGCGGGCTACTTCTTCATCGCCAACGGCCGCATCGCGGTCACCCCGGGGGAAGTGAAGGCCCTCGCCTTCAAGCCCCAAGAGAAGTACGCCTACTACTGCAAGGTCCAGTTCTACGCGGTGCGCGACGGACTGACCGAAGAGCAGTTCCTGGACGAGGTATCGTCCCTGCTCAAACCTCTTCTTCCTGAACTGATGCGATGCCTCCCCGATTGGTCGGAGGTCGAACGCGGCGAGATTTCTGGGCTCGCCGACTCCATGGAGTGATCCCCGATCATGGCCGCCCGATTCAACGTTCGGTTTCTTCTGATCCTCATCATCGTGCTCGGCACGCTCGTCGGCATCACCGGCGCGCTGGCTCTGTTCGTCTTCAAGAAGGACGCGGCGCACTTCATCGCCGAAGGTGACGCGCTCCGGGCCGAAGGTGCGCTCAACCAGGCCCGCAGCCAGTACAAGCGCGCGATGGGAGAGGAGCCGCAGAACCGCGTGGCCCTCGAAAACGTCGAGGCCATGCTGGGTGAGTACCGGCCCGAGTCCCGGCAGGAAGCCCAAGACGCCCTCACCGAAGTGCTCAGCGTCCGCAAGCACCGCGCGACCCACTTCCCGGACGAATCCCAGGGTCACCTTGCGCTGCTGCGAGAGCTGCACGAGGCCTCGATCTTGATGAATGGCCTCCGGGCCCTGTGGGATCGTGAGGGCAGTTCGGCGACGACCGACTTCATGGCCGCCTCGCAGATGTCGAGTGACCCGGGATTCAGTTACGCCAAGTTGTATCGCGGCATGTGGTTGACCTATCCGATCGTGGATGTGGCGGGCACGCGGGATGCGCGGGAGCAACGAGAAGGTCTGGAGCTGATTCAGGCGTCCGTGGCGGAGAACCCCAATCGCGACATGGACCATGCAGTCTTGTTGCGGGTGCTGGCCAATCGGGCCGGACGTGATGCGACCAGTCCCGAAGAACTCCAGGCGGCGATCGCGGATGCGTTGGCCAAGGTGCCAGATGGAATCCAGACGCGCTACGAGATCGTTCGTGTTCGGGCGACGGAAGCGGCGGAAGCCGGCACGGCGTTCACCAGCGCTCAGGCGTCGTCCGCCGCCGGAACCCTTGGCGACGACCTGGCGACGTACGAGATTCGGAGCACCGAGGCGTCGGCCGAACGCGCGGCCCAAGTCCGTGCGCTGCATCAGCTCTTCGAGCGGTACTTGGCCGAAAAGTCCGATGACCCCGATTTCGTGCGGGTCGTGGCCGAAGTGGCCCCGTTGCTCGCTCGGATCGGCGCGTTCGAACGGGACCTCAGCCCGGCGCCGAGTCTGGAACTGTTGATCGCCAAGCCCGAGTGGCAGGACGACGCGCGGATCATCGCGACGTACGCCAACGTGCGGGCGTTGTTGGCCAAGGGCAACGCCACCATGGACGACCTCAAGGCGGCCGTCGAGGCCGGTGAGCAGATCTCCTCGCTGGCCAACCAACCCGCGGGGGTTCGGGCGTTGCTGCAGCGGCCGCTGATTCTTGAAGGCCGGTTCATTCAACTCGATGCCGAGTTCGCTCGCTGGGATCGCTTGGAGGGGATGGAGCAGATCGATGCCATCGCCGACGTCCAGGCCGCCCGCGATGCCGTCCTGGCCGCGGCGGCCGAAGAAGGCATGGGCGGGGACAGCCGGAATCATCGACTTGTCCGGGCTCGAGCTCTGACTGAGTTTGCCGCGGGCAACCGCGACCGCGCCGCCGGAACGCTGACCCAGCTTCTGACGGATTCCGTTGACCGGTTTGATCCCACCGATCGCGCACAACTTCGGTTCCTGCTCGCGATTTGTCTCGAAGAAGATGGAGCTTTGGGGCCGGCCGCCCAGACCCTGCGGGCCGCGGTGGCCGAGCAGCCGCAGGCCCACCCGTTGCAGTATCGGTTGGGACGCGTGCTGACCCGGCTCGGGGAACTCGATGAAGCCCGCCAGTCGCTGCGCATGCTTCGTCAGTTCGGCGCCCCGGCGGCCGTGGTCAACGATTTGCAGAACCGCATCGAGTTTGCCAGCGGCGGCGCGATTTCGGATCCCGTGATCCAGGCGCTCAGTGCGTCCGACGAATTGACGAGCCGTGGCGACGTTGATGGTGCGATTGAGATGCTGGAAGCGGCCCGGGTTCAGTTCCCCACGGACATTCGGCTCCTGGTGGCGTTGGGCAATACGGCGATGGGCGATTCGCGTCGTGATCTCGCCGTCGCCAGCTTTGAAGAAGCCTCGCGCCTGGATCCTGACAACACCGTGATTCGGGCGGCGCTCCTGCGCCTGACCACCGATGATCCGGTCGAGCGAGTCGTCGAGACCCTTCGGGCGGCTGTATCCGATCCGATGAACCGGGCGGTGCGCATTGTCGTGGCCATGGACCGTCAGGTCGCGGCCCGCGAGCGCGAGCTCGAACGCGTCGTCGATCCCGAACGTCGGTCTGAAATCGAAGGCGAAATCGCTCGCTTCAACGCGGCGATTGCCGAATGGACCGGCCAAGCCAACACCCTCCTCGCCGAAGCTCCGGAGCCGCCGTTCGCGGCGATGACCCTCTGGGCCAACCGCCGGTTGGAACGCGCGCTTGAAGCCCAGGAATGGGCGACCGGCGAGACGATTGTCGAGGAGATTCGAGAGGCCGACCTCGACCGCGCTGACGGAGCGATGGCCGAAGGTCTTCTCAACCTCTACCGGGCATCGACGCTGACCGGCGATGAACGGAATCGGACGTTTGTCCGGGCCGAAGAATTGCTCGAGGCCGCCACGGGCCGATTGCCGTTCTCCTGGCGCGCGTGGGATGCCTTGGGCGATGCCCGGCGCCTGCAGGGCGACATCGAGGGGGCAACCCTCGCCTACGGACGGGCCCACGAGAATGATCCCACGGACCGGGCCCTGGCCTACCGGTACATCGATGCCCTCGAGCGCATCGGCAACCGTGCCCGGGCGACCGGGGTGGCCCGTGATGCCGCGAGCCGGATGCCCGACGACCGGTTCATGCGTTCGCTTTGGTTGACCCTCGAACGCCGAGCCGGGAATTCCGCCACGGTGCTCCTGGAACGCCGGGCGAGCTACCGAACGAATCCCGCCGACAAGGAGAACGCGATGCGCTATGCCCTCGCGTTGGTCGGAACGCGACCGCAGGTCGAGCTGCTGGTGGACGACGACGGTTCGCCCAAGGTCAGCGGCGTCCGCTGGTCGCAGATGCCCGAAGGGCGTCGGCAGGCGATGCTTGACGAAGAGCGTCGCCAGTGGGTCGTGGAAGCGGAGTCGATCACCAACGACCTTCGTCCGGATGAAACCGAAGGCATGCCCGGTTTGACCTGGGGACTGCTGCGGGCGGAACTTGATCGCGCTCAAGGTGACCTCGACGCCGGCGTCGCCGCGCTCACGGCCGCCTACGAAGCGCAGACGAATATCGAACTCCAGATGTCGGGTCTCGCGATCATCGCCGCGTATCTCAACGAAGCTCGTCGACCCTCGGACGCAGTCGCGCTCCTGCGGTCCGCGAGGGAGACCGTGCCGGCGGAACGGGCTGACCCGTGGTGGCTCGAAGCCACGCTGCTGACTTCCCTTGGTCAATCCGAGGCGGCCATTCCGGTGCTCGAAGCGACGCTCGCCCGGGTCCAGGCGACGCCCTCCATCGTGGCGACGGCGGATTTGGACAACCTCGGCGTCCAACAGGAAATTCTCGCCCCGGAGCGGGTGGAACGCCAGCTCGTGCAAGCACTGATGTCCAATGGTCAGATTGATCGAGCGGCGGACCGTTGGGCGGCCTTCTTCGGCGACAGCCGGGACGTGACCGACCGACTCCTCGGATCGGCGATCGATGTGCGTCGACTCGATGCGGCGTACGCGGCTGGCGACGCCGCCACGGCCACGGACATCGCGTCAGCTTTGGATGTCCGGCTTCGCGAGCTGACGTCGGCGGTGCCAGCCGATCAACGGGGCTGGGCCCTTCGGATTGAAATGCTCCTCCGTGACGCGGCCCGAACCGGGGACGACGAGTACTTCGTCCGGGCGGACGAACTGCTCCAAGAGGCACGCCGCACCGCACCGGGGGCTGGACCGCTCGACCGAGTCACGCGCCGTGTCCTCGTCGGCCTCGCCGACGACGGTGGTCTCATTCTCGAACTCGAACGTCAGCTCGACGCCAACCCTGGCGACGACGGGGTTCGACGGGCCCTCGCCGACGCGATGACATCCGCGGATCGGGTGGACGACGCCATTGATGTGATCAACGCTGGCATCTCGTTCCACGGCCGGCGCCGCGAGTCACTGGGCTGGCGGAATCGCTTGGGCGAGCTCTTCGAGCAGCAGGGCGATTTCGACCGGGCGGCTCGGGCGTTCAATGACGGCTGGGAACTTTCGGGCAAGACTGAGCCGGCGTTTCTTGTCGGCATGACGCGGACGATGCTCCAACTCTCGCCGCCCGAGTACAACCGGATCATCGGCGCCCTTCGCGACCGCGATGCGGAGATGAACGTGCGGCCGTCCCTCCGGACGATCTACGCCCGCGCGCTCAGTGGGGCGGGGCGGGCCTCCGATTCGCTTCGTGAGTACGGCACGGCCTACAACCGGATCCGCGAGATGATTGCGGCCGGCGTGACGCCGGAACGCGGGATCGCGCGGTGGGTCGGCTCCTTGCAGGACGCCGCGGGCCCGGACGGCATGGGCGACGCCGAGGCGTTTACCCGCCAAATCGCCGGCGACCGATTGGGACCGTGGGAGTTGGCCGCGCTGTCCAGCGGGTGGTACGCCCGGGGGGGGAGCGGTCTTGACAACGCGATCGCGCGGATCCGGGAGGCAATCTCGGTCACGCCCGCATCCGACACCGGGACGACGGCGAACCTCAACCTGCAGCTGGCCAGTTACATGCTTGAAAGTGGCCGGCCCGATGCGGCGTTGGCGGCGTTCGAGGCGGGACTTGAGGCCACCCCGGAGAACCCAACGTTGCTGAACAACGTGGCGTTCCTGCGGGCGACGGAACTCGATGACCCATCGGGTGCCTTGCCGCTCGCCGAGCGAGCGGTCGCCTTGCGACCCCGGGATTGGGCGATGTTGGACACGGTTGGAAAGATTTGTGCCCAGCTCGGTCGCTGGGAAGAGGCGGAGGACTACCTCACTCGGAGCATCGATGTGAGCCCGCAGGGGCGCAATGTGTTCCACATGGCCGAGGTCATGGCTGGGATGGAGCGTTGGGACGATGCCATGCGACGCCTCGAACGGGCGGCCGAACTGACCGACCCGGCCGACGCTGGACTCATCGGCGAGATTGATGCCCTGACCGATACGGTCCGGCGGCGGCAGTCGGGAGGCTGAAGCGTGCTCCGGAGGTCGCCCGGGTTCGCGGACACGTTGCCAGCTCGGCGTGCGGGTTGGCGTGCGGGTTGGTGAGCGGGGTGGCTCGTCCGATGACGCGGTAGTCCGTTGAAGCAGTTCGTCCGGTCCGGAGCCGGATGCTCCCGTCCCTCGCGCGGAGCCCAGTCGAAGGCATGTTCACTCGATGTGTCAGCGTTCGGTGACAGAGCGAGGAACGGACTGGCCGTGCTCAGGTCGGGGGAGGGTTTTCAGCGGGCGACCCGGGTTCAGGTTCATGTTCGGGCACCGATCTCGTTCCGGTTTGGGCATGGTTTGGGCGAGACCTGAGCCGGTCATCCCGAGCGGACGAGCGAACCCTGGTCATGCTGGGGCTCGGATCGGACGATGCTCCGGTGATGGGTCACGGGTCGGGCTTCCGGGGATTCCGGTCGCCACCGCGCAGAAGCGGCCCGTTTGGCCTCCCGATCGGGGGTGATCCCTCGTACCATCGCCGCCCCGCGGCACGGTGGAATCGGGCCACGGGGGCCATCGGGCCATGGAGGCCGGAGGGGCCGAGGGGGTCGGCCGCTGGCGGCTGGCCGCGAAGGTCGGAATTGCGCCGGGATGAACCGGCATCGATGTTCCGGCGTATCGGCCGCGAGGTCTGAGGATGAACCGCCGGCGAGGCGGGACCGGGGACGATGGATTCAGGCTTCCTTCGGGAAGCCGAGCAGCGAGATCCGTGCGAGCGTGCGTGGGTCGAACAAGACGAGACGACGAGAGGACGACGATGTCGACCGCCATTCCGAACCGACCCTCCGTCTCCGGCCGCGCGCCGGTCCGACGCCCGGCGCCCGTCGCCGTCGCTCCGCCCACGGGGGCCGCCGTCGACCCGTTCAAGGTGATCCGGCGCCACTTGCTGCTGCTGATCGCCTCGGTGGTCATCGGGGCCGGCGTCGGTGTGGGCGGCTACATCGTCTTGCTGAAGTACCTCCCGCGCTACGAATCGACGATCTACTTCAAGGTGCAGCCCGGGATTCGCAGCTCGACCGAGGTCGGCAGTGCGGACGCGATCGGCGAGGCGGAAGTCTCGATCATCGCCAATACCGAACTCGCTTTGGTGCTTGACCGGCTGACCCTCGAGCGGGCCATCGTCAACTCCGATATCCGATCCACCGACTGGTGGCGGGACAATTACGGCACGTCGGGCGACATTCAGGAAGCGATCGACGAACTCCAGGAAGAGCTGAAGCCGGGCGTTGACCGCGGCACGCAGCTCTTCATGCTCCGGTGGTCCGATGCGGACCGCGATTCGGTCCCGCGCGTCCTGACGGCAATCGGCGATTCGTACCTCGTGCGATCTTCGAACCTCGACGACGAGCGTTTCGAGAAGAACCTGACGCAGTTTCAAGAGCGACTCGAGGAAACCAAGACCGAGATCGCGAACCTCGAGGATCGCATCAGCCAGTTCATCCGCAGCAAGGGCATCCTGACTCTGGACGACCCGCGCTACAACGAGGTGATGCAGGCGCTGAACGACTTGGTGAAGCGCATTGCGTCATCGGCCAGCAATCTGGCCGCGGCTCGATCATCAAAGGATCAGGTGGACAACAAGCTCCGCGGAGTCCTGGCCTACGACGACCAGGACCTGAAGGAAGCCGAGGCCGATCCGTCGGTCGGCATCCAGATCCGCCGCGTGCAGGATCTCAAGACTGCTTTGCGGAACGCCCGTGACCGATTCACCCAGCCCGACGCGACCCAGGTCGTCGAGTTGGAGAATGAGTTGGCCGCGGCCGAGAGTGTGCTCAGCGTCCGCCGCGAAGAGGTCATCAATCAGAACTTGCAGGCCGCCCAGCAAGCCGTCGATGGCCAGATCAGCCAGCTCAACGCGGTCCTCCAGAGCCTGGAGGATGAGCTCGATTCCAAGACCGAGAAGCAGACCGAACTCTCGACCGAGTTCGCGGCCTTTTTGAACATGAACCGGCAGATGAATGCCCTTGAGCAACAGCGGCTCCAGGACCTGCAGCTCGTCAAGGAAGTCTCGCTCATGCGGGCCCGCGAAGATTCGCGCCGCGTGAGCCTCTGGAGCACGCCGGATACGCCGCGCGAGCGCAGCTTCCCCAAGCTTCCGATCATCGGCCCGCTCGGCGTCCTGCTCGTTTCGGGCCTGACCTTGGGCTTGGTGTTCCTCCGCGAACTGACCGACCGCCGCGTGCGGAGCGCGTCGGACCTTGAGGTCATTCCCGGCGCGGACGTCCTGGGCGTGGTGCCGGAAGTTTCCGAGGATCCGACCCGTTGCAAGGCGGCCGAGCTCGCGGTCTTCCGCAGCCCGCAATCGGTCATGGCCGAGAGCTACCGGCAGATCACCAACTCGCTGGTCCAGACCCTCAGCGTGTACGACCTGCGGTCCCTGGTGCTGACGGGCGGCATGCCCAAGAGTGGTACTACCACGATCATCAGCAACCTGGGCGCGAGTGCGGCCGCAGCGGGCCGGTCGGTGCTCATCATCGACGCCAACTTCCGGCGTCCGCGGCTGGCCGCCGTCATGGGCGGCGATCCGGAGCAGGTCGGACTGGGCGATGTCATGCTCGGGACGGCCGACGTTGATTCCGTTGTCCACGAGCACGAGTCCGGCGTCCACTGGATGGCGGCCGGCACGCCGGCATCGCGGATCGTCGAGCGGCTCGGCACGAACGCAATCGATGAACTGATGCCCAAGCTGCTTGCCCGATTCGACCTGGTGATGTTCGATACCGCCCCGGCCGTGGTGGCCGGCGACGCCCTGCAGCTCGCCTCGCGGCTCGACGCCGTGGCATTGGTGGTCCGGGCCGGCGAAGAAGAGCGTGGACTCGTGAGCCGCTTGGTCCGCCAGTTCTCGGCCAGCAGCCGTTTGGCCGGCATCGTCCTCAACCGTCCCCGCGGCACCGCCGGGGGTTACTTCCGCAAGAACTTCGCTGCAATGGCGGCGTACGCCCGCAAGGGCTGATTCGGAGGCACGGCGGTTCTGCCGCGACGTTCTTGGCCCCGCGGGGTTTCGGGGACGCCGCCCAGAGATCGCGGACCCATGGGCGGACACAAGGCCGAAGGCCGGACGCTGGTGACCGGGGGCGCTGGTTTCATCGGATCGCATCTCATCCGCCGACTCCTTCGGGACGGCCGGCGGGTGGTCGTCGTGGATGATCTTTCCACCGGTCGGGCCGCGAACCTTGGTGACTTTGCCGGCGCGGACGTGTCCTTCATCCAAGGCACCGTCACCGACCGGCTGGGCGACTTGGATCCGGCCGAGATCGATCGCGTGTACCACCTTGCGGCGGCGGTGGGGGTGCGGCTGGTCGTTGATCGCCCGATCGAGACGATCGAGACCAACGTGCTGGAAACCAGCGCGGTCTTGCGATTCGCCGGTGAAGCAAAGGCCGACGTCTTCCTCGCGTCCACGAGCGAGATCTACGGGAAGAGCGAACACGTGCCATTCGCCGAGGATGACGACGTCGTCTACGGCCCGACGACGCTGCACCGGTGGAGCTACGCGTGCAGCAAGGCGATTGACGAATACCTGGCGCTGGCTTGGCACCGCGAACGCGGCCTTCCGGTCGTCGTGGGGCGATTCTTCAATACGGTGGGGCCGGGTCAAGTCGGCCGATGGGGCATGGTCTTGCCGCGCTTCGTCGGAGCGGCCTTGGCCGGCGAGCCGCTGGAAGTCCATGGCGATGGCCGCCAGTCGCGCTGCTTCTGCGACGTTCGCGATGTCGTCGAAGTGGTTGCCGACTTGATGGACCAGCCGGATGCGATCGGGCGCGTCTTCAACATCGGGCACGATGAACCGGTCACCATCCACGATCTCGCCCAGCGCGTCATCGAGGTCACCGGTTCGACCTCGGAGATTGTGATGCTGCCCTACGAGGACGCGTTCGGCGCGGGATTCGAAGATCTGCGGGCCCGGGTGCCGGACTTGTCGCGGTTGCGGAGTGCCGTGGCGTGGCCGCGTCGACACGTTCTCGATGACACGATTCGGGCCATCGCCGCCGCCTCGGAGGAGGCGTCGTGAATTGGCGCGGACGCGCGTGGCGCACAGACTGTCAGCGGTGTTTCACGGGCGCCGCAACCGTTCCGGTCGGACGCCTGACCATTGGCCTCCTGATTGCCTTGCTCGGAGCGGGTGTTGCCGGTCCGGCATCGGCCCATTCGACGACGGGTTCAACGGCTCCCTCGGTCGTCTCGGTTGTCTCGGCTGTCTCGGCCGTCACGATTGCCGCCGCCCAGCCCGCGCCTCTCGCGCCGGCGAGCGCGCCGCGTCAGGCAACCCCGAGCCGCGGACGCGCCGGATCGCCGAACGCGTCGGACGCCGTCGAAGAATCGTCGAACGACGCGCCGGGAGAAGACACTTCCAGCGCGACCGAAGAACCGCTGTCTGGCGATGAAGCCCGTCTCGGTCCGGTCGCGCTCCTCAATGGCAGCGCCCACGTCCTGGTGGTTGCCTTCGTCGTCACCCTCATCTGCACGCCATTGGCCCGGCGATTGGCCTTGGCCCGCGGCGTTGTCGACCGACCTGACGAGGCGCGAAAGATCCATCGCCGACCGATTCCGTATCTCGGAGGACTGGCGGTGTTTGCCGGCGTGCTGGCGGCGTTGGTGGTCAGTTGGACGATTCCGGGGCTCGAGACCAGCTACCGCGGGGTGCCGATGACGGTGGTCATCGGGATGGTCGCGATCATGCTGACCGGTCTGGGCGACGACGTCTTCGGCTGGGATCCGCGGACAAAGATTGCTGGCCAGCTGGTGGCCGCGGCCGCATTGACGCTCGACGACATCGGAACCCGGGCGGCGGAAGGCATCTTGACGCCGCTGTTCGGCGCGTCCGAACACCAGCTCTTTGAACTGCTCGGCGAGGCATTCTTGCTGGGCGATGTGTACTACTGGGTCGGAGTGATCGGGACCGCGGTGCTGGTCCTCGGCGCGTGCAACGCGGCGAATTTCATCGACGGCCTCGACGGGTTGCTCTCGGGCGTCACCGGTTTCGTCGCCCTGGGCATGCTTGTCATTGCCCTCATGCTGGTGCCGACCTACAGCGCGGAGCCGGTTCCCGACGACGGTGGTCGCGATGCGGCGGCCACGCGCTCGGCCCTGGTTGACGGGGCATCGGCAGCGAGGAACGCGGTCAGCGAGACGGCCAGGGACGCAGCCAGGAACATGGCCAGAGACGGGGCTGATCCGCCAGCCGGCGGCGATGCTGCTGGTCGGGCGTCCACCGATTCCGATGGTCAGCCGGCGGTTGACGCGGCGGATGCGGCCCTGCCTGCCGCTGGCGGCGTCCGCCCCGGTCATCCACGCGACTTGCCCGTCGCCCGAGTGATTCTCGCCTTGGCCGTGCTTGGCGCCGTGCTCGGATTCCTGCCGTGGAACTTCAACCCGGCGGTGATCTTCTTGGGCGACTGCGGCAGCTTGATGCTTGGCTACCTGTGTGCGGTCATGATTCTCATGCTGGGCGACCGTGGCCAGACGCACTACGTCATCGCCGGTCTGATCGTCTTTGGCCTGCCGATCATGGACACGATGTTGGCCATCGTGCGAAGGCGTTTGGCTGGCGTTTCGATGTCCGCCGCAGACGATCAGCACATCCACCATCAGGTCCGCCGCGGTATGGGGTCGGTGCGGCGAGCGGTGCTGGTGCTGTACTCGATCAGTGCGGTGTTCAGCCTGGTCGGCGTACTCCTCGTTGCCCTCGTCTTGGCCGACGTTCGGGCTCGAGCGATCTACGCGGTCGCCATTGTGCTCTTCGGTTTCATCGGCGTGCTGGCCCTGAAATCTGCTCGGCATCAAGCACCGCCCGCGAGCTGACCGACGCGCCTGACCCGCGGCCGCACGGTTCGGCTGGACGGTCTGGCCAGCGAACCAACATGCCCGCGGAGCGACTGGTTGGCCGCGTGGTGGCTGGCTGGCTGGCTGGCTGGCTGGCCCCCGAAGGGCGAACTGACTGTCCGGCGGACTGGCGGACTGGCTGGCTGGCTGGCTGGCCGGGCCTCGAGGGGCCGACTGACTGTCCGGCCGACTGGCTGACGTACAGACCGGCTGCCCGCTCGCCCGCTCGCCCGACCGCCCGACCGACGGGCTGTCCGACGGACTGCCCGCTCGCCCGCCCGGCCGACGGTCTCCCCGGCGCGCGGGGGCGTCCGGCTGGACTGACTGACCAGTCTCGATCACCATGCGGGTATGCCAGATTCCGCTGCTCCCAATTCACCCGATTCTGACGCGCCGATCGGCGTGCTCTTCGTGTGCCTCGGCAACATCTGTCGCAGCCCGCTGGCCGAAGGTGTGTTCCGCCACAAAGCCGCGCGGCGTGGAGCTGCCCGCCGATTCGACATCGATTCGGCGGGTACCGGAGGGTGGCACGCCGGTGAGTTGGCCGATCCTCGCATGCGCGAAACGGCGATGCGGCGAGGGGTGACGCTCGAGAGCCGTGCCCGTCAGATCGTGGACGCCGACTTCGATCGCTTCCATCACATCCTGTGCATGGATGACGACAACTTGGATCGCGTGCGTACCGCCGGGGCTCCATTCGATCGGACCCGCCTCTTGCTCGATGTCGTTCCCGAAGGCGCCCACCGGACGGTGCCCGATCCGTATTACGGCGGGGGCGGTGGATTCGAGTTGGTCTACGCCCTGGTGGACTTGGCCTGCGATCGTTGGCTTGAGCAATGGCTGAATGGTGGCCGACCCGGGCCGGATCGTGCGGCCCGGTGAGGGCGCGGGGCCCGTCTTCTGGGAGTTCGTCCGCCGACGATCAGCGCCCCGCGGCGGATGACCGAGCCGCGGTCATCCAAGTGCTGGCTGAGGCCGGGTGCTTCGATCGTTGGGGCGTGGTTCCCAGTGGCTGCTCGTTGACGACGCTCGGGGGGAGCGTGGGTGGGACCTATCGGGCGACGGTGGACCTGGGCAGCGCCGGGGGCGAACACGGCTCCGACGTCGGGACACCAACGTGTTCGGTGGTCGTCAAGCTCGCGGCCGCGTCGGAGGTCGCCCGGGCCCGCCACGCCGGTGAGGCCCACGGGCTGGAAGCACTGCGGCGCACCGGGAGCGTCCGCGTGCCGGGTGTGCTCGCGGTGGGGCGAACCGTGCGCCGCGACGTACTCGTCATGGAAGATCTTGCAGCCCCGGATGGTGGTTGGCGATCGCGTGGGCGACGGGATCCGATTCGGGATCCAGGCCCAGCTTCCGATGTCGACCCGTCCTGCGATCCAGGCCTGTCCTGCGAACCGGATTCGTCCTGCGATCCGGACCTGTCCTGCGATCCGGACTCGTCCTGCGATCCGGATCCTTGGACCCGATTCGGGCGATCGCTTGCCGCCCTCCACCGTGCATCGCCGCCGACCGTCCCCGCGGAAGGGTACGGGTGGTCCCGGGACGTTTGGCTCGGTCGGACCCACATCCCGGCGGCGTCGGCTCCAACCTGGCCGGACCATCTCGAACGCCATCGCTGCACACCGTTGCTTCGGCTGGCCGTGCAGCGGGGTCATGTTTCGGCGCGACGGGCCGCAGGCCTCGGCCGGCGGATCGATCGGTTGCTGCTCGCCCTCCCGGACCATCCGGCGCGGAGTCTCATCCACGGCGATCTCTGGTCTGGAAACACGATGTTGGTCCCGGTCCGCCGCGCCGGTGCCGGAGGCGGGGCGGGGGGCCGGCTCATGTCGGACGCGGAATCGAGTGATGCGTCCCGCTCCGGATCCACGCCAGTGACCGACGGACACCGCGCGAAGGAAGTCGCGATCTTCGATCCGGCCGTGTGCGTGGCCGACGCATGGGCTGAGCGCGCGATGATGCAGCTCTTCGGCGGCATTCCGTCCGCCGCGTTCGTCGCGTGGGATCAGGTTCTGGGCCGTCCGGACGACGCGGGGATTCGGCTGGCCGCTGGCCAGCTGGTACACGCCCTGAATCACCTGGCGATTTTTGGGCCGTCCTACTTGGACCTGGTTGATCGAACGCTCGCCGCGCAGCCCTGATCGGATCCTGTGGAATCCGACCAGTTGGAAAGCGATTCGGCGAAACCAAATCGGCCGTGGCCGACCGCCGCCGCGTCAGAAACTCTGGTCGGTGGCGCCAGCGGTGCGACTGGCCCACGCGCCGACGCATTCGTGGAATGCCTTCCGGCCTCGCGCGGCCACCTTCGTTCTGTCGGTCGATTCTGCCGCCGGTTTCAGGCGTCGGTTTCAGACGGCGGTTCCTGGCGGTCGTTTCGGCTGGCGGTATTGCCGGTCCGTTCTGATCATCGGTCGCAACCGGCGATCCAGGAGCGATCCAGGGGCGATCCAGGGGCGAGCGGTTGGCCCTCGCGCGGGCCCGCGGGCCAACCGCTCGTCGACCGAGCCGGAATCGCCGAAGCCGGAATCGACGACGTCGGACTCATCCGTGGGTGCGGGCAAACTCGCTCATGAACTGGGCCAACTGCTCGCAGCCCGCGGGCGGGAAAGCGTTGTAGATCGACGCCCGAAGGCCGCCGGCATCGCGGTGGCCCTTGAGGCCGCTCATGCCGTGCTCGGCTGCGGCGGCCAGGAAAGCCTTGTCCAATTCGTCGGACGGCGTACGGAACGTCACGTTCATGTCCGATCGGCAGTCCGTCCGCGCGACCCCGCGGTAGAACCCGCCCGAGTGGTCGATGGCGCCGTACAAATGGCCAGCCTTGGCCGCATTGCGTTCGGCCATCGCCGCGAGTCCGCCGTGTTCAAGAATCCACTTGAAGACCAAGCCCATGACGTGGATGCCGAAGGTGGGCGGCGTGTTGAAGCACGAGCCCTTGGCCGCGTGATTGCGGTAGTCGAGCATCGACGGCAGGCCAGCCGCGCCACCCTCCATGAAGGAGCGTTCGATGATCACCAGGCAGACGCCCGACGGACCGAGATTCTTCTGGGCCCCGGCGTAGATCATCGCGTGCTTGGCCACGTCGATCGGGCGGCTGTACATCTCGCTGCTCGTGTCGGCGATGAGCGGGGCGCTGGTCGCCGGCGGCGTGGCGTAGCGCGTGCCGTAGATCGTGTTGTTCGAGCAGTAGTGCAGGTATGCGGCGCCATCGGTCAGCGAAAGTTCGTCGGCCGACGGAACGTGGTCGTAGCTGGACGTCGAACCATCAAAGGACACGTTGACGTTGCCGTGCTTGCGAGCTTCCTTGATCGCCTTGGTGGTCCACACGCCGGTGTCCGGGTAATCCGCGGTTGATCCGGCGGCGAGGAAGTTCATGGGAATCGTCGAAAACTGCGTCGTCGCGCCGCCTTGCATGAAAAGCACCGCGTGCGAATCGGGCACGTTGCCCACCGCCCGGCAGTTGGCTTCCGCTTCCTCGATCACCCGAGTGAACACGGGGCCGCGATGCGAATGTTCCATGATGCCGATGCCGCTGCCGGCAATGTTCCAAACATCCTGTTGCAACTGTTCGAGCACGGGCTCCGGCAAGATCGCCGGGCCGGCGGAGAAGTTCAGAATGCGTTCGCTCGTGGCCGTCGACATATCAGGAATTCCGATTGGGAAGGAGCACCGGGGCGTGTACGTGTACGTGCAGGTGCAGGTGCGGAAGCAGAGGCAAGAGAGCGGGCCGCAATGAGGGCGTCATGGGCGTCATGGGCGGCATCGGGGGCGGCACCGGGGGCGACCGGTCAGACCGACGAGAGTTCGACGCTGATGACGTGGGGGGCCGAGCGAACGGATGCGACGATCTCGTCGGCCGGGACGCGGTCGAGCTGAATCCGGGCGATGGCCGCCTGCTTTCCGCGGTAGATCACGTTCTCCATCTCCTCGATGTTGATGTTCGCTTCGCCGAGGATTCGGAACGCCGCGGCGAGCACGCCGGGGCGGTTGAGGTGACGAACCACCAGCATGCACGCGGCTTCGCTCGCCGCCTGGCGATTGACGCAGTTCGGCACTTCACCGGTTGCGGCGAACGCCCGGACGATCCGGACCGTTTCGGCGGCCACCGCCTCCTGGGCCTGGGCCGTGGACGCACCGCAGTGGTGCGTCCCGATGACGCCGTCCAGATCCACCAAGTCGCAGCTGAACTCGGTGTCGGCCGGGGCCGGTTGGTTCTTCCAGACGTCGAGCCCGGCCCGGATGCCCTTCGTGCGAATGGCGTCGGCCAGGGCGGCTTCGTCCACGACCGAGCCGCGGCTGGTGTTGATCAGGGTCGCCCCGTCCTTCATGGCCCCGAGGAAGCCCGCGTCCACGAGGTTCAGTGTCTCCGGCGTGGCCGCGACGCTGATGGACACCACGTCACTTGCCATGGCGACATCCTTGGGCGTCTCGGCCCGGCGAACCCCCATTGCCTCCGCCGCTTCGCCGGTCAGGCTGCGCGACCAAACAACAACATCCATATCGAAGGCCTTGGCCCGCTTGACGATCTCATGGCCGATGCGCCCGAGCCCGACGACGCCGAGCGTCCGACCGGCGAGCCCGCGTCCGGCCTTGCCCCAGCGCTTCTTGCCCCACGTCCCACCGCGAAGTTCGGCGGTTTGGGCCGCGATGCCGCGGTCGCAGGCGATCATCAGTCCCACGGCCAGCTCGGCCACGGCGGCGGCGTTCTTGCCGGGGCAGTTCGCGACGAAGATGCCCCGGGCCGATGCGGCATCAAGGTCCACATTGTCGTAACCAGCGCCAGCTCGCACGATCAGGGCCAGGCGGTCGGCTGCGTCGATCACCGCCGCTGGCACTTTGGTGGACCGGACGACCACGACCTGCGGATCATGACCGCGGACCAAATCGACGAGCGACTCGGGCGTCGCCCCGGGTTCCTGGATCACGCGGCAGCCGGCGGCTTCCAGCGCATCGACGCCCCGTGGATCGAGCGCGTCGGCGAGCAACACGGTCAACGAAGCGACTTGGGTGCCGGGAGCGGCAGACGATGTCGTGGCGGTGGTCATGGCCGCAGTGTAGCGGTCCGCGGCTTCGGTTCCGAGTCGGGGGGGCCTCCAGACGCACGCAGGGTTGGTCCAGTCACAGGACCGCCGCCGGGGGCCGGGAGACGCACGCCCACGCCGAGGACGAATCCTCGCCCCGGCCGTGGGATCGGGCCGTGCGCGAGAAGCGTCCCAGCCTTGACGTGCAGGCCGCGCGGCGGGCAGGCAGATTGGCGGGCAAGTGGGCGGGCCAAGCGCGGCAGATCGCGTCCCCGGATCCAGTGGGCCAGTCGGCGACCCCATCGGCGGGGAAATCGGCGGGGAAACCGTCGGGCCAGCTTTCGGGGTCCGGGGAGGCGATGGGCGTCAGGTCACGGTCCCGTCGAGCCGGTGGACGAACAAGCCGCTGCGAAGCTTCGGTTCAAACCAGGTGCTCTTGGGAGGCATCACGGTGTCGGCATCGGCCACATCGAGGAGCTCTTCAATGCTCGTCGCGTGCAATGCGAACGCGATCGCGTCACGGCCGGCGTCGACGCGTTTCGACAGTTCGCCGGGGCCACGGATGCCACCGATGAAGTCAACGCGCTCGTCGGTGCGCGGATCGCCGATGCCCAGGATCGGCGTGAGCACGCGCGATTGCAACAACGCGCAGTCAAGGCTCTCCACCGGGTCCGATCGATCAATCGAGTCGACCGGAAGTGTCAGCCGGGACCATTGGCCGTCGAGGTACACGCCGAACGCGCCGCGCTGCGGCGGCACCGGTTCGTCGGTCGCTTCCAATGTTCCGATCGCCGAAAGCGCGGCGCGGACGCCCGCGACATCGTGCCCGTTGAGGTCGCGCACGACGCGGTGGTAGGGGAGGATCGTCAGGTCGTCTGCGGGGAACAAGACGGTCAGGAACCAGTTGTACGCTTCGCTTCCGTCGTGATTGGGATTTGCCGCTCGGCGTTCGGCGCCAGCTCGGCCGGCCGATGCCGCGCGGTGGTGGCCGTCGGCCACGTACGACGCGGGGAGCATGCCGAATGCCGCGACGTACGCCTGTGGATCTCGCACGCGCCAGACTGTGTGGGTCACATCATCTGGCGCATCGAAGTGCACCATCGGACGTTGGTTCAAGTCTGCCTGCATGAGTTCGTGAATCGCCGCGTCGTTGCGGAACGTAAGGAACACCGGGCCAGCGTTGGCTTCCAGTTCCAGAACATGGCGCGTTCGGTCGTTCTCTTTCACCGGACGCGTGAATTCATGCTTCTTGATGCGGCCTTCGGCGTAGTCGTCGATATGCGAACAACACACAACGCCAACTTGAGTCCGGTGGTTCATGACCTGGCGGTACAGGTAGATCCCCGGCTCGGTGTCGCGTTCCATGATGCCATCGGCGATCAATCGGTCGAGGGCCGCCCGGCCGCCGGCGTAGACGCGGTCGTCGTACGGGTCGACGTCGTCGGGGAGGTCAATTTCTGGACGAATGACGTGCAGGAACGAATCTTCGTTGCCGCTGGCCAGTTCGCGGGCTTCCTCGGTATTCACAACGTCGTAGGGCACCGAAGCGACGCGGGCGGCCAGGTGCGGTTGCGGGCGCAGGGCGCGAAACGGACTGATGCGAAGCATGGGCGACTCCGAGGAAGGCGTGGTGGTCCGGGCGGGGCCCGGCGGGGGAGCCATGGTAGCAAGAGGACCCGGATTCCCGCAGCTTCCGCGCGGTGTCCAGTCGCGGGCCGGTTCAGGCCGCCCGCGACGGTCCGAGCCCGGCACCCCGCGGTCACCGCGGTCCCGGTGGTCACCGAATCATCGGGCCGGAAAGAGCCGGGATCGGTGGAGTGGGGGGAACGATGCACCATTTCCGGTTGTGCGGCTGAAGACGGTCCGGCGGAGGTCCGATCTCACGGTGGGGATTGAATGGAGTCCACGCCCATGAGCATCTTGGCCCGCCCGCGATTCGCCGACGTTCCCGTCGCCCGCCGCACTGACACTGGTGAACGACGAACCGTCGACCGGTGGCCCCTGGATGGCCGAGCTTTGGCCCACGAGAGTGCTGGCCTCGGATTCGGGCGTCGACACGTGCTCCGGTTGATGGACGGCTCGATGCTCGGCATCGGAGCCACGTCTGGAACCGCGCTGACCCCGGGGACCTCGGTGGTCGTCAGTTTCTCGTCGCCCGGTGGCGGAACGCGGCGAGGCATGGTGCGGCGATGCGTCCCCGCGGGAGACGGCTACCGCTTGGCGATCATCTTCGAGCAGACCGCTGCGGCGTGAGGAGCCGGTTCGTTGGAGTCGAGCCTCCGACCGATGGCCGGGGATCCGGCGGACGCCCCTCAACGTGACCGACCGTGTTTCAACGCGATCAGGTCCGACTTCTCGGACGATCGTTCCGAATTCGCCGCCGCCAGGCGTGAACTCGGGGGGGCACTGCCGTCTGGCCGGCCTGATTCTCAGATTGCCCGCAGCCGCGGCTGCAGAACTCGCGCTGAGATTCCGATGCTCATGGTGCCGGTGTGACGCCCGGGGCGGATGACCGATCCGCCATCGGTTCGGGCGCCACGATCGGCGGAAGGAATATTCGCGGGGCTGCCCCGCACGGACGGACGTCCAAGGAGTGAATCAAATGCGCAAGCGCATGAACCGGGGCTTTACGCTCATCGAAATCTTGATCGTGGTTGTCATTCTCGGCATCCTCGCCGCGATCGTCATCCCACAGTTCACCAGTGCGTCGGAAGACGCCCAGCAGAGCCAGGTGCAGAGCCAGCTTCAGACCGTTCGCGGTCAGATCGAGCTCTTCAACGTGCAGACCGGTGCTTACCCGGCCAGCGTCGTTGCCGGCACTGACTGGTCGGACATGACCGGCGGCGGCTACCTGCAGCAGGATCCGCGCAACTCGATCCGCGGCGGCACCAGCGCCATCGGCGCTGGCACCGCGGTGCCCACCGAAGAAGGTGGCGACGTGGACTGGTACTGGAACACGGACCGCAACATTCTGTACGCCGTGGACACCGAAGGCGACATCATCGACTTCTGATCCGAACTCGGATCCGAAACTGACCGATGAAGCACGGTCCGGCGAACGTTCGCCGGACCGTGCTGTCATGCGCTGGGTTGCCGCGAATCGAAGAACACCGCTGATGTACGCTCCAGATGAAACCCATGTCGAACCGCGACCGGCCAGATCGTGGCGGCGGCGCGGGAGCGCGCGGGCCGGACTTCTTACGTTGCTCGTTGGCAGTGGCGTGGTGGCGACGGCCGGCATCGCGTTCCGGCCGCGCGTCGGCGGAGCGGCGCTTCAATCGACGCCCACCGCCGCCACGGCTTTGGAAACCGAACGCGCCATGGTGGTCGACGCGATCTCACGTCTCGTGCGGGGGGCGCACGAAGTGCTTGCCGTCCGTCCTCGAGGCCGGGAACCCTTCTCCGAAATCGTGCTGTGGGTCGGGGATGCCGGTCGCCCTGGTCGCCTCGAGGCCGGCGAATTGCTGGTGATCGCTCATTCTCGGACGTTGCGAACGGTGTTCGCGTACGACTTGGATCCCGAAACCACCAGCGACGCCGACGTCGAACTTGCGCCCGGCCGTACTGGAGATGCCGCGTTCCGCCGGAACTGGCGTGATCGGCCCGATGTACGTCGGAGGGTGCTCGCCACAGACGTGCAGGATCTGCGCTTGCAACTCCGCGATGGTCCGAATACCGGATCGCGAAGCCCGTGGCGGCTCGTCCTCACCTGGGCCAGCGATTCCGCCGATGAACCCAGTCAGTCCGAAGTCGATCTCGACCTCGTGGTGCGCGGCACGTCCGCGCAGGAGTGACCCCAGATGCGTCAGTCGAAGTACCTCAATGGCATTCTCACCGTCAACGCCCTTTTGCTGGGTGGCCTGCTCTGGTCGCAGATCGGCGATCAGCCGTGGCTCGCCCAGCCGGCCTCGGCGGACTCGGCCCAGCGTGGCTCTTCCGTGCCGCGGTTCCCAAACGCTTCCGAGCAACGGGCCGATCTCGTCAAGGCGATGAAGTCCGTCGAGAAGGCGGTGCAGGAAAACAACAAGCTGCTCCGCACCACCCTCAAAGTCGAAGTGACGAACCTCGATTCCATCAAGATCGAGCTTCCGCCGGACCGCTCCGGCAACGGAGGCTAAGTCTTGAGGATCCAGGGAGGAAGGAACCCGCATGACCCATCGATTCGGCCTTCGTTTCCGAACCGGGCGTTCCCGGTACGGCTACACGCTCATTGAGCTTCTTCTGGTGGTCGGGCTGCTTGGCCTGGCTGGCGCCATCGTGGTGCCAAGTCTCCAGAATGAAGACGACACCGATGTGCAGGCAGCGGTCCGAAAACTGATTGGAGATCTGAGTTTCGCCCAGTCGGACTCGGTTGCCCGCCAAGAGTTTCGCCGGGTGCACTTCTTCGAGGATGGCAGCGGGTATGCCATCGAGCGGGTGACGTCGGCGACGATTGATACCGAGTTCGATCCGCTCAATGCGGATTACATCCGTGATCCGCTCGGATCGCCGGGTTCGCTTGGCCGGTACATC
Organism: Phycisphaerales bacterium; assembly: GCA_045106735.1. GTDB lineage: Bacteria > Planctomycetota > Phycisphaerae > Phycisphaerales > SM1A02 > JBGCEZ01. The sequence continues at coordinate 92,033 of JBGCEZ010000022.1, read as the reverse complement.
GTCAACTACTCCGTGGACAATCGATTCCGCAACGTGTCGATCAGTGAAGTCGCCATCGATACCGACAAGCGGCAGCTGGTGTACGACTCGCTGGGCGGGACGGTCATCGGGGCCGGCAGTACGCCGAGCGCCGGTGGGACGATTGAGATCAATGCGGCGGACACCACGTACCGCATCACGGTTTCGGCGTTCACCGGGAAGCTCAGTGTGGAACGACTCGACCCGTGAGATCACTGTGAGGCGATCCAAATGACCCGAACCTTCGGATCCCGGCGTGGAGCCATCGGCGTCGATTTCGCCGATGGTGGCCTGCGCATCGCGCAGCTGGCCGAACGCGGTGATCAGTGGGCGGTGGCCGGCGCCGCCAGCGTCGATGTCGAGCCCGCGGCGTTCCGGGCCATGACGCCTGAACGACAACGGGAAGTCATTCGATCGCTGATCTCTGGCTCGGGTTGTCGTGGCCGACGTTGCGTGGTTCGATTGCCCCGAGAATCAGTCCACGTCCAATCGGCCCGTCTTCCAACCATGCCCGCGGCCGAGCTCCGACAGGCCGTGGCATTCGAGGTAGCCGATCGCCTCGGCGTCGATCGCGCGTTGATCGAAGCAGACAGCATCAGCGTGTCCGCGGGCAGTGCCCCCGAAGGGCGGAGTGAAGTGATCATGCTCGCCGCCCGGCGAGACGAATCGTTGCAACTGCTGGAGCCCTTGATGGCCGCTGGGCTTCGGCCGATCGCTGCTGAGCCGGAGTTGGTCTCGATCTCTCGCATCGTCTCGCGTCGGCTGCGCCGGGCCACCGACGGCGATACGGTCCAAGCCGTCGTGAATGTTGAGGCGCGCGGAAGCACGTTGCTTGTGATGCAAGGCGGCGAGCCAGTTGTGGTGAAGACGCTGCAGACCGGTGGCGATGCATTCGGTGCGGCGATCGTCGAACGCTTGCGGCTCGATGAAGCAGCCGTTGCGTCGTTGCGCCGCGAGCGTCGGGCCCTTCGGGCGGGTGATCCAAGCGAGGGCAGAACCGAGGACGAAGTCGGCCAGAAGGTCTTCGATGTTGTCCGGCCGATCATGGCTGAGCTCGGACGCGAACTGGTGTTGTGTCTTCGCTACTACGGGGTGACGTTCCGCGGCCAACCGCCGCAGCGCATCATCTTGACGGGGGCCGACGCCCATGAGCCGGGTCTTGATCGCGTCTTGGCCGAAGCCACCCGTCTGCCGGCGGTGATCGAGGACCTTGACGGGGTGCTTGCCAGTGGGGCCATCACCAGCCGCGGGGGACCGGTCGGTCCGACTGCCGGATCTTGGTGCGTCGCGGCGGGCCTGAGTCTTCGTCCCATGCTCTCAGCCGGTGGGCGAGGAGTCCGGGCCGCATGAGCACGCGAGACATCAATCTTCTGCCTTCGGTGATTCGTGAACGGGTCGACGAAGCCCGGCTGCGGGCGTTCCGAGTCGTTGTGATCGCGGTGGCCGTTGTGGTCCTGGGGGCCGCGGCTTCACACGGTTGGGTCGTCGAGTCCGCCGCCTCGGCCGCCGCCGACCAGACCCGGGCCGAGGCAACCCGCGTCCTCCGACGGGAAGCTGAAATCAATGAGCTCAAGGCGACGATCGACCTCGCTCACGAAGCCCGTCGTCGGTACGAACTCATTGCATCGCCGGTCGAGGTCGGTGATCTCCTGGCCACGGTCGTCAATGCCATGCCTCCGGGACTCTCGGTGGATCAGTTGGATTTCGACGCCGCCCCACGGCGTGGCCGGTCCGCTCGATTGGTGACGGACGCCGGGTTGGCCTTGCCGACCCGCAAACTCCGGGGCGTCATCGTCGGATTCGCCCGAGATGACTCCGGCATCAACGATTTCGTCGTCCGACTGTCAGAAACGCCGCCGTTCAGCCGGGTGCGAATTGATGTGTCTCGCTCGCGTTCGTTCCGGAAGACGCCGGTTCGCGAGTTCAACATCAGCTTTGAAGTCGATTTCGGCGCTCGGTACGACGTGGCCCGGGCCGCCACGGAGACGTCCCCGTGAAACTGGATCGTCCCACAATCATCACCCTCGTCATCACGGCGTTGGCCACGCTGATCGGCTTGCGCCTGCTGGCCATCCCGAAATGGCGAGCCGCGTCGGCCCATCGGGCCGAGGCAGCAGATCTTCAAGACCGAATGTCCGACATGAGCGACCAAGATGCGACCCTTGAGCGGCTCACGCAGTTGGTTCGCGATGTAGAGCTCAGCGGTATCGAAACCATGCGGCGCGTTCCGGTTCTGCCGCAGGAAGCTCATGTCATGCGCCGGTTGACGCTCCCCATCGACGGGGTGACGGTTCAGAGTCAAGAGATCATTGCCGGTAGCCCAACTGACGCTCTGATCGATGGTCCGCTGCACGGTGTCCCGGAAGGGGCGATCCCGATCAACGTCGAGATGCGAGGTGGCTTTGAGTCCATCTTCGCCCTCGTCCGATCCGCCGAGCGCATGGAGAATCTGGTCCGTGTCGACTCCGTTCGTCTCGTGCTGCCAAGCGGCGATCGGAACCGTGACGGCCAGGACTCGCGATCGAGCCGCCAGATGATTGACGCCTCAATCGGACTGTCAATCGTTCACCAGCGACCGGAGCTGGAAGGAGTGGCGCCGTGAAGCACGCATTGCAGACCATGTGGATTCGATTGACCGCGGATCCTCGGCGGTTCGGAATGCTGTGCGCTTGTCTCGGCATCGGATTGCTTCTCTGGGCCCGGCTGATCCTTGTCTCCGACTTGCCTCGAATGGCCATCGCCGATGATTCGGCTGCGGACCCGGGGAGTGAGATGGTGGATGGCGACGGAGGCCGGGACGCGATCATTGCGCCCGAGGACGCAACAATCGTCGTACTCGACGAGCGTCCTCTGCGCGATCCGTTTGCGGTATCTGAGGTCATCTTCCCCAGACCGCGCATCTCTGTCGAAACTGACGCGAAAAACAGGAAGTTGGGTCCGGCGACGGCCGACGAAGTGACCACGGACATGCTGGAGGACTTCAAGAATGAGGTCCCCGGTCGATGGTCCGTCGACACGGTCTTTGTCCCTGGACAGGCGATCGTGGAAGGCAAGAGGTTCGGAGTTGGCGATCAGATCGCCAACGGACCTGGCGGACACCCGGTGGTGCTCGCCGAAGTCAGGCAGCGGTCGATCGTCGTTCGTTGCGGCGACGCAGAGCTGATCCTGCGAATGAGCGGCCCGGATATGGGCGGCAACTAGGAACAGGCCCGCCCAAAGCGGAGGCAACCATCATGTCAAAGAACAGCAATCGAACGTCCATCGGCGTTCGCCGTGGCGGGCTCGGGGCGTGCATCGCCTCACTGGCGATCACTGCCGGAGCATGGGCCCAGGCGGATGACGAAACCGTCACCCTCAATGTGAAGGACACCGAGCTCGCCCAAGTGCTCGAACTCCTGTCCATCAACACCCAGCGAAACATCGTGGCGTCGCCGCGGGTCTCCGGGTTGGTCACCGCCAACTTCTACGACGTGACGTTCAAGGAAGCGCTCGACGCGATCTTGACCGTGAACGGCTTCAGTTACGAAGAGCGTGGCGACTTCATCTACGTGTACACCGAAGAGGAGTGGTTGCAGCTCCAGGCCCAACGTCGTAAGACTGTTTCGGCCACCTTCGAATTGGACTATCTCGCGGCGGCCGACGCGGCGGAGTTCATCGCTCCCTTGTTGTCCGAAGACGGGCAGGCCTCGAGCCGTGGCGATGTGGCCGCCGGCTACGACACCACCACCGGCAATGGCGGAGCCGATTCGTACGCCTACTCGGCGCGGATCGTGATCAATGACTACGAAGAGAACATCGCGGACGTCCGCAAGCTTCTCAACAGTCTTGATACGCCGCCGCATCAGGTCTTGGTTGAGTCGACGATCGTTCAGACGACGATCAGCGAAGACAATGCCTTCGGCATCGACTTCAGCGTCATCGGCAGCCTCGACTTCGCGAACCTTCGCAACCCGCTGACCGCAGTCGGCGACCTGCTCGCCGGAAGCGACGGAGTGCCAGGTACCAACGCCGCTGGCGATGCCGGATTCACACCGGCCGACAACAAGGCGGGTGGTGCGGTAAGCAGCGTGGGCAACACCGCGGGCCCCGGCGGCCTGAAGGTCGGCGTCATTGCCGGCGACTTCGCCATCTTCATGAAGGCCCTGGACGAGGTGACGGACACCACGGTCCTGGCCCGTCCGAAGATCATGTGCCTGAATCGCCAACGTGCTTCGGTGCTGGTGGGTCAACGGGTCGGCTACTTGTCGACGACGGCGACCGAAACCGCCAGCACCCAGACGGTCGAGTACCTGGACACTGGTATTCAGCTGAAGTTCCGTCCGTTCGTGTCGCGTGACGGCATGATCCGTCTCGAACTTCAGCCGAGCGTGTCGGAAGCCCGCCTCCGAAACGTCACGAACCAGGCCGGTCTCTCGGTGACCATCCCCGACGAAGCCACCAACGAACTGACCACCAACGTTCGGGTCAAGGACAACGAGACCCTCGTGCTTGGTGGCCTGTACCGGGAGCAGAACACGGTGACCCGTCGCCAGGTTCCGATTCTCGGCGACATTCCGATCGTCGGCGAAGTGTTCCGCGGTCAGGAGGACACCGTCCGCCGGGAGGAGATCATCTTCCTGATCACCCCGACCGTGATGGATGATGTCGCCGCGTGGGAAGCCGGACGTGACGCTCAGGCCTACGGCAACGGCATCATGGTCGGCAGCCGTGACGGGCTGCTTCCGTTCGGCCGGTCGCGCATGACCGAGGCTCACAACCGCAAGGCCGTCGACGCGTACAACCGTGGCGATCTGGATATGGCCGTCTTCCACACCAACAACAGCCTGCGGCTCTCGCCCCAGCAGCCCGAGATGCAGGGTTTCCGCGAGCGAGTGCTCGGTGTCGACCGCGACGCATATGAGCGGAGCCTTCTTTACCGGATCTATCGCCACAAGTTGGAAGGCGACAACCCGGGAAGCTGATCCGTTTCCGGCCATCTGGCCGACAACATGAATTCGCAACCGGGGGAGGGGCGTAAGCCTCTCCCCCGATTTTCTTTTCGGAGCCAGCCATGCGAAACAGTCAACTCTTTCGTCTCCCGTTGACGGTGGCCCTTGCATCGTTGACGCTCGCGGTCACCGGTTGCAACGGGCCGTCGGCCACCGGTCTGAAGCGACGCGCAGAATCTGCCAAGCGGATCGAAGGATTCCGCTCCGCGTTCAAATACGACGCCTCGCGTCAGGAACTCAATGCCGGTCGGTTCGATCGGGCGCTGGAGTCGATCGACGCGGCGATCGCCGGGGACCCTGAAGTTCCGGATTACCACCTGCATCGCGGGCGGATCCTGCTCGAGTCTGATCGGCTGGAACGGGCGGAGAAGGGCCTTCGCGATGCCATCGTCCGTCAGCAGGAGCTGATGGAAAAGACCGTCGCCGAGATCGACGAGCGGATGGCGACGGACGAGATTGATGACCGGCTCCGAAGTGTGTTGGAAGATCGGCTGGCTGCCGGGACCGCGATTGAAGCCGAGGCAAATTGGTTCCTAGGCATTGTCTACCAGCGATGGAATCGAGACGCCGACGCGCTCGAAGTCTATCGCCGGGCCATGGAGGTCGACAGTGACGAAGAACGCTACGTGGTCGCGGCCGGCGAGATGCTGCTCAACTTGGGCCGTCCGGACGAGGTGGATGAGCTGATTCTGCCGGTGCTCGACGTCTTCGAGGGTTCCGGGACGCTCCAGTTTGTCTTGGCCCGTGCGGCGATGCTTCGGGGCGATGCCGCGCTCGCGGCGGCTCGCTACGGCCAGGCGAACGTGCAGCGACCGGGGGATGCAATCTTGCATCAAGAGAAGCTCCGGGCCGAGTTCGCCGCCGGTCAGTACCAGACGGCCCTGGATACGATCACCATGATCTCCGCTCGGCAGAGCCAGCCAAGTTCCGAACTCATTCGGATGGAGGCCCGGTGCCTCTCGAAGCTTGGCCGAACAATCGACGCCCAAATCGCCTACCGCGAGCTTCTTCGAATCGAACCCGATGATCTTTCCGCGTGGATCGAATCCGGCACCGTCGCGTGGGAACTCGAGTCCTTTGATCGAGTCGCACGGAGCGGAGCTCAAGTGGTCGCGATTGCGCCGAATCGGTGGGAGGGTTGGTTCCTCCGCGGCTTGGCCGAGCAAGCGAAGGGTGACCTGGTCGAGGCGGAACGCCTGATGAAGGAAGCGGCGGGACGGGCCGAGAACTCCGCGTTGCCGCATCTCTTGCTCGGGAGCATGTTGGAAGATCGGGGTGATGCGGCCGGGGCTCGCGCAGCCATGCAGGCGGCCCTTAAGGCTGAACCGGAAAGTGACGACGTCCAAGGTCTGCAGGCACTCATTCTGAGCCAAGCCGGAGGGTGACCCCTCGGCGAAGGCGGTGGAACGTGCCTCGAGGGAGGGGAGACGTTGCCGCCATTGCGCTCCGTCATCACGAATGTTTCGGTGCCGATCGTCGCCGCGGGAGCGGCGGCGATCGCGCACGGATTTGGCCCCGGGGTCTCCGCTGCCGCCGCGCTTCTTGGCGCGGGAAGCGTCTTGACCGCCGGGGTCATGTTGCGTCGGGCCGACGGCCGCCAGCTGGCCGCTGCCGTCGAACGCGGCGACCTGTCGGACGAGGCGGCCCAAGCCGCGGTTGATGCAGGCATTGACTCTCCTGAGCTTCGTGACGCGGTCCTTTCGCTCCTGACGAGCGCGTCGGGGACCAATGAAACGCTGCGCGCGGCCGAACTACGCAGCCGGGTCGCGGAGTCAGACGCCCGCCAGTTGATCCGCGTGCTCGATGGACTGCGTGACGCGGTCATCGTGACCAATGGATTCGACGAGGTTGTTCTCATCAACCAGGCGGCTCGGACCCTCTTCGCCGCTGAGATGCCGGCTTCGGGATCCCGGCCTCACCTCTCGCAACTCGTTGGGCAAGCGGATGTGGTTCGGTCGGTGGTTGAAGCTCGAGAACGAGGAGCCGTCAACATCGAACGCCGGACGGAGTTCGAGGTTCCCGGCGCGTCGATCGCGACCCCGACCGACGACCAGGAGGCCGCACATGTCCGGGTGTGTGAAGCGGTACTGCTTCCCTGGGCCGATGCTGGCGATCGACCCGAGGGCGTCGTATTGGTGCTGCACGATACGACCCGGGAGCGGGAACTCGCAGCGATGAAGACTGATTTCGTCGCCAAGGCCAGCCATGAGCTTCGGACGCCGCTGAGTTCCATTCGGGCGTACGTTGAGATGTTGGTGGACGGTGAAGCGGCTGATGAAGACGCCCGCGACGAGTTCTACGGCATCATTCAAGGCGAAGCCGATCGACTCGGTCGTTTGATCGACAACATGTTGAACATCAGTCGGATCGAGGCAGGAATCATCTCGATTGATCGAGAGCCGGTCGACCTGGCTGATGTCATCGCCCAAGCGATTGATACGGTCGGGCCGCAAGCCACCGCGAAGGACCTCGGCCTTACATTGCGACCCGTTGAAGTGGACCTCGTGGTTGAAGGCGATCGCGACATGCTGGCTCAGGTGCTTGTCAATCTGATTTCGAACGCGGTGAAGTACACGCCCGAGGGTGGTCGGGTCTCCATTACCGCCGATACCGACAACCTCACGCGGGCAGTGGTCATCTCGGTGGCCGACACTGGATTGGGAATCCCTCCGGATTCGCTTGACCGGGTCTTCGAGAAGTTTTACCGCATCGACAACTACAAGCGTGTGGCGAAGGGCACGGGGCTTGGCCTCAACCTTTGCCGACACATTGTCGAGACGGTCCACAAGGGTCAGATCGGGGTCGAATCGCAACTCGGGATGGGTTCGCGATTCTGGTTCTCTGTGCCGATGAAGTGGGGTCGTGAGCGAAGGGCGGCGGCATGATGCAGGGAGGCATGGACATGGAGCGTCCGATCTTGATTGTGGACGATGAGGATCACATCCTTCGCGTTCTGCGGCTGAAGCTGAGCAATGCTGGCTATGACGTCCATACGGCGGTGGACGGAGAAGATGCTTTCGATGTTGCCCAGCGCATTGTTCCGGCGTTGGTCATCACTGACTTTCAAATGCCCTACATGACCGGGCTCGACTTGGTTCGCGCCATGGGTGGAACGCCCGAGCTGCGTGATATCCCGGTCATCATGTTGACGGCACGGGGTTACGCACTGGATGAGACGGAGCTGGACGGAACGCGAGTGGCGGCGCTTCTGAGCAAGCCATTCAGTCCCAAGAGCGTCCTCGAACACGTGCAGCGATTGATGTCTCCGGCCGGGCATCAAACCGAGGAGGCCGCCTGACATGCAAGATCCGAAGCGAAAGCTGTTCGAACGCGGTCTTGCGGCCAGCATTCGTCCCTACGGGGCGCTGCTCGCCGCCTGTGGCGCGGATGGTTCCGTCCCCCGGATGATCCGAGCGGAAGGGCAGTTTGAGTCGGATCGAGACTTGGTGCGGGCGATCCAGTGCTTGCCGGCAATTCAAGAAGACTTGACTCGCGTTGCCGCCGCCTGGGAATCAGAACGTGATCCGTCTCCTCAGTTGGTGCGAGGCGGCGTCATGCTGTCCCCGGTTGCGGTGCATCGGCAACGGCGTTTGGTGTCGTGGTACGCGGCGGTCATGTTGACGGATGCAACGTCAGGCGATGGCGAGGTTGAAAGCGTGTTGGCGGGAGAGGGCTTCGACCTCGAGGCTGTCCGTCAGATGATGCATGACTTGCCTCCGGTGCGTGAAGATGAGGCATCGCGGGCCGCGCGGTTGGCCGCCGCGATCGTCCGCAGCGAAGTCCGTCGGTCGGCCGATGATCGTGCGATTGATGCGATGGGCTCTCGGTTGGCCGAGTCGTACGAAGAACTCAACTTGTTGTATTCGACCATTCGCAGCATGGCCGTGGTGGATCGCCCTGAGGGCTTCGTCGAAGCTGCGTGCGGCGATCTTCTGGAAGTGTTGCCGTACCAATGGGTCGGAGCGATGTTCTTCGAGGGCGCCGCTCGCGCCGCCCGGGTGTCTGGCCGATTCATCGCCGCGGGGCGTCCGGATCTGGAAGCGCCGTCCGTCGTCGAAGCGGTGGCTGGTCTGCTCGAGGAAGTGACGGCGGATCGTGGACTCGTCATCGAGACGGAGCCGGGCGATCCGCTGGCCATTCTGGGCCGCGGGGTGCTGGTTCAGCCGGTGGTGCGGGACGGCCAGGTGCTCGGGATCTTCCTGGCTGGCGAGAAGGAACCGCACGGTCCCGCGTCGTCGAGCGACATCAAACTTCTCGGGGCGACGGCCGGACATACGGCCGTGTTTCTTGAGAACGCTCGCCTGTACGACGAACTGGAAGTCATGGCCATGGGGACGCTCGAAGCGTTGACATCGGCGATTGACGCCAAGGATCCGTACACCTCCGGTCACTCGCAGCGCGTCGCCTTGCTCACCGAGCAGTTGGCTGAGGCCGCCGGTTGCGACGCGCACTTCATCGCTCGGGCGCGGATCGCTGGCCTGGTGCACGACGTCGGAAAGATCGGGGTCGCCGAGTCGGTTCTGACCAAACCCGGACGCCTGACCGACGAAGAGTTCCGGATGATCCAGAAGCACCCTGAGATTGGTCATCGCATCTTGCGGGACATCCCGGCCCTCGATGACATCCTTCCGGGCGTTCTGTATCACCATGAACGTTGGGATGGCCGTGGCTATCCGCACGGTGTCTCGGGCGAGGAAATCCCATTCATTGCCCGGTTGATCGCCTTGGCGGACTCCTTCGACGCCATGAGCTCGACCCGGACGTACCGGGCGCGGCTCGGCCGGCAGGAAGTCTTGGCGGAGATTGAACGCGGTCTTGGCAGTCAGTTTGACCCGTCCCTGGTGCCGTTGATGCTTCGGTTGGATCTGTCACGCTTTGATGCACTGGTGGCGGAACATCTCACCGGAGATGGAACGCGGGGGATCGCCGCATGACCATCGAAATCGAAGATCACGGTGACACCAGCGTCATTCGTTTGACCGGCGGATTGACGATGGACCACACCGACGCCCTGCGCCGGCAGTGTGACGAACGGATCGCGTCCGGCATGCGGTCCGCGGTTCTGGATTTGGAATTGCTTGACGGTGCCGACAGCGAAGGACTCGAAACCCTCCTCTGGCTCGACGATCTGGTCGGGGCCGCTGGCGGCCGGTTGCGATTGGCCCGGGCCAACGACATCGTGAAGACCATCCTTCAGGTCACCCGATTGGACGGGCGATTTGACGTCCATCCCGACATCGAGTCGGCGGCGAGGAGTTTGCGATGATGGCCGGGGCGGGAGACCAGACATGATCTCGAAGCAACCGGAACGCTCTTCGGGAGGCATGGAGGTAGGCGAGCGCGTTCGGCTCGGTGAACTTCTGGTGATGCGAGGCATCATCAGCCCTGATCAGCTCGACCAAGTGCTTGAACGCCAGCGAGAACGAGGCTTCACTCGACTCCTCGGTGAAGTCGTGGTCGACATGGACTTCGCGACCGACGACGACATTCTGCGCGTCCTGGCCGAGGCCCACGGCGTGCCGTATCTGTCGAACGCGGCCCGGGTGGCGGATGCGCGGGTGGTTGAGTTGCTGCCGCGCGAGTTTCTGGAAGAGCATCGCGTCTTGCCATTGTTTCTGGTGCGCGGCACGTTGACCGTGGCCGTCGCCGAACCAGCCAACCTGTTCCTGACGGACGAGATCGAACGGATCACCGGTCACCGCGTGCAAATCGCGGTGGCCCGGGCCGACGAGATTGCCTCGGCCATCAAGGCGTATCTGCCGAATGCCAACGTCTTCGTGATCGACGAGATCTACGAAGACATCAACGATGAAGATTTCTCGCTCATTGAGCGGCAGGTCCAGGAGCTGACCGACCTCGAGGAGATTGCCGGCCAGAGCCCGGTGGTGAAGTTGGTGAACTACATCATCTTCACGGCGGTGCAAGAGGGAGCCAGCGACGTTCACATCGAGCCCGACGACCGAACCTTGCGCATTCGATTCCGGCTTGATGGAAAGCTATTCGAGCGGAATCGTCCGCCGTACCAGATGCAGGCCGCCATCGTCAGCCGCATCAAGATCATGTCGAACCTGGACATCTCCGAACGCCGAGTGCCGCAGGATGGCGACATCCATGTCATGATCGAAGGTCGTCCGATCGACCTTCGCGTCTCGACCATGCCGGGGAAGTTCGGCGAGAAGGTTGTGATCCGAATCATCGACAATCGCAATGCGATTGTCGCGCTCGAGAAGCTCGGCTTCAGCCCGATGATGTTGAACGGCTGGAAGAACGTTGTGAGCAACCCCAACGGCGTGGTGTTGGTGACCGGCCCGACCGGCTCGGGCAAATCAACGACGCTGTATTCGGTACTCTCGGAGATCGCCGACGAGAGCCTGAATGTGTCGACGGTCGAGGATCCGGTCGAGGCGCACTTGCCCGGTATCAACCAATCTCAGGTGAACGACAAGGCGGGTTTCAGTTTTGCCAAGGCACTTCGAGCTCTACTCCGTCAGGACCCCGACATCATCATGGTCGGTGAGGTTCGGGACGAAGAAACAGCGGTGATCGCGACGCAGGCAGCCCTGACGGGCCACTTGGTGTTCTCGACGCTTCACACGAACGACGCACTCAGTGCGGTCACTCGGCTCATTCACATCGGGATCGAACCGTTCCTGGTCGCGGCGACGTTGCGAGGGGTGTTGGCGCAGCGCCTGGTTCGCAAGATCTGTCCGCACTGCCGAGAAGAATACGATCCGGACGAGTTGACGCGTTCGCTCATCGAAGAGCTCGCTGGTCCGTTCGAGTTGTTGGCGCGCGGGGCGGGCTGCACGCGATGCCGTGGGACTGGATTCGCTGGCCGGATTGGCATCTTCGAACTGCTCGATCCCGAAGATGAATTGCTCTCCGCCATCGCCCAGGGAGCGAACTTGCACGAGCTGGGCACCATGCTCGCCCAGAACGGGTTTGTGACGTTGCGTACGGATGGCATGCAGAAGGCTCGATCCGGACTGACAACGGCAGAAGAAGTCTTCAACGTCACGGTGACCTGAGGGGGAACGCAGTGTCTGCGATCAGTACGTACGGGTGGAAGGCACGCTCCAACACGGGGGAGTTGCTCAACGGGACGATGGCCGCCGAGAGCGCCGAAGAGGTCGCTCGCGCGCTGCGCTCCGAGGGGCGCGTTGTCCTTGAAGTTTCGGATCGGGTCAGCGATGGGGGGCCGACGCTCGATGCGGCGGCCATTCGGCGACAAGAAGCCGTTCGTCGGATCAAACGCGATGAAGTGATCTCATTCTGTGACCAGTTGTCGGTCATGGTCGAAACGGGAGTCCCGCTGTCGGAGGCGCTGGAAACGTACACACGACAGGGAGCGTCGAAGGAGTTCACCGTCGTGCTCGAACGGGTACGTGACGATCTGTTCAGCGGCGGGACGTTTTCCGAGGCAACCGCTCGCTGGCCGAAGATCTTTCCTCGCATCATGACGAGCCTTCTTCGGGCGTCTGAGATCTCCGGCACGATGGGCTTGATGCTTCGTCGTATCAGTGAGTACATGGGCGGGGAACGCAAGACGCTTCGGCAAGTGCGCGGCGCGATCGCCTATCCCGCATTCATGATGACCGCGGGCCTCACGCTGAGCGGCTTCTTGCTTGTCTTTGTGCTTCCGCGGTTCGCGACGATCTACGAAGACCGATCAGCGAAACTGCCCATGATCACCGAGATCATGTTGACCGCGAGCCGGCTGGTGATTCACAAGTGGATGTACTGGGGGCCGGCCGTTGCGTTCATTGCCTTGGCGACCTACATCTTCGTCAGGCGTCCATCGGGCCGACGGACACTCGATTGGTTGCGATTGAACCTGCCGATCATTGGTCCGCTCTACCGGCAGCTCTACTTGACCCGGGCGACCCGCACGATGGCGACACTCTTGCAGGGTGGCGTTCACTTGCTCGACATCATCTCGATCAGTCGGGACGTCACGAACAACATCTTCTACGACCGACTCTGGGATCGGATGGAGAGTGGAGTACGTGAGGGCCAGTTGATCAGCAGCACGCTGCAGAACGACTCATTGGTGCCGGCCGCCATCGTTTCGATGATTTCGTCGGGTGAGAAGTCCGGAAAGCTGCCCGATGTGATGAACCGGATCGCGGAGTTCGGTGAGCAGGAATTCGAGGCCAGGGTGAAGGGGGCGACGAGCTTCATCGAGCCGATCATGGTGATCACAATGGGCATCGTGATCGGTGGCGTGGCGATCGCTCTGTTGCTTCCGATCTTCCAGATGGGCAACGTCGTCGCCAACGGCTAGGGCCAGAGTCTGGCCGCATCCGAATCGTGGGCACAAAAAACCGACCCCGATCGAATCGATCGGGGTCGGCTGGAAGTGCAAGGCACGTGGGCGACGGATTGATATCAGTCGCGACGGCGACGGCGGCCAACGAGGCCAGCGGCACCGAGCAGGGCGAGTGCGCCCGGGGCGGGGACGGCGGTAATGCCGAACGCGCCGGTGGTGGTCAGGCTGTCACCGGATGACAGCGTGAACTCCATGACGATGGAGATGGTCTCAGCGGGGCCGTTCATGCCGCCAGCGAGGTTCTCCGACACCGATTCGGTGCCGACACCGTCGAACGAAAGTTCGAACGGCGCATCGAAGAGGGTGTCGATCAGCGTGTCACCGATGAACACCGCGTAGAGCGAAGTGTCGGTGGTGAGCGAGCCGTCGATACCGTTGAGGGTGTACCCAACCGAGCCGGCGTAATCCGTCTCGGGGAGGGCCGCCGGGTCAATGTCCAGCGACAGGGTCAGGGAAAAGTCGAGATCCCCGTCCGTGTTGTTGGTGACCGTGAACCCAGTGCCAAGAAAGGCGCCGAGTGCGTCGGTCGGATCCTGTGACGCGAAGAAGTCGTAGGTGATACCCCAGTCGCCTTCGTTGTCGTTCAGGATGCCGGCATAGTTGAACAGGTCGGGGCCGACATTCGATCCAGCGAGCATCAGAGACTCGTTGGTCCCGTCGCTGGCCATGATGTCAAACCCGACCGATGGTGCGATCCCCGCATAAGCGGTACCGCCCGTCGCGAACGCTGCACACGCGGCGGCGACGACGAGCCGTCGCGTGCACTGCTTCGGAGCGTGCATGAGCATGTTCTCCTCCTCTGGACGGGAGACCGGCTCATCCGAGCCCCCGCAGACTTCCTCTTTCCAAACCCAAGACGAAATGCACGGCCCTGATGTCGTCAAGAACGACCAGTTCGTCTCGGCCATCGGGCCGCACGTTGCGGTCCGAAACAAGCAGGCTGATGGTCCCGGAGGACCGTTCTTCCAAAGCCTCGGCTTCCGTTTCCGGTGAGCCGAGGCGGGGGGCTGACGGATCAACCGGGCTGCGCGAAGTAGCTCAGCATGATCAAGAGGTCAGCGAAGTCGGTGCTTCCCGAGCCGTCCAGGTCGGTGATGCACGGGACCGCGGGGTCGCTGTCGCACTCGCCGTAGGCGGAAAGCAAGGTCAGGAGGTCGTCGAACGTCAGCAGGCCATCGCCGGTGACGTCCGCGGGGTTGGCGAGCTGCATCTCGACCATGTCCAGCACCGCCGGCTCAGCGCCGCCGAAGTTGGTCCAAAGGTCGTAGGCGAGGGTGCCGCGGTCATCGGTGACGTTGGCGTCGCGAAGGAACTCGATGAATTCCCGGGTTGTCGTCTGGTAGTAAGTGGTCACCACGACGCGGTCGGCCTCGAATGGAATCTCCCAATCGAGATCCATCCAGTGCTGGCCGTTGCCGAAGGTCGCGCCAACCGGCCCCATCTGCTGTTGTTCAGCCAAGACGGCCGACCAGCCAGCGGGGGGGATGCGGTTGTCCTTGATGACCTCGTTGGCCAGGGCGAAGTGGAACGTCTTCCCGGCGGGACGTCCAAGTTCGAGCGCGAGTTCTTCGCCGATGCCGAAGGCTGCTTCGATCACGGTCGTGTCGTCGCCCCCTTCGATGAGGGTGCCGGTGTCAAAGTCGTACGCGCCGCGTTCGGCCACAATGGTGCCGTTGGGGCGAAGGAACTTGACGTTGAACCAGATTCGGCGTCCGTCGGGGAAGCCCGTGGGGAGTTTGTGGCCGGACCGATTGATCAGTCGCGTACTGAGCGTCGCTCCGCTCTGACTCACCGTGAGGTCCGAAGCCCGGCTCAGCATGTCGAGGTTCCGGGCAATGCCGGTGTCGACGAGCTCCGGGTTCAGGCCGGTCTCGGATTCCGGGAAGAGCGAATCAACCGCTCGCAGAACCCAAGTGTTCGCGCCCAAGAACGAGTGCTGCGGAACATCAGGTCGTTCGGGGAATCCAGGAATGCTGCAGCCGAAGCCTTCCATGTCCGGCATGTGGCAATCCTGGCATGAGTTCATCACGCCGGTGGGGTGGTTGCCGCCGAAGCGTCCGTTGTGTTGGACGCCGATGGTCGAGTAGTAGCTGTTCTTCCACTCGCTGTACGTGCGGTGGAGCGGGAACTGTCCGTCCTGGCTGCCGCTGACGTGGGCTTGGGCGATCGGGCCCAGCGTGTAGCCATCGCCGTCTTCGTTCAACTCCATCAGCGGGTTGGAGACGTCGTGGCAGGTCCAGCACAGCTCGCTCGTGGAGTGGAACGGCGAGACAACCACCTCCGCGCCCGCCGGGTGCGGATTGAACGGCAGGTCGTCGAACGGTCCACGTCGGTCGTCGCGGGGATCCACGACGTAGCGAGCATTGCTGCCCTCGGCCGGGATCAGACCGGCGGCGTCGAGTTCGGCCAGGATGGTTTCGTCCTGGGCGGGGCTCACGCCTTCCTTGAATTCTGGGTCAACGACGCGGTGGCAGAAATTGCAATTGACGCCGTCAAAGTCCTCGGGGCCAAAGTCGTCGTCATCGGCCGCCTCGGCGTGTCCGTTCAAGAACGCGTTCGGAGCGTGGCAGCGAATGCAGAATTCGCCAGCACCGACCGCGTCTTGGTTGGCGATGGTCAACGCGGCCCAGAAGATCGGGTCGCGGGCGGACTGGGCCAACATCGACGAACGCCACGGGCGCCATGGCTCGACTTCGAGATCGTAGTTCGAGTGGCAGACCTGGCACTGCGTGGAGATGCCGGCCGGGGCAAAGTCCGGGTTGTCGGGCTGCGGCTGCGTGCCGTCCTGGAAGAAGTCGGCGCTGGTCGTCGGCAACGTCGCGGGCCCGCCACCCTTCGGATCGCCGGCGCCAGACACTGCAAATGTCGTCGCCACGCCAGCCACTGCGACGACGCCAATCGCCGACAGGCGGCGACGGGCGGCGCGGGCCGCGACTTGCTTCGATGCCGACGGTTCCGCTGAGGTCATTGCCTCAACGGTCGCAGACGGGCGCATGGATTCTGGATCATGTCGTTGCATGGGATCCTCCGACCCCACACGGTTCACGGGTCGCATGCTTCGGCCGGGCGTCCGACGCCCGGTGCATGCCGGCCCACAAGCCGTGCATTCGGTTACGTGGCCCGACATGGCCATGGCAACCGCCTTCTTCACCCAATTGTCGACTGGCCCTCGGGAGTGCCGAAGCACGCCGTCGTTCCAGTTGAAGGCCCCGCCGATGATCTCTCACCGGCGGGGCGTGTTCTGCAGCACGAACCAGCGATCGAGTGACCGCTCGTTCGCCGAAGCATCAGCCGCGACGGCGGCGACGACCCGCGAAGCCACCAACGGCCAGCAGCGCGAGAGCGCCGGGGCCGGGGACGACAATCAAGGTGCCGACGACCGAAGCCGAGTCGCCAGGCGACAGCTCGAACGTCAGGAGCACGGCGACGTTGGTGTCGGCCGAGCCCGGGTCCGTGGTGCCGAAGGCATCATTGGCCGACGTGGTGGCGAATGCACCGGCGACCGTATCGCTGAAGGGTGCGTCGTAGAGGGTGCCGATCGCCGTGTCGGCGAACGGATCAACTACGTCAACGAAGCCCTTGTAGAGCGACGAACCGTCGGGGGCGGCGATCGTCGCGTCACCGAACGGGGCGACGTTGGTCAGCGTGTAGCCGGCCGAGCCGTCCGCGGTGATCGGAGCGCTGATCGACGAACTGAGGTTGAGCGACATCAGCATCGAGAAGGTCTGGACGGAGGCCGACGTGTTGGTCACGACGATCTCGGCATCGACGAACGCCATACCGCTGCCGCCACCGAGGCCAGCAGAACGGTTGTCGTTGGCGTCGCAGATCCAGCTCATTTCCCAGGACTCACCGACGATGCCGCCGGTGTAGGTCCAGGAACCGTCGAAGTTGTCGACGGCTTCGCCAAAGTTGCCCGGGTTGTAGGTAAAGGCCTCGACGGAGTCGCCACTGGCGTCCCAAACCATCGAGAAATCGGGGGCGACGGCAGCAGTGGCGGACGCAGCAGCGACGAGCGAACTCGTAACCGCGATCCCCACCAGACCGCGCCGGGTCAGACGGATAACAGACATGGGCCTCGTTCCTCCCTAATAGAGACAGGCCTCTCTCTGCTTCTCCTCTTTCCGGTGTGTTTGCGAGAACCGCTGCGTTGGCGGCTCATACCTTCTTCATCCGAACTCGGACAGTAGTCTCCGGCGGACCGAGCCGCAAGGATGACGCGGTGGATTCTGGTTCATTGACGCGTTTCCGCGCAGTCGGCGGGCGTCTGCTCGCGGCGTCGCCGGCTCGGCAATTCGCCGTTCAGGCTCCGTCAGGGACGCTCACCAGCCGTGGGGCGGCCTGATCGGTGCCCCAAGAAACATCATCCCAGCGCAGGAAGCCTGCGGGAACCCGCAGCAAATCTGGGCGTCCATCGAGGCGTTCGATCGCCGCATCGAGGGCATCTTCGATCTCGCTCGGGCTCGTGGCCGTCCGAATCCGCTCCTTGATCGGCTTGGCGTGACCGAGGCTCTTGCCGTACCAGGCGATCCGTTGACTCAGGCACCGAAGGGCGGCTCGTGGTCCGTGGTGTTCGAGAATCAGCTCGTGGTGGCGGCGCACAAATCGAAACTTGTCGGCCGCCGTGGGTTCCGTCCCGGGTTCCAGGCCCTCCAGGGCCCGGTCGACGGCGGCGAACATCCACGGCGTCCGCAGGGCGGCCCGGGCGATCATGACGCCGTCCACGCCGGTGCGACGAACCATTCGGACGGCCGCCTCCGGCCCGTCAACGTCGCCGTTGCCGATGACCGGGACATCGGGCACGGCCTCACGGACCCGGGCGATGCCATCAAGTGAGGCCTCACCTTTGAATCGCTGCACCGTCGTCCGGCCGTGGATCGTGATGGCGGCGATTCCGACATCCACGAGTTCCCGGGCCAGTTGCGGGGCGACGAATTGGTCGTCATCCCAGCCGAGCCGGAGCTTTGCGGTCACGGGAACGCCGGTGCCCTCGACCGCCCGCACAACGCGGCCAGCCAGATCCACGGTGCTCGCCGGATCACAGAGCAGCAAGCTGCCGCCGTTCTTCTTGCAGACCTTGTCGACCGGGCAGCCCATGTTGATGTCCACGATCACCGCGCCTCGTTCGACCGCCCAGCGGGCGGCCTCAGGCAGCGGATCGTGGGCCGCTCCGTAGAGCTGCATGCACAGTGGGGCGTCGTCCTCGGCGGTGGCCGAAAGTTCCAAGGCCCGCGGGCGTTCGCGCAGCACCGAGTGGCAGTTGAGGAGGTCCGTGCTCGCCAAGCCGACGCCGCCGCCGCCGCGACACAGGCGACGAAAGGCCAGATCGGTGTGCCCGGCGATCGGCGCGAGCAGGGCCCGGCTGGACAGTTCCACCGCTCCGATCCGGAGTCGGGGGCGACCAGGTTCAGCTTCCGCCCGCGGTTCAGGCCGCCCGGTGGCGGTGGGCCTTGGGTTGGAAGCAGACTCGGTCGCCACGGGTGTGCTCGGCATTGGGCAGAAAGGGCGGAACGGGCAGGGTGGACGGTACGCACGGAACGCACGGAACCAACTGGACATCGGCCGACCAGTGTAGATCGCCACGGCGTGCGGTCGGCGGCCCCCGCCAATTCGGCAGCCACTGGGCATCGTCGGCCCCCCGATCGCGGGCCAGGGGCCTGCTGCTGCGATGTTTCCGGTCCAGTGAGCCGGGAAACCGGTCCCTGGACCCCGTCTGAGCGGCTTCGGCCTGGCCCCAGGTTCTTTCCGTCGCGTGGTTCGACTGGCACTGCGTTTGCTCGATACCCCTGCAGGCCCGGCCGACCGTTTCGCCGGACCCGTTCAATCTTTCGCCCGTGGGCCCACGTGCCCGCCGGCGGACCTTCTCTCGCGTGTCGGCGCGGGGTTGACCACCGTTGGTCAGCCCATGTCGCGGGCGGGGGCGGGAAGGCACGTCAGGAGCCCCACCATGTCGAAGATCATCGGCATCGACCTCGGTACCACCAACTCCGTGGTGGCGGTCATGGAAGGCGACCAGCCCAAGGTGCTCATCAACGCGACCGGCAACCGCACCACGCCGTCGGTCGTCGCGATCACCGAGAAGGGCGAGCGGCTCGTCGGCCAGCCGGCCCGCCACCAGCAGGTCACCAATCCGCAGAACACCGTGTTCTCCATCAAGCGATTCATGGGACGCCGCGTCAGCGAAGTGTCCGGTGAAGAAAAGATGGTTCCCTACGAGGTCATCGGTTCGGCCGACGACTTCGTGAAGGTGAGCGTCCGCGACAAGGAGTACACCCCGCAGGAAATCAGCGCGATGACCCTGCAGGAACTCAAGAAGACGGCCGAGGACTACCTCGGCGAAGAAGTCACGCGAGCGGTCATCACCGTTCCCGCGTACTTCAATGACTCGCAGCGTCAGGCCACCAAGGACGCTGGCGAAATCGCCGGACTCACCGTCGAGCGCATCATCAACGAGCCGACGGCGGCCGCGCTGGCCTACGGCCTGGACAAGAACACCAACGCCCGCATTGCGGTCTTCGACCTCGGCGGCGGGACGTTCGACGTGTCCATCCTCGACGTCGGCGACGGCGTCTTCGAGGTGTTGGCCACCAAGGGCGATGGACACCTCGGCGGCGATGACTTCGACCAGCGGATCATCGACCACGTGGCCGAGGAATTCCGCAAGGCCGAGGGCATCGACCTGCGGACCGATCCGATGGCCCACCAGCGGCTCAAGGAATCGGCGGAGAAGGCCAAGTGCGAGCTCTCGCAGCAGCTTGAGACGACCATCAATCTGCCGTTCATCACCGCCGACCAGAACGGTCCGAAGCACCTGCAGCAAACGATCACTCGGGCGAAGTTCGAGTCGATCTGCTCGGATCTCTTCGACCGACTGCGCGAGCCTTGCCTGACCGCGATCAAGGACGCGAAGCTTGACGCTTCGCAGATTGACGACGTGGTCATGGTCGGCGGTTCGACCCGCATCCCCAAAGTGGCGGAGATCGCCAAGGAAGTCTTCGCCACCGACGACCTCGACAAGTCGATCAACCCCGACGAAGTCGTGGCCATCGGAGCCGCGATCCAGGGCGGCGTGCTGCAAGGCGACGTCAAGGACGTGCTGCTGCTCGACGTGACCCCGCTTTCGCTGGGCGTTGAGACCTACGGCGGCGTGATGACGAAGCTCATCGAGAAGAACACCACCGTGCCAACGAGCCGGAAGGAAACCTTCTCGACCGCGGCCGACAGCCAGACGTCGGTAACGATTCATGTGCTGCAGGGCGAGCGTGAGTTCGCCAAGGACAACCGCACGCTCGGCCAGTTCGACCTCACCGGCATTCCGCCGGCTCCCCGCGGCGTGCCGCAGATTGAGGTTGAGTTCGGCATCGACGCGAACGGCATCTTGGAAGTCACCGCGACGGACAAGGCCAGCGGCAAGACGGCCGACATCAAGATCACCAACTCCGGCGGCCTGCCGAAGGAGGAGATCGATCGGATGAAGGTCGAAGCCGAGCGGCACGCCGACGAAGATCAGAAGCGCCGAGAGGTCGTGGATCGCAAGAACCAGGCCGAGCAGATGATCTACGGCACCCGCCAGAGTCTCGAGGAGCACGGCGACAAGGTCTCGAGCGAGACACGTTCGTCCATCGAGTCGGCCATCACCAACCTGGAAGAGCAGGTCAAGGGTGATGATCCGGCGGCGATCGACGCGGCGATCAAGCAGCTCAACGACGCGACGATGGAACTCGGCAAGATCATCTACGAAGCTGCCGCCGAAGATGCTGGGGGCGACGCCGCCGCCAGCGGCGGTTCCGGTGACGGGGCCAAGGACGATGTCATCGACGCCGAGTACGAAGTGAAGGACGAGAAGAAGTGATGCCGGCGGGGCGCGCCCGTCCCGCTCCCGCGCATCACTGAATCAACTCCCTCGGAAATGCAGCCGCCCCGGCTGAGGATGCTTCCTCAGCCGGGGCGGTGTTGCATTCGGCGGCGTTCGACGCGGGGTGCGTCGTCGTCATTCCATCACGGGCAGTCGCCGAAGGCGGCGAGCAGGGACAGCAGGTCAGCGAAGTCAACCGCTCCACTGGCGTCCAGGTCGGCGTCGCAGAACGCGCCAGCCGGGCAGGGGCCCCAGGCGGCGAGCAAGGTCAGCAGGTCAGAGAATCCGATCTCGCCGTCGATGTCAAAGTCGCCAAGGCAGTCGGCGATGCCGGGCCCGAATGTCTGCGGCAGCACGTTCTGCCATTGCTCGTCCGGGAAGTCGACGGGATTCCAATTGGTTCGGCTCCGGCTGATCTGCGGGTCTCGGCCGACGATCTTGCCGTGAATGAAGGATCCCTCTTCCGCGACGAAATCACCGTTCGCACTCTCAGAGAACTCGTACCACTTGCTCCCATCGCTCACGAGCAGGTGGCCCTGATCGTCCACCTCGACGTCCACCGGGAGGATGCCGTCGGGGATGACCAGACTCTCCACGAGCGGCACGCCGGCGCCAGCCACCGGCGTGATCTTGAGCAGCGTGTCACTGCCCGGCTTGTGCACCCACGCGGCACCCCGCGTGTCATCCCAGGCCATGTCCACGTCGCCGGCCAGCGGTCCGATCGGGACGGGCAGGCTGATGATGTCGCCATCGAGGTGATCGGGCAACAGGCTCAGCGTCGGCGTTTCGGGGTCGAACATGATGACGCGGTCGGTCGCCGAGTCGAACGCGATCAGCGCGCGCTCGGGAACATCGCGGGCGCCGATGAGTTCCGGTGCTCCGCTCTCGGTGTTCAGCAGAATACGGAAGATCTCGCCTTCGCCGACGGTGTACATCGTGCGGTCGTCGCCGAAGACGATCGTCGACGGTCCGGGCAGCGGCAGATTCTCAAAGAGCACCCATTCCGGATCGCGGATGGTCGTGCAGGCGGCCACGACGGTGCCGTCGTCCAGTCGAACGGTGGCGTACAGCCGGTCGTTGTCGGGACCGAAGGCGACGGCTTCGATGACCGACTGGTCGGGTGACGCGAGTTCCAGGTCACTGGCCGCGAATCCGTAGGTGCCGTCGGCGACGGCGACGAGCACGATGTTGTCTTCGGTCAGGCTCACGCCCATCTTCGGCGTCACCTTGGTGTACGAATCGATGACCCGCCAGAACGAGTCGTCCCCGTTGATGGGCTCGATCCGGGTGCCGACCCTCAGGTTCCCGTTGAGGTACATCACCTGCTCTTCCCAGTCGTACACGCGACTGGTGAACGTCGACTGGGTGGTGGCCTGGGCGTTGTCGGCCGGGTCACGGATGGACAAGAACTGGGAGAAGAGCGATCGGCCCGCTCCCTGGAACGTCAGGCAATGTCCGCCGTTCCGGGAGAGGTTGGGCACGCCGTTGATGGTGCCATCTTGGTTGTACCACCCGTGGGTGAACGAGATGAGCGAGCCTTCGTTGACCCAGCGGGCGAAGTTCGGGATGTCTGCAAAGACGAATCCGTCGAAGATGTGCGACGAGACAACGAACCGGTCGAGGGGAACGGCGAACCTCGTCTGCATGAACTGGCCGTAGACGTTCGTCCCCGTGGTCGGGGATGTGTTGCCGACGACGCCGAGGGTGGTCAGGGCGATCGTTGCGTCGTTGTAGTTGGCCTGCGACTGCCAGTTCTCGTCTCCGGGGAGGGCGTCCGGGTGGCCATGCCGGGCGATGTAGGCACCGAGGTTGAGGACGCACGTCGGAACGCAGTAGGCGTTGCCGTTGTTCGGGAGCCCGAGCACGCCGGGGGCGGCCACTCGGAGCTGATCGAAGTCCGGCATGTTGCTCAGGGAGATGGTGAATTCGTTCTCGCTGACCCAGTTGCCGTTCACATCGGCGAGGGCCGGCGTGGCGAGAACGGTGGAAGCGAGGAGGCCGAGCGGCAAGGCCCGGCGTCGAGTGGATGTGGCGATCATGGGAGGTGCGATCCCCTCAGGAGTGACA
Organism: Phycisphaerales bacterium; assembly: GCA_045106735.1. GTDB lineage: Bacteria > Planctomycetota > Phycisphaerae > Phycisphaerales > SM1A02 > JBGCEZ01. Next base: position 68,776 of record JBGCEZ010000022.1, on the reverse strand, counting down.
GAAACAGCCCCCTCCGAGGCGGAGGTCGCTCACCAGAGTTGGCGATGCCCGGATCCCGTCGCCCGGGCGGTTGGCCCGACAGTTGATCTCGGGATTTGTTGGGAGTTTGGATGTCGGGCCAAGCGGCGATCTGGCCTTCGGGCCCGTTGAACCGGCCTTCCGGGGCGGCTGAGCCCGCATCCGCCCCAACGATGACCGCCCCGGCCGAGTACATGACACGGCGCGGGGCGGGCATCCATCGTGGGCGGCCGGGGTTCGGCCGGCGGTGCGTCACGCCATCATGGGCAATCGCCAAAGGCCGCAAGCAAAGCCAGGAGGTCCGCGAAGTTCACGGTGCCATCGAAGTCGAGGTCGGCATCGCAGAATTCGCCCGTCGGACACGGTCCCCAGGTTGCCAGGAGGGCCAGGAGGTCGGCGAAGCCCACCGCGCGATCGGCGTCCAGGTCCGCGGGGCAGTCGAGCAACTCCACGCCAAAGCTCGTCGGCGGTACATGCTGCTGCTGACGCAGTGAGTGCACATCGGGATCCCAATTCGTCCGACTTCGGCTGACTACCGGCCGCGTTCCGATCGGCTGGCCATGGATGAAGGAGCCTTCCTGTGCCTTCCAGTCGCCGTTGCTGTCCTGGGCGAACTCGTACCACTTGCCGCCGTCGCTGACGAACAGGTGGCCCTGGTCGTCAACATCAATATCCACCGGCAGCATCCCATCGGGCAGCACATGAAACGCGACCTGGGCGATGCCGCCGGCGGCCGAGGGGATGATCTGGAGAAAGGTCTCCGAGCCGGGTTTGGTTGCCCATGCACACGTACGGGTGGCATCCCAGGCCATCCGCACGTCACCTTCCAGTGCGCCGAGCGCCATCTCGAAGTTGACGGGGTCGCCGTTCAGGTCGGGCGGGAGCATGCGGAGCAGTGGTACGGCCGGATCAAACAGCACTACTCGATCGGTATCGGAATCGAAGTCCGCCACCGCGCGCTGGCCAACTTCGCGCGAACCGATCAGCTTGGGCTCCGCTCCATCGGGAACATCAAACAAGATTCGAGAGATCTCGCCTCCGCCGATCGTGTACATGCTGCGGTCGTCGCCGAAGAACATGTCCGACGGGCCCGGCAGGGGAATGTCCAGGAACTCGCGCCAGTCCAGATCATGCAAGGCGCGGCACGCGGGGAAGAACTGGCCGGTCGCTCCACGCAGAATCACGTAAAGCCGATCATTGGCCGGGCCGAACGTGGCGGCCTCCAAGACCCGATTTTCCGGTGGGAGGACCTCGATCAAGGTCGCCGGGGAATCGGCGGGGCCGTCGGCAACCTGCACGGTCAGGGCGTTGAAGTCGGTCAAGCTGACGCCCATTTTGGGCGTGACCTTGCAGTATCCGTCGATGAGTCGCCAGACGGCTTCGTCCTGATTCGCCGGCTTGATCCGATTGGCCGAGCGCGGCACCCCGTTGGCGATGACGACCGGTGAAGACCAGTCGTAGATCCGCGTGCTGAACGTCGATTGAGAGAAACCCTCGGCGTCGTCGGCCGGGTCGCCGGCGAAGAGAAGTGCATCGAAGACGGATGCGTTGGCTCCGCGGAACGTCAGGCAGTGCGCGGTCGTTGCTTCGAGCACCGGGACCCCGTTGATCTCTCCGATCCAGTTGTACCACCCGTGGAAGAACGACACGAGCGAACCGTCGCGCACCCAGCGGGCGAAGTCGGGGATGCCGGCGGTGGGCAAGGTGCCGAATGTGTCCACGGTGACGGTGAACCGGTCTATTGGCAGGGAGAACTGGGCCTGGGCCAGGATGCCGGCGTGGGTCGTGCCAAGGAACGGATCGGTGTTGCCGATGACCCCGAGCTGCTGCAGGGCGAACGTGGCCGTTTCATAGTGGGTTTGCGACTGCCAGTCCTCCGCCCCGGGAAATGAAGTTGGATGGCCGTGGAGGGCGACGTACGCGCTGAGGTTGAGCACGCACGTTGGGGCGCAGTAGCTCATTCCGTCGTTGGGCAAGCCGGGCATGGCGAACGCCGACTCGCGAATCTGATCGAAGTCCGGCATGTGGGTCAGCCAGACGGAAAACTCGCTCGGGCTGATCCAATTGCCGTTCACGTCGGCCGAAACGGGCGTGGCGAGAACCGTGGCCGCCGCCAACGCCGCGGCGCCGGTCATCATCGGAGTGGGTCGAGGATGCATGGCAGTGCCCTCCTTGGGGTGGTGCGGAAGAAGCCGGCGAGCGTGCGCGATTGGATCTGCTTCGCCGCCGGCACTCGCAACCCGTCGGCGGCGATCGGCGCCCGACGGTGAAACTTGCTGCATTGCGGCGGATCAACGGTGGTCTTCGCGGCATCCCGCGCGGCTGAAGCTTCCAAGAAGAATCGCCCCGGCCGAGGCGTGAACCTGGGCCGGGGCGATGAACGTTCATGGGGACGCGAGGTGGACGGGCCGCACTCCGTGGCGGGCTCGGCCCGCACGATCGCGATCACGCGGAGGTGCGGTCGCTCGTCACCGCGGTCTTGGTTACGCACACTCGCCGAACGCCGCGAGCAGCGCGAGCAAGTCAGCGAAGTCCACGGAGCCGTTGGCATCGAGGTCGGCGTCACAGAACGCGCCGGCCGGGCAGGGGCCCCAGGTGGCAAGGAGGTTCAGCAGATCCGTGAAGCCGACCAATCGGTCTCCGTCCAGATCTGCGGCGCAGTCGATGACACTCGGGCCGAACGTGTCGGGAAGCACGCTTCTCCACTGGTCTTCCGGAAAGTCGATGGGATTCCAGTTCGTTCGGCTGCGGCTGATCGAAGGCGACTGCCCGACCGAGAGACCATGGGCGAACGAATCGGCCTGGGCCGCCCACGTGCCGTCGTCGCGGAGCTTGTACTCGTGCCAGGTTTGTCCATCACTGATGAGCAGGTGGCCCTGGTCATCCACGTCGATGTCGACCGGCGTGATTCCGTTCGGAGCGACCAATGAAACGATCAGTGCTTCTCCCGCGCCGGCCACCGGCACGATCTGAATCAAGGCGTCGCTGCCTGGCTTGGTCATCCAGGCCCGGTCCCGGGTGTGATCCCAAGCCATCTTGACGTCGCCGGCGAACGGATCCAACGGGATCGAGATCGGGGAGACGTCGCCGTCCAGGTGATCGGGCAAGAACGTCAGCGTGGAAGCATCGGGGTCCAAGAGGACGAGCCGGGCGTTGCCGGGATCGAAGTCAAGCACGGCCCGCTCCCCGACATCGCGGGCACCGATGAGCTCCGGTCCCTGGCCGGCCGGTACGTCCACGCGGAGCCGGAAGATCTCGCCGCCGCCAATGGTGTACATCGAGCGATCGTCACCGAAGACAAGTTGCGTCGCGCCCGGCAGTGGGATGTCTTCGAACAGCTGCCAGTTCGGTGCCGTCAGCTGGGTGCACGCACCAATGATGTCACCATTGGCCATCTCGAAGCTGGCGTAGATTCGATCGTTGTCGGGACCGAACGCGACCGCGGTGATCGTGGCATCTTCCGGCGGGTTCAGTGCGTCGTTCGATGCCGGAAAGTCGTACGCGCCTTCGCCGATGGCCACGGCAATGATGTTGTCCGAGGTGAAGCTCACGCCCATCTTCGGGGTGATCTTGCAGTATCCGTCGATCACTCGATAGATCGTGTCGTCGCCATTGATCGGTTCAATGCGGGTGAAGAGCTTCGGGCCGGCGTTCGCGTACGCCAGAATCTGTTCCCAGCCGTACGCGTTGGTTCGGAACGTCGATTGCGTCAGTCGGCTCCCGCCATCCGCGGGATCGCGGAGTCCGAGGCCTTGGCCAAAGAGTGACTTGAATGCCGACTGGAACGTCAGGCAATGACCGCCTTCTCGGAAGAGAATCGGCACGCCATCGATGTGTCCAACTTCGGAGTACCAGCCGTGACACAGAGAGATCAATGACCCTTCATTGACCCATCGGGCAAAGTCGGGGACGCCGGCAAAGGTATCACCGGAGTAGCCGTGGGTTGACACCGTGAACTTCTCCAACGGGACGCTGAACTCGGCTTGGATGCGCATGCCATTCAGTCCGGTTCCTGTCCGTGGGTCGGTCCCGCCCACACTGCCGAGAGTGGCCAGCGCTTGAGTCGCCAGGTTGTAGTTCCCCGGTGCTTGCCAATTGCGATCGCCGGGGAGGGCGCTCGGATGTCCGTGCCGCGCGATGTAGCCGCCCAGATTCATCACACTGGTTGGAACGCAATACATGACGCCTTCGTTCGGCAGGCCCGCAATCCCCGGACCCTCCATGCGCATCTGGTCGAAGTCGGGCATGTGACTGAGGAAGATCGTGAACTCGGACGGGCTGACCCAGTTCCCTTCGACGTCGGCCCATGCCGGGGCCGTGGCCAAGAAGGATGCCGCGAGTACCGGCGCGGCCAGGCGGAGTGCTGGCCGCCGCGAGGCGGTCGATGAATGATGCATGGGCGATGGTTCCAAGGATTCCAAGGGTTGCGAGGGCAAAGGCGTCGGCGTGTCCGACGACCGAGATCCCACAAGGCCCGGCACCGAGGCCGCCGACCCGACACACGAATTCGGGCAAATGTGAGTCGGACCCCGGGTGGAGAGGTTCAGTGAGCGAGTTCCGCCACGCCGCCGACGCGCAATCGCCCCGGCCGAGGTCAACCGCCCGTGGAAGAAGCCCGTCTCGTCCTGAGTGCGTTGCTTCCTTCCCTCGCGCGGAGCCGAATCGAAGGCATATCCACTCGATTGCGCCGAGATTCGGCGACAAACTGAGGGGCGGAATGATCGTGCTCAGGACGGGAGAGGGGATTTCAACGGGCTGTCAAACCTGGCCGGGGCGATGAATAAAGGGCAGATCGCTCGATCGACGCCGATTGTCGCCCTACCCGCAGTCGCCGAAGTCGGCCAGCAGGATGAGCAAGTCGGGGAACCCGACCACGCCGGAGACATCCAAGTCGGGTTCGCAGAACGAACCGGCCGGGCACGCGCCCCACGCGGCGAGCAGGTTCAGTACATCACCGAAGCCGACTTCACCGTCCCCATCAAGGTCCGCGGGGCAGTCGACGATGCCGCCAGCGAAATCTTCCGGCAGCACGTTGATCCACTCTTCCGGCGGGAACACGACGTCATTCCAGTTCGTGCGGCTGCGGCTGATCGACGGTCGCCGGCCGACGGCCATCTCGTCGAAGAAGGAATCCTGGGCCGGGACCCATCCCCCGAAGTCGTTCTGGGCGAACTCATGCCACCGTTCGCCGTCGCTGACCAGCACGTGTCCCAGGTCGTCGACGCCGACGGACACGGGAACCAGCCCGGGTTGGAGCGTGAGCGAGACGACGTCTACCTTGCCGAGTTCGGGTTGCGGAATCAGTCGCAACAGGGCATCGGATCCGGGCTTGACGATCCAAGCCGAACCGCGTGTGTGGTCCCAGGCCATGGAGACCTCGCCATCAATGCTGTCCATGTCGGCGAAGAGCGGCGGGGACGCCTCGGCGAGGTCGGTCGAAATGAAGCTCAAGGCGGCCACGTTCGGATCGAAGAGAACGATGCGTTGGCTCGCCGCGTCCCACTGGATGACCGCGCGTTCCGGTACCGCGCGTTCGCCAATGACATCGGGTTCGTCGCCGGGGCCGACGTCGACCAAGAATCGAGTCAGGCTGCCGCCACCGACGCTCAAGAGCGTCCGGTCGTCGGCGATCAAGAGCTGCTGCGGTCCGGGCAATGGGACGTTCTCAAAGATCTGCCACTCTGGGTCGTGGATACGCGTGCACGTGATCAGCCGCGATCCGTCGGCTGCCGCGATGACGCCGTAGACCCGATCGTTGTCCGGGCCAAAGACAACATCTTCGACGATCGATTCAGCCGGATTCGGCACGAGGATCGTCTGCGATGGAACGCCGAACGCGCCAGGGGCGATCGTGATCGTGATTGAGGTGTCCGGTACGAACGGGGTCAGGGAAACACCCATCTTCGGTGTCACCTTCGAGTAGCCGTCCAGGACGCGAATTGCTCCGTCATTCGCCGAAGCAAGAATGCGCGTCCCGATCTTGGGCGCACCGTTTCGGAAGTAGAGCATCGGTTCCCAGTCGTACGTTCGCGTGTTGAACGGAGACTGGGTGAACAGTCCGCTGCTGTCGGCGGGATCGCGCAGGCTGATCGTCTGGTCGAAGAGTGAATTCGACGATCCGTTGTACGTAAGACAATGGCCGCCGTTTCGTTGCAGAATTGGAATGCCGGACGACGAGCCGATCTGTTCGTACCAACCGTGGCACGTCGCCAGGACGGAGCCATTGATGGCCCACTGGGCGAACTGGGTGGGACTCGGGCCGACGACGCCACTGAATCCGTGGGTGGAGACGGTGAATTTGTTGAGCGGCACGACGTATTGCATCTGGGTGTGCATGCCGTTGAGATTGGTGCCGCCCGTCGGTGACGTGTTGCCGAGCACGCCGAGGAGTGCGAGGGCGAGCGAGACTTCGTTGTACTCGGCTTGGCTCTGCCAGTTCGCGTTGCCCGGGAACGCGTCGGGATGGCCGTGGATGCCCAGGTACGCCCCGACGTTGAGGACGCTCGTGGGCACGCAGTACATGTTGCCATCGTTGGCCAGCCCGAGGATGCCATTGGGGATATCGGTCCGCCGGCGTTGGTCGAAGTCAGGCATGTGGCTCAACGAGATTGCGTAGTCCGACGGGCTGGAGTAGTAGCCATCGAGGTCGGCCGACGCGGGGCGGATGGTGGCGGACGCGGTGATCGTGGCGATCGCGGCCATCGCCGCGCGAGCACTCTGGTGTGGTGTTTGGGACATGTGGGGGTACTCTTGGTGCAGGAATGCGGCGTTGGCGCCTTCTCTCCGGGGAGCGGCACGGCTCGCCTCGACGAGGCGATCGCTCGATGCCCGTCGCTTTGTTCGCGTGCCCGACACGAATTCGCGAGGATTTCGAGCGTTTCGTGTGATTCGGGCGCCACTCGACGGACTGCGTGTCCGATCGTGGGGCCGGCCGCGCGAGCGGCGGGCTGGAGAGCCCAGGGCCAGAGAGGGCCGAATGGTTGGAGGAAGACCAGATGACCGAATCGACGATCACGACGGAACGTGCTCCGACGAGACGTGCTTCGACGGACACGATGATGGCCGACGCATACGGCGGGCTGCGACGATTGGCTGAGTCTCGGCTCCGCCACTTGCCGCCGGGGCTCACGATGCAAGCCACCGCGGTGGTGCACGAGGCCTGGATTGATCTTCGTGCGTCCGACGGGACGGAATCGCGTTGGACGAGTCGGGCGCACTTCGAAGGGGCGGCGGCCCGGGCCGTGCGCGAAGTCGTGGTCGATGCGGCCCGGCGGCGATGCCGACTCAAGCGTGGCGGCGATCGCCGTCGGACCGACCTGCGGCCGGATTTGGTTGTCGCCGACGCACTGCCCGCCGATCCAGAGTCGATTTTGAGACTGGACGAGGGATTGCGTGCGTTGGAAGACGCGGCGCCGGGGCCGGCGGAGGTCGTCCGTCTGAGGTGGTTCGGCGGCATGACGCATGAGTCGATTGCCGCGGCCACCGAGACGAGCGTCCGCACCGTCGAACGACGCTGGCGATTTGCCCGGGCGTGGTTGGCCATGCGTTTGCAAGATGACGGAGCATCGTCGTGATTGCTCGGCCCGATCTCGGTGTCGCCGAAACCCTTGAAGAAGCATTCGGCCGCATGCTCGATCTCTCGGTGGACGAGCGAGCGTCGACGTTGAAGGATCTGCAGTGCGACGCGCCAGCGTTCGCCGCGACGCTGGAAGCGATGCTGCAGCAGGATGCTGACCTGGCGGCCGCCGATGCCTCGTCGTCGGCGGCGTCCTTGAAGGTGACGGATCCATCGGCCAGTTCGTCGGACCGTCCGACGGCCGATCCATCGGCCAGTCCATCAGCCGATCCATCGGCCAGTCCATCGGCCAGTCCATCGGCCAATCCATCGGCCAGTCCATCGGATCGTCGATCGGCCGATCCATGGACCAATTCATCAGGTCGTCTCTCTGGCCGGCGAACGGGCGGATCGAAGCCGACCTCCAGCGACGCACCCGATGCCGGGCCGCGGTACCAGGTCGGGGAGGTCATTGGTCGGGGTGGAATGGGCGTCGTCCACGTCGCCCGCCAGGTGGAAGCTCCTGGGCGATCGGTGGCGATCAAGTTCTTGTGCGGGTCGCCCGGTCCGGAAGCGATCGCCCGGTTCCACCGGGAAGGCGTCGCCCTGGGCCGTCTTGATCATCCGGGGGTCGCCTCAGCGCTCGATGCCGGCACGACCGCCGATGGTCGTCCGTTCATCGTGCTTGAACTCGTCGACGGAGCCCCGATCGACGATTGGTGCGATCGGGAACGCCTGGGCATGGATGCTCGCCTGCGCTGCTTTGAATCGGTCTGCGAGGCCATCGCCCACGCCCACCAACGCGGCATCGTCCATCGGGACATCAAGCCTTCGAACGTACTCATGGGCGAAGGCGGCCGCGTGCGCGTGATCGACTTTGGGATCGCTGGCCTGATGGAGGATGGCCCGCGACTGACTCGGGCCGACGGCTGGGTCGGGACGCCGTCCAACCTGCCACCGGAACAGATCGCCGGCGGTGAGCGGGCGGTCGACACCCGGAGCGATGTCTACGCCCTCGGCCTGCTGCTGTACGAGCTGGTGGCCGGCGCGCCGCCGTGGAATCCGGACCGCCTGGCCGACGCGGCGCCGGCGGAGCTGTGCCGACTGCTGCTGGATGCGTCTCCGCCGCGACCCTCGGAACAGGTCAGTCGCCTCAGCCCGGGGGCGCAGGCTCGTGTCGCGGCCGCTCGCGGCATCACCGCCGCCGCCCACATCCGACGCATTCGTGGACCACTCGACCGCGTGATCATGCGGGCGATCGCCAAGGATCCCGCCCGGCGATACCCGACGGTCGATGCTCTCCGGGCGGACGTCGCGCGGTTTCGCCGGCACCTTCCGGTCGAGGCAACGTCTCCGTCGGCGGCGTACGTGCTCCGCACGTTTCTGCGGCGGCACCGGGGGGCCACGCTTGTGGCCGGCATCGCCGCCGGCTTGCTCGTCGGCGCGACCGGTTTTTCCACCGTCAGTGCGAATCGGGCGCGGGATGCCGAACGCCGGGCGGTGGAGTCAGCCAACGGCATGGTGATGGCCGAAGCAGGGGCCCGGGCCCGCGAGCGTGAAGCCGTCGCAGCCAGTGACTTTCTCTTCTCGGCCCTCGAGGCGGCCACGCCAACGGGCACGAACGCCGACGAAGTCCCGGTCATGGGCCTCCTCGATCGCATGAGCGACGAATTGGCCGCTGGCATGTTGGACGGTTCGCCCGAGGTCGCAACGGAAGTGCATCGATTTCTTGGCGAAACCTTCGATCGCCTCGGCGATCCCGAGCGGGCGGCTCCTCACCTTCTGCGGGTGGAGGATGTGAGGCTGGCCGCCGGCACCGAAGGGGGCCTGCGGGCCCAGTTGCGGCTCGCTTCGGTGCTCAGCGAGGCGGGCGAACTCGAACCCGCGGCCGATCGATTCATCGCCGTCCGGATGGCGGCGGATCCCGGTTCCGAGCTTGAACTCCTGAGCACCAACGGCCTGGCCAACCTTCGGATGCGGCAGGGGCGATTCGATCAGTCCCTGGTGCTCCAGCGGGAGGCGCTGGAGTTGGCCGAGGGGTTCTACGGGCCGGACGACCATCGCATGGGGTACGTGCTCTTCAATCACGGCGGCCTTCTGGCCGCAATGGGACGGACGGCCGACGCCGAAGCCTGGTATCGCGGCGCGCTCGAGTGCTTCGAGCGGGGCGGGAGTCAAGCGTCCCGCACGCGATGCCGGGCCGAACTCGGCTGGCGGGTCCTCGCGCGACTTGGTCGCACCGATGAGGCGCGAGCCGAGCTGCAGCTGGCCTTGGACGAAGCGCGCCGGGACCTGGGGCCAGGATTTCCCGAGACGCGGCGCACGTCCACGGCACTGATGTGGCGACTGATCCGCGACGGCCGCCCACTGGCCGCGGCCGATCACGCCCGCGGGGCGATGGTCGACATCGTTGATCACGCGCCGCACGCCCATCGTGAGCTGGCGAGCACGAGCGTGTGGGCGGCGTGGACGGCCATGGGCGTCGGGCGCACGGACGATGCGATCGACGCGATCGGTGTCGCCGAGCGGGCGCTGGCCGCGCATCGCGCGGCGGAGCCGGACGATGACATCGCCGCCACCGCGTGGCGGTTCCACGTCATCGCCGCAGATTTGGCCACGCACGTGGCAGATCCGGTCGTCGCTCGGTCGCATCTCGCCCGCGCCGAAACGCTGGCCAAGGATGCGTCGTGGGCGCGAGCCTCGCACCGCTCCGAACACGCCTGGATCCGCGCCCGCCTGCAGGTCATGGCCGGCGAACGGGCTCAGGCGGCCGCGATCTTGGTCGCCGCCCGCCGCGACTTGGCCGCGGCGGAACCGCGGGCGTGGCGACTCGGACGCCTCGACCTGGAGTTGGCCACGATCGCGGCGGAGATCGGTGATCCGATCGCCGCCCGGCGCCGAGCTCTCGGGGCGGCCGAACGTCTGGCCGCCGCATTCGGCGACGAGCGGGCAGAGGTCCGAACGGCTCTGGAGATCGCCGCGGCCCCGAACGCGCGGCCGGCGGGGTAGACACCCACGCACCCACGCACACACGCACCCCAATGTCGACTGGCTCTGCGTTCGGCGTCGAGCGTCCCGCCGTTCGCCGCCTCCGGCCCGAGGGGCTGGGCGTGGGAGGGCGTGATCAATTTTCGAGCGGATGCTCGGCCAGCAGTTCCTCGAAGTGCTCGATCCAGCTGCGAACTGGACTCAGGCTCCGAATCCAATCGTGGTCTGCGTCCAGTCGTCGGCGGTACACCGATTCGGCCGCATCGAGGTCTGTCTTCACCGAGTGAAGCCCGATCCGGATCTCCTCGATGTCCGCGGGTTGCAGGGCATCGGGATCAACGAATGCGTGTGTCTCGGTGTCCAGGCGTTGCACGAGCGTCGAAAGTTGCAGGGTGGCCCGTTGGTGTCGGGCGAGCGCGGTGGTGACATGGTCGGGGCCATCGCGGATCTCGCAGATCTCGATGACTTCATCGGCTGCGGCCTTCGCGGCACGGAAGTCGCTCGTTCGGGTGCGAGCGTTCGACAGGGCCCGAAGTCCTCCCTCGAGTCGGTCGGTACGCTCCGGGCCCTCGGGTCGTCGGCGCACGTCGGCCACCAACGCGTCAAGCATGTCGGCGGCGTCTCGGGCTCGGCCGATGGCACTCCAGGCGTGAGAGAGGTTGATCGCTACGTCGAAGGCAAGGTCCTCCGGCAACGGTTGCTCGCGCAGATGCGACAGGTGTTCAGCCGCCTCTTCGTCCCGGCCACTGGCGAGCAACAGCACGCCGACTTCGTTCTCCGCTTCCCAGCGCAAGTCGGGCCAATCAGGACGCGCGCGCAAGATCGCGAGCTCTCGGTCGAGGGCCGCTTGCGAGGCAGGGAGCCGGTCGAGGTCAAAGAGCAAGCCGACGCGATCCAGCCGGAGCCGGATCAAGCGGCGCTCGTCGACGGTTCCGGTGATGGGATCCGGCGCTTCGGCCGCGCGGATCGCATCGTCGAGGTGGCCGATGGCTTCGCCATAGACGCCAATGCGTTCGAAGGCGCCGGCGATGAGTCCGTGCAGTTCCGCCCGCATGGGGCCATCCAGTTCGTCGGCCCCTGGAATCCGGTCGCCCGCCCGGCCGAGGAATTCCGCCACGGGCAGGCTTGCGCCATCTTGCTGCGGATCAAGTGAGGTGAAGGCGTCGTCGAAGAACTGCACCGCCGACCGCATCCGGGCGTTCTCCTGTTGGGCGGCCCGCTCGGATGCGGCGATGCGGCGGACGGATTCGGCCGCGACCGCCCCGGCCACCACGATGCTTGCCAATCCAACCGCGGCCAGGGCGGCGGTCACGGGATGCCGTTGAAGCGCCCGGACGACGACATAGGGCACCGACGCCCGCCTGGCGGCGATCGGCTGACGATGCACCAGGCTCCGGACATCGCGGGCCAGGTCGGAGGCGGCGGGATAGCGGTCGTCGGGGTCAGGAGCGATGGCCGTGCGGATCATGACGGCGAGATCGCGACGGAAACGCGGCGGAACGCGGGTGAGATCGGCTTTGGACGGCGGGCGAGCGATGCGTTCGGCCAGTGGCGGGGGCATCGCCCCCGTGGCCAGTTGCAACACGACGAGCCCAAGTGCATGGATGTCGGTCCGTACGTCAATCGCCTGCGGATCGGCGTCCAATTGTTCGGGGGACATGTACCGCGGGGTCCCGATGTACTCGCCCGTGCGGGTGACCGTGGGCCGGCTTCGGTCGGCGAGGCGAGCCACGCCAAAGTCGATCACCCGCGGCCGGTCGGCGGAATCCACCAGAATGTTGGCTGGCTTGAGATCGCGGTGCACCACCCCACGACCGTGTCCGTGGTGGACCGCATCGCAGATATCGGCGAACGTCCTCAGCCACGCGGTCGGCGCGGCATCGCGAGCCCAAACGTCGAGCGGGCGGGCGCCGTCCACCAATTCGGTCGCGAGCCACGGCCGCCCGTCGGCCAACACGCCGGTGGCCAGCACGGAGGCGATGCCGGGGTGGTCAAGCCCGGCGAGGATGTCGGCTTCGGCCTCAAAGCGGGCGCGCAGGCGAGGGCCGGTGACGTCGCGGGCGAGCATCTTGAACGCCACCGCCCGGGGCGGATGGTGCTGCTGGGCCTCGACGACGAGGGATGAGCCGCCGACCCCGAGCGGACGCGTGGCGGTGAACCCGGCCGGCAGGACGGGGAGTTCGACAGGGTCCGAGTCGCGCGGCGTGCATGGCTCGACCGACGTGCCGGATCGATCCGAGATGGCTCGAGCTCCATTCCCGCGCAGGCCGTCCCTGCCACTCGTCCCGTGCGGCGATCCCGCATCGGCGGACGACTCGGTAGATGACCCGGCCGACGAGCCGGCCGACGACTCGGCCGATCCGAGGAGCGTCCCGCCGGAGAGCGGGCGATCGATGGGGCCCGGGCGGGTTGGTTCGGGCCGCAGCATGCGGGTCAGCCGGCGGGCGTCGGGATCGGGGCTGCGATCGAGCCGATGGAGCCAGCGTTCCCGCGCCGTCGGAGGCATCGCCCGCAGTCGAGCGTGCAGGCGTTCGAGGCGGCGGAAGCGGTGGGCCTCGTCTCGGGCCAAACCAATCACGGGCCGGCGTCTTCAAGCTCGACGCGGATCCAAGATCGCGCGAAGGCCCAGTCTTCTTGGGCGGTACGGCGCGAGACACCCAGTGACGCGGCGATCGCGTCCATCGACATCCCGCCGAAGAAGCGCATGGTGACGACCCGCGCTTTGCGCTCGTCAAGCTCTTCGAGTCGAACGAGCGCGGTTTCGAGGTCGAGGAGGTCGACGCCGGTCCGCGAATCGGTGCTGCCTACGTCATCGATCGCGCCGTCGGGCGGGCGGACGATTGGCCGCGCACGCCGGCGGCGTGCTTGGTCGACCAGAATGCGGCGGATGGTCAGGGCGGCCACGGCAAGAAAGTGCTCACGACTGCGGTAGCGGGTTTTTCGCTGCCCGGCCAGTCGGACATAGGCCTCGTGGACGACGGCGGTCGCCTGCAAGGTGCTGTCGATCGGTTCGTGGCGCACGCGTGACCCAGCGAGTCGTCTCACCGCATCGTACAAATCGGCAACCAGGTCATTGAGCGGTCGATCGTCGACGTCGACCGGGATGTCCACGTCGGGAACGGGCGGGCCAGCGGCATCGATCTCCGCGGCGCCGTCGAAACCGATGTGTGGATTCGGGCCGATGTCGCGGGCGGTCCATGGAACGCGCCGACGCGCGTTCTGGCCACGAATACGTGGAGCATCGCCGCTTGCCATTGGCATGATCGGCCTCCGCCATCCCCGGCGTTTTCTCGGAAATATCGCGAACGTCGCTGCACATCGTAGTGCACTCGCTCGCGGGTTCCGATGACTGTTCCTGATTTGGGACGTCATCCCTCAGTCCGAAGGAGAACCCGACATGCGATTCCGATCTCTTGCCGCCGTCGTCGCCGCGCTGGCTCCGGCGACCATAAGTCTTGCCCAGGTTGACGGTCCGCCGTTCGTCGATGCGTGGGTCGATCCGTGCGTTGGCGATGACGCGACGGGCGTCGTCGGCGATCGAACGCAGCCGTTCGCCACGGTGCAACGGGCAATCACCGAACTTCGTTTCGCGGGTGTTTCGCCAGCGAACCCCGGCTTGGTGCATTGCAACCCAGGCATCTACGGGCCGGTGAGTGCCGGCGGAAACGGCGAACCACTGCCGATTCAGTTGCGTGACAACGTCAGTCTGCAGGGCACTGGCGCCAAGCGAACCGTCATCCGGGGGGATGGTTCAGATCGGGTGAACGGACGATTCTTCCAACCGCTTCCTTTCGGTAACACGCGACCGTTGGCCGAGGCGCTCGTGGATGCAACATTCTTGGTCGACCCGGGGTACGACGAGTTTGTTGACGGCTTCACGTTCCAAGGCGGTGACATCCAGGTCTACGCCGAGACAGAAGCCCATGACGTCCACTTTGCCGTGTCCAACTGTGCGTTCGACATGTTGGAGGCGAGTCCAGACCTGGTGGAAGCGGGATTGATGCTTCCGACGCCGGCCTTCGGCGTCCTGATGGTCCACACGTTCGACTTGGCGTTGTTTCAGAAGCCTGAGATGCGCGTGCCGATCGACATCATGAGTGAAACGACGATCGAGCCGGGATACTGGGACATCTGGTGCCATCTGTTGAACAACACATTCATTCAGGCCTGGCGCCCGGATGATGATGAACTCGTGGCGATGGGTGGCGCGGGTTCGGTCGCCATCTGCGACGTGGCCAACACGGTCGTCAACGATCCGCAGTTTCCCAAGGCGGATCCGGATCCGAATCCGGTGTACCGGGGCGTTGGCAATCCCAACATTCAGAACAACCTGATCCGCGGCTCGGGAACCGACGGCGGCGCGTGGGCGATGTTGGGCATCGACCAGAGTGACACGACGGTCGTCGTGGGCACGGTTCCGGCCGGTACGGCGACGAACGCCTTTGATCCGCAGTTTGTGGGCGGCAACAACGGCCGCTTTACATCCCAGATCATCGGCGTGAACCCGCCAACGGCGCTGATTCCTGATCCGCAGGCCGCAAACCCCACTGGCCTGCCGCAAGCCGATCCCGCCTTCGTCGGCGAATGGCTGACCAAGGATCGAAACCTGGGCTTGGGCCAGGGCCGCGATTGGCGATTGCTTCCGGGCAGTGCGCTGGCCGACCTGGGCGCCGCGCCGCTGAACAACGCTCAATTGATGGCCGCGAATGGAACCATGTACCTCCAGGGTCCCGCGGCCACGCGGCTGCCCGAGTGGGCCTTTGACTTTGACGGTGAACACTGGGGCAACGTGCGTTTCCAGGGCGCGAACCCGGACATCGGATTCGACGAAACCGATCTGACCGTGTTCGCCGGGGCGTACTTCAATGACAATCGATCGCGGGCCGACAACGGTGGTGTCTTCCCGGCCGAACTCTGCACGCCAGGACCGGCGGGCTCCAACCGATTCGTGTTGGTGCCCATGACCACGGGGCAGTGCACGCTCTTCACCGCGTACCACCCATTGTTCATCGGACTCAATGACTACGCCGCGTGGTCGGCCCACCCGGGAAGCTCGGTGCCCGGCGGCTTCGTGCCTGGCCAGATTCCCGGATTCCCGTTCACCGCGATTTGGATCGCGGCCAACAATCCGGCGAATCCGTTCATCTTCACCGCCCCGGGGTTCTCGCAGGCAATCAACCCATCGGGCCTGTATTCCCCGCCGAACGATCCAGCCACGGTGTTGAACTTCGGGCGCATCAACGACCCGGCCATCGATCGAAGCGTCGTGTTCCTGGGTGGCTACGTGACGGAGCAGGTGCTCATCAATTCCGGCGGCGTGCTGGGGGTCTCGAACTCGCAGGCGACGTACGTCAGCGAGCCGGGGCAGGTCTCTCAGATTCCTTGATCGGCTTCTGCGGGTCGCCGTGCCCGGCCGACAACCGATCGTTCACGAGACGCCGCCCCCCGATCCGCCGACGGATTGGGGGGCGGTTGTGCGTGATCGGCGCGTTCTGCCGGCGACGACTGGGCGACAACTGGGCGACGAATCGCCGAGGACTGGGCGAATCCGCGGGCGGACGGACCGAGCCGCGGTGTCCGGGCGGCACGCGGGTGGAGCGGTCTTCCTGTCGGACCGTCAGCCGGTCAACCGTGTCCGACGACGTCCACCACCCCGAGCACGCCGAGCACGCAACTGATCACGCCGTTGAGCGTGAAGAACGTCAGCCCGATCCGGCTCGTGCCCCAGCGGTGCACGGTCGCGTGTTCAACCAGCAGCAGAAGCAGCACCAGGCCGACGCCGACGCCGAAGAGTGACCCGAGCCGCGGATCGCTCCGCCAGGCCAGGACCAACGCGACTGCCGCCGCGGCGTGCAAGGCGCGGCTGACCCACATGGCCCGGGCCGGGCCGAGTCGGCTGGGCATGCTGTGCAGTCCGTCGCGTCGGTCCACGTCGACATCCTGCAGGGCGTAGATCACGTCAAACCCGGCGACCCAGCCGAGGACCATCGCCGCGAGCCACCAGACGGCGACCATTGGGTTGGGGCCGACGACGGCCGCCGGGTCCAGGGCGAGGGCGGCGGCCAGCGGACTGATGGCCAGCGACGCCCCCAGCCACACGTGGCAAAGGCTCGTGAATCGCTTGAACAGTCCGTACGCGCAGATCCACGCGAGCACCGGCAGGGCGAGGGCTGCAGGCCACCAGTTGCCATAGAACGCGCCGAAGCCGGCGGCGGCGGCGAAGAAAACCGCCGAGCTGCCGGTGAACCAGCCGAGGGCCTGACCGAGACTGAGTTGCCCGCTGGGCAGCGCGCGGCCCGCCGTCCGCGGGTTGCCGGCGTCGATCTTGCGATCGAGGATCCGGTTGGCGAGCATCGCCGCGGTCCGGGCGGCCACCATCGCCACCACGATCAATGTCAGTTGACCGGCGAGCGTCCGGCCGTTCGTGCCCGACCAGCCGGCCGGCATCGCGGCCATGGCCGCGGCCAGCACGGCAAAGGGCAGGGCGAACACGCTGTGGGCAAGTTTGATGTCGGCCGCGACGGCGCGGGCGCTGGCGGGGATCGCACGCATGGTTCAGGCCAGCCGTTTCCGCGGCAGGTCGCCGCGTTGGAACATGTCGGCGGCCGTGTCGGCCACGGTGAGCGTGGGGCGGTGGATCGCATCGGCCTCGGCCGCGGCATCGCGGGGGACGGCGGCCACATGGGTGAACGTGTAGTCGAGCAATTGGCCGAGGTACGCGGGGGCTTCCACCATGCGCCCGGCGAGGTCGAGCACGGGACGAGGGCCGGGCAGGCGCACGAGGTAGCCTCGCCAGGCGCGGGCGAACGTGCGCGTGGCGGCCGCCACCGAAAGCGACTCGGCGCCTTGGACATCCAGGATGCGATCGCGGGTGCGGTCGCCGCCGGCGAGCACATTGGCCACGAGGGCGGCGAAGTCTGCCCCGGCAATCCACCAGAGTGGCCGGTCGGCGGGAGCCGGCAGTTGGCCGAGGACAGGTCCGAAGGCGGTCGTCCCCAGCGACTCGATGAACCACGTCGGCCGGAGGATGGTGAACGGCAGGTCGCTCGTGGCCACCAGGTCATCGGCGGCAAGTTTGTTCGAGGCCGCCCACCAGTCGTCCGCCCCGGCTTCAATTGCGATCGCCGAGACGCGGACCAGATGCGGCCGGCCGATGGACCGAAGGGCGGTGACCAGATTGGCCATGCCTTCGCGATCCGGGTCGAAGCGCGGGCGGCGGCGGCGCAGCGGGTTGGCGACGGCGGTGACGACCGCTCGGCAGCCGGCCGCGGCCTGGCGGAGGCTGCGGATGTCGGCCAGATCTCCTTGGACGACCGATACGCCGGCGGGCGATGCGGCGGCGGCGCGAGCTCGATCGCGGCCCATCACCCGGACGGGGATGCCGCGTGCGTGGAGCCCGCGGACGATCGGACGACCGACGACGCCCGTTGCCCCAATGACGAGCACGGGGGGACCGACGGGCGAGTTGGCTGCCTTTGGACCATCCATGGGCGGAATAGTAGGCGGCCGAAACGTCGCATCCCGGCGGCCGAATGGCGACCGATCCCAAGGTTCGGGCCTCCCCTCGGTTGCAGCCAGCGGCGGGGGCGGGAGAATGCCGGGTCAGCCGGGCCGATGCGCGTCCGGCGTCGACTCCGTTCCTTCGCTGACCGCCCCTGCATCCGACTGGAATCCGATGGCCAAGCCCAAGACCGCGATCACCCCCACGCGAGACGAGAACTACCCCGAGTGGTACCAGCAGGTGGTCCGCGCGGCCGAGTTGGCCGAATCGAGCCCGGTCCGCGGCTGCATGGTCATCAAGCCGTGGGGCTACAGCCTGTGGGAGGGGATCCAGCGATCGCTCGACCAACGCTTCAAGGCGACGGGTCACAAGAACGCCTACTTCCCGATCTTCATCCCCAAGAGCTTCCTGGAAAAGGAAGCCGAGCACGTCGACGGGTTCGCCAAGGAGTGCGCGGTGGTCACCCACCACCGGCTTGAGGCCGGCCCCGACGGCGGGCTCGTTCCCGCCGGCGAGCTCGACGAGCCGCTGATCGTCCGGCCCACCAGTGAGACGATCATCGGCGCGATGTTCAGCAAGTGGGTGGAGAGCTATCGCGATCTGCCTCTGCTGATCAACCAGTGGGCGAACGTGGTGCGCTGGGAGATGCGGACCCGCATGTTCCTGCGCACGACCGAATTCCTCTGGCAGGAAGGCCACACGGTGCACGTGGACGAAGCCGACGCGCGGCGCGAAGTCATGCAGATGCTCGAGTGCTACCGCGACTTCGTCGAGAGCGAGATGGCGATGCCCGTCATCTGCGGGGCCAAGAGCGCCGGCGAACGGTTCCCCGGGGCGATCGATACGTACACCATTGAAGCGATGATGCAGGATCGCAAGGCGCTGCAGGCCGGCACCAGCCACTACCTCGGCGAGAACTTCTCGCGGGCGGCGGACATTCGCTACCTCGACGAGAACGGCGAGCGCGTGTACGCCCACACCACGAGCTGGGGCGTTTCCACGCGATTGATCGGCGGCCTGGTGATGACCCATGGCGACGACGACGGCCTGGCCGTGCCGCCCCGGTTGGCCCCGGTGCACGTGGTCATCCTGCCCATCACGTTCAAGTCCGACGATCCCGAGCGGATCATGAACTACTGCCACAAGCTTGCCGATGACCTGCGGGTGCAGGATTTCCATGGCCGGCGCATCGAAGTCGAGATCGACGATCGCGACCTGCGTGGCGGCGAGAAGACGTGGAGCTGGATCAAGCGTGGCGCGCCCATCCGCTTGGAGATCGGGCCGCGCGACATGGAGGCCGACTCGGTGTTCATGGGCCGGCGCGACCTCGGCGTGAAGGAGAAGACGTCGATGCCGCGTCAGGAGTTCGTCGACCGGGCGACGGAGATCCTGGACGCGATCCAGTCGTCGATGTTCGATCGGGCGGTGGCGTTCCGGGACGAGCACACCAAGGTCATTGATTCGGAAGATGACTTCCGCGACTGGTTCGCCGCGCCCGCGGTTGCCCCGGGTGAACCGACGCCGGCCCACGCGGGCTTCGCCATGTCGCACTGGAATGGCGATCCCGAAATCGAAAAGCGCATCAACGACGAACTCGGCGTGACCATCCGCTGCATTCCGCTCGACGACGCCGACGGCCCGGGCACCTGCCCGTTCAGCGGCGGTACGAGTGCGCAGCGCGTCGTGTGGGCCAAGTCGTACTGAGTTGTTGGGCTCGTTCGGGCCGCGGCTGGGGCCGGCTCGGCCTTGTTCGGGCGCACTTTTTCGGGCGCACTCGCTCGGGCGAATTCGCGCGGGCGCACTCGCTCGAGCGAAGTCGCTCCTCCCGGTTCGTTCGCGATCGATCGGACGGGCTCAGCCGCGAACGTCGAGGATGCGTCCGCGGGCCACCCCGAGTCCGGCCTCGAAGCGGTCAGCCGCCCGGGCGTGGAACGGCAGGGCGGTGCGCCCGGGGACGGCGGACCCGTCTCGCTGGGCGGGGGCCGGGGCTGACGCGGCGGGCGAGCCGGGGCCGGCGTCATCAAATTGCACGCGTCCGGGGACCCGGCCGGCGGTCAGGCGCGATGCCGTGGCCGCCCGGTCGGCCGGCGGGGCCGGGACAAGGCGTCGCAGCGGGGCGGTGTTCTCGTGGCTTGTTCGCTCGGCGATTCCGGGGCGCGGCGCGTCACCGGCGAAGGCCGGCGCCGTGGGCGCCGCGGCGGGCGACCGGCCGGGGGCGACCGCGGGCGAGGCGGTTGCCGGGGCCGTGGCCGGACGGCCGTAGGCGCGGGCGGCGGAAAACGGGATGGGGCCTTGGCCAGGAATCTGCATCGCAGTCTGTGCATCGGCGGGACGGCGATCGCTGCGCCAGTGTTCCCCCGCGGTCCGTCGCGTCAGGTCCGAGAAGAATGGACCGGACGATGTCGCGGACGCGGAGCGATTCAGGCGCGGCCGGAATCGAAGTCCTGCTCCAGCCGGCCGAGCGCATCGGTGACGTCGCGGGCGCGAATTCTGCGCTGGATTTCGCGGAGCGTCCGGCCGTCGACGGGCTTGGCCGACATCAGCTCAATCACCTCGATCGCGTCGAGCAGTTCCGGGTGATCGCCCGCGTCGGCGGATCCGTCCATGGCCACGGCCAGCGAGCGGAGGCGCGGGAGCAGGTCGTCGTAGGCGACGACGCGGCGAGCAAAGTCCAGGGCGTCGGCGTCGTCGCTCGGGGCCTCGGCCAGCGTTCGCAGCAGGACGGCGGCCGCGCCGACGACCGCACGGTCGGGGGCATGGTCGATCGCCGCGTCCGCCGCGTCGTTCGGGCCGGCGTCGACCGTCAGGGTGCGCGAGACTTGCCAGGCATCGGCCGGCGACATGGTGAACTCGGCCGCCACGACCGACGGCGCGCCCGGGGCCCCCGGGGTGCTGGCTTGGTTGCGGGTGGGCCGGCTTCCGTCGACCGTCCAGATGACGGCGGAGAACGTGAGGGCGGCGGCCGCCGCGACCCAGCCGAGCCACGCGGTCCCGCGTCCAGGCGTTCGCAGGGGGCCGTCGGCGTACACCGTGCGGGCCATGACGGAACCCATGAAGTCAGCGCTGGCTGCCGGGGCCGCATCATCGCCGTCGAACATCGTCGACAGTTCGCGCTCGAGCCGTTCGGTCTCGTCGGTCACCGCACGGCATCCGGAGCACCCGGCCAGGTGTCCATCGGCCCGCCGGATCTCGTCGGCCTCAAGTTGGCCGTCGAGGTAGCCCGAAAGAACGGCGCGAAACTCGGCACAGGCGGCGGGAAGGGTGGCAGGATCGGTCATCGGCGGGCTCGGCGTCGGAGAAAAGGCAGTGGCATGAAGCGGGGGCGGCGGCAGACGCCGCGGCGAACGGTCGGCGGGGGATGAAGCGAGGTCATCCGCCGTTCGCCGTTCGGGGCGTGTAGGCGTCAAAGGAGAAGACGGGAGCATCGCGTTCTTCGGCCATCTGGTCGAGGACGTCACGCAAGGCCAAGCGGGCGCGGTTGAGGCGACTCATGACCGTGC
Organism: Phycisphaerales bacterium; assembly: GCA_045106735.1. Classification (GTDB taxonomy): domain Bacteria; phylum Planctomycetota; class Phycisphaerae; order Phycisphaerales; family SM1A02; genus JBGCEZ01. The sequence goes on along the minus strand of JBGCEZ010000022.1, from coordinate 47,214 downwards.
CAACGGGAACGTCGAGGTGGGCGGCGATCTCGTCGTAGCTGAGTCCCTCGGCGCCGCGGAGCAGCAAGATGGAACGCTTCATGGGGTCGAGGCGTTCGAGGGCCTGGGTCAGCCGGGTGCGGTCATCCTGCTGGTGCATGGGGTCCCGCACGCCGTCGCGCGACTGCATCGCTCGGTCGGTCCCGAACTCGGGCAATGCCGACGGTCGCTTGGTCCGCTGGAGGACGTTGATCGATGCATTGGTGACGACGCGGCGCAGCCACGAAGGAAACGCGCGTTCGCCGCCATCGGGCGGGTTCTTCCACAGCTTCACAAAGGCGTCCTGGACGACTTCTTCGGCCCGGTGCCGGTCGTGGCAGATGCCAGTTGAGAGCGCGATCAGGCGGGGTGCGAGTCGGTCAATCCACCCGCGTAATTCAGCCTCAGTCATCGCACACATGGGAAGTCCTCCAACCTTGGGACCCCGTCGAGTGGTGCGGCATTCCACCGCGTCCACGAAACCCGCGTCCTGCCGGCCGGCACATCGCCGGAATCCACCGAGGCGGGGTTTGGCTCCATTGGCGAAAGCCGAGGGTGCCGTGGGGTCAGTCTCGCAGGTTGGATGCGTGGTGCAGCGATCTGGCCCGTCGGATTTGGCCGCGACCGGGTCACGTTGGCCGGAATGGCGGGCGGAATCGGCCTTGAGGGAGCTCGTAGCCGGGGCTCATGATGCCCAGAGGACGCCCATAGAACGCTCTCAAGACGCCCTCAAGACGCCCTCAAGACGCTCTCAAGACCCCCTCAAGACGCCCTCAGGAGGGTTCTGGAGGCCACGGGGCGGCATTGGCGGGCTCAGTAGGCCCCGAAACCCTTGGCGTCGGGGGCCTGTGGACGCTGTTCGGCGTCGAGCTCGGGGTCGAGATTCGTCCGCTGCGGGAGGCTGTCGTAGCCGGGGAAGTCCGTCTCGGGCGTCCACTCGGCCCCGGATCGCCACCAGAGGTTGCCGCCGAGGCTCAGGCCATCGGCCGAGGCCCCCGCGCCGTACTCGCCGGGCACCACGTCCGCCCCGGTGGCAAAGAAGAGCGACGTATCGATCGCCGCGTTCCGGATCGACGGCACCGAGTCATTCTCCTGGGGTCGCCCGAATCGCATGAAGGCTCGGGTCGGGTCGACGATCGACATGCGGTTGAACGAGCCGTCGACCAGGCCCAGCAGGGTCAGGCCAACTTCGCAGTCCGTCACCGCCACTTGGTCGAGCGTGATGCCGGCCACTTCCCAGCGCACGCCGTCGTCGGCGTACCGGGCGAGCATGCGATGTTCGTGATCGCGCGATCGACCGCCGAGCACGATGCCGCCGCGGCCGGTCCGGGCCATGACCGTGCGCCGCACGACCGCGTCGGCGGTCCCGGCCCGCAGTCGCAGCCCGATCATCTCCCCGCGATCTCGCCCCTCGAACACGCAGCGTTCGATGATCACATCGTGGCAGCCGACAAGTTCAACCGCCGAGCCCGTCCAGCCATGGACCGTGACCTCGCGCATCCGAATCGAGTTGCCGTGGACGATCCGCACGCCGTGGCGGCCCGCCCGTTCGCCGACGTCCTCGATCTTGACGCGCACGATTTCAATCGGCCCCACGGGCTTGCCGGTCGTTTCGTCCGGGGCGATCTCGATGCCGTCGATGCGCGGACGGACGATGACCAGGTCGCGGAGTTCGACGTGGCTCGCGCCGAGCATGCGGATGCCCCACGCGCCGCCCTCGATCACCGGCGGGTCATCGGGGTCGAGCCCACGAATGACGATCGGACGCCCCGGGGCGCCGTGCACATTGCGGAGGCTCAGGCCGCGATACGTTCCCGACCACAGAATGATCTCGTCGCCCGGGCCAGCCTGTTCGATGATCGAGATGAGCGATTGACCCGGCTTGACGAGATGCTGCCGCCCCGGGGCGTTCGGTCGTCGCGGCGTCGTGTCCACGCCCTCGCCGGTGCGATCCGTCCCCGGGCCGCGTCCGGCCGCATCCGGCTCGCGGCCGGCGAGCTCGGGCATGATGTTGAGTTCCGGCGGCAGTTCGCGCACGAGGTCGCGCAGGGAATCGGTCGCTTCGCGGCCCATCGGGCGTCGGTCGGACGGAAGTCCTCCGTCGAGCAGTGGGTCGTCATTGACGGGCCGGGTGGCTTCCGCCGCGCGGGCGGCCTCGGCTTCCGCCGCCGACTCGGCGGCTTCGCGGCGCCGATCGCGGAGGCTGCGGCGATCAGGCTCGGCGTCGGCTTGATCGTTCGCGCCAGGCGTGGGCAGACGGGCGGCTTGTTCACTGGCATCGGCCGCCCGGGGATCCGGCGGCTTGCATCCGCTGAGCGCGATCAGGGCGGTGAGGCTGGCGGCGACCAGGCCGCAGAGGCTGAAGCACGTGGGGGCGCCCGCGCGACCGCCACGACATCGATCCGCGCGTGGTGCGTGGAGCGGCATCGCCGGTGCAGTCCCCGAATCGGTCGTCCCCCAGTCCACTGCCGCTCAGTCCTCCATTGCCTCCGGGACCGTTCGGACAAACCGAAGGTCGTCGGAGCCCCGAATCGCGATCGAGTTCACCGCCGCTGGTACCAACACGGTGGTGCCCGGGGCCAACTCGATCTCGCCGTCGTCGTCTTCGAGACGACCCGCACCGGCCACCACCGTCACCACGGACGGGCGATGGTCCGCCGCTGGAGTGATCGTCGCGGTGGACGTGGAGCCTGAGCCGACTCCCATCAGGTCCATGCGGTAGGCCGAGGTTCGCGCCAATGGGGCCGCGTGATCGGGCGCCGGACGTCCGGAAACTGCGCTGTCATGGTCCGAGACCGCCGGTCGACCCGCCGATTCAGTGATGGCCGACGCTGGGGCATCGGCCCCGCCGAGGCACGCGATCGCCGCGTCGAGGTGGAGTTCTCGGCCGTCGCGGTCCCAGTCGTAGAGCCGGAACGTGGTGTCGCTGGGCGTTTGCACCTCGAGGGCCAGGATGCCGCCGCCCAGGGCGTGGCAGAGGCCGCTCGGGAGCGTGTGGCAGGACCCGGGGGTCGCGGCCACCGCTTGGAGCATGTCGACGATGCGTCCGTCTCGGGCCGCGGCCCGCAGGTCGCCGGGATTCGGCGAGGGCTGGAACTCAGGCCGGAAGCCGAGCAGGAGGCGGGCGCCGGGATCGGCGTCCATCACGAACCACGATTCGGTCTTGAGGCGCGCGCCGGGGTGTTTCGCGGCGTAGGACGGTGTCGGGTGGACCTGGACCGAGAGATCGCGTCCGGCGTCGAGCAGCTTGATGAGCAGGGGGAAGCCGCCGTCCGCCGCGGGACGGGCATCGCCGAGCACCGCGCGTCGGTCGGCGTCCATCAGATCGCGGAGCGTGCCGCCACGGCCGGGGCCGCGCACGATCGTTGAGCGGCCACCGGGGACGTCGGCCGGCAAGTCGGCCAGTTCCCAGGATTCACCGATCGGCTCGTCGCCGCCCACCGTCCGGCCGAGTCCGCGCAATCGAGCTCCGCCCCAGACACGGGGCTTCAGCAGTGGCTCGAGCAGGATCGCGGCCGGTCGCACCCGCTTACATCACCATTCCGGTGATGCCGGCTTGAAAGACAAGCTTTCCGTCGACGAGGCCCTGGCAGCGGGTGACAAATCGACGCGGGGAGTACTTCACGTCTTGCATCAGGATCACGAGCGTGTCGCCCGGAATGACTTGGCCGCGAAAGCTCGTCTCATCGCACCGGGTGAATCCGAGGAATCGGTCCTCACCGCTGATGAGCCGGTGGTAGATGCTCGAAACTTGCGCGGCGGCCTCGATCATGAGGACGCCGGGCATGAGCGGTCGACCGGGAATGTGCAGCGGGACCCAGAACTCATCCTCGCGGACCTTCTTGATGCCGACGGCATACCGGTTCTCACGGTCCAGAACCGCGATGTGGTCGAGCTGACGCATGTCCCCGCACTGCGGGTTCATCTGTCCGACCGTCTCGGCGTCGATGGCGACAGCCCCGAGATCCAGCGTCTCGAGGTCGAGAAGGAATTCAGTGGGCACCGGCACGCTCCCTCCCGCCGGATGCGGCGGGCGACATACGAATGACTGGTTCGCCCGAGGCCAACAGCGGCACGTCGGACGGACGGAGAGAATAGACGGATTCGCGTTGCGAGCGCGCCAGGGTCGATTTTCTGAGCGGTGTTCGTCGCCCGCTGCCGTCGCCCGTCGGCCCGTATGACAGACGAACCGGCACGCGGCGGGGCCGCGCACCGGTTCGCCGGTCAATTCTGAGTAGCAGGGGACCCGTGTGGCCGAAGCCGCGTGGGACCCGAGTCGCTTCACGCCCGTGGGAGCGCGGAGCGTGCCCCGCGTCAGTCCTCCTTGCGGGCCTCGAGGATGTGGGCGCGCAGCTCTTGGGCCGTCGTCCGCACCTCCTGCATGATCTTTCGTACACGCGTGCCAGCGGCCTTGTTGCCACCAGCGGCCTTGGCCACATCGTCCTCAGCGGACTGAACGAGCTTCACGAGCCGGTCGTAGGCTTCCATCCGGTTGGTTCTCCAAAGTCGCCCGAGAGGGGGCCGGTGTCCTCGCGAACACCGCGGCCGCCGGGCGAGATGCCCCTATGGTGCCGTGAACCGCGGTTCTTCGCCACCGACGCAGCGAAAATGTCCGAACGGGGTTCGAACAAGCGGGGGTCTTTGGGCCCTCGATCGGCGCTCTCTGAGGGGTCAGACGCGCAATTCTGTCTCAGCGGGGTCGGAATCCGCATATCGGCCGGCGATGGGCCCCGCGACCTCGGCCAGAAACCGGTCCACCTGCTCCGGTGCTCGCCCCACGTACGCCGCCGGATCCAGGACGTCGTCCAGGTCGATGCCGTCGAACATCGGTTCACCGGCGATGCGGGCCAGCAGGTCGTTCGGCTTGCCTTCCTGCTTCACCGCCTGCGCTGCGGCCTGGCTGTGGGTGCGAATGACTTCGTGCGCGTCCTGTCGGTCAGCGCCGCCGCGCACCGCGGCCATCAACAGGTTCTCCGTGGCCATGAAGGGCAGTTCCGCCGCGAGGTTCGCAACGACGGTGTGCTCGTACACCACCATTCCGCTCGCCACATTGCGCATCACGTCGAGGCAGCCGTCCAGCGCGAGAAAGGCCTCGGGCAGCACCAAGCGGCGGTTGGACGAGTCGTCCAGGGTCCGTTCCAGCCACTGCACGGCCGCGGTCTGCAGCGGATTCTGCGCGAGTCCCATGACGAACCGGGCCATGCCGCCGATGCGTTCGCAGCGCATCGGATTCCGCTTGTAGGCCATGGCCGACGAACCAATCTGCTTGGACTCGAACGGCTCTTCCAGTTCCTTGCGGTTGGCCAGCAGGCGAATGTCGGTCGTGATCTTGTGCAGGACGGCGGCGACGGTGGCGAGCGAGCCAAGCACCTGGGCGTCGATCAGCCGCGGATAGGTCTGGCCGGTGAGGAGCAGGCGCCGGTCGGCGTCCCACCCCATGCGCTCGCAGACGAGCCGGTCCAGTTCGTCGACCCGGTCGGCGTCGTTGTCCATGAGGGCCATGAACGACGCCTGCGTGCCGGTGGTGCCCTTGACCCCGCGCAGCCGCAGCCCATCGCGCCGGGCTTCGATGTCTTCGAGGCACAGCGAAAGGTCGTAGGCCCAGCCGGCGGCCCGGCGCCCAACCGTCGTCGGCTGCGCGGGCTGGTAGTGGGTGAAGGCGAGGGTCGGCAGGGCCCGCCAGGTGCGGGCGAACTCGGAGAGCGCACCGATGGTGGCGGCGAGCTTGGCGGCGATGACGCCCAGCGATTCGTGCAACATGAGCAACTCGGCGTTGCAGTTCACGAACTGGCTGGTCGCTCCGAGGTGCACAATCGGGCCGGCGGTGGGGGCGACTTCGCGAAGCGTGTGCACATGGGCCATCACGTCGTGCCGCAGTTCCGCCTCGAATTCGCGGGCCCGTTCGAAGTCGATGTCGTCAAGGTGCTCGCGCAGTTCGGCGACCTGTTCGGCGGTCACCGGCAAGCCGAGTTCGTGCTGCGATTCGGCCAGCGCGAGCCAGAGCCTTCGCCAGAGACCGATGCGGTGTCGATCACTCCAGATCGACTGCATCCGGTCGGAGGCGTAACGGGTTTCGAGCGGAGAGCGGTAGCGTTCGGCGGACATGCGGCGGACGGTATCAGACGGGCGACGGACTGTCCGCGGTATTGGCCGCGGGATCGGCCGCGGGATCGGCGGCAGGATTGGCGGCGGGATTGGCGGCGGGATCGGCGGCGGGACCGGCAGCAGGACCGGCGGCGGGTTCCGTTGCAGGGAGGTCCGCAGGAGCGCCGCGGATGGACTGGCGTTTGGACCGACGTTTGGACCGACGCTTGGACTGGCGGTTGGGCCGTCGATCGGGCTCGTGGGTCCGTCGCAGAACGGGCCGCATCGTCGGGCGAACGCCCCATGGAACCCGCGAAGAGCGTTCGCGAACGTACCATCGTCCCCGCCCCCGACCGCTGGAGCCCCTCGATCTCGACGGAACCCGATCCAAACGCGACCGACGGTCCGTCTGATGACGGCGTTGACGCCAGTGCTGGGACCACCGACCCGTCCGCCTCGCGCGGTCGATCGGGCCGGGCGCCGGCCCCTCGGATGCCCGCCGCCCGCCTGGCCGCCGCCCGCGCCGGGGACCCCGATGCGGTGATGGAAGTCGTCCGCCGGTGCACGGATCCGGTCCACGCGGCCTGCCACCGGCTGCTCCGAGGTTCGTCCGATGTTTCCGACGTCGTCCAGGACACGATGGTCCGAATCGTCCAGGCCTTGCCCGGATTTGACGGACGCTCAGCGGTCACCACGTGGGCCACCCGAATCGCCATCAATGCGGCCCTGGGGCACCTCAGGCGGGAAAAATACCGTCGGCATGCCTCGATCGATGCCGGTCCCGGTGGGGCCGGAGCGGGCCTGGCCGCGGGGGCGACGCGAGAATCCACCGATCACCGAGAACTCGGGGAACCGGGAGGCTCCCGGCGCATCGAACGGTTGGAAGCAGCGCACGAGGTGCGCGAGAGCTTTGACGAACTCGATCCCGAGGCCCGGGCCCTCCTGTTGTTGCGGGACATCCGGGGCCTGGAGTACGAACAGATCGCCGACGTGCTCGGCGTGCCCTTGGGGACCGTGAAGTCCCGCATCTTTCGGGCCCGTGCGGCCCTGCGAGAACGCGTCGAGTCCCGGCAGCCGCCGGACGACGACTGACGCTGGACCGACGACTGACGCTGGACCGACGCCGACGACGACTGAATGCGGCCCTCGCCGCCCCCGACCGCCTGAACCACTTCCGCCTTTGCTCGACTGCCCCGACGACCGCTCCCATGACCCGACTCGACGAAGCCATCTTCTGCGACTGGATCGACGGCACGCTCAACGCTGCCGGACGCGCCACGGTTGAAGCGGCGTTCGCCGCCGACCCCGCCCTGCGCCGGCGGCTGGAAGCGATGCGGGCCGACCAGACGGTGATCGCGGCGCTCGAGCCGCAGCCGGCCCCCGCGAGCCTGCGACGTTCCATCGAAGCGATCGTCCCCGCGGCGATGGCGGACACGGACTGGGACGCGGGCGTGGTCGACACGCTGCCGATTGGCACGTTCCCCGCCGACGCCCCGCGCATGAGTGACAGCGCCGACTGGCGGGCCCGGCATCGGGCGCCGCACGTCGCCTGGGGTCGCTGGTCGGCAGTGGCCGCCGTGGTTGGCGGTGTGCTCGGACTCGGCGTGTGGTGGGGGCTCGGCGGCCCCGGTGGACCGGCGTCGCCCCCGAACGATCAGATCGCCAGCGGATCGGGCGTCGATGCCGACGACGGCCCGGAACGTGTGGCGGTGGCGGAGAATGCTGGTCTGGACGCGGTGATCGCCGCGGCCCTCTCGCCGAAGCCGATCATCGACGAACGCAATCCCGGAAAGCTGGACTTGATTCTGGTGCGCGGAGCGGATGCGGGCGATGCCGACGCGGCGCCAGCGGTGCCGATCACCGACGACGACCGAATCTTCCCGGCTCTTCTCGTGGCCGCAACCGATCTTGCGGCGCTCGAGCGTCACCTGCAATCGGCGGCCGAGCCCGCCCTCGCCACGGTGACCCGGAATCTGACCATTGAGTCCGTCGCCGCCGCCGAACGGGCGGAGCGTCGCAACGCGGCCCCCGGTGGCGCGAGCGAACCACTCGTCGCCGGTGAAGGTCTTGACGCGGACCCCGCGGCCCGCGGCCGGTGGAATCGCAAGGACCGGGCCCAGGTTCGCGATCACCTGCGGGAGTTGATCGCCACCGGACCGGAAGTTGAAACCGGCGTGGTCATCGCTGGCCCGGAGGATGGCGCGACGCCGTACGCCGACCAAGTCGTGCTCTCACTTTCGGGCGCGCAGTGGACGATCGCCGTCCGCGCGGCCGACGCTCCGGGCGTGCTCGCGGCCCTGCACGAAGCCGCCGGCGGTGGCACGCGATTGGGCATGATCGATCTGGTGATGCAAGACCTGCGGTCCGATGACACGTCGTGGGCCGACGCCCGCGGCTTGTTGCGAGCGATCGCCGAGCATGATCCTGAGCGGATCATCCACCTGCCCGTGGCCGCCGTCGCCCGCCCGGACTGAGGCTCGTCGCCAGCGGTGGGGATCGATCGCCTTCAGCGGTGCGCTCTGCGCCGGAAGTCGCCATCGCCATCGCCGTTCACGCCTCCCGCGACGCCCCGATCGGCGACTCGGTGCCGGCGCGAATTCGCGTGATGTTGGAGCGGTGTCGCCAGATCACCAAGACGGCCAAAGCCGTGGCGATGATGAGCGACGGGGCCGCGCGCCCCGCGATGTCGGCGGTCGTGGCTGGGATTTCGCCGGCCACTGGCGCGGGGGCGAGCAGCTTGGCGCCGACGAACCACCAAGCGGCCGTGCCAAACGGCAGGCTGCCAGCGGCGACGATTGACGCAAGGCTGACCAGCCGTGACCACGCGAGCGTGATCCCCCAGACGACGAAGGCGAGCAGCACCGGCACGGTCATCAAGGGCCATGTCGCGGCCAAGGCGCCGAGGGCCGTGGCCACGCCCTTGCCTCCCCGCAGTCGAAGAAACGGCGAGGCCATGTGGCCGGCCACCGCGGCAACGGCGACGCCCAGCCAGCCCGCCGATTCGCCAGCACTGAGCGTCAGCAATTCGCGTCCGCTGGTGCCCGCCCAGAGTCCGGCCCCGACGACCGGTCCGGCACCCTTCAGGGCGTCGAGCAGAAAGCAAACGAGTCCCCAGCGCCGGCCGAGCACGCGGCCCACATTGGTCGCTCCGACGTTCCGTGAGCCGTGCTCGCGAATGTCGATGCCCTTGAGGCGGCCGATCATGACGCCAAACGGAATGCCGCCGACGATCCAGGCGATGGCCATGGCCACGATCCACATCATGGGGTGGTCTCCGGTGCTGGCGGGGTGGTGGACGTCGGCGGGGCCGGGCTGGGGCTGCGTTCGGGCGCGAGTTCGGGCGCGAGTTCGGGTGCGAGTTCGGGCGCGAGTTCGGGCTGGCGTTCAGCGTTGCGTTCGGGGGCGTGGCCGCTGGCGGGATCGGACGCGCCGGCGTGCACCGGTCCGTGCGATTCGGCCAGCAACCGTTCGACGGCGTACTGAACATCCCGCACCGGAATGCGGTCGATGTGGCAGAACGCGGCGTGATCGTCGGCGATCAGATTCGGTGGGAGGAACGGTTCGGCCGAAAGGACGCGCTCGCCGGCGTCCGCGAAGCGCGTCCACCGCGGATCCGTCGGGCCAAACAAGCTGACGCACGGCACGCCGAGCCCAATGGCCAGGTGCCGCGGGCCGGTGTCGTTGCTGACGACGATTCGGGCCCCGCCGATCAGCCCGATCAACGCGTCGAGTCCGGTGCCGCGGGCGGCGAGGTCAACCGCACGGCCATCGGCCGCGTCGACCACGGCCGCGCACAATGGCGCTTCCGCGGGGCTGCCCGTGACCAGCGGCGTGAGGCCGCACTCGTCGGCCATCCATCGGGCGATCGCGCCAAAGCGTTCGGGCGACCAGCGCTTGGCCGCGCGCACGCCGCCGGGGACGAGCACCGCGTGGGGGCGTCCGCCGCAATCGATGACCGCGGCCGCGGTGGCCGCGGCGGGCGGGAGCGCGAGACGGGGGCGCGGGCCGGCCGGCGTGTCGAAGGGATCGGCTGCAGCCGATGTGCCGGTGCCGCCAGCGACGGCGTCGGTCGGATCGTTCGCGTCGTAAGCGTCGTCCGCGTCGTAAGCCTCGTTCGCGTCGTACGTGAGGTTCGGTTCGTTCGTGTTGGCCCGGTCGCTTGCGGGCGTCACGCTCTCCGCCGCCGCTCGGTCCTCGCCGGCAAGCAGCCGCGAAACGAGTTCGTCGTAGTCGAGGCTGGTGGGACGTGGACCGCCGCTCGCCGGCGGCGAAATGGCGTGGCTGAGGAGACCGCCCCGGCCGCCGGTGGCGTATCCCGCGCGAATGCCGCGGCCGGACAGTCGGGCGGCGAGGGCGGCCCGCGGGCTGTTCGGCAGCAGCAGCACCGAGCCGCAGGACTCGCGCCGAATCGCCGCGGCCGTGCGAAACGGTCCGGTCATGCCCTTGCCGGCGACGCCGACGACGCGCGAGATCGCCGGAATCGTCCGGGCGATGGCGACCAGCGGCGGCGGGGCGAACGCCACGATCGGGCCCGTACCTGGCGCCGCCGCAAGCCGCCGCAGGGCTGGCTCACTCATGACGATGTCGCCGAGCCACGTCGGCAAGACGACCGCGACCGGCTCGCCGCGGAAGATGTTCTCTCGCGCGGGCACGCCCTCAGCCGGCATCGTCTGGCTCCCAAGGGGCTCGCCACAGCGGCGTGCCGTACCGGCGGTGGTGCCAGCGGTCGGTCAGTCGCCGAAGCTCCGCGGCCAGGCCGATTGCCACCAGATCGCCGCCGCCGACCCGCAGGCCAATCGATTCGTCGTCGGTCATCAGCACTTCGACGGGGACGCCATGGCGTTCGCCGATGGCCAAGGCCGTTGCGGCCACCAGATCTCGGATCGCGTGATCGGCCAAGGGAGCCCCGAACTTGGCCCGCAGCACCACTTCGCCGCCCGCGACGGGCTCGGTGTCGAGCGGCAGGCCGTCGTCGGCGCCGTGTGCGTTGCCGGCATCCTCAGGCTGATCCGAGTCGGGGGCGTGGTCGTCGGCTCGCGGGCTGGATTCGGGTTTGGATTCGGGCTTGGATGCGGGATTGGAGTCTGGATCAGGCTCAGCATCCGGTCCCGGCGGTGGCCCCGCGGCGTTCATGAGCGGTTGTCGCCCACAAGCAGGGCGATCACCAGCAACTGGGCGAGGATCGCTCCGCCGAACCAACGCAGGAACGCGGCATCGTCGGCGAACTGCAGGATCGAAAGCGTGGCGAGCAGCAGGGCAGCCAACTGCACCAGGCCGGCGGTCAGCCGGAGCCCGCTGAATTCAGCCCGTCGCTGGCGTTCGGAACGCAGCTCGTCGACCAGTTCACGCACTGCATGGCGGAGTTCCTCGCCGGCGGCCGGGTCGATCGCCGGCGGCGCCGAACGATCGGCGGCAGCGGGGCGGGCCGGACGCTCGGTCGCGGCGGCAGCGTCAGGCATGGCGGAAGGCTCGGGTTCGGCGGGAGACGTGGTCGACGCGGCGGGCGATGCGGTGCGTGCGGCGAGAGCGGGAGCGGCGGCGAGGGCGGCGGCCGGCGCTGGCGCCGGGGCATCGCCAAGCAGCACCGCGGTCGCGCCGGCCGAAGTCGGCGTTTCCCCGTCCAAGTCGAGCCGGCCGCGCATGCGTTCCACTTCCAGGCGGGCGGCGCTGGCCCGGGCACTGCGGACGCGCGGGCCAGCTCCATTCGGCCCTTGCCCCGGTCCCGGCCCACCTTCCGGCGACACCGGACCGCCGAGCTTCACCACCACGGAGGCCGCGTCGCCGAAACTGGCCGACGTCGCCGTCGGATGGCCGTCGAGCGTTTCCGCCGGTTGGTCGGTCATCAAGATCGTGCGGCACCCGGCGGCGCGGCCCGCCTCGATGTCCCGCATCTGGTCCCCGATCATCCAACTGCTGGCCAGGTCCAGGTCCAGGTCGCGGGCCGCCTGCAGGAGCATGCCGGGCCGCGGCTTCCGCCAGAAGTGCTCGCGGCGGTAGGACTCCACCGTGCCCTTGGGGTGGTACGGGCAGTAGTAGAAGCGGTCGAGGACCTCGGCTTCGCCGGCCGCGTCGTCCACGAGTTCGGCAATGCGGCGGTGGACCCGGTCGACGTCGTCCTCGGAGTAGCGGCCCCGGGCGACCCCGCCTTGGTTCGTCACCACGATCAGCCGGTAGCCGGCTTCCCGCAGGGACTTGAGGCCATCGGCCACGCCCGGCAGGAGCTCCACGAGGTCCGGGTCGCCAAGATCTCCGCTGTTGCGGATGAGGGTGTCGTCGCGATCGACAAAGACGGCAGATTGCACGCCGGCAGGATACCCGCGGCGGAGACGCGCCGTCGGCCGCCCAGCATGCTTCAATACGGCCATGAACGATCAAGCTGCACGCTGGCACCGCTGCGCCGGAGGCGTCGTCCTGGACGGCCGCGACCGGGTCCTGCTCATCGACCAGACCTTTCCCTCGGGCGAGCGCCAGGTCACGCTGCCCAAGGGGCACCTGGAGGAGGGCGAGTCCGAGACCGAGGCGGCGATCCGCGAGATCCGCGAGGAGACCGGCATCGTCGTCGGCCCGCCGATCGCCCGGCTGCCGCGGGCGAGCTACGTCTTCCGCCACCGGAAGGGCCTGCGGCGGAAGACCGTCGCCTGGTTCGTCTTTCAGATCGACGGCGACGGTGACGCCCGGACCATCGACGTCGCTGGCGGCGAGAACGAAGGCATCGCCCGGGCCTGGTGGACGTCGATCGACGAAGCGGCGGACGCGGTGACGCACGATGCGACGCGCTTCACGATTCAGGCGGCGCGGCGGGCGCTCGGGGTTCGGGCGGAGGCCTGAGCGCGACCGCCTCTTGCTGGCGTCTCGCTGGCGTCAGCGATGAGACGCCCGCGTTCGTCCAGTTCGGCCTCTTGACGCATTCGTCGGTGGTCGCCGATCCCAAGCCAAGCGCACGTCGCCCCTCATGCATCCCCAAAGCACGTGCGCACCGACCGGGCCATCGTCACCAACCGGTGGTCCGGCGGCACCAGCCGCTGGCGATTGGCGACCTCGCGCAGATCCATGTCCGTGATCTCGCCATTCTGCATCACGATCATGCGGGCCCGGGCGCCGGCCATGAGCCGCTCGATTGCGGCGTAGCCGAACTGCGTGGCCAGCACGCGGTCGGCGGCGACGGGCGGGCCGCCGCGCTGGACGTGGCCGAGCACCGTGGTGCGCGTTTCCAGGCCGGTGCGCTCTTCGATCTCCCCAGCCACGATGCGGCTGATCCCGCCGAGCCGGATCGGATCGGGGCTCGTGGGATCGACCCGCTTCACGGACACGTCGCCATCGATCGGGCGGGCGCCTTCCGCGCAGCACACGATGGAGAAGCCGCGGCCGCGGTCGGTCCGGCTCATGCAGAAGTCGCACACCGCCTGGATGTCGTACGGAATCTCCGGCAGCAGGATCACGTCTGAACCGGAGGCGATCCCGGCGTGCAGGGCGAGCCAGCCAGCATTGCGGCCCATCGTTTCGCAGACGATGACGCGGTGGTGGCTCTCGGCCGTGGTGTGCAGGCGGTCGAGGCTCAGGGTGGCCGTGGTGTACGCGGTCGTGAACCCGAAGGTGATGTCGGTGCCGTGGATGTCGTTGTCGATGGTCTTCGGCACGCCGATGCAGTTGATGCCGGCCTCGACGAAGGGGGCCGCGCAGCTCATGGTGCCGTCGCCGCCGATGACCACGAGGGCGTCGAGTTCCGCCGCCTCGATCACTTCGAGGCATCGGTCAATCCGGCTCTCGAAGATCGGATTGCCGTCGGCGTCGTTGCCGACGAACATCCGCGATGGGTTCAGCCGGTTGTTGGTGCCGAGGATCGTCCCGCCGCGGTTCATGATGCCCGAGACATTCAGGGCCAGCAGTTCCCGCACCCGATTCTCGACCAGGCCCTGAAAGCCGTCCTCAATGCCAAAGACGCGGACGCCGTGGCGGTACAAGGCCGCCTTGGTGACGGCCCGGATCACCGCGTTCAGACCGGGGCAATCGCCGCCGCCGGTGAGGATGCCAATGCGTTGCACGCGGCCAGCCATGGCGAGGTCTCCGAAAAGGGGAGCGGGCATGGTATCGGTGCCGCGCAGGTCCGCCGGGCCCGCGGATACCATGCCGCGGACCCCTCCCCGGACACGTCGTCCAATGTTCGCCGCCACCGTGAAGAGATTCCGTCCATGTCCACCGACGCCACGGCCGATCCCTCGTCTTCGGATGCTTCCCGCCCCTCGGCTGGCCATGCTGCTGGCCAGGCCGCCGATCAGGCCAAGGGCCAGGGGAAGAACCAGTCCGGCAAGAAGCGCCGCGTGAAGGAAGATCCGCTCGTCCGGGCCCGGCGCGAGAAGCTCGAGCGCTGGCGTGATACCTACGGGATCACCGGCTACGGCCACCGCGTCGACGGCCTCATGGACTTGACCGACGCCCGGTCCCGATTTGACGAAGCCGCCACCGAAGCCTGGCAGGCGGCGGTGGAAGCCGCGGTCGAAGGCGGGGCCGACGCGCCGCCGGCATCGGCCGATCAGCGGCCCGAAGCCCTTGTCGCCGGCCGCTGCGTGCAGCACCGGGCCATGGGCAAGCTGGTCTTCATGGTGCTGCGCGACCACACCGGCGATCTGCAGGTCAGCGTGTCGAAGGCCGACGTTTCGCCCGAGGGATTCAAGCTCGCCAGCAAGCTCGACTACGGCGACATCGTCGTGGCCGGTGGCCGCATGGGCCGCACCAAGAAGGGCGAAGTCTGCCTCTGGGCCGACCGCTTCGAGGTGCACGCCAAGAGCCTGGTGCCGCCACCGGAGAAGTACCACGGCCTGACGGACATGGAGCTCCGTTACCGCCACCGGTACGTCGACATGTACGCCAATCCCGAGACCACCCGCGTGTTCGTTGATCGGTCGCGGATCATCTCGACGATGCGCCGCGTCATGGAAGACCGGGGATTCCTGGAAGTCGAGACTCCGATGATGCAGCCGCTGGCCGGCGGCGCGGCGGCCCGGCCGTTCATGACCCACCACAACGCTCTGGATCTGCCGCTGTTTCTGCGGATCGCCCCCGAGCTGTACCACAAGCGGCTGCTCGTGGGCGGGCTCCCGCGGGTCTACGAGATCAACCGCAACTTCCGCAACGAAGGCGTCGACCGCAGCCACAACCCCGAGTTCACCGCGATCGAGGCGTACGAGGCGTTCGGCGATTGCTGGACGATGCTGGACCTGACCGAGGACCTGCTGCACCGGCTGGCCTGCCTGGCCGCCGGCGTGGAACCGGGTTCGCCCGTCCGCCGCACCTGGGACGACATCGACGTGGACTGGTCGCGGCCGTTTCCGCGCGTGACCTACGGCGAGCTCTTCGAGCGGGCCTGGGGTTTCGCGATGGACGATGAGGCCAAGGTTCGCGCGGCGGCCCGGGAAGGCGGGCGCGACAACGCCGACACGCTCGATCGCTGGCTGCTCGTCAACGAGTTGTACGAGGAGAAGGCCGAGGGCCTCACCGATCCGCAGCGGCCGACGTTCGTCACCGACTATCCGAGTGCGATCAGTCCGCTCACCCGCCCGCAGGAGGATGCCCCGCATCTCTGCCACCGGTGGGAGCTGATGTGCGCGGGCATGGAGCTGGGGACGGCGTACACCGAACTCAACGATCCCGCGGTCCAACTCGCCGCCTTCACGCGGCAGATGGCCGGGGCCGACGAGGAGGAAACGACCTTCCGCTCGGTGGACGAGGACTTCCTCCACGCCCTCCGCGTCGGGATGCCGCCGGCCGGCGGGCTCGGCCTCGGCGTCGACCGCATCATCATGCTGATGACCGGGGCGGCGTCGATTCGTGACGTGATCCTGTTCCCGCTGATGAAGCCCGAGGGTGGGGCAGACGCGGTGAAGGATGCGGCGGGCGATGCGGCGAAGAAGGCGGCCGGCGACGCGGCGAAGAACGCGGCCAAGGACGCGGCCAAGGACGCGGCCGGGTCGACGAGTTCGTGATGATGCTGCCACACGGTTTCGCACGATGGATCGGCATGGCCGGGCTGTTGCTGGCCCTGCTGGCCGGGCGCGGGGCTGGGGCCGCAGCCACGGCCACGGCCGACGACCACTGGTACGTCCTGAGTCTCGACGGGACGCCCATCGGGTGGACCCGAAGCTCGTCGCGTCCGCTGGCCCGGCCGGCGACGCCGACCGGTGAAACGGATGCCAGCCGCGGCACGGAGTTCAGTCGGTCCATGTCCTTGCGCTTGCGCCGGGCGGATTCCGTCGTCAACACCGGCAGCGAAATCACCCTGATTGAGGATGCTTCTGGCCACCTGCGCACGGTCCGCATGATCACGACGGGCAACGATCCCTCGGCCCGTACCGTGACCCGCTGGCGATTTGACGCGTCGGCGGTGACCGAGACGGTCGAGCAGGTCGGGCGAACCGCGAGCCGGGAGCGTCCGCGCCCCTCGGGCGAGTGGCTGGCTCCCAGTGCGGTACGCGAGTTGGTGCGTTCGCGTTTGGCCGCCGGGGCGAAGAGCGTCGTCTACCGGACGATTGATCCGCAAGCCGGGCTCGATGCCTTTGACGTGACGATGGAGTTCGCCGGCGAAGAGCGGCTCGAGGTGCGCGGTCGCCTGCGGCCGGTGACGCGCTGGACGGTCCGCAACGGCAGCACCCCCGGCATCTCGAGTGATCAATGGCTGAGCGCTGACGGAACGATGGTCCGCGAGCGCACGGAACTGCCCATCGGCGTCATGGAAGTGGTGCTCGCCGACGAAGCGGCGGCCCGGGCGGCGGTGGGCGGCGAAGCCCCAGAAATCATGGTCCGTACGTTCGTCACGCCCGATCGTCCGCTGCGCGGAGCCCGCACGCTCCGCCGCGCGGTCTACCGGGTCCGGATTCCCGACGGCATGGAACGCACGCTGCCGTCGGCCGGTGCGCAGGTCGTGGAAGACGACGAACGCGATGGCTGGTGGCGGGTGACGCTGGATCTGGATCGGCCGGCGCTTCGTCGCACGGGTCAGGCGGCGGACGAAGCTGACCCTGACGCTGATCGAGCCGCTGACCCTGTCGCCGACCCCACGGACCCCACGGACCCCACGGACCCCGCCGACCGGGCCGATGACCGGCCGACCGACGCCGACCGCATCGCCTCGGCCATGTTGGACAGCGACGACCCCGCGGTGCGGGCCCTGGTGGCCGCAGCCCTCGCGAACGTGCCGGCGTCGGCCGACGTTGCCCGGCGGGCCGAGGCCCTCCGCCAGCACGTCCGTCGCCATATCTCCGAAGTGGGCCTCGGCCAGCTCTTTGCCAGTGCCTCCGAGACCGCCCGCCACGGCCGCGGCGACTGTTCGGAACACGCCATGTTGCTCGCGGCCATGCTCCGCGCCGCCGACGTGCCGGCCCGGGTGGCCGTCGGCCTGGTCTACGCCGACGCGTTCGCCGGCGAGCGCGATGTCTTCGGCTGGCACATGTGGACCCAGGCGTGGACCGGCGAACGCTGGTTGGATTTGGACGCCACGCTTCAGCGGCCGTTCGATGCCGCGCATCTGCTCATTGGCGTCGACTCGATGGACGCCGGCGGTTCCGGCGAGCTTTCGTCCTTGCTCGTCTTGGTCGGAGCCCTGGAACTCGAAGTCATTGAGGCGGAATCGCGGCGGTGACCGACGCCGGACCCATGCCGATGCTGCCAGCTCGCCCGACCGACGGCCACAAGGGCACGTTCGGCACCGCCCTCGTGCTGGGCGGGGCGGCGAACGCCACCGTCATGCTCGGGGCGCCCTGCCTGGCCGGCCGGGCGGCCCTGCGAGCCGGGGCGGGGCGCGTGGTCTTGGCCGTTCCCGCGCCCCTCGCGGTGCCGGCGATCGGCCTGCTGCCGGAAGCGACTGGCCTGCCGCTTCCGGTCGACCGAGACGGCACTCCACTCGCCGCCGCGTGGGCCGAGGCCCTCGACGCGGCGGGTGAGCCCGCGTGCATGGTCGTGGGGCCCGGGCTGGCGGGGGCGGGGCTGACCGGAGCGGCTTCGGCCGAGCGCGACGCACTCGAGCAGGTGCTCGTGCGCCTGATCGCCCGGGACGAACCGGTCCTGGTGCTGGACGCGGGGGCGCTCACCGTGATCTCCGAGACGCCCGGCGGATGGGACGAACTTCGGGCCCCGGCGATCCTGACTCCGCATCCGGGAGAGTTCCGGCGCATCGCCACGGCGGTGGGGGTGCCGGAGGATCCCGGCTCGTCGGCCGACGAGCGCGTGGCGGCCTCCGAAGCGCTCGCCCGCCGGCTCGGAACGATTGTCGTCCTGAAGGGAAGCGGCACCGTGGTTTCCGATGGCATCCGCACGGCGATCAACAACTCCGGCGGGTCGCAGCTCGCGACCGGAGGAACGGGCGACGTGCTGGCCGGGCTGATCGGCGGCCTCGTCGCCGCCCACTTCCGGCCGGCGCCGATTCCCGCGATGCGGCGTCCGGACGACCTGGACCTCTTCGACCTGGCGCGGATCGCGGTGCACGTGCACGGCCGGGCGGCCGATGCCTGGGCGAGTGCGCACGGCGGGCGACCGCTGGCCGCGGGCATGTTGGCTGGCGAGTTGGCCGACGAAATCCCGCGGGCGATGGCGGCGGTGCGGACGCCCGGGGCGAGCTGAGCTCATGCCGCGGATCGTGTCGGCTGGACGCTGATTCCGTGCGTCCGACAGATGCCGGTCGCGATGCTGGCCCGACGCGGGCCCGATGCTGATTTGGGCCCGGTCGCCCGCACCGGCCCCGCAACCGGTCCCGCGACTGGCCCCGCGACTGGCCCCGCAACCGGTCCGGCGACCGGCCCCGCGACTGGCCCGGCAATCAAATACTTCCCCCAATCCTGCCCCATCGGCCGTGCCGCCGTTCCGGCCCCCGATCGGACCGCCGCGGGCTTTGGTCCCGGCTGGCCATGGTCGGAGACGCGAATCGCGGCGAAGATACTCCTGTTCCAGTGACGCACCAGCGCCGTCCGGCAATGGGTCCTCGGGCCCGCCGGCCATGTCTTACGGACGCCATCGACCACCCCTCGGGGCCACAGGTCGACGCGTACACCGGACACCGATTCGCAGGAGTTTTCCATGATCCGCATTGCCCCCACCGCGCCTTCGACGCCCTCGACCCTCGATCCTTCCGTCGCCAGCATCACCCGTGAACGCGGCGTGATCGTGCTCCGGCCACGCGACCACGGTGCCTCGGGCGATGCCGCGGCCATCCGCCGCAATGGTGAACTGATCTACGCGATGCTGCGGTCGGAAACCGAGCCCCGCGTGGTGCTGGATCTGTCCGACGTCACGCGGCTCGACGCGGCCTGGTTGTCGGTCATCGCCGCGCTCGATCGGAAGCTCGACGCCAAGGGTGGCGTGCTCCGCGTGGCCGGCGTCGGCGACGAACACCGCAAGCTGATTCGCATGGTCGGCGGCCGGAGCCTCGGCCCGGACCGCGACTCGGATCGTGCGGTCGCTCGGTTGGCCAAGGCCGGCTGAACGCGGACGTCGACCGCGGCCCGCGCCAGCAATCGGCAGACCGGTACACTCGCCGCCGCCCCGGCGTCGCGTGGATGACCAGGGTGCGATCCCGATTCCCGCCCGCCGGAGCCCGGTTCCCATGTCCAACGACTCATCCACCGCCACGGGCGATCAGCCGTCGCTGCGTGATGTGGGCCCCGGTGCCTATATCTCTGGTGTCTACGCGGTGCAGAATCCGCAGGTCGGATCGACCCGGCAGGGCAAGCCGTATCTCAAGTGCGTGTTGCGGGACGCGACCGGCGATGTCCCGGCGCGGAAGTGGACGTTCGAATCGGCTGACCTCGCGCCGATCACTGCGGCCGGGTTCGTGCGAATCAGCGGCCACACGCAGACATTCAACGGACAGATCCAGCTCATCCTCGACGGCGTCGAGCCGGCCCAGGTCACCGAGTCCGAGATGATCCGGCTCATGCCGGCCACGAAATTCGACGTCGACGAGATGTTCGCCGACGTGACGACCATGCTCCAATCGCTGGAACATCCGGCGATGCGAGCGCTCGCCGACGCGTATCTGGGCGACGAAGAACTCATGCGGCGTTTCCGCGTTGCCCCGGCCGCGGTCAGCAACCATCACGCGTGGATTGGCGGCCTGCTCGAGCACACCCGCCAGTTGATGCGGACGGCCGACGCGATCCTGCCCTTCTACCCGGACCTCAACCGCGACATCGTGCTGCTCGGCCTGTTCCTGCACGATCTCGGCAAGACGACCGAGCTGACCTGGGAACGCGGGTTCGCGTACACCGTGGAAGGCAACCTCGTCGGCCACCTCGTGAGCGGGGCGATCTGGCTGCAGGTCAAAGCGGCGATCGCCGGCCGCACCGGTCCGCGCTTGCCGACCGCTGCCCTCAAGGTGTTGCAGCACATCGTCGTCAGCCACCACGGACGACTGGAGTACGGGGCGGCCAAGGTGCCCTCGACGCCGGAGGCAATCTTCGTCAGCGAGATGGACAACATGGACGCCAAGGTGACGACCGCGCTGACCGCGGCCGACCGCGAGCGGGTCGATCCCGCTGCCGAAGGCCCGGCCGCGTTCACCGACAACAACTGGGCGTTGGGGACGCGGGTTTACCGGCCCGATCCGCTGGCCGCCGACGTTCCGGAGTGATCACGGCGGCGCGGTGGCCCGGGGGTCGCGGCTGCCCACGTCGGCGGCTGAAGCCACTGGCGGCCGAATCCACTGGCGGCGACGTCAGTTCTGTTCGCCGCCCGATGTCGTTTCGGCCAGGCTGCCGGCCAGGCTGCCGGCCAGGGCGCCGTCGCGGGTGACGACCAGGAGCGTGTCGCCCGCTTGGACCACGGTGTCCCCCGGCGGGTTGAAAGTTGTCTGTCCTTCGCCGTCGACGATGCTGATCACGATGATCCCGCGGCGACCCGGCAAATCGAGCGTTTCCAACGAATGGCCCGGCATCCAGGCGTGGGTCGCGGCCTCGATTTCGACGAAGTCGTACTCGCCGTCGCCGACGGCGGCCGCGATGAAGTCGCTGATGCGCGGCTTCAAGATCAGATGGGACATCTGCAGGCCCGCGAGTTCGCCCGGGACGATCACCCGGTCGGCCCCGGCGCGCTGCAAGCTGGCTCGCGTGGTGGGGCGTCCGGCCCGAGCAACGATCGTCAAGTCCGGGGCGTGCTCCCGGGCGATGAGCGTAAGAAACACGTTCGAAGCGTCGTCGTCCAGGCAGGCGAGCAGTCCCGTGGCCCGGGCCGCGCCCGCCAAACGGAGCGTGGTTTCGTCCGTGGCGTCGCCCTGGATCGCCATGTGGCCATCCCCGTCGGCCGCTCGGACCGAGTTTTCATCGCGATCGATGACCACCGACTGGACGGCGGTGCCCGCGAATCGCTGGGCGACCGCGCGGCCGACCGAGCCGTAGCCGGCGATGATGACGTGGCCAGAGAGCGATTCGAGCGTCATCTTCATGCGTCTTCTCTGAAAGTGCTCGCGGACCTCGCCGCCCCCGAGCAGGGTCTGCAGCGTGCCGAACGCGTACAGAACCGCGCCCAGTCCAAAGACAATGACCGCGATCGCCCACATCCGCTGGCCGACGGTGAAGTCTTCTTCGAGCGCGCCGACCGTCGAGATCAGACTCAGGGTGTCCCAAAATCCAAGCAGGATCCGGCGCCGCAGCGGGCCATCCGACGATTCGCCGAGCACCACGAAAGCGGTCGTCGACGCCGCGACAATGCCCACCAGTGTCGCGGCGGAGCCCAACAGTCGTCGGCGGAGGCGGCGAACGAATTGCTCGGTCGCCCGGTCGCTCTGGATGACATGGATGCTCACGGTGGCGTCGAGTTTCGGGCGGGGGGAGGGTGGGGTCAAACCGGGGGCGGCCCACCAGGGGCATCGAGATCACCCTCGGCTGGCGAAAGGGAACATCGGCGGCCTTGCCGGCGGCGGGCCAAAATCGTCGTTCGTCGCCGTTCTGCCGCGTACCGAGCCCGCGCGTCGGCCTGCGAGCGGCCCTCGCGTCGCGGGCCGGCGGGGGTATCGGACGCCGGCGGGAACGCCGTGCGGGCGGGCCAGAAAGGGGCCGTGGGTCCGTCAGAGGCCAGTTCGGACCATTCCACTGCGGATGTGGTCGGCTGGGAATGATCGGCCCGGTCGCTGGGTTGATCGATCGCCCGGGGCTCCGCTCCGGGTTCGGGCGTACTCGGCGACCTCGGCGGCGTAGACTCGAGCCCCGTCGGCCTCGGCCGTCGCGCCCATTCCGTTCCCTGGCCGACGCCGCCCCTCATCGGGGGTCGCTGGCCCGCCTCCAGTCGGAGTTCGTCTCGATGCGATCGTCGCCCCGGGTGCTTCTCGGCATCCCCGTCTACAACGAACAGCAGTACGTCACCCGGGTCTTGGAAGAGGTCCGCGGCTACGCCCGCGACGTGCTGGTCATCGACGATGGCTCCACCGACGCCACGCCCGCACTGCTCGCGCGCCAGCCGGTTGAAGTGATTCGGCACGCCGAGAACCGTGGCTATGGCCGGTCCATGCAGGACATGATCCGGTGGGCGGCCTTCGACGGCTTCGACTGGCTGATCACGATGGATTGCGACGAGCAACACGAGCCGGCGGCGATTCCGCGGTTCGTCGAAGCGATCCTGGCCGACGATGCGGACGTCATTTCGGGCAGCCGCTACATGCGCGAGACGCCGATGGACGACGCGCCGCCAGAGGATCGTCGGCGAATCAACCGAATGCTGACCGGTGAATTGAACCGTCGCCTGGGCATCGACATCACCGACGCGTTCTGCGGATTCAAGGCGTACCGCGTGTCGACGTGCTCGGCCATGGAGTTGGCCGTGGACGGCTACGACTTCCCAATGCGGTTCTGGGTGGAAGCGGCCGCGGCCGGGGCCCGGGTCCGCGAGATTCCGGTGAGCCTGATCTACAACGACCCGTCTCGAAGCTTTGGCGGCCCGCTCGACGATCCCGAGTCGCGATTGGCCCACTACCGCACGACGCTCGTCGACGCGCTGCGTCGCCGGGCCGACCTGCTCCCGCCCGAGGCGATTGAGGGCATCGACATCCACAGCCCGTGCAGCGATATCAGTTCGGTCTGTCCCGCGTGATCCCGCCCGCCGGCCCATCGCCGGAAGCGGTGGCGGACGAGACGGCTTCGGTGCCCGACGTGCGGCTGGAGATTCGCGGCGGCGGACGGCCCGGACACGCAGGTGCACGCGTGTTGTCCAGGCTCACGGCCCCGGTCGTCGGTCGAGCATCGATCCAGCCCACGCCCGATGGCTCGCTCCTTGGGCAGTCCGTCGCCGCGTGGCAGCGGGCCAGCCGGGCCGAGCTGGGATGGCCGCTCGAAAACCCGTTGGTCATGAGCGGGCACCAGCCGGGGGCATGGCACCCCGGCGTGCTCGCCAAGTACGCATTGCTCGCGGCGCTGGCCGAGACGGGCGATGTGGCCGTGGCCGATGTACTCGTCGAGCAAGACGACGGTGCGCCGCTCGAAATGGAGATCCCGATTCGCGACGAGCGGACCGCGGGCCTGGGCGTCGCCCGCATCAGCTGGGCCTCCGTTCCCGGCGACCGAGCTCTTGGGTTCCGGCCGCCATCCGCGGTGCGAACGGCCGAGGCGGCGGGCCTCGGGCCCTTCGAAACGGTGCCCGCCGGAGCGGCCGATCGGGTGGCGGCGCTCGGCCGAGCCTTGGCCGCCGCGGACGGGCCCACCTTGGCCGAGCAGGTCCGTGCGGCCAACATCTCCGTGCTCCCGGAGCAACTGAGACCTCCCGCCGCTCGGACAACCGGCGCCATCCTGGCCACCGAGTTCGGCCGGGCCCTCGTCGCGGCCATGGTCGACGATCCGTGGGGTGCGGCTCGGGCGTACAACACTGCCGTCCGAGCTGTTGCAGCGGCCGGTGGCCCGCGACTTACCGAGCTCCACGTCCGTGATGACTTCGTCGAACTCCCGTTGTGGCGCGTCTCTCCGGACGGGCAGCGGCGTCGGGCCGACGACGTGGATGCCGCCGCGTGGCTCGAGGGCGGCGGGGCGGCCAGCACGGCGATCGGGGCATCCGGCGATGTGCTGCGGCCTCGCGCGTTGCTGTTGACCGCCATCGTGCGCCTCGGCATCGCCGACGTCTTTGTTCATGGCACGGGCGGCGGGGCGTACGACGAAGTCATGGAGCGGTGGGTTGCACTCTGGCTCGGCGTTCTCGTGCCGCCGTGCGTGGTGTGCACCGCGGATCTCCGGCTCCCGGGGGCGGGGAGGGGGCCATCGCTCGCCGAGCGTGATGCCCGGGTCGCCGAAGCCCATCGCGTCTGGCACGATCCGGAAGCAGATGACCTGGACGGCCGACGAATCGTGCCGGAGCGAACCGACCGGCGCCGCGGCGCTTCATCGCACCCACCGGAGCGGCGACCGGGACCGACGAAGCGAGAGCTGCTGGCCGAGATTGACCGCCTGCCTCGCGGATCACGGGCCCGTCGGTCGGCATACCGGCTCATGCACGATCAACTTGCATCGTTGCGCGGCGTGCACGTCGGCCGCGTCGAATCCGCGGTGCGCCGGGCGCGAGCTGCGGTTCGCGGGTGGGAGGACGCGCGCATCCTGGCCCGACGGGATTGGCCCGCGATCGTTCATCCGCCGGCATCGCTGGAACGATTGGCCACGGTGATCAAGGACCGGGTGAAGGTCGATTGATTGATCATTCAGCTGAACGGTCGTTCGGTCAGCCCGGCTTGATCTCGCGCGGCTGCGAGATTTCAGCGCCGGCGTTCACGGCCCGGCCGCGGACGATCCAGCCCGCCTACCGGAAGCCCCTTGCTCTTCCACAGCCGGTGGAGTTCAGCCAGCTCGATCGGCACCGTGGTCGTGCCGTCGGCGGTTTCGCGGCGCACCAGTCGGCCCTGCCGGTCGTGGGTCGAACGGATCGATGACCCGGCCGGATCTGGCTGACTGATGAGCTCGAATCCGGATCCGCTCGGGCTCCACTGGTCCGTTCGGAACTTCAGCTCGACGCCGCCGGCCGCATCGACCGAGTACCAGGCGTACGTGCCGGGCGTCGTCTTCAAGTTCACGAACAGGTCGGGCAGGATCCAACGCAGCGGCTGCGACAGGTACACCTTCGGCGTGGTCCACATCACCGGGGGCGGCGACGCAGCGTCGGTTCGTGATTCGACCGCGGTGATCTTGCCGCGTGGATCGCCGGCGGTGCTCGCCCGAACGCCGGTGAGGGCGGCGGACGAATCGCGGCGACCATCGGTGGTCGTCGCGACGACGGACCACGTCTCGGATGAGTCGTCCCACGCCAACCAGTGCATGGCCACCGAGTTTCGCAGCAGGCCGTCGCTGATCGGGAACTGCGCGAGCACACGGACCATGAAGCCCATCTCGCGTTCCATGGACGTGAACCGCGCGGGATCGCGTTGGGGGTTGACCGCACCACGGGGGGCTTCGAGGGTCTCCACCAGCATGCAGCCGACCTCGATCTCGCGACCGTTCTCTCGCCGGAACGTGCGGTACCACTGCGACTGGCCGGTGATCCCGCGGAGCACACCCTCGCTGACTTGGTCGAGGACGTTGCGCCCGGCTTCCAGGCGAATCGCCCGGTCGGTCTCGATCAGGTCGGCCCGCCCGATGGTGATCGAGCGGACGATGGTGTCAAGGACCGGCTGGGCGTCGCCGCGGGATCGGCCCCGGAGGCTCACCAGCAGGTTCGCGCCGCCGTCGAGGCCAACGCAGGCCCATGCCTGCACGGACGGCGAACGACGTTCGTTCCCGGGGTCTTCGACCATCAGGATGCGGCCCGGGCGGTCGGCGATGGCTTGGCCGCCCTCAGCCAGCGTCCGGATACCCGGGGTCGTCGACGAAAGGGAGTCCAGCAGCGTCCGGAGTTCGGCGACTGGGGTCAGGACGCCGCCTTCGCGGCGGATCTCTTGGATCCGAGCGGACCAGCGGGGGGGTGTCCGGCCGTCGAACACATCCACCACGACACTCCCGTCTTGGACCATGTTCTTGACCACCGCGCCAGTGGGGACCGTCATCCTGAGCGACAGGCTCGCGATCGTGATCTCTTCGGCGGAGGCGAGGCCAGCGGACAGGACCGCGGCCAAGGCGACGATCGATCCGAGCAGCGAACGAACGTGGAAGGAATTCTGCATTCGGGAAGGGTAGCCCGAAGCGTTCGTTCGGCGGACCAGATTCCCGGGCGGGGGCGTTGGGAGACCCCGCGGCGCAGCCCCTGCGCGGGTCTGATCGGGCCCGATCCGCGTTCCGGCCGGGCATGGCGGGCCGCCGAGGCCGGTCGAACACGCGATTTCGGGGTGGAAAGCAAGGAAAACACGGTCTCGGCCCCGGCGTGTCGGTTGACAGGAAACAGGGCATCCGTATCATCCGCGGTTCGCACCCGTTCGGGCCGATGCCCGGGCAGGTGTCCGTCTCTCCTCAACCGGTCGCCTCTGGCACCACTGAAGGGAGACCCACGACGACCATACGGGTCCGGCGGTTGCCGGAAGGGTTCGTCGGGTGGGCTTCACCGCCCTCCGAGGAACACCGGTTGGTCATCGTGTCGCACGGCTTTCCCCCAGGGGAGCGTCGGGCAACCCGGTTCGGACGCGTGTCCGAGCCGATTCGAGCGGGAACAATCCCTTCGCCACATTCGGCGAGCGGGGGCGTTCAGCCGGCCAACGTCGCACTCCGCGGCCTTGTCCGGGACCCAGTCAAGGGCCAGATGTCGATGAACACGATCCGCATCCGTCTCGAGGCGTATGACCACCAGGCTCTGGATGCGTCGTCGCGTGAGATCGTTGACCACGCGAAGCGTACGGGTGCTCGCGTGGCCGGACCGGTTCCGCTCCCGACCCGGCGTGAGGTTTACACGGTCAACCGTGCGACCTTCAAGAACAAGAAGTCTCGTGAACAGTTCGAGATTCGCACCCACAAGCGGATCGTCGACATTCACGACCCCAATGCCCGGACCGTCGAGGCCCTGAACCGTCTTGTGGTTCCGGCCGGCGTGTTCGTGAAGATCAAGGCCTGAGAGCCACTGTTGGACGGGATGCACAGAGTGCGTCCCGTCTTGTCGTTGAAGACCACCCCCGTCATGTGGCGGCCTCTGGCCAAGTCACCCCTGACGAAGACCCGCCGCAGATCGCGGCCTGACGAACGGAGCACAGGACATGACTGCATTCCTGCTCGGCACCAAGGTTGGCATGACTCGGTTTTACACCGACGAAGGCCTGAACATCCCGGTCACCGTTATCCAGGCCGGCCCGTGCGTGGTCACCCAGATCAAGACTCCGGACGTCGACGGCTACGCCGCGATCCAGCTCGGGTACGGCGACGCGAAGCCGCGTCGTACGGCCAAGTCGCAGATCGCCCACGACTTCAAGGCGGGCTCCGATCCGCGGCATCTCCACCGCGAGTTCCGCGTGAGCGAGTCGGATCTTGAGGGGTACGAGCTCGGTCAGGAAGTCGGCGTTTCAACGTTCGACTCGACGGTCTTCGTGGACGTCGCCGGCATCAGCCGCGGTAAGGGATTCCAGGGTCCGATGGTTCGGTACGGCTTCAAGGGCCAGCCGGCCAGTCACGGCATCAAGCGGGTGCACCGTTCGCCCGGTTCGATCGGCGGTCACGCCACGAACCTGGGTACGGGTCCGAAGCTGAAGAAGGGCAAGCGGATGGCGGGGCACACCGGTGCCGAACGCGTCACCGTTCGCAACCTCGACGTTATCAAGGTGGACTCGGAGCAGAATCTTCTGCTCGTGAAGGGTCCGGTTCCCGGCAACAAGCATGGATATCTTATGGTCCGCGACTCAGTTCGACTGGGACGGGCCAAGGCAACGAAGGCTGCCGCGGCGGGCTAACCCCTGCGGGCCAAGGTGATCTCGAAGGCCCTCTTTCCAATCGGGAAGGGAACCACGAGATGCCGACAGCACGAGTGACCGAGTCGAATCCCTCCTCGATCAGAAGCCGGACCATGTGGTCCGGTGGTCGAAAGGGTGAGGCGAATCGCGGCATCAAGCCGCCAGGTGAATGAGTCATGATTGACGTACCCGTCTATGACAACTCCGGGAAGCAGGTGGACTCCGTGTCCATCGATGAAGCTTCCCTCGGTGGCGAAGTCCGCCCGGCCCTGCTCAAGCAGGCCTACGTGATGTTCCACGCCAACCGGCGGCAGGGCTCGTCCCGCACCCGGAACCGTGGCAACGTCTCGGGCTCCACCCGCAAGCTCTACAAGCAGAAGGGCACCGGCAACGCCCGGTCCGGCCCCCGACGCACCCCGATCCGCAAGGGTGGTGGTGTGACCTTTGCCAAGACCAAGGTCAAGGCGGAGTATCGGCTGGACATGCCCAAGAAGCAGCGTCGCCTGGCCAACCGCAACGCGCTGCTGGCCAAGCTCGTGGACGCTGAAGTCAAGGTTGTCGACTCCCTGAGCTTCGATTCCCCCAAGACCAAGGTCATGCGGGACATCATCGAAGCCCTGGGCATCGATCGCACCTGCCTGCTTGCTCTGGATCGCACGAACCGTGACGCGGCCCTCGCGGCCCGAAACCTCGGCACGGTGACCACCACCCGCGTCGAGCAGCTCAACGTGTTCGAGCTCCTCAATCACCGCTATCTGGTCATCGATAAGGCGTCGCTCATGGCGTTCATTGATGGCTCGATCTGGACGTCTGCCGAGGAGGCCGCCTGATGGAAGCCACCCAGGTCATCCGAAAGCCGCTCATCACTGAGAAGGCGACCGTCGAGTCGGGCGAGTTCAACCGGTACACCTTCGAGGTGGATCGCCGGGCGACCAAGCCAGACATCAAGTCGGCCATTGAGTCGCTCTACGGCGTTCGCGTCGTGGCCATCGCGACCCAGAACCGCAAGGGTCAGCTCCGTCGCAATCGCTTCGGCAGCTGGCGTTCCAAGAGCTTCAAGCGGGCCGTGGTCCGCGTGCACCCCGAGGATCGGATTGAACTCTTCTGAGTTCGTCCCCCTGACGAAGTCACATCGAACCGTCTCTGACGGCCGACCACCTTCGACGAGGAATTGACGCATGGCCATTCGAGTCTGCAAGCCCACCACCAACGCCCGGCGCAACATGTCGGTGAACCTCCACATCGAGGTCACCCGCAAGGCGCCCGAGAAGAGTTTGCTCCGTCCGCTCAAGAAGAGCGGCGGCCGCAACAACCAGGGCAAGATCACGGTTCGTGGTCGTGGCGGTGGCCACAAGCGACGGTATCGCATGATCGACTTCCGCCGGACCAAGGACGACATGGTCGCCACGGTTGTCGGCATCGAGTACGACCCGAACCGCAGCTGCCACATCGCGTTGCTTGAGTACGCCGACAAGACCCGTCGGTACGTGCTCGCCCCGCGAAACTTGTTTGACGGTGACACCGTTGAGTCGTCGGCCACGCAGATTGAACCCAAGGTCGGCAATTGCATGCCGCTGAAGTTCATCCCGACCGGCCTCACGGTGCACAACATCGAATTCGAGCCGCAGAAGGGTGGCAAGCTCTGCCGTTCCGCTGGTTCGGGTGCTCGCCTCACCAATAAGGAGGGCCGTTGGGCCACCCTGGTGCTGCCGAGTGGTGAGATCCGCCAGGTCTCGATCGAATGCCGGGCCACGATTGGTCAGGTCGGCAACACCGACCACCAGAACGTGAAGCTCGGCAAGGCTGGTCGCAACCGTTGGCTTGGCCGCAAGCCCAAGGTTCGCGGCGTCGCCAAGGACCACGCCTGCCACCCCCTGGGTGGTGGTGAAGGCCGATCGAAGAGTGGCCGCGAGCCCGCGAGTGCCAGTGGCACCAAGTCCAAGGGTGGTCGCACCCGGACGCGCGGCAAGTGGACGGACGCCCGCATCCTGCGGCGCCGCAAGAGCAAGCGTTACGGTCAGCTGAAGATCTGACCCTGACGGATGAATGGGTTTGGAGCGATGTTCCCATCGTTCCCGACCCGAGCCAGACCCGAGAAGATTCGACGCGATCGAACGACACTGACCGAGTCAGCCGAGGAACCGCCCATGGGACGCTCCCTGAAGAAGGGCCCCTTCGTGAACGAGAAGCTCTACCTCAAGGTAGAGAAGCAGAACGAAGCGAGCCAGCGACAACCGATCAAGACGTGGGCCCGTGCGTGCACCATTGTCCCCGAATTCGTGGGACACACCTTCCAGGTGCACAACGGACGTGCGTTCGTCGATGTCTTCGTGACCGAGGACATGGTGGGTCACAAGTTGGGCGAGTTCAGCCCGACCCGCATGTTCCGTGGCCATACCAACAAGAAGGAGGGCATCAAGGTCGGTCGCTGATGCGATCCACCTCTGCCGATCTGCCATGTCGTATGTCGCCACGCACCGTTTCGCCCGTATTGCCACCCGGAAGGCCCGCCTTGTCGCGGACATGATCCGTGGCATGCCGGTCGACGAGGCCATCACCGCTCTCGAGTTCTCGAAGAAGCGGGCCGCCTGGTACTACAAGAGCGTGCTGAAGAGTGCGGTCGCCAACGCGGAGGAGAAGGACGCCGATCTGTCGCGCCTCTTCGTCGCCGCCTCGACCGCCGACGAAGGTCCGACCATCAAGCGGTTCCGTCCGAAGGACCGTGGCCGGGCTCACCCGATCCGCAAGCGCACCAGTCACCTCCACATCGTCCTGGACGAGATGGGCTGATTCGATGGGACAAAAGGTTCATCCATTCGGCTTTCGTGTCGGCGTCACCGAGGGGCATAAGTCCCGCTGGTACGCCCCGAAGGCTCTCTACGCCGAGCTCCTCGTCGAGGACTACCGGATTCGCCAGTACGTGGACAAGCGGCTCAACCGTACGCCCCCGTTTGCTGCGGTCTCGGACATCCTCATCGAGCGGACCCGCGAGGAACTGACCGTTCTGGTCAAGACCGCGCGGCCTGGTCTGGTCATCGGCCCCAAGGGGTCGGAGATCGACAAGCTCACCGAGGCGCTTCAGCATCTCACCGGCCGGAAGGTCTCGATCAAGATCATCGAGATCCGAAACCCGGACACGAACGCCGCCCTGATTGGCGAAGCGATCGCGGAGCAGATGAAGAAGCGGGCCAACTTCCGCCGTCTCCTGAAGCAGCGCTGCGAAGCGGCGATGCAGAATGGGGCCAAGGGCGTCCGCATCCAAGTCGCTGGTCGACTGGGCGGAGCCGAGATGAGCCGCATGTTCCAGACTCGTCTGGGTTCGATCCCGCTTTCGACGCTGCAAGCCAACGTCGACTACGCATCGATCCCGAGTCACACCACCTACGGCACGATCGGTGTCAAGGTCTGGGTGTACAAGGGCATGTATGGCTCGGCCGAAGAAGAGCAGGTTGATTCGCGTGCTGCCGGTGCCCGAGGCCGAGCCCGCGGCGGTCGCCGCTGATTCGTTCGCCCGGCGAACGCCGTACACGGATCCGAACCTCGGTTCGGAGTTCAAGCTGACGAGACTCGTTCTCGTCTAGGAGTGCCCGACTCGTCGGGCGGAGCCGGAAGTTCCGGCTACCAGTTCAGGAGTTCATCCGATGCCACGGATGCCCAAGCGAATCAAGTTCCGCAAGCAGATGCGCGGAACCCTTAAGGGCAACGCCACGCGGGGCAATTACGTCTCGTACGGCGACTACGGCCTGCAAGCGTTGGAGCCGCACTGGATTTCCGCTCGGCAGATCGAAGCCGGCCGAATCACCGCCCAGCACTTCCTGCGTCGTCAGGGCAAGATCTTCATTCGGATCTTCCCCGACAAGCCCATCTCCAAGAAGCCCCTCGAGACCCGCATGGGTAAGGGTAAGGCGGATACGGATTTCTGGGCTGCCCGCGTGAAGGCCGGCACGATGCTGTACGAGATCTCCGGCGTGAACGAGGAGATGGCCAAGGAAGCCTTCGCCCGTATCGCCCAGAAGATGCCCGTGCGTTGCCGCTTCGTCGGCCGCCGGCTTTCCGTCTGACCCCACGCCCGGATCGCGTTCACGCAACCCTGGCCCGCATGATTCGCAGGACCCAACCATGACCCCAGCCGAAGCAAGAAAGCTCTCCGACGAGGAGATCGAGATCGAGGTTCGCCGTCTCCGGCGCTCGCTCTTCGACCTCCGAACCCAGGCGGTGACTGAGAAGATTCAGGATCACAGCCGGTTCGGATCCATCAAGAAGGACATCGCCCGCCTGCTCACCGTGGCAAGCGAGCGTCGGTTGCAGTCGGCGGACGCGTAACGCCGGAAAGGTCTCGGCCCGTTGGCCGTGACTGTGAACGGAACGCCAGGACAGTGCGTTCCGGCACCCAGAGAGGACTCGAGACGTGTCTCAGACCACCACGGCCAGTTCGGCCACCCAGATCATCGTTCCCGAAGACTCGCCGCGACGCATGGGCGTTGTCGAGTCCGACGGCCGAGACAAGACGCTCAAGGTGGCGATTCGCTACTCCACGCGTCACAGCAAGTACGGAAAGTTCATCCGGCGCAAGACGGTGCTCCACGTCCATGACGAGGAGAACGTTGCCCGGGTGGGGGACCAGGTCGAGATCGCGGAATGCCGCCCGATCTCCAAGACGAAGAGCTGGGTGCTCCTCCGAGTATTGAACAAGGGATGACGCATCGTGCGGCCGGGATGCTCCCGGGCCGAACGGTGCGACCCCACGAGAGGTCGGATCGATGATTCAGAAGGAATCCAGACTTGAGGTCGCTGACAACAGCGGCGCGAAGGTCGTCCAGGTGATCGGTGTCCTGGGTGGCTCAACCGCCCGCGGCAAGTACACTCGCCGCGCTGTCGGTGTGGGTGACCGCATCGTCTGCTCCATCAAGAAGGCGCTTCCCAACGCCGACGTGAAGGCAGGCGACAAGGTCCGGGCGGTGATCGTCCGGACCAAGTACCCGACCCGCCGCAAGGACGGCTCGTACGTTCGTTTCGACTCGAACGCGTGCGTGCTGGTCAATGACGATGGCAACCCGCGCGGGACGCGCATCTTCGGTGCCGTGGCTCGCGAACTTCGCGAGAAGGAATACATGAAGATCGTCTCCCTCGCGTCGGAGGTGGTGTGACATGGCTCGGCATATCCGCAAGGGTGACATGGTGATCGTGACCACCGGCAATGACCGGGGCGTCTCGGGTGAGGTTCTCGAGGTTCGGCCGACGGAGGATCGTGTGCTGGTGAAGGGCGTCAACGTCCGTACCAAGCACGTGAAGCCGACGCAGGCCAATCCGCGTGGAGCCCTCGTGCGTACCGAAATGCCGGTGCACATCAGCAACGTCAGTCCGGTCGTTGACGGGAAGGCGAGCCGCGTGCGGTTCGAATCCCGCGATGACGGCTCGAAGGTTCGCGTCGCGGCTCGCGGCGGTAAGGAGCTCGGCGTCGTGCGCGGCCCGAGAGACAACTGATCATGGCCACTCAGACGGCAGACAACACGCGTCAGCGGCTCCTGACCCGATACGAGGACGAGATTCGTCCCAAGGTCCTCAAGGAGTTTGGTCTCTCCAACGTGCACGAGGCCCCGAAGCTCACCAAGATCGTGGTGAACACGGGCGTCGGCCGCTTCTTGGAGAACCAGAAGCTGAAGCAGGACGTGACCGATACGGTGCTGCACACGCTGACGACCATCAGCGGCCAGCGTCCGGTCCTCATCAAGGCCCGGCGTTCCGTCTCGAACTTCAAGGTTCGTGAAGGCGCTCCCTCGGCCTTCATGGTGACGATGCGTCGTGCCCGGATGTGGCACTTCCTCGATCGCCTGATGAACCTCGCCATTCCCCGCATCAAGGACTTCCGCGGGGTGAAGGACACGTCCTTCGACAAGGGCGGCACCTACTCGCTCGGTCTCACCGAGCAGGCGGTTTGGCCCGAAATCAACATGGCGAACTTCAACTTCACCCACGGCATGCACGTCAACATCGTGTTCGCCGACAGTGATGCTGACAAGAGCCGATTCGTGCTCCGAGAGCTCGGCATGCCCTTCGTTCGCCGCGACGGCGACACCAACTGATCATCCTCGGTCTCGCCGCGTCGAGACCGCATTGAAACCACGAGAGCGTCATCATGGCCAGCAAGCGAGTCTTCGCCCAGATGGGGAAGGAACCGAAGTTCAGCTCCCGCCGTCAGAACCGTTGCCGGATCACCGGCCGGTCCCGAGGTGTGTACCGGAAGTTCGGCGTCAGCCGCATCGTCCTTCGGGAGCTCGCCCTTCAGGGCATGGTCCCCGGAATGCGCAAGGCCAGCTGGTGAGTCCGGCGGCGTTGCGGCGGGGGACTTCGAGTCTTCCACTCCGCGACGTCCCCCTCACGGTTTCAGAATCAGGCTGAGTCGGGCCTTTACCGACCGCTTGGAGCAATCGATGTCACAGCAGGATCTCACCTCCGACATGCTGACCCGGGTTCGCAACGCGAATCGGAATCACGCACCGTCGGTGAAGTGCCTCAACAACAAGCTCAACCGCGGCGTCGCCCAAGTCCTCAAGGACGAAGGCTACATCTCGGACTTCGATGTGATCGACGACGGACGCCAAGGTGTCCTCACGGTCAACCTGAAGTACGGCGACCGCGGTGAGAAGGTCATCACCGGTATCAAGCGGGTGTCCAAGCCCGGCTGCCGGGTCTACCGGGGCTCCGGTGATCTTCCTCGTCCGCTCGCGGGCCTGGGGATCGTCATCGTCTCGACCAGTCGTGGCGTCCTGAGCGATCGCAAGTGTCGCGAGCTCGGTGTCGGTGGCGAGATCGTCGCCGAGATCACCTGATCGCCCTCTGCGTGTTCTTTCGTTTGTCACCGATCCCCAAGCAGGGGTTCACCGGCGACACTCGAAACACCTTCCGTCCTTGATCGCCTTTTCGCGATCGCCCGGGTTGGATCATCCACCCCGGACACGAGTCCAGGAACGAGTCATGTCTCGAATCGGAAAGAAGCCCATCGAGGTCCCCTCGGCCGTCAAGATCAGTCTTGACCCGAAGGCGAGCTCGATCACCATCGAGGGCCCCAAGGGCAAGCTCTCCTACGCCTACCGACCGGAAGTTTCGGTGACGTGGGACGAGTCGGAGAAGCGGGTGGTGTGCTCGATTCCCGAGGCCGCGACCCGTACGGGTCAGATGCGTGCCTACTGGGGCACGGTCCGCGCGAACATCCAGAACATGATCGTGGGCGTGACCGAGGGCTACGAGAAGAAGCTCGAGATCATCGGCGTCGGCTGGAATGCGAAGCTCCAGGGCAAGAAGGTCCAGCTCAACATTGGCTTCTGTCACCCGGTTGATCTGTTCCCGCCGGACGGCGTGAACGTCGCCGTCGACGGGCAGATCGTCACGATCAACGGTCACGACAAGCAGGCCGTCGGCCAGTTTGCGGCGAACATCCGTTCCAAGCGTCCGCCGGAGCCCTACAAGGGCAAGGGCATCCGCTACGTGGACGAGTTTGTCATCCGCAAGCAAGGCAAGGTCTTCGGCAAGTAAGTGCTGTCGCCGGGATGAGCCATTGGGTTCGATCACCGGCAACGAGGAAACATTCGATGAACGTCAATACCCTCAAGTCGATGCGCCGCCTCCGCCGCAAGCGTGGCATCCGCAAGCGCGTCATGGGTCTGCCCACGCGACCCCGCCTGACGGTCTTCCGCAGCGCGAAGCACATCTATGCCCAGGTCATCGACGACCTGTCGGGTCGCACGCTGGTGTCGGCCTCGACCGTCGAGAAGGGGGCAACGGTCGCCAACGGTGGCAACCGCGACGCAGCCGAGGCAATTGGCAAGCGTTTGGCCGAACGGGCGAAGGACGCCGGCATCAGCCGCGTGGTCTTCGATCGCAACGGCTTTCGGTATCACGGCCGCGTGAAGGCGTTGGCCGACGGAGCCCGCGAGGGCGGTCTGCAGTTCTGAACCCTCCCCTTGCGGGAGAGGTCCGGCGGAGGCGTGGTCGCAGCACCATGATCCAGCGCGGGCCGTGACAGGAGATGGCGAGGCTCTCATGGCCGAGTACCTGGACGAATCACAGTCGATCGAGTCGGTCACCGTTGGCGTGTACCGCACCGCAGCCACTGTCAAGGGTGGTCGTCGGTTCAGCTTTTCCGCCCTCGTGGTGGTTGGCGATCGCAACGGTCGAGTTGGATACGGTTACGGAAAGGCCAATCAGGTGCCCCCGGGCATCGAGAAGGCCCAGAAGGAAGCCAAGCGACGCATGCGTCAGTTCCCCCTCGTGGGAACGACGATCCCCCATGAGGTGGAAGGCACGTACGGCTCTTGCCGGGTGCGCCTGATTCCCGCCTCGCCGGGTACGGGCATCATCGCCGGAGCCGCGGTTCGCGCTCCGCTCGAGATGGTCGGCATCCAGGACTGCATGACGAAGAGCTACGGGTCGAACAACCCGAAGAACCTCGTCAAGGCAGTCGTCGATGGGCTGACCCGCCTGCGTTCGCGTGAGTCGATTGCCCAGCTGCGGGGGGTCGAAATCGGCGTTACCGCAGTCGAGGATTCGATGAAGCGCGGCATGGCCACGGTCGGTGCGGGCGACGAGCCCGGCGGCGACGACGAGGCTTAAGTTCGTCGGATCGGCTTTGTTCGCGAGAAGCGTTCAGTATGGGCTTTGGGCCTGGTGCTGATCGCCGCGACGATGGCCACCGATGGACGTCAATTCACACACGTGTGCACGCGCTCGCCGATGCTTTCGGCCAGGGTTCGTGCCATGCAAGGCGAGGGGTGCCGGACACGGCATCCCGTCCACCCGGCCATCGCCGGAGGAGTCACAGCGTCATGATGATCCACGAGATCACTGAGAAGGTCGGCAAGTACAAGGCTCGCAAGCGCGTCGGCCGTGGTCGCTCGAGCGGCACCGGCAAGACCTCGGGCCGCGGCCACAAGGGTGCCGGTTCGCGTTCGGGCAACAGCTATCGCCCGTACTTTGAAGGCGGCCAAATGTCGTTCACCCGCCGCATCCCCAAGCGCGGGTTCACGAACGCCCAGTTCCGCACCGACTATCACATCGTCAACGTGAAGATGCTCAACCAGCGTTTTGACGACGGGGCCACGGTTGATCCGGACGCCCTGGTCGCCGCTCGGTTGATCCGCGACACGAAGATGCCGGTCAAGATCCTTGGCGAGGGCGAGCTGAGCAAGAAGCTGAGCGTGACCGCGGCCAAGTTCTCGGCCAGCGCAACGTCGAAGATCGAAGCGGCCGGTGGCAGTTGCACCGTGGTTGCGACCGAGAAGTGGACCCGGGCCAAGGGCGCCAAGATCAAGGCGGAGTCCAAGTCCTCCGGCGACTGAGCCGGTCGGACCACGACCACTCCGGTCCAATGACCGGATCGGCGCCCCACGCCTCGAGCCCGACGGATCCAAGCCATGCTCAGTGCATTCTTCAACATCTTCCGCGTCCCGGATCTGCGTAACCGAGTGATGTTCTCACTCGGTGTGCTGATCATCTATCGCATCGGTTTCTGGGTGCCGCTCGCCGGCGTCGACCAGGAGCAGATGGTCGAGGCGATGTCGCAGCAGTCCCAAGGCTCGGGAGGGGCGGCGTCGATCCTGCAGTACGCGGCGATCTTCTCGGGCGGCTCGTTTTCCCAGTCGACGATCTTCGGCCTTGGCATCATGCCGTACATCACGGCGGCCATCATCTTTCAGCTCCTCCAGACGGCGGTTCCTCGCCTCCAAGAGTTGAAGAAGGAGGGGGCCAGCGGCCAACAGAAGATCACCGAGTGGACGCGTTACGCGACCGTCGCCATGTGCTTGGTGCAGTCGGTGATGTGGTTGAACTACATCAAGGGACTGGGCATCGTCGATGGGGCCATGATCTCGTCGCCCGCCGGCAACCTGATGTTCATGATGGCCGGCATCACTGGCCTGACCGCCGGTTCGATGTTCCTGATGTGGCTTGGCGAGCAGATCGACAAGTACGGCATCGGCAACGGCGTCTCATTGATCCTGACCGCGGGCATCATCGCCCAGATGCCGAACGCCGTGATCTACGTCTGGGATCGCTTCAACTGGAGCGTCCGGTCGCAGGAGGAAGGGCAGCTCGGCCCGGGTGAAGTGCTCTTCCTGATCGCCGCGTTCGTCTTTGTGGTGGCGGGGGCGATCCTGATCACGGTGGCCCAGCGACGGATTCCGATCCAGCAGGCCCGCCACACCAAGGGTCGCAAGGTCTACGGCGGCGGCCGGCACTACCTGCCGTTGCGGGTGAACCACGCCGGCGTGATGCCGATCATCTTCGCGAGCTCGCTGCTGATCTTCCCGTCGGCCGTCTTCGGGTACCTGAGTTCGGTGGCCACCCAGAGTTCGGCGTCCGACGATGGCACGCTCTTGACCGCGGTCACGGGTTTCCTCGCGGGCAACTTCCAGATGGGGCAGTACCTCTACGTGCTGCTCGAGATCATCTTGATCTACTTCTTCAGCTACTTCTGGACGACGATCGTCTTCAGTCCCGAGGACATGTCCCGGCAGCTCCGAGAGAACGGCAGCTTCATCCCGGGACTCCGGCCAGGCCCGCGTACGGCCGAGTACCTCGAGACGGTGGTGGAGCGAATCACGTACGCCGGAGCCGGGTTCCTGGCTGTGATCGCGATCATTCCGACGATCGTGACGACGCAGATGGGCATCCCGCTCTTTGTGTCGAGCTTCCTGGGCGGTACCGGTCTTCTGATCGTGGTGTCCGTCGGACTGGACCTGATGCAGCGGATCGAGGCCAACCTCTTGATGCGGAACTACTCTGGATTCCTCGGTGGATCGGATACCACCGGCAAGGCGCCACGGCTCCGAAGCGGAAGAGGCAAGTAAAGGCAGGGCCCAGCCGACCTTGACGTCGGCGGGATATCGGATATCTTGGTCGATTCGGCGCTCGGATGTTGTTCGGGCCGGCCGACCAAAGGCAATGGACACGGGTCCGTGCCACAAACAGTTCGATCTGGCAGCAATTGCTCCAGGTCAGTGAGTACAGACGATGACGACGGGTGCGAGCGGCTCCTGATGGCCAAGGAAGAAAAGATCTCACTCGAAGCCGAGGTGACGGAAGCCCTTCCGGACGCCCGCTTCAAGGTCAAGCTCGAGAACGGTCAGGAGATC
This sequence comes from Phycisphaerales bacterium, assembly GCA_045106735.1. Taxonomy (GTDB): domain Bacteria; phylum Planctomycetota; class Phycisphaerae; order Phycisphaerales; family SM1A02; genus JBGCEZ01. The sequence continues at coordinate 8,175 of JBGCEZ010000022.1, read as the reverse complement.
CTGGCCTACGTGAGCGGCAAGATGCGGAAGTTCTTCATCCGCATCCTTCCTGGTGACAAGGTGACCGTCGAGTTGAGCCCGTACGACATGACCAAGGGGCGAATCACCTACCGGCACTGATGCCGAGGTGTTGAAACCCTCGCTCGCATGCTCCACCTCGGAGTGCGAGCACCACACGTGACCCGGTTCGCCGGGTAGTCAAGGATTGAGACGATGAAGGTTCAGAGCAGCATCCGGCGTCGCACGAAGGATTGCCAGATCGTGATCCGACGCGGCAAGCGTTACGTGATCAACAAGAAGAACCCGCGCCTGAAGCAGCGTCAGGGCTAAGCCCCAAGCCTGGGCTGAGCCCAAGGAGCCTCGCGATGCCTCGTATCGCCGGTGTTGATATTCCCGAGAAGAAGAAGGTCCGGTACTCCCTGCGGTACATCCACGGGATCGGACCCAAGTTCTCAGACAAGATCCTGGCTGAGGCCGCGATCGATCCCGACAAGAAGGCCGGTGAGCTGAACGACCAGGAGGTCGGTCTCATCGCCCAGATCATCGATGCGAGCTACATCGTTGAAGGTGCTCTGCGTCGCCAGACGCAGCAGAACATTCAGCGGCTTCGCGACATTCGCGCGTATCGCGGCGAGCGTCACCGCAAGGGCCTTCCGGTCCGCGGTCAACGCACCCGCTGCAACGCTCGTACCCGGAAGGGACGTCGCAAGACCGTGGCCGGCAAGAAGGGCGTGAAGGGCTAAATTCCCTTCCGGACCGTTGGTTCGATGGGCCTCCCGTATTCGGGATGGGCAACGATCGAACGGCGAGCTGGATGGGCGAGCCCATCAGGTCTGAATGGACAGTGGCGGCCGGGCTTTGTGCCCGGCCGCATTTCCCTTTCGCAAGGATCCTGCCCGACGGAGACTCCTCCGGCGGCGAGAAGGATTCGTTTGCAGCGAGGCGTGGCGTGAGCCACGTGAAGGAACGACATGGCGAAGAAGAAGGTCCGCAAGAACGTCATCAAGGGCATCGCCCATGTGAAGGCGACGTTCAACAACACGATCATCACGATCACCGACATCAACGGCGAGACCCTTGCGTGGGACTCCGCTGGCACCGTCGGGTTCAAGGGCGCCCGCAAGGCGACGCCCTTCGCCGCCACCAAGGCCGCCGAGCGCGTGGCCGGCAAGGTGAAGCGGTACGGCATGCGTGAGGTCGAAGTGCACGTCAAGGGTCCGGGCTCCGGTCGCGAATCGGCGGTCACCGCTCTTGAGAACTCCGGCATCAACGTCTCGGCCCTCGAAGACCACACGCCCATCCCGCACAATGGATGCCGTCCGCGGAAGAAGCGGCGCGTCTGACTCGAGGTTCGGACCGTTCGAATTGGGAACGGGCGTGACGTATGGCTGACGCTTCAGAATGCGTCGCCGGTGGACCAGATGGTCCCGCGTCTCCCGGCTCGCGATCGAGGTTCGGATCGCCCTGAACGACCGTCGGCGGCCTTCCGTCACCGGCGCTTGTTCGCTCTTGAACTGGGGATGCGGTTGTCCGCGTCCTTGATTCCTGGGCACCCGTCCACATTACGGACGGTGGAACAGAAGAACGACCGGACCCGGCGGCAGATCCGGATCGGTTCGTGCTTCCACCGTCGCCCTCACCAAGGCATTGCCGCCACAGACGGAGATTCGCTATGCACGTTCGCTGGCGAGGATTGGAACTTCCGGCCAAGGTCGTCGTCGACGAGAAGTCGACTGGGGACACGTTCGGCCGCTTCATTGTTGAACCGTTTGAACGCGGATTCGGCACCACCATCGGCAACAGCCTGCGCCGCATCCTGCTTTCGAGCGTGGAAGGCGCCGCGGTCATCAAGACCCGGATCCACGGCGTCGAGCACGAGTTCTCCACGCTCCCCGGCGTGCTTGAGGACGTCTCGGACATCATCCTGAACATGAAGGGCCTGGTCGTGCAGCTCGAGGGCGATGAGCCCCGCACGATGCGCCTTGCCGCCACCGGACCGGGTGAGGTCACCGCCGATCTCATCGAGGCCGACACCGCGGTCACGATCTTGAACCCGGACCACGTCGTCTGCACGTTGACCGATGAGGTCGACTTTGAGTGTGAGATGACCGTCGCCAAGGGCCGTGGCTACCAGCCGGCCAGCGAGCAGCACTCCAAGCGCGACGAGCAGGTCATCGGTGAGATTCCGATCGACGCCGTCTTCAGCCCGGTGCAGCGTGTGCGATACCGCGTTGAGAACACCCGTATCGGTCAGAAGACCAACTATGACAAGCTCATCCTCGACGTCTGGACGGACAAGACGACCAGCCCTGAGATGGTGCTCGTTGAAGCGGCCAAGATCCTGCGGAAGCACCTCAACCCGTTCGTGCAGTACTTCGATCTGGGCGGCGAGAAGGTCTCCGAAGAAGCCAGTGCGAACGCCAGCGTCGACGACGAGCTGATTCGCAAGCTGAACATGCGGGTCAATGACCTCGACATGTCGGTCCGGGCCATGAACTGCCTGGAGTCGGCCAACATTCAGACCGTGGGTCAGCTCGTGCAGCGGACCGAGACGGATCTGCTGGCCGTCCGCAGCTTCGGCAAGACGTCGCTTCGCGAAGTGAAGCGTCGCCTCGAAGACATGAACCTTTCGCTGGGCTATCCGATGCCCGAGGGCTACACGCCCGAACCCACCGGCGTCTGACGTCGGTCCGATGAGACCATTCCCTGCGGGCAGGTGAAATCCCGCTCGCAGGTTTTTCCCGAGGAGCTTTCCGATGCGTCACCAGATCTACGGCCGTACGCTTGGCCGCGACACCCAGCACCGCCGCGCGATGCTGCGCAATCTCGCCGCCGGCCTGTTCGAACACGGCCAGATCGAGACGACCCTGCCCAAGGCCAAGGCGGTCCAGGGCTTCGTCGAGAAGATCATCACCACGGCCCGCAAGGGCGGTCTGCACGCCCGCCGTCAGGTCGAGTCCACCTTGACCGATCGTCGGATCCACGCCTGGGTCGCCGACCCGTCCGTGCCCGACAGTCGCAAGGACAACGCGTGGTTCGATCTCCCGAGCGAGGACGACATCAAGTTCAATCGCTACGGCGACCTCAAGAAGGCCCCTCGCTTGGTGCAGCACGTGATGACCGTCATCGCGCCGATGTTCACCGACCGTGACGGTGGCTACACCCGCATCATCCGGACCGGCCGCCACCGCCTCGGCGACGGCACCGACCTGGTGCTGCTGCAGCTCGTGGGTCAGGAAGACGGTCCGGCCATCGGTGGTGAATTGAGTGGTCGTCGCCGCAAGGCTGACCGCCGCACCGCCTATCTGGCCGAGCTCCGAAAGGCTGCCCCGGCCGCTGCCGCCGCCTCGAGCGACGACGACGCCTGAACCGTTCCGCCGACGTCGGCTGAACGTTCACCCGCGAACCAATGACCCGCTCTGACGCTCTCCGCGTTGGAGCGGGTTTTTCGTTGTAGCCAGCAGGCTTTGGTGCAATGGGCGGGCGTTCGCGTCTTCTCGGCCAACGATGAGGGGCGGGCGGCGGGTGTCCAGTGGGAACGGACGGGCACCGGCCACGAGGCACGATGGGCTCGGCAACTGGAGAGCCACGGGAGAGTCGCTCGCGAGCCACTGGCGAGTCGCTCGCGAGGGCTCGGCATCGGGCGACCGGTTTCGAGCGGAGGCGTGTGGGGCATGCAGCTTCATGCGCGTCTCCGGCCACGGTTCCCGCACGACTCGGGCCCCCGGTATCGGACGCCGCCTCGCCCGGTGCCGTGACCGCATCTGACCAAGACTGTGCAGGCTGACCGGCTGGCGTGTCCGCATTGACGCTCGGCCAACAATCCCAATGAAAGCCCGCCGCGCCGAATCAAGGGTCATGTCGGGTCGGCCGATTCCACCCGAGGGTAGTGGTTTCACTACCATGATCGGGCCTTGGCTTTGGATCGCACTCTGGCTTTGGTCGGAGTGTTCGCATCCTCGGGCTCGGCCAGCGTTTGGCTCGAGTTCGGCTCAGGGATCGCAACCGGTCGGCCCACCTCGCGCCTCGGCATCGGCCGTCAGCGCCTCGCCCCCCGGACCTCGGAGTTCTTCGGCTCGCATGACTGAACTCGATCCCATGGTTTCGCGGGTGCAGTTCGAGCGCGAAGTTGCCGCGCGTCAGGCGGCAGAGAATCAACTTCGGTCGATGGCCGAAGCACTGGCCCAGGCTCAGAATGCGCCCGGACGCCCTCGGGACGGACTGAGTGATCCGGCCCAGCGGCAGATGGAGCAGCTCGAGTCGGCGCTGAACGAAGCGGTCCACGAACACAAGCTTCAGACCCAGTTCATCGCCACGATGAGCCACGAGCTTCGAACGCCACTGACCAGTGTGCTGGGGTACGCCGATTTGCTTCGCGAGGAGCAGATGCCCGAGGCGGAGCGGCAACGGCATGTCGAGGTGCTGCGTCGTTCGGCCGAACACCTGCTGCACCTGATCGAACGCGTCTTTGACATGGCCCAGGTCGATGCTGGAGCGTCAGAGCCGCGCCGCACCGAAACCGACTTGCCGAACTTGCTCGAGGATCTGCTGGCTCCATTGCGACCGCTGGCCGAGGACCGCCAACTCTCACTCGAGGCGGCGACGAAGGAGTCGATCCCGCGATTCGTCGTGGCCGACGGGCGATGGATTCGACAGATCATCACCTGTCTGGTCGACAATGGCTTGCGTTTCACCGAGCACGGTGGGGTTGTGATCGCCGCCGCCGTTCGGCCAGAAGGACCGACGGCATTTCGCTTGATCGTCGACGTGATCGATACTGGGATCGGCATTCATGCTGAGGACGCCGCCCGTATTTTCGATCCCTTTGAGCAGCTCAACGATGGGCTCGATCGGCGATGGGCCGGCCCGGGGCTCGGGTTGACGTTCGCTCGGCGATTTGCTCGTTTCCTTGGTGGCGACGTGACGCTGACCAGCGAGCCAGGGCAGGGGTCGACGTTTCGGGTGGACATCCCGGTTGAACTTCTCCAAGACACGCCGTGGATTCGACTCGGCCCGTCCGGCTCGCCACGGCGGCGGTCGGCTCGGGACGCGGCGGCGGGTGCGCCGCTCCAGGGCACGACGATTTGCGTGGCCGAGGATCAGCCGGAGATTCGCTTTCTGGTGCGCCAGGTACTCGAACGTTCCGGCGCGATCGTCCACGAAGCGGAGAACGGTCAGTCGCTCTTTGAGCTTGCCATGCGCGAGCAACCGGATGTGGTGGTCACGGATCTGCAGATGCCGGAGTGCGACGGTTACACCGGCGTGCGGATGCTTCGGGATGCCGAGTTCGACCGGCCGATCATCGCGTTCACCGCCCACGGTTTGGCCGAGGACGAGGTCCGGGCGCGAGCCGCCGGTTGCGATGACTACCTCGTCAAGCCGATCGACCCCGTGGCCCTGGTCGACACGTTGGTGCGCTGGCGGGGCCGCCGCCACTTCGAAGTGCAGCCCCCGGCCGGCCCCGAGTCGGTCGACGAGACCAGCGACGCCTGACCCGAGGTGCGATTGGCACTGCAGTGCACGCTGATTGCGGGGCGACAGCCGGGCGACAGCGGGGCGGGGACGGGCGGCGAGTACCGCCGCCGACGACCGGGTTTCGCTCCGCAAGTCCCCAGCGGGCTGCTTTGCCGCCGGTTCGCCGCCGGTTCGCCACCGGTACGCCACCGGCATTCGAGCGGTGGCCAGAGTCGTCCTTCCTGTCGCCCATGGCCCACGCCGGCGGCCACGGCCGGGAATTGACTCCGGGGCGGCGACGGGGTCCCTCGCGGGCGATCTTCCGGCAGGGCGTCCGCCGCCGCGTCCGCGAAACGCGGACTACCATCCGGCCATGAGCAATCGCACTTCCAACGCCGTCGCCGCGAGTCGCACCGCGGTTCGTTTCGTCCTCGCCACCGTCACCCTCGGTGGCATCGGCTTTGTTTCCGGGTGCACCCGGGAGGCTCCCGTGACGCCAGAACTCACCGCCAAGTGGTCGGACTCGACGCTCTACGACATTGAAGCGACCCGCCTCGGCGGATCCGAAGGTTCCCTGGCCGACCACCGCGGTCAGGTCACGCTCGTGGTGAACACCGCGAGCAAGTGTGGCTTTACGCCGCAATTCGGCGGGCTTCAGGCACTCCACGACCGGTTCGCCGACCAGGGCTTCAGCGTGCTCGGCTTCCCGAGTGCTGACTTTGGCGGCCAAGAACTCGACACCGCCGAGGAGATCGGGGCGTTCTGCCAGGAGAACTACGGGGTGGAGTTCCCGATGTTCGCCAAGGTCGTCACCTCCGGCGACGGCCAGTCGGCAGTGTACGAGTACCTCGGAACCGAGACCGGCGATCTGCCCGGTTGGAACTTTGGCAAGTACCTCGTCGGTCGCGACGGGACGCCGATCAAGTTCTTCGCCTCGAACGTGAAGCCCGACAGCGACGATCTTGTGGCCGCCATCGAAGCAGCGCTGGCCACCGACGCCGCCGGCTGATCGCGACTGGGGCCTGAGGCCTGGCGCGTGGCGGCGGGCCAGCTCGGCGGGCCAGTGCGGCCGGCGGTCCACTCGCCCGTCCACCATCCACCGTCCACCGTCCACTCGGTCCACTCGGTCCGCTCGGTCCGCTCGGTCCGCTCGGTCCACTCGGCCCAGCCCAGCCCGGCCGGCGAGGTCGCTCATCGCGCCGGTCGGCGGCAACGCGGCATCGGGATTCGCTACACTTCGCCGGTGATCGAAGCACTGGACACGTTGCTGCAGGACGCCACCGCGGAGCTCGACTCCGTGGCGGACGCCGACGCCCTGGAAGCCTGGCGGATTCGCCATCTCGGGAGCCGTGGCCGGCTGCGCGAACTGATGCCGGCCATGAAGGACGTCGCCAAGGCGGACAAGCCGGCGGTGGGCAAGCGGCTCAATGAAGTCAAGACGGCGCTCGAAGCGGCCTTCGAGGTTCGGGCGGGCAATCTTGCGCCGGCGTCGACGCCCGTCGGCCCCAGCTTTGACGTCACCGAACCTGGGCTGCCCGCGGGACTCGGGCGCCGGCATGTGCTGACCCGCACCATCGACGAGATCACCGACGTCTTTGCTCGCATGGGTTTCACGACCGCATCGGGGCCGGAGGTCGAGGACGAGTGGCACAACTTCAACGCCCTGAACATTCCCGACGAACATCCGGCCCGCGATCCGATCGACAATTTCTACATGGGCGCCGCCCGGCTGCTGCGAACCCAGACCTCGACGGTCCAGATTCGCACGATGGAACAAACGCCGCCGCCGCTTCGCATCATCGCCTGCGGCCGCGTGTACCGACCGGATACACACGACGCGACGCACTACTCGATGTTCCACCAGGTCGAGGGACTCTGCGTTGACCGCACGGTCACGATGGTCGACCTGAAGACGACCCTGATCCAGTTCGCCCGCGCGTATTTCGGCCCCGAAGCCGAGGTGCGGATGCGACCGAGCTTCTTCCCGTTCACCGAGCCGTCGGCGGAAGTCGACATGAAGATGCGGGTCAAGGGCGAGATGCAGTGGGTCGAACTCGGCGGCTGCGGCATGGTTGATCCCAACGTCTTTGAAGCCGTCGGCATCGACCCGGAAGAGTGGACGGGATTCGCGTTCGGCTTGGGGATCGAACGGATCGCGATGCGGAAGTACGGCATCGCGGACATCCGCTGGCTCTACGAGAACGACGCCCGCTTCCTCCGCCAGTTCTAGGTCGCGTCCGACGAGTCCGCCCACCGGTCGAAGCCGACCGTTTGCCGCTCGCGGCGTTGCCCGATCTCGACGTATCAAGCGGACCCGGCATTGATCGGACTGCTTTCGAACGCCCAAAGCGTCGGCTTCGACCGAATCCTGATACGGCGGACACCCCCGAGAGCGTCCGGGCGTGTGTCCGTGCGCCTGTTTGCCCGTCCGCCCGTCTGCCCGTCCGCCTGTCTGCCCTTCCGCCTGCTGGCGCCCCGCCCCGAGCGGGGGCGTTCATCGTCGGCCGCCCGGCCCCGCGCGCCCGCACCTCCAGTCGCGCCCCACACCCCGCGCCCCCCCCCCCGCCCCCCCCCCCCCGCGCCCCCCACCCCCCCCCCCCCCCCCCCCCCCCCCCCCCCCCCCCCCCCCCCCCCCCCCCCCCCCCCCCCCCCCCCCCCCCCCCCCCCCCCCCCCCCCCCCCCCCCCCCCCCCCCCCCCCCCCCCCCCCCCCCCCCCCCCCC
>JBGCEZ010000021.1:0-6539 GCA_045106735.1 Phycisphaerales bacterium | reverse complement strand
GTGTAGGCCATGCCGCCGCGTTCGGCGCTGACGGTGTCGGTCAGCGGAGCGGCTCCGGCCGACTGTTCCAGATCGTCGGCCAGCTCGTGCAGCATTGTCCGCATTTCAGTCCGCGAGCAGGTGCCTTCTTCCAGGAACGGCCGACGTTCGCGGCCGGCCAGCAGATCGCCCCAGCCCTGCATCGCGCCGAGCATGTGCACGAGCGTGGCCCGCAACGTGCCGAGGCCCATCTCGAACGATTGCTGCATCTGTTCGTCGGACAGCGGCTCGCACGCGTCGAGCAGGGCGTCGCTGGCCCAACGGTCGTGTTGCAGCAGAATGATCAGGGGGAGGGCGGTCGGCATGGTCGGCTCCGAATCAAGGGTCGGGTGGTGGGTCGTCGGCCGGCGGCGTCCCTGCCGAACGCGGATCAGCCGCGCTGCATCGCTTCCAGCTCGCTCCACCGCAGGTACAGGCGGTCGACGGTGTTCCGTGCGGTTTCCGCTTCGGTCCATGCGGCGTGGAGCTTGGCGTGGTCGCCGGTCAGGTTTGGATCGGACGCTTTGCGCTCGGCCGCTTCCAGGCTTGTCTCGGCCTCAAGGATCGCGTTCTCCATGCCGTCCAGTTCGCGCTGGAGCTTGTAGCTCAGCTTGACCATCGGCGTGGGGCGATCGTCGGCCGGCTTGGCCGCGGGGGCGCTCCCTGCCTTGCCCTTGGACTTGCCGCCGGCCGCGGCACCGTTGGCCCGCGTCCGCTCGTTGATCCACGATTCCCATTGCTGGAGGCTGGCGAAGGGGCGGCCGGCGCCGCCGCCATCGAGGGCGACGAAATCGGTGGCGATGCGCTCGAGCATGAACCGGTCGTGCGTCACCAGGACGAGTCCGCCGGGGAAACTGAGCAACGCTTCTTCCAAGACTTCCAGCGACGGGATGTCCAGGTCATTCGTCGGTTCGTCCAGCAGCAGCACGTCGGCCTGGGTCAGCATGAGCCGGGCGATGCACACGCGGGCCCGCTCGCCGCCGCTGAGTTCATTGATGCGCGACTTGAGCTGCGTGGGGTCGAACAGGAATCGCCGGGCGTACCCGCTGACGTGTTGCGCGCCGGTTGGCGTCTCAACCATGTCGCCCACCGGGCACAGCGATTCGTGCAGCGTGGCCTGGGGATCCAGATCCTCGCGGTGCTGGCTGAAGGTGATGACGGTGAGGTCATCGGCCCGCCGCACTTCGCCGGCGTCCGGCTCGAGTTCGCCGCGCAGAATGCGGAGCATCGTCGTCTTGCCCGAGCCGTTGGGGCCGAGCAATCCGATCCGGCGACCGGGCGTGATCAGCAGCTCGAGATCTTCGAACAGCGGCGTGTTGCCCATCGACTTGGTGACGTTGCGCAGTTCGATCAGGGCGCGCGTCTTGCGACCGCTGGCCGCGAAGTCGATCGTCGTGGCCTTGGTCGGCGCAAGGTTGCGATCGGAGACCTGCTTGAGTTCCGAACGCCGCCGCGTTGCGTCCTCGACCTGCGTCTTGTTGCGGGTCTGCCGGCCTTGGATTCCCTGGCGGAGCCAGGCGGTGTCGCGGCGAACCGTATTCGCCAGCGCCTTCTGGGCCGCGGCCTGGGCGTCCAGGAAGGCTTCCTTGCGTCGGACGAATTCGGAGTAGTTGCCGTCGACCTCGAAGCTGCCGCCGGGATAGGCGGGGCTGAGTTCGACGATCCGCGTGGCGACTTCTTCCAGGAAGCGGCGATCGTGGGTGATGACGATCGTCGGGATCCGGCTGCCGCGGACGAATTCCTCGAGCCACTGCACGCCTTCGTAGTCGAGGTGGTTCGTCGGCTCGTCCAGCAGCAGGACCTCGGGGTCGCGGGCCAGGGCCACGGCGAGGCTGAGGCGCTTCCGCCAGCCACCGGAGCGATGGCCGACGATGGTCTCGTCGTCATCGTCGAAGCCGATGCGGGAGAGGGCGATGGCCGCCCGCGTTTCGGGATCCAGCCGGCCGGAGTCGCCGCCGCGGCCGCTGGCTTCGTCTCGCGTGAGCTGGTCGACGACGGCGTCGTAGGGCGTGAGGTCCGGGTTGAAGCGGTCCTCCTGCTCCACGTAGACCAGCCGAAGCCCGCGAACGTGTTCGACGGCCCCCTGGTCAGGTTCGTCCAGGCCGGCCAGGATGCGAAGCAGGGTCGACTTGCCCGCGCCGTTGGGGCCGATCAGGCCCATGCGGTCACGGTCGTCCAGGCGGAGAGAAACGTCGGTAAAGAGCGTTCTCGAGCCGAAGGCGCGGGAAAGATCACGGGCATGGAGCACGCTCGGCATGGGCGGATCGTAGCAGGGCCACGGGCGAGGGGGACGGCCCCCCAGCCAGTGATCCGCGTTGGTTTTCGGCGGTCAGCCGCCGGTCGCCGAATCGTCGTCGGCGGCCCGCTTCTTCCACTCGGCCAAGAGCTCGGCCTCGCGCTGGCGGGTGATGCCGGGAGCGTTCTCGCCGGGCTTGCGGCCGACGCCGCGTTGCTCGATCGCCGTGGGCTCGAAGTCTTCGTCCAGCCACTTCAGGGTGTCGGTGACGATGTCCTTCAGCGGCCGGGACTTCAGGCCGGCGGCGACCGCCTTGGCGTTGGTGCGGGTATGGAATCCGGCGTAACCGCCGGCCGGCGGGATCCACAGCGGCATCTGCGACCAGGCATTGACGCCGCGTTCGCGGAGCCAGTCGGCCTCCACCCAGGTGAACGTGGCGTCCGATCCGGTCGCCCGCTTGCACGTGTCGAGCACCGTGCCCATGGGCATCGGGCCGTCCGACGGGCCGTTGGTGTTGTAGATGCCGAAGTGCTGGCGCTCGAGGCTCCGCACCATGAAGTCGGCCAGGTCCCGCACATCGATGAACTGCACCGGATGATCGGCGGCGCCCGGGGCGAGCACTTCGCCGCCGGCGCGGACGCGGGCCGGCCAGTACGTGAAGCGGTGGGTCGAATCGCCGGGGCCGACGATCAGTCCGGGGCGCATGACGGTGGTGCGACCCGGGAACGCTCGCTCGGCCGCGGCTTCGGAGCGGGCCTTGACCGCGCCGTAGTACTGCATGTTGTACGGCATGCGGGTGATGCCATCGGCGGTGGCGTCGTCCATCGTTTCGAGGGCGGCCGTCTCATCCTGGCCGGGCTCTTCGTTCGACGCGTAGGCCGAGAGGCTCGAGATGTACAGGAAGTGGTCGACGGCGCCTTGCAAGACCTCGGCGGCGTCGGCCGTCCAGGTGTGGACGCTGGCCGTGTCGATGACCGCGTCCCAGCGGCGGCCGGCGTTGACCGCCTCGCGCAGCGGTTCCAGGCCGGGGCCCTCCGACGGAATGCGGTTGCCGACCAGCAGTTCCAGGTCGGGGAACATCGAACGACGCCGGCCCCGGTTGAAGAGCGTGACGGTGTGGCCGCGGGCGATCAGGCGGCGAACGGTCGGCGGACCGAGGAACTGTGTGCCGCCCAAGAACAAGATGTTCAGCGGACGTTCGGCGGGCGTGACCGGCGGGGTCGCGGCGCCGGGCTTGGTCGCGGCGGGGCCGTCTTGTCCGGCGTTCGAGCCGGCCGCAGCCAGGGAGATGCCGGCGGCGGACAAGGCCGCGGCCTGGGCGATGAAGGCGCGTCGCGAGGGGGCGTGGGACATCGGGGGCTCCAGGTGGGTTCGCCGGCGTGGGTCGGATGCGCGATCTCGGGGCGGGTTCCCGGCGGCCGATCAGAATTGGGGCCGGCGGGCGTGCGAGTGCTGGTGTGGCCGCGGGTTACGAACTCAGCCGTCGGCCGTCGCCGGGAGGTAGGCGGGCGGGATCGGGGCGTCCGGGCGTTCGGAGTCCCAGACGATCGACGCGATCCACCAGCGCGTTCCATCGTGGATCAATTGGATGCTGTTCACGCCGCGCCGCGGGGCCGGGCTCGATTCGAACGAGAGCTCGTAGGTACTCAGGACGTGGGCGACGCGTCCGAACCGGTCGGCCGTTCGGTGCACCTCGCGTTCGCGAAACCCGCGCTGCGTCATCAGGGCGTCGGCCTGTTCGATGTAGCCGGAGACGGTCATGGACCGCGCTTCGAATCGTGCGCCGCCGCTTTCTGGCGTGACGCCACGAAGGATCGCGCCGGGCAGGAACAGGTTGCGAAAACGTGGCCAGTCGCGCGGCGCGCCGGTGGGACCGGAGATCGACGCGTACAAGGATTCGACAACGCCGTCGATCGCGCGGTGGTCCGGTTGCACGTCAACCGCTTGGGCGCCGGCGTTGAGCGGCGCGATGCGCACGAGTCGTGCGTCGGCGCCGGATGCCCACAGGCCGCGCGAGCCGGGGACGCGCGACAACGCGTGCAATCCGCGGTCGAGCAGCGGCGCCCAGGTGCGTCCGCCGTCGCGCGATACATCCGTGCCGTTCGTGCCGGTGGCGACGACGAGTTGCGAGGGCGCGGCGGCGGCGGCAAGGGCAGGGGCCGCGTCGCCCTCGGCTGGCTCGGTCGCGAGCGGAGCGTCGAGCATGACGACGCTCGATCGGAAACCCGGAGGCCCGTCGACCAGGGTCCACGTGCGTCCGCCGTCGGCGGTGATCGCGGCGTGTCGATCGGTGGCGTCCGGGGCAAGGTAATCGCCGCCGATGGCGATGCCGCGCGAAGCGTCGGCAAAGCTGAGCGAGAAGATGCCGGCCGAGGCACTCGTGGCCAGCGGCGTGTCGTGAGCGGCCCACGAGCGGCCATCGTCGGTTGAGTGGAGCACGCGGGCGGCCGGGGAGCCGGTGTCGCCGCCGGTGCCGATCCACGCGTGCCGCGATCCGTCCGCGGCGACCACGACGGCCACGCCGCTGCCACTGGCGGCGAAACCTGCTTCACCGGGGCGCGGCGTGGGCAGGGCGGCGGCCGGGACGCGGGTCCAGCTGGCCCCGCCGTCGTCGGTGAGGAGCACGAGGAAGGCGCCGCCGAGCGGATCGCCGTAGGCAATGCCGTGCGACGCGTCCCAGAAGGCCATGCCGTCCAGGAAGACTTCGGGCTCGTCGTTGGCCCAGCCGACGGCCCACGTCGCGCCGCCGTCTTCCGTTCGCAGGATGCGGCCGGGAAATCCCGCGCTCATGATGACGGCGACGTCGGCGCTGAATCCTTCGACGTCGCGGTAGTCGAGGTCGGCGCCGCCGGCGATGGAGACGGGACGCGGCGTCCAGGTGAAGCCGCCGTCGACGGTGCGCAGCACGGTGCCGCCGCTGCCGCTGGCCCAGGCGACGCGCGGGCCGGCGGCGGAGATGCCGCGGAGGCTGGCCGCGCGGGGCGGAGCAGGTGCGTCGTCGTCGTCGGCATTGGTGGAGTCGTCGCGGTCGTCGCCGCCGCTGTCGCCGCGGTCTTCGCCGGCGCGGTCGCCTTCGGCATCGGCATCGGCATCGCCATCGCCGTTGTCGCTGTCGTCGTTCGCCGCGGCCGGCCCGGCTTGAATCAGCCCGACGACGTCGGCCGAGAGGTCATTCGGAATCGGGATGGTGAGCACGTACTGCACGATGCGCCAGCCGTCGTCCGTGCGTCGCAAGGCGCCGGTGCCACGGCATCGACCGTAGCGGGCGTGGTCGAGGTCCTCGTCGAACGTGGCCGCCGCGCCGCCTGGCTCGATCAGGATCGCGCGCCGGGCCGGGACGTATGTCCAGCCTCGGCCTTGCGAGAAGTACGGCATCGCGTACGCCTTGAATGCATCGAGCGTCCAGCGCTCGGTCGGGTCGGTGCCGATGAACACCGCGTCCGGCGTGAACTGCTTGAAGTAGGCGGTCCCGTCGGCGGCGGAAGCAGCGGCGTGGAGCGCATCGAGCGTCGCCGCGGCTTCGGGTTCGGCTTCCGCGTCCGCGGTCGTCGCCGGTGGTGCCGTGCCGTCCGCCGGATGGGCGGAGAAGGCCGGCGCGGCGGTCGCGGTCGCGGCCAGGATGATCAGGGCGAGCGGGGCGGCGGTGGCCACCGCTGACCAGAGCTGGGGCGTCCATCCGTTGACCATCGGCCTTCCTCCTGTTGCCGGTGTGCACGTATCGGTGGGCGGGCGCCCCGTGTACGCATTCTGTTTGGGTTCGATTCCACTCGCATCGTACGGGCGAGGGTGCCGGCCGCGCGTCCCTGGGCAGTCCGGGTGGGATTCCGCCGGATTCGACCCCAAGATTTGCCGTGATCACCGCGTTGAGACGATGGTGGGGGCCGGAGTCGCCGCATCTTGCGGGCCCAGTTCCCCCTGCACCCTCGGAAGGCACCCCCCCATGCATCAGCTTCAACGTCGACCTTCGGCTTCGATCCGCCACTTCTGCCGGCCACTCGCCGCCGCCGGACTCGTGGCCGCGGTCACGCTGCTCGCCCCGGCGCCTGCCGCCGTGGCTCAGTCGCGCGGAGCGTCGGCGAACGCGAACGCCGCGCCCGCCGACGGCTTGCCGGTCCGCCGCATCACGCTGTACCGCTCGGGCGTTGGCGCGTTCGAACGCAACGGCCAGGTGTCCGGCGACCAGGACGTCCAACTGCGCGTGGCCGCCGATCAGGTGAACGACATCCTGAAGTCGATGGTCATGCTCGACCTCGATGGCGGGCGGATCGAGTCGGCCAGCTACGGC